>NZ_JBIVTK010000006.1:0-330048 GCF_044756725.1 Paenarthrobacter sp. NPDC091669
GCGGCGGGCCGGGATCTCCTGCCCGGCCATTCCTGTCCGGGGGAGCACGTCGGGGGCGAGGGCGAGCCTGCGTTTGGCTTCGCCGATGCCGATCCGCAACCGTGCCCGCAAGAACTCCGCCGCGTTCCGGTACCCGTCATCCAGAACGCTGGCCTTGGCGGCCGAAGCCCAACGTGCTGATCCTGCTTCACCATCGGTACCCGGAACTGGCGTGGCGGTTCCTGTCCTGCTCAGGGATGCTGCACTCTGGGAAGTTGTTGCGGTGTCGCTTCCTGGCTCCGGCACGGGGTCTGTCCAGCCGGTCCGCCATTCCGGTGCTGCTGCCGAGGACCCCGGCCCGGCCTGAAGTGCTTCCGTCTGGGTCCGCTCCACAGCCTGCGCCGCGACAACCTGCAGGTACTCCACCGACCGGGCGATCTCCTCGACCTTGCCGGCAAAATCCGCAGCCTCATAAAACCCCAGCAGAGAAGTCTTGTTGGCAGCGGACAGGCGGGCAGTGTCCAGAAGTGCCGCGCTGTCGTCAAGAAGTGCCGCCAAGTCCCGCCGGGCAGCTGTCAGGTCCGGCCCGCCAGCTGTCAGGTCCGGCTCGGGCGCTGCCTTGGGATCAGGGCGCTGAGTGTCGAGGCGTTGGACTGGCTGAGCAGACTTGGGGCCGCGGCCGGTCTGGGGTTTCCGCTGTGGTTCAGAGGCTGGTCCTGTACCTTGGGCCGGAATGTCCGCCAAGGCCGGGGCGGGGCCCGTGAGCGATGAAGCCCGGGCGGACTTGACCTTACCGTTGAGCAGCCCGGCGCCGTGGAAGTGGCCGGTCCAGGTGATGGGCGTCGTAGAGTCCTTGAACCCGGCCCTGAGCAAGTCCGGCATGCTCAAGAAACGCCGTGACCGGAAAGCGGTCAGGGCAGCAACAGCAGGGGACGATTCCGCCCCGCGTGCTGTCCACTGCCCTGTTTCTTCCATAAAAACATCATGTCAGCGGGGTCTGACATTTTAGGGCGACCGGCTATCGGGTGATCTGCTCCCGCAAGATATCCGCGTGCCCGCAGTGCTGGGCGAGTTCGCGGAGCATGTGCAGGTACACCCAGCGGAGGGGGAGTGGGCCGCGGCGGTTCCCGAGTACGAGGTCGTCGAGGCCCAAGTGGGCGGCTGCCTGCCTGGATGCCTCGCATGCCTCCCGGTGAGCGGCTTGGATGCTGGCAACGGTGTCGTCATCGTCCAGGATGAACGACTCGTCCGGGGTGGCGGGGATGCCGATCTCGGCCCGGGTCCTGCGCGAGATCGCTTCGTCGAACCACACCTTTTCGACGAAGGCGGCGTGTTTCACCAGGCCCAGGAGCGTGGTGCGCGAGGCGACCAGCCGCCGTCGTGCTTGTTCTTCAGTGAGTCCATCGAGGCATTCGTTGAGGGCCTTGCGGTGCTCGTCCAGGAACGTATCGAACTGGATCCGGGCGTCCTGGTTGATGACGTCCTCCGCGAAGGTGTGCGGGAGGGCGCTCATCCGAAAACCACCGTGCCGTCGTCGTTAATTCCCCAGCCGGGGTTATGGGCGATCTCCCAGACGATGCCGTTCGGGTCCTTGACATGGCCGTGGAAGATGCCGCCGAACGCGCCTGCCTGCGCCGGCTTCAAAACCGTGGCGCCAGCCGCCGCCAAGGCATCGATGGTGCTGGTGACTTCCTCGGGACTGCCGACGTTGTGTGAGAGTGTCACGCCGCTGACTCCCGCCGTCGGAGCCGTGGCGCCGAGGTCCTGGTCGAACTTCTCGGCGTCGAACAGGCCGAGCATCAGCCCTGGCGCGATCTGGAAGAACAGGATCTCGTCGGGAACGTCCATGGCCGGATCCCAGCCGAGCCCGTCCTTATAGAAGGCGCGCGCGGCGTCGAGATCCTTGGTGGCGAAGGTGAGGAAGTGCAGTCGCTGGTCCATAGGGGAAGCCTAGCGGGAGGGTACGACGACGGCACGCGCCTGGGGCGGTTGGTGCACTAACGTTGGCGGAGCCCTGCAACGATTCGGGTGCCATTCGATGCCGACCATGTCCGTTGATCGCCGGAAGCGTCAACAATGAAGGCATGGCCAAACCAGCGCAGCCCAGGTCCCGCAGCACAGAGTCATGGATTCTGGCGTCGGCGCTTTTCCTCACGATGGGGGCTGCCGGGTGTAGCCCTTCCTTGGGTTCACTGCCGTGCATGCCTCCCGATTATCAAGTGACCCCTTCGTCGGCCGGGCCGGGTGACGTGGTCACGGTTTCGGCGCCGGAGGCGACATGCAATCCCCGCTATGGAGCCAACGCGCAGGTTCGTGTCGTCTTGACGGACGCTTCCGGAGAAGACGTCCTCAACACCACCGCTCCCATGTCTGATGCAGGCGGGTTCACGGTCATGGTTGATGTCCCATTGAGGTCGTCTCCGGGTCTCATGGCTGTGAAGGCCGAGCCCTTTGGCGTCGACTGGTGCGATGACACGGGCACGAACAACCGGGCGAACCAGGGTGAGGTCGAGCTTTCGAGGGCCTCCTGCGCGGAGCCGTCGAAGCCACTGACCATCACAAAGTAGCCAACTTGGCCAGTCCTGTTGAGCCGCGGTCCGAGCCGGTGGGAGGATGGAGCAGTGGAACCCCTCTTCGACTTCCTTGGCAGTTACTGGTGGCTCATTTTCCCTATCGGCGGCATGGCTGGTGGCTGGGCAAGGTCGTGGTCGAAAGCCAGCGAGGAACGGCACCGCCGCAAGGTGGAATTGCTGAAGTTGAAGAACCAGTTGGCGGTGCACGAGGAAGCCAACCAGGCCGAGGTAGTCTCGCTGATTGACGCACATGATTCGGTGAATCACCGATGGCTCGACTACGAGCTCGACGTCGGCAACCTCATTGATTTCCCCCTCATGACTGACGTGCGCGAGCCGCTCACCGTCGCGTTCCTTCGCGCCAAGAAAGAGGCCGACGGCTTACGGCCCGCCACTCCTGAGGAGATTTCGACGCCGGCCCGGCTGGCTGAGTACCGTGCAGCTGTCCACAGCTACGAACTCGCTTTCGATGTCGCCGAGCGGGAGGCCCGGCGCATCAAGGACGGCAACTTCAGTGGCCCCGAACGCCAACGACTTGCGACCGCAAGAAAGCTGCTGCGCATCGCGGAAGACACTGCAGCCACCCCCGCCGAACGCCAAACCGCGTACAAGCGTGCCCGCAAGGAACTTGACGGACTGATCGTCCTGCCGGAGGCGACGGTTGCCGCGCTCGAGAGCAAGATCATCAGCATGTTGGATTCCCGCAAGGACCCGGACCCGGACACGGACGTGCGGTTCGCTTGACGCCACGCAGAAGGCTCGCCGTCATTACAGGTGCCAGCCGCGGTCTGGGGAAGTCGTTGGTGGAGGAATTCTCCGACGCCGGTTGGGCGGTGGTCGCGGCCACCCGGGCACCCACCACGTGGGCCGACCGGCAGCAGGTCACCCCAGTCACCCACGATGTCCGGCACGAGCCATCCGAGGAGCTGCTCTCAGCCATTGGGGGAAGATCCGTTGACGTCCTCATCAATAATGCTGCACAGGGGGCTCAGCACGCCAAACTCGGCGACATAGCGGCGGAAGGCGTGCTCAACGCCGTCGACGTTAATGTCGCTGGACCCCTGCGCCTGGTGCAGGCTGTTTTGCCCCATCTGTTGACTGCGTCCGATCCCGTGATCATCAACATCACGTCCCGGCTGGGCTCGTTGTCGGCGCAGGCGCGGGGTGACTACTCGGAACTCTCCACGAGCTACGCCTATAAAATCTCCAAGGCTGCGCAGAACATGCTGACCATTTCCCTCGCTCAAGACCTCGCCGGCACGGTGCGGTGCTGGGCAGTTCACCCGGGCAAGCTGGCCACGGAGATGGGGCGGGCCGACGCCTTCAAGGATCCACAGGTCGCGGCCCGTGAGCTGAGGGAACTGGTTGATTCGGGCGACCGGACGTCGCCACGGTTCGTCTCGCTCGGCGCCGCCGACCTCGCCTGGTAGTGGCCAAAGTCCTGTACTTCCCTGAAGTGGAGCCGTGGCTTCCTGACCTTCTTTGAACCCGGATAGGGCGTAGTACAACCGAAATTGGGTGCATTGCGGCCTTTCGGAATCCAATGTGGGTGGTGACGGTACGCCGGATGGCACTCACCTAGCCCAGCTCCACGCCGATCACGGTCCGCACCATGTGTTCGCCGCCGGATCCGCCCCCATCATCTTCAAGGTGCCGCATCCCCAGCCGCTCAGCAACCCGGCGTGAAGCCGCATTGTCCGGGTGGATGATGGCCACGAGTAGACCGACACCCACCACGTCCCGGGCGAAATTCAGGCACGCCGACGCCGCTTCGGTGGCATACCCGCGTCCCTGAAGCTCACGGCGAACGTGGTAGCCGACCTCAAGTTCGGACCGCCCGTTGACCTGTTGCCAGGTCAGCCCGCAGTCGCCCACGAAGTCACCGGCGTTTGTTTCCACGATCCACAACCCGTACCCGTGGCGGGCGTAGTTCGCCTGGTTCCACTCGATCCAGGCAGCCGCTTCGTCGCGGGTTTTGGGAGCGGGGTAATAGGTCATCACCACAGGGTCACCGAGCATCGAGCTCATCACGTCCAGATCAGCGAATGTCATCTCGCGGAAGCGCAGCCGTGGCGTGGGGTGGGGGAGCATCCCAGAATCCTACCCGTCGTGGGGTTGCGCCTTTCGGAACACCAACGTCCCCCGTCACGCCGAAGGACGCACCTCCACCGGCGTCAGCATCTCCCGCTCAAACCCCACCACGCGGCGCGGCCCGTGCAGGATCACCTCATGCGTGTGGGCATCAGCGGTACTGGACGTCGAGACGTGCAGCTTCACCAAACCCGGCGTCACCACGCGCTGAAGGTCCAGCCCGGTGAACGAGGTCCGGTCGGCGTGAACCACAAAATCCACGACGGCGGACGCGCCGGCTTCCAGCTCGACGCGGGCGTAGCCGATCAGCTCGCGCACGGGACGTACCACTTCGCCCACCGGATCCTCCAGGTACAACTGAACAACTTCGGCGCCGCCACGGGAACCAGTGTTCGTGACGGTGCAGCAGACGGTGACCGAATCCGACGTCGACATGGTGGGCGCGCTGCATCGGTGCCCAGACAACTCGAACGTTGTGTAGGACAGGCCATGCCCGAAACCGAACAGCGGCGAGGGGTCCAGTGCGCTGACTCCGCTGGGGCCGGCGAGCTTGGAATGCAGGTAGGTGCCGGGCTGGCCACCGGGGAAACGTGGCACTGAGACGGGCAGCTTTCCGGACGGATTGACGATGCCGGTGAGCACGTCCCAGAGCGCCTCGGCTCCTTCTTCGCCCGGGAAGAATCCTTGGACGATCGCGTCGGCACGGCCAGCAAAATCGCCCAAGGCGTACGGGCGGCCGCTCAACACAACCACCACGGAACGAGTCCCGAAAGCAGCGCACTCGGTAAGAATGCGGTCCAGCATGAGGTGCTGGTCGCCAGGAAGGCGGAGGTCCGCGGCGTCGTTTCCTTCGCCCGAAGTGCCCCGGCCGAACAATCCGGCGTTGTCGCCCACCACCACCACGCACGTGTCCACGGAGGATGCCGCCTGGCAGGCTGCGGCGATCTGCTCCTCGGTGGCGGCCTCGCAGTTCCCGGTAATCGACGTGGCCACAGAGCCGAAGCGTCCAGAAGCAACGCCGGCAACGGAGGGAACCGAAATGCCCATCGGCACGTCCGGGTGTGAGGCTCCAACATGTGCGTCAAAGGAGTAGCAGCCCAGCATCGCGAAGGGGTCATCGGCCAAGGGGCCCACCACACCCAGCGAACCGACGTGACCGAGCGGGAGCGCCGGAGCGCGGTCGAACTCCCGGTTGCTCAGCAGCACCAGGGATTGAGCGGCCAGCTGCCGCGCCAGCGAACGGTTCGGAGCGGGATCGAGGTCGATCACGCCCGGTCCCGCAGGATCAGACAACGCAGCCGGGACAGGGGAGAAGTCCGGCGACAACAAGCCAACCTCCGCCTTCTGCGTCAGGACGCGGCGCAGGGCGTCGTCCACCACGGATTCGTCCAACGCGCCCTCGCGGATGCGACGCAGCAGCGGCTCGCCGAAGCAGTTCACGGTAGGCAGTTCAACGTCGACGCCGGCACTCAGGGCCAGCACGGCGGCGTCACCGGAATCTGCGGCCACGCCATGCGTGACGTCCAGGAACGCGACGCCGAAGTAGTCAGCCACCACGGTCCCTGTGAAACCCCATTCCTCACGAAGCAGCCCGGTCAGAAGGGCGCGGTTCGCGGCGGCCGGTACGCCGTCGACGTCGGTATAGGCGTGCATCACCGAACGGGGGCCGCCGTGGCGGATCGCCATTTCAAACGGCGGCAGCATGACGTCGGCGAGTTCTCGGGGGCCCATGGAGACGGGCGCGTGGTTGCGGCCGGCTTGGGAGGCTGAGTAGCCCACGAAGTGTTTGAGGGTGGCGACGATGCCGGCGGATTCCAGGCCTTGGACGTAGGCGGTTGCTACCGTGCCCACCAAATACGGGTCTTCGCCGATGGTCTCTTCCACGCGGCCCCAACGCAGGTCCCGCACCACGTCCAACACGGGAGCCAGGCCCTGGTGGACGCCCAGAGAGCGCATGCTCGCGCCGATCCGGACTGCCATTTCCTGCACCAGGGACGGGTTGAACGTGGCGCCCCAGGCCAGCGGAACGGGAAAGGCCGTGGCCTTCCACGCGGCCAGGCCGGCCAAGCATTCTTCATGAACCTGCGCGGGGATGCCGAAGCGGGAGGCGGCCATGATCTGCTCCTGCGCGGCAGCGAGGCGGCGCGCGCCGTCGGCCGGTTCAACGGGAACGGTGCCGTACATGCGCGTGATCTGACCCAGCCCGTCGGCGATGATCTGATCCCAGGGACGAGCGTCTCCCGCCATCTGGTTTTGCAGCGGAGCCACGGAATCGCCGTCGGTGGAGGCGTTGACCCACACTCCCACCAACTGCGCGAGCTTCTCCTCCAGGGTCATGTCGCGGATGAGGTGCTCTACGACGTCCGACGCCGGAACGCGGGCAAGTGATTGCTGATCGGCGGCGCCGGTGCTCACAGGCTTCTCCTTGGATTCTTCCGATGATTTTTAGAAACTATCAGAAATATGTATTTAGTTTCCATAGTCCAAAACCCTTGACTTGATGTGTGAAGGCTTCATAGCGTTGAGCACTGATGCGGGATGAGTGGGAACAAAGGCGACACTCACCCCGCAAGCTAATAAGAAACTTTCGGAAATGAATCCCAACGGAGTGACTCACATGCAGACGTACAGAGTGGCCCTTGTCGGCACCGGCGGCATCGCGGCAGTCCACGCATCCAACCTGGCCCGCACCGACAAGCGGGCGGAGCTGGTGGCAGCGTGCGATGTGGACGAGGCCCGCCTGCAGGCTTTCGCTGATGAACACGGCATCGCGGGCCGATACCAGAACCTCACCGAGCTCCTGGCAGAGTCGAAACCGGACATCGTGCACCTCTGCACGCCGCCCATGATGCACATCGACCAAGCTATTGAGTGCCTCGAAGCCGGCGTCCATGTCCTCTCCGAGAAGCCGCCGGCACTCAGCCTTGCCGACTTCGATCGTCTCAACGACGCACAAGCAAAGGGCGGGGCCCAATTCTCCTGCGTCTTCCAACACCGCTTCGGTGATGCCTCGGCCGCGGCCCGCGCGCTGATCGGCGGCAGCGACTTTGGCCGTCCGCTCGTAGCCCGCTGCGACACCCTCTGGTACCGGCCCGACGAGTACTTCGACCTGCCGTGGCGCGGCACCTGGAAGGCCGAGGGCGGCGGACCCACCATGGGCCACGGCATCCACCAGTTCGATCTTCTCCTCCACCTGCTGGGCCCGTGGGAAGAGGTCACCGCCATCGCATCACGGCAAGCCCGCGCCACGTCTACCGAAGACTTCTCCGCTGCCTTGGTCCGCTTCGAGAACGGCGCCGCCGCCACCGTCATCAACTCGCTGCTCTCGCCGCGGGAAACCTCGGACATCCGCGTCGACTGCGAATTCGCCACCATCGAACTCAGCCACCTCTACGGCTACGGCACCAAGGACTGGACCATCACCGCGGCGCCCGGACACGAAGATGCCGTTTCCGCTGCATGGAGCGCAAAGCCGTTGGAGCGGGGCAGCGGACACTCCGCCCAGTTCCTCGCGATGTATGACGCGCTCGACGCCGGTTTGCCGCTCCCAGCCGACGCGGACTCTGCGCGGCAAACCCTGGAGTTCGCTGCCGCTGTTTACGCCTCGGCCTTCACCGGCCAACCCGTGCGACGTGGCGAAATCGTTCCCGGCCACGCCTTCTACGAGGGCATGGACGGTGAAGGCCGCGGCACCCGCGTCCTCGCCTCCACAGCCCGCGCCTGAAACCCACACCCGAACCGGAGATCCCTCATGACCACCACAGCACAGACCACCACAGCCCAGACCACTCCAGCCCAGACCGACACCGTCAGCTACACAGACGACGGCAGTTCCCTGACTTTCACGGTCGGTGACCAGGACATCGCCACTTACACCTACCGCCCCACGGATGACCAGTACGAAAGCCCCCGCCCCTTCTTCCACCCCCTCACCACGTTGGAGGGGGATGACGTCACCATTGCCAGGCCATGGGATCACGTGTGGCACAAGGGTCTGTCGTGGGCGCTGCCGAATGTCGGCGAGCACAATTTCTGGGGCGGTGCCACCTACACCCGCGAGACCGGCTATTCGAACCTGGACAACAACGGAGCCATGAACCACGAGGCCTTCACCAGCATTGAAGTCGTCGGCATTGAGGGCGCCGGCGCGGGGATCACCGCAACCGAAACGCTCCTCTGGACTGCCCAGCCAGCTGAATCCCAGCCGTCCCAACAGGGGCAAGCCGGCGCACCCCTCATCAGAGAACAACGCCGTTTCGCCATCCAACTGCTCCCCACCGGAAACGCCTGGGCCCTCCTCTTCGAAACCACCATGGACAATGTCTCCGGCGCGGAGATCGGCATCGGCAGCCCCACCACCGAGGGCCGCGACAACGCAGGGTATGGTGGCTTGTTCTGGCGCGGACCCAGGTCCTTCACCGGCGGCCAGTTCCGATCCGACAAGGGGACCGGTGCCGACGAATTCATGGGCACCCGCTCACCGTGGATCGCTTTTACCGGCCAGCACGATGTCACCTGCCGGAAGTCCAGCATCCTGTTCGTCGAGGACCAGGCCAACCCTGGCGCGTCCAACCAGTGGTTCGCCCGCTCGTCCATGTTTGCCTGCCTCGGCTCGGCACCGTTCTTCAGCGAAGTAGTCCCGCTCAAGGAGGGCCAGCCGCTGACGTACCGCTACGCCGTCGTGATTGCTGACGGTGCGCTGGAAGAGCAAAAGGCCGCTGCGCTCGCCGACGCTGCCAAAGGTGCACTGGATGCCTGGGCCTGAGATGTGCACATCGTTCCCGGGGGCCACTGCGGTTTCCGAGGTCAGTATTTACGATTGGCCCGGACTGGATGGCGCGGCTGGGGGATCGCCGCATCTGCACACTGCGTCTACTGAGGCGTACGTGGTGCAGCAAGGCGTCGGGCGGCTGGAGACGCTGGATTCCCGAGGCTTCACCTCTACTGAACTGACGCCTGGGACAGTGGTCTGGTTTACGCCGGGCACGGTGCATCGCGCCATCAACGACTCCGGCGACCTCAGGGTGCTGGTGGTGATGCAGAACGCCGGGCTGCCCGAGAATGGCGACGCCGTGATGACCTTCCCGCCCGAGCATCTGGTGGACCACGGTACTTACGCACGCGCCGCCGCCCTGCCGTCAAAGAACGCCGACGGCGGTGACCCGGCTGCGGAAGCGGCCGCGCGCCGTCGTCGTGACCTGGCTTTGGAGGGCTATCTGGAGCTGAAAGCGGATGTCCAAAAATCCGGGCCCTCCGCGCTCGCCGACTTTCACGCTGCCGCCGCGCGATTGGTCAACGGGAAAACGGAGACGTGGCGTGGGTACCTCACCGACGGCGCAGAGCGGCAGGCCAGCCTGACCGGGCAGCAATTACTGTCTCTCGAGTCCATGGAAAGTTTCTACATGCAGGATGCGAGGACTACGATGGGCGAACGGAAAACCCGCAGGATCTATGGCATGTGCGGCCGGATCCAAGCGTGGGAACTTTCCGAAACTGTCATCGCCGGGGCGTGATTCCCGGCCGGGAAGGTGGGGACCATGGTAACCAAGCAGGACTCGGGACGGGCGACGATCAGCGAGATCGCCCGGGAGGCCGGCGTGTCCGTGCCCACGGTTTCCAAGGTCCTCAACGGCCATGCCCACGTCGCGGCAGCCACCCGCGCAAGGGTTGAAGAAATCATCGCCAAACGCGACTACGCCCGGCGCCCCGCCAAGCGCAGCAAGAAGGCCGGACTCATCGACCTCGTGTTCCCGGGCATGGGCTCCGAATGGGCGTGCGAGATCATCGAAGGCGTGGAGCGCGTGGCCCAGGAAGCCGGGTACGGAACCGTAGTCAGCAGCCTGTCGCTGGACGGGTCCAGGATCCGCCCGTGGCTGGCAAACCTTGCGGAGCGAAAGTCCGACGGCGTACTGCTCGCCGTGTACGAACTGGACTCGAAGCAGATCCAGCGCATCAAGTCGCTCGGCATTCCAGTGATCCTGATCGATCCCGTGGGGCAGCCGGGACCGGATCTCATGACCGTGGGTGCGGCCAACTGGGACGGAGCTTTCTCGGCCACCGAACACTTGCTGAAGCTTGGCCACACGAGGATCGGCATGATCGGCGGACGTGAGGATCTGCAGTGCAGCAGCGCCCGCGAAGACGGGTACCTGGCGGCGCTGCGTCGGGGCGGCGTGGACGTTGATCCGTCCTTGATGGTTCCCGGCGACTTCTCCACCGAATCCGGCGCCCGGGGGACCGAAGCGTTGCTTTCCCTGGCAGAGAAGCCCACCGCGATTTTCACCGGCAACGACGCCCAGGCTCTCGGCGCCTACCGTGCCGCGCGATCGGCCGGCCTCCGGATTCCAGAGGACCTCTCCATTATCGGTTTCGACGACATCCCCGCCGCGGAATGGATCGAGCCCGGCCTCACCACCATCCGCCAGCCTGTGGTCCAGATGGCTGAAACCGCCATGCGTGCGCTGCTTCGCCACCTTGAAGGTGACGAGGAGTTGCCGCAGCGGATCGAGTTGGGAACGGAACTGGTGGTGAGGGGCTCGACGGCGGCGCCGGCTGCTTAGCTCCGGCCCATGCTCGTCGACGGATCCGCGCCGCCTTCGGAGGGATCCGCGCGGAGGTCGTCGGGATCATTTTCCGGCAGTCCTGCCGGGCCGGAGACGTCGCCCTCGGCTTTCGGGATGTCTCCGTCCTCCCGCCGAGCGTTTCCGTCCTCCCGCCGAGCCCCGGCGTCGTCCCGCTGATCCCCGAAGTCCCGTCCGCCGTCGGGCGCTCCGTCCGCGCGATGGCGACCGGCTCCGGCGTTCTCGCCCGGCACGTCCGAGTCCATGGCGTTGGATCCTTCGCTGATGGACGAGTGGACCTGGATGTCGTCGTCCTTGTCGCCGGGCTCGGGGACGCGGCCGTTGGCTACGGGATCGGAGGTGCCGGCCAGATCTTCCATGGCGTTCTCGGCGGTCTTGCGGATGCTGTCTTCTACGCCCATCAGTTGACTCCTTTGCATGAAAGGCCTTGGTTGCCAGGCCGGGTTTGCATAGTAAGCCTACTTACTTCTTTGGTGATCCGAAAGCCTTGCCGGGGTTGACAAAAGAGCTACTCCCGGGTTGCGTAACCGCAGGTCAAGACCTTTCGAGCCGCACTTTGTACCGTTGATCGTTGGACGATAAGGTATTGCCAGACCGTTTTGCAGAGGGCGGCCCTTTTCGCTCCTTTGCTGTCTGCTGGGGACGCATTTCAGTCAGTAGGAACGTGCATGGTCAACCCCCGCCCTGAGCAGGAAGCTCTCCAGAATGGATACTTTTTGGATCTAGTCCTGGGCAGCGAAGATGTCGAAGCTTTTCTCGCCGATCTTGCGGCTTTCTCGGCCCAGAGTCTCTCGCACCCTGGCTCCACCGTCTTCTGCGGGATCACCGTTTTACGCCGTAAGAAGTCGGCCACCGCGGCCAGCAGTGACGACCGCGCCCTCGTGATGGACCAACTCCAAAACGACTTCGAGGGCCCCTGCCTTACGGCCATGGATAAGCTGACCGCTGTCCTGGTGCCGGACCTGCTGCGTGAACACCGCTGGCCGGAATATGTCGAAGCTGCATCACACCAAGGACTGCGCTCCATCCTCAGCGTCCCCCTCCTGGTGGAGGGCGATACGCGGGCGGCCCTGAATCTCTACTCGGAACACAGCAACGCGTTCAGCGAGTCGGACCTGGAACGTGCCGAAGTGTTCGCCCAGCACGCTTCCAAGTCGCTGCGACTCGCGTTGAAGATTGCCCAGCTGAGCGATGCCCGGAATGACCTCGCAGCGGCCATGGAGTCCCGGACCGTAATCGACCTCGCCGTTGGGGCGATCATGGCGCAAAACCACTGCAGCCAGGACGAGGCCTTCACCATCCTTCGTACCGCCTCCAGCAACCGCAACATCAAGCTGCGGCACCTGGCGAAGTCGATCATCGCGGCCGTCTCGTCAGGGAAGATCACCACGCACTTCGAGGAGTAGGGCTCTACCGCCGCAACGCCCCGTCCCACACCAGCTTCACGGCGTTGCGCACGCGCTCCCGGGTTTCGGCGGTGGAGGCGGCGTCGGAACCCGCGGGCCGCACCACGAACTGGTAGTAGTACAGCCCGTTGATGAGATCGATCATCGCCTCCACATCCACGTCCGGCGAGAGCTCGCCGGACGTGATGCCGTGGCGGATCTCCGCAGCGATGGGTTCACGCCGGCGCGACACATGCCGGTTCCAGGACAGCGCCCGGAGTTCATCGTTTTCCAAGCCCATGGCCACCCGCTTCTTCACCAGCGCGCCCACGCGCCCGTCGACGTCGATCGCTGCTTCTTCATACGAGGCGAGGATCGTCTCCAACGTGGTGTCCTTTCGACGGAAGCCGATGCTGGACCGGACGCTGTCCAAGGCCGCAGCGATCAGTTCTTCGCGGCTGCTCCATCGCCGGTACAGGGCGGCCCGGCTCACGCCTGAACGCTCCGTGATGGCCGAGATGGTCACTTCCCGGGTGTCCCGTTCGAGCAGCAGCTCCACTGTGGAGGACAGGACAGTGGACTCCAGGGCGGTGTCGCGCGGCCTGCCCGGCCGGCGATCCGCGACGGCAACGGTGTCAGGCATCGGCAATCACCAAACGTTCCCGCAGCTGCGCAATGGTGGCGTCCGACAACCCAGCACGCTGCACAGGCTCCAGCACACTTCCGTGCCGCTCGGTCAGCAGCGACTGCATCGCCTCCATGGACTCCACATGGGCGCCCATCATGGCTCCCATGCCCTTGATGGCTTCCTCGTCAAGAACCCGGTCAGGCATGAGACCACCCATGATCGCCCGCAGCCGGGGGAACAGCTGCGGCAGGCGGGTGGCCGTCACGGCGTAGTCGGCGGAGATGGTTTCCGGAGTAGCGCCCAAGGCTGACAGCACGACGGCGGCGAACACTCCCGTACGATCCTTGCCGGCCGCGCAGTGGAAGACGGTCGCGCCGTCGGCCATGGCTACCAGCGTCACGCCGAGGGCGAGCTGCCGGGCCTGGGTCTCGAGCAGGTTGGCGTACCAGGCGCCAACATGTGCAGGAGTTGTGGCAGCGGTCATCATCTCGTGGCTGATGTCCTCCGGCGATGAAACCGACGCCGTCAAGGCGAGGTGGTGGTAGCTCACACCCGGTACCGTCAACGGGCCCCGGCCGGTAAAGAGTGCCTCCTCCGGTGAGCGAAGATCGATCACCGACGTGACGCCGTCGTCGATCATTTGCTGGGCGAAAGCCGCCGGCATCACGGAGACATCATCGCTGCGCAGCAGCACGCCGGGACGGGTGGTGCCGCCGGAAACGGGCAGGCCGCCAAGGTCGCGCAGGTTGACGGGAGAGAGATCCAAAGTTTCCACAAGAGTGTCCTAGCTGAGCTTGGCGCGGATGAAGGCGCTGACCCGGTCGATGATGGTGACCAGCACGACGATGCTGATGATGATGGCGCAGAGGTGTCCGTAATCGTACATGCGCATTGCGGTAGTAAGCTCCAAGCCGATGCCGCCGGCGCCCACCAATCCGAGGATCGTGGCGCCGCGGACGTTGCCTTCGAAAAGGAGCAGCGTATAGCTGACCAGCAGCGGCGCGGCCTGGGGAAGGACGGCGTAGCTGATGATCTGGCGCTTGTTGGCGCCCACGGCGGTCAGGGCTTCCACGGGCCCGGGTTGCACGGATTCCATGGCTTCGGCGTAGACCTTGCCGATCGAACCCACTGAGCCCAGCACGATCGCGAGGATGCCGGCGAACGGGCCCAATCCAACAGCCGAGACGAACATCAGCGCGAAAATGAGCTCCGGGACGGATCGCAGGACGTTCAGCACAGCCCGGCAGGAGGTGTAGACCCAACGCGGGGCGATGTTGCTGGCCGCGCCGAAGCTCAACAGCAGCGACGCCAAGGCGCCGAGGACGGTGCCCACCAAAGCCATCTGCAAGGTCTCGACGAGCAGCTTGACGATGATGCCGAACTTGTCGAACGTCGGCGGGAAGAGGCGGCCCAGGAAGTTGCCCATGTTGGGGATGCCGCTGAGCAGTTTGTCGGGATTGAACCCGGCGCCCATTCCTGCCCAGACCAGCACGACGGCGACGATCACCCAGAGCGCGGCGCCGCGTGGCGTGGGCAGGCCGAAGGGGCGGGACAGCCGGAGACGGTCGGCTTCCGGGAGGCTGGTGTTGATGGTTTTGTCTGCGGGGGCTTCAGTTTTCGAGGAGCTCAGTGTCTGTTCCATAAATCTGGTGCACCTCCTTTTCGGTGATGGTGGTGGCGGGGCCGGCGAAGACGAGTTCCCCGGAGTGCAGCCCCAGGACGCGGTCGGCATAGCGGCGGGCAAGACCCACGACGTGCAGGCTGACGATCACGGGGATCTGTTCTTCCCGGGCGATGTCGCGGAGCAGCCCAAGGATGTTGCCGGCCAGCCGCGGGTCCAGCGAAGCGACGGGTTCATCGGCCAGGATCAGGCGTGGTTGCTGCATCAAGGCGCGGGCAATCGCGACGCGCTGTTGCTCACCGCCGCTCAGGCTCCGGCACGGCTGCTTGGCCTTATGCGCCAGGCCGACGCGGTCCAGCAGTTCCAGCGCCATGGTCCGCTGCGCCCTGCTGAAAGTGCCCAGCATGTTCAACGGCCCGGCCGAGTGGAGCCCGCCGGTCAGCACGTTGGTGAGGGCGGTCAGCCGCGGCACCAGATTGAAGTGCTGGAAGACATATCCGACGTCGGATCGCAGCTCCCGCAGGCCGGTCGGGTTCTGTTGGGCTACTGAGCGGCCGGCGACTTCCAGTGCGTCAGCAGTGAAGGGAGCGATCCCGGTGAGGGTCTTCATGAGCGTGGACTTGCCCGAGCCGGAGTGGCCCAGCAGCGCCACGACTTCGCCGGGGTAGACGTCCAGGTCGATCCCGGCCAGGGCAACTTGCTCCCCGTACTGGACCCGCAAGCGACGCGCGCGGACGGTGGGCGTCCCGGCAGGGGTGAGCGCCGCCGTCGTGCTTTCCGTTGGTGACAAGAGGCTCATCGGAGGTCCTGGAGGTCTACGCCGATGGACTCGGCTACGTCCACCAGCGGTGCGTACGTGCTGAATTCCGGGTCGGCCGTGGGCTCACCGGTGATACCGAAGGTCTTGGACACCTTCTCGTTGCCGGTCATGAGGACGGGGAGCTTGGCTTTAAGGGCTTCGCGGGCTTCGTTATCCAGGCCTTTGCGGACCACGATGGAGATGCCGACGGGGATGGGGTCCGACTTGGCGATGATGCCGATCTCGTCTTCCTTGATGACACCCTTCTGCACGAACGTGGGGTACAGCTGGCGGGCGGTGCAGGCGACGTCTACGTTGCCGTTGGCGAGGGCCAGGATGGCGGAGTCGTGGGAGCCGGCGAAGGTGCTCTTGTAGTCGGTGCCGTCCGTGAGGCCCGCCTTGGCCAGGAGTGACTTGGGCATGAAGTAGCCAGTGGTGGAGCCGGGGTCGATGAAGGCAACCTGCTTGCCCTTCACGTCTGCCGCGGACTGGATGCCGCTGTTCTTCCTGGCCAGGCAGAAGCTGGCCGGTTCGGTGCTGGCGGGCCATACCAGCAGCGGGTCCACGCTGTCGGTCTTGTAGGCGAGGGCCGCGGAGAACTGGCTGAGGACCGCGATGTCCACGGATCCGTTGCGGACGGCTTCGACGACGCCCAAGTAGTCGGCCGGCTGGAGGTTGGTCACGGTGCGGCCCGAGGCGTCGCCCACCATGGTGGCGAGGTCGGCCATGATGGCCTGCTCGTCGGGATCGTCGGTCCCTGGGGGAGTGGCGAAGACGAGCTCGGTGCTGCTTTTGTTGTCGGCGCCTGCAGCGTTGGCGTCGCCGGAACAGCCAGCGAGTGCGCCGATGGCCAGGAGGCCGATGAACGAAGTTGCGATGATGCCTGCACGAGCGTGCATGGTGGTGCCTTCCGTCATGTGTTGGGGGTGACGGAATTACGAAACCAGCAGTATCTGAATCGGAATTACGAGACTGCCGTACTTGAAATGGCGGGGAGGTTAACTGTTTGCGCTCGCCTCTCATCCCTGGGGTAAGTCCGCCCTGTGGCCCCGTTTCGTAACCCGAGGCAACCGTGGAGCAGACTTAGGCGGGTGACCGTCAACAAACCCCGCCCCGGCCTCGCGATCGCTGCGCTGAGCCTCGGCACGGCGCTGAATCCGCTGAACTCGTCCATGATCGCCGTCGCGCTGGTGGTCTTGAGGGAGCACTTCGAGCTCGACGTCGCCACGGTCACTTGGGTCATCACCTCGTTCTACCTCGCGTCCGCCGCAGGTCAGCCGCTCATGGGCCGGCTCGCGGACCGCTTCGGTCCGCGCCGCTTGTTCATGTTCGGCATGGCGTTGGTCGCGGTCACCTGCGCCATCGCACCGTTCCTCCCCAACTTCGCGCTGGTCTGCGTGGCCCGCGCGCTCATGGCCGTGGGGACAGCGACGGCGTACCCGTCCGCCGTCGTCATGGTTACCGAGCTGAGCCGGCTGGCTAACCTGCCGTCCACGCGGCCGCTGGGCCGGATCCAGATGGCGAACACCTCGGCCGCTGCCGTTGGACCTGTAGTGGGTGGGCTGTTGGTGAGCCTGGTGGGGTGGCAGGCGTTGTTCGCGATCAACGTGCCCATCGCATTGCTGGCCATGATCGTGGTCTACAAAGTGGCGCCGGTGGATTCCGGGCGCGAGACCGGCAAGCTTGGCCGGTTGATCCGCGATTCCGATATCCCCGGCATCCTCGCCTTCGTCACCTCGCTGATGCTCGCCATGATGGCGCTTCTCAATGTGATGCCCGGCTACCGCTGGTACCTGCTGGGCGCCGCAACCGTGATCGGCGCGCTCTTCGCCTGGCGCGAGTTGCGCTTCCAGCCGCCGTTCCTGGACCTTCGATTGCTGGGCCGGAACCGTCCGCTGCTGCTGGTCTACCTGCTGTTTATCGTTTTCAGCGGGGTCTATTACTTCGCGTTCTTCGGCCTGCCGCAGCTGCTGCAGGAGGCAGGACAGTACGACGCCGGTGTGGTGGGCCTGCTGATGCTGCCCCTTGCGGCGTTGTCGGTGGTGGTGACGCCATTGACGGTGAGGTTCATTGAGCGGTTTGGCGTGCGCCCTGTGCTGATTACCGGCGTCCTGATTCTGACCGTTGCGGCCGGGACGCTGGGATTCCTGACGATGACGCTGTGGGCTCCGCTGGTGTTCGTGCTGACGGCGCTGATGGGTGTGCCCTATGGCGTGGTGAGCACTGCCTCCAATCAGGGCCTGTACGTGTCCGCCCGTCCCGAGGAGAGGGGAGTGGCTGCCGGAATCTTCCAGACGTGCCGCTACCTCGGAGCCATCACGGCCACCGTATTGATCGGTGTCCTCTACGGCCCGGGCGTGAACCAGGCCAACTGGGGAATCATGGTCCTGGTGATGCTGGGACTCAGTGCTGTGGTGCTGGTGCTGGCTGTCATGTGGCGGAAGCCCGGGGTTTAGGGATTCAACGGGATCAGCAACGCCACCGCGCCTGCGATCGACAGGGCTGCGCGCAGGTGGTTGGCCGGAACCCAGCCCCGCAGGAACTGGTCCCAATCCTGGCTGGAACCTTGGGCCAAGCGGTTGTTGAGCGGCACATTGATCGCCATGGTGGAGAGGAATCCAGCCAGGCAAGCCGCGGCGCCGGCCACCCGGAGCGGCGGCTGGCTCCCGGGATCGACGACGGCGGCAATCACCACGCCGGCGGAGGCGGCAGCCGAGCCGAAGAACAAGATCATGAACGGCGGGGTTACCGCCTTCTGGTTGATGGAGTTCATGGTGCTGGCCGCTTCACTCGCGGGCCGGTGGCGAAGGGCGGGCATCACGAGTGCGGAGAAGGCGAAGTAGAAGCCGCCCACCAAGGCCGAACCAGTTCCGGCCGCTACGGGAAGCCAGGTGCTCAAAGTTGTCATGCCTCAAGAATGCCTTCGCCGGCGTGGACGATGAATAGTCAAGGGTCCACTTTTCATACGCTGGCGTCTAAGCTGGCCGCATGGACCCACTCTCGCAATTCCTCACCGGTCCTCGGGCGCAGGCGGCATTTGCCCTCCGCGTGGTGATGGATCCGCCCTTCGCCATTGACGTTCAGGACCAGGCCGCCCTGACAGTGATCGTCATGGTGAGCGGTGAAGCTTGGCTCACTGCCGACGGCGCTGAACCTCAACTCCTCCGGCAGGGTCAGGCGGCGACCGTCCGTGGGCCGGAGTCGTATATCGTGGGTGATGCTCCCGGCAGGGGCGCCACCGTGGTCATCGATGCAGACCAGTCCTGCCGCACCCCCAGTGGCGAAAAGTTGGAGCTCACGTTTTCCCGGGGTGTGCTGACGTGGGGCAACAGTGCCGTCGGCCAAACAGTCCTGCTCATCGGCACGTACCAGTCGCCGGCGGCTGTGGGCCAGTTGGTCACGTCTGTGCTGCCCCGGCTGGCGGTCTTCGGGGAGGAAGACCTCGACGGCGGCCTGCTGGGAATGCTGGAACGGGAACTCACCCATCGACGACCCGGACAGGATAGTGCGCTGGACAGGGTCCTGGATCTTCTCCTGCTGAACCTTGTGCGTGCCTCCGTGGACCGGGGAGACGCACCTCAGGGAACGTGGGCAAATGCGACCCGCGAACCTTTGGTTGCCCAGGCCCTCGAACTCCTGCACCAGGCGCCGGCGGCTCCGTGGACCGTGGCCGGGTTGGCGCTTAGGTGCCACGTCTCCAGGGCCACCTTGGCCGCCCGGTTCCGTGCCGCCGTCGGGCAGTCGCCCATGGCGTACCTTAGCGCCTGGCGACTGGCGCTGGCTGCCGACAGGTTGGCCTCCAGCAACGCGACTACTGCAGTCATCGCGGAGGAGGTTGGCTACAGCAATGCCTTTACGTTCAGTGCTGCGTTCTCGCGTGAATACGGCGTCAGCCCGAGCGGCTACCGGCGGTCCGCGCAGGCGGCAAGCGGCCGAATGGAAGGGGCGGGTAAATCATCTGCAGGGGACCGGCGCCGGTGAGCGTCGGGAAAGCTGCCGCCGAGAACTGACTTCGGCCGCGGGGCCTGTGGGACTAAACATTGACTAAATAACTGAGTGCGCTCATAATTGAGTTAAGTCAGTAAATAAGTCATTGGAGAACCCGCATGAAAGCCTTCGTCCTCAAGCAGTACAAGGAACCCCTGCAGCAGATCGACGTCCCGGAGCCGGTGCTCGGCGATCACGATGTGCTGGTCGAGGTTCACGCGGCCGGCCTGAACCAGCTGGACGAGAAGATCCGGCAAGGGGAGTTCAAGCAGATCCTCCCGTACAAACTGCCGCAGGTTCTTGGCCACGATGTTGCCGGTGTGGTCCTGAAGGTGGGGCCGAAGGCGCGGTCTTTCACGCCCGGTGATGAGGTCTTCGCTCGTCCCGGCAAGGACAGCATCGGCACGTTTGCTGAGCGCATCGCTGTCGCCGAGGAAGACCTCGCCATCAAGCCGGCCACCATCAGCATGGAAGAAGCTGGCTCACTTCCTCTGGTGGCTTTGACGGCGTGGCAGGCGCTGGTGGAGCGCGGCAACGTTGGCCCCGGCCAGAAGGTCTTCATCCATGCCGGCGCCGGGGGAGTGGGCTCCATTGCCATTCAGCTGGCCAAGTACCTGGGCGCAACGGTAGCCACCACGGTCAGCGCCGGGAACAAGGACTTTGTTCGCGAGCTCGGCGCTGACGTGGTGATTGACTACCGGACCGAGGATTTCGTGGAGATCCTTCACGACTACGACCTCGTCCTGGACAGCCTTGGCGGCGAGAACCTGGAGCGGTCCTTGAAGGTCTTGAAGAAGGGCGGCAAGGCTATCGGCATCGCTGGGCCGCCGGATGCCGGCTTCGCCCGACAGCTGGGTGGAAACCTCGTATTGCTGGGTGTGACGACCCTGCTGAGCTCCGGTATTCGCCGCAAGGCCCGCCGCCTCGGTGTCAGCTACGAATTCCTCTTCATGCAAGCGGACGGCAATCAGCTGAGGGAAATTGCTGCGCTCATTGATGCCGGCCACATCAAGCCGGTCCTGGGCCGCGTGGTGCCGTTCGAACAGACGGCCGATGTCCTTGCTTCCCTGGAAAAGGGCGGCGTCCGCGGCAAGACCGTCGTCAGCCATCTCTAACCACTAACCAACACCCCGACAGGACAAACATCATGAGCAGTGAACAGTATTTTCAGGTACCAGCGAAGACAGTGACGGCAGGCGGCGTCACCTACGCGTACCGCGAGATGGGGCCCAAGGGCGGGGTTCCGGTGGTCTTCCTGATCCACCTCGCCGGGACCATGGACAACTGGGATCCGCGCATCATCGATCCCATCGCCGCGAAGCACCACGTCATCACCTTCAGCAACCGAGGTGTGGGTGCATCCACGGGGAGCGTTCCGGACAGCATTGAAAGCATGGCCGACGACGCCGCTGCCTTCATTCAGGCGCTCGGTTATCCGCAGGTGGATCTTTTCGGATTCTCCCTCGGCGGCATGATCGCCCAAGCGCTGGTCCTCAAGCACCCGGAGCTTGTTCGCAAGATGGTGCTCGCCGGCACCGGCCCTGCGGGTGGGGAAGGCATCCAGAAGATCATCGGGATCACTTACTACGACGTTCTTCGGGGCACCCTCACCCGGCAGGACCCCAAGGAGTTCCTGTTCTTCAACAGGAACGCAACCGGTAAGCCCGCCGCCCGGGCATTTATTAATCGACTCAAGGAACGCACCACCAACCGGGAGGCACCCTTCAAGCTCGGCGCATTCCAGACGCAACTGAAAGCCATCCGCCGGTGGGGACTGTCGCCGTCGGCCGATCTGGGTGTCATCACCCAGCCGACGCTGATCGCCAACGGTGACAACGACCGCATGGTGCCCTCAGTGCTTTCAAGCGACATGCACCGCCGGATTCCCGGCAGCGAACTGGTGATCTACCCTGACTCCGGTCACGGTGGCATCTTCCAGTTCCACGACAAGTTTGTCCCTGTGGCCCTCGAATTCCTGGGCCGCTGATGTGGCGCCCGCTGATACGGTAGCTCCATGCAGCCTGCGCCCCAGACCCTTGGCCGACGTGAGCGGAATAAGCAGGAGAAGCTTGACCGCATCACCGCGGCAGCCCGTGAGCTTTTCACCCAGTACGGAGTGGATGAGGTCACCACCCAGCAAGTAGCTGAAAAGGCCGACGTCGGTTCGGGAACCTTGTTCCTGTACGCGAAGACCAAGGCGGAGCTGCTTCTGCTGGTGCACAACGTCAAGTACGCCCAAGCATTGACCAAGGGAGTAGACGCGGCGGCCGCTGAAACTGAGGTGGTTGATGCGGTGATGGCCATCATCCGGCCCATCATCGAGTGCAACCGCGTCCAGATCGAGAACGGCCGGACTTACCTGAAGGAGATTGTCTTCGGGGATCCCGCCGAGCCGCACCACGCAGAAGCGTTGTCACTCACCGTGCGCACCGAAGGGGCCATTGCCGACGTCCTGGGCCGCGACGAGCAACTGCTGGCCCGCGACCCCGCGAAGCTGGCTCGGATCGTCTCCGCGATCATGTTCATCAGCATGACGTCCTCGGCCACCAAAGAACTGACAGACGCCCAGGTTGGCGACGGGATCCGGGATCAGATCAGCGTGCTCCTGGGCGCCTGACTTCTCAGCTTTGGCTGGCCTTAGCGGTTGAGGAACGCCTCGTGCTGGCGGTGGGCTTCGGTCACTTGCTCGCGGATCTTGTCCACGTCCTTGGCCTTGTTCCGGTACTTCAGCGGCATCTGGACGATCTGCGCTTCCTCAGCGGTTAGCGCACGGTAGATGCGTTCGCGCTCGTTGGCGTCAGCGGTGTAGTCGAGGTCCAGGTAGTCCACGGCGTGGCGGCGGGCGTTGTTGATGGCCGTCTGGGCCTTGCCCGCTGGGCTGATCAAGGAGAGCACCACGGTGACGATCAGGACGCCGATGATCACGCTCAGCGAGAGGCCGGTGGTGATCTCAATGACGTTGACGTGTTCGCCGTCGTTGATGAACGGCAGGTTGTTCTCGTGCAGGGCGTGGAGGATCAGCTTGACGCCGATGAACGCGAGGATGGCTGCCAGGCCGTAGGAGAGGTAGATGAGGCGGTCCAGCAGGCCGTCGATCAGGAAGTAGAGCTGACGCAGTCCCATCAGTGAGAACGCCGTCGCGGTGAAGACGATGAAGACGTTCTGCGTGAGGCCGAAGATCGCCGGGATGGAGTCAAGCGCGAACAGGATGTCCGTGCCACCAATGGCCACCATGACCAGGAGCATGGGAGTCAGGGCACGCTTGCCGTTGACGGTAGTGAAGAGCTTGTCGCCGTCGTATTTATCCGTGGTGTGGAAGAGCTTCTTGGCGAGCCGGATGATGAAGTTGTTGGCTTGGCCGTCACCGTGGTCGCCGGGCTTGAGCAGGTTGCCTGCCGTGAGCAGCAGGATGAGGCCGAAGATGTAGAAGACCCACGCGAACGAGTTGATCAGCGCGGCGCCCAGGAAAATGAAGCCGGTGCGGGCGATCAGCGAGAACACGATGCCGAAGAGCAGGACTTTTTGCTGATCCTCACGCGGCACCCTGAAGCTCGCCATGATGATGAGGAACACGAACAGGTTGTCGACCGAGAGGGCCTTCTCCGTGATGTAGCCGGCGAAGTACTCGGACCCCATTTGGCCGCCGCCGAAGATCAGCACCAGGACGCCGAAGAGCACAGCCAGGCCCACGTAAATGGAGGACCAGATGGCCGCTTCCTTGAGGGAGGGGACGTGTGCCTTACGGATATGGAAGAAGTAGTCGAAGGCCAAGAGCGCCAAAATGACGACGATGGTGATGCCCCAGATGAGGGGAGAGACGGTCATATGATCCTGCTTTCGTGAGGCGCGCGAGTGGTGTTGCTCACCGAGGGTCAAACTCTTGGAATCAAATTTACCGGGAGTGGTGGGGCGGGCGCTAACTAGTTCGTCATGGGAAAGTACTTGACAACATGGAAAGTACTTTCCTATGTTTGGGTTATTGATCCGCACAACTTTGGGGGAAACCATGAACGAGACCACCGGCAGCATGACACCAGCTGAGGCACGCGAACTTCTTGCGAGGGCCGACTCACTGGGCACCGCGTCAGTCAACGCGGCCGCCTGGCCAGCGGCCGTCACGTTCACCAGCCTCGCGATCATGGGGTCACTGCTCATGATGGGGATGCACATCGTGCTTGTAACTGGATATGGAGCCCCTTTGTTGGCCTGCTCAGTGGGTGCCTGGGGTGCCATCACCGCGTGCATCTGGCCCATGTTCCAGCGGTCCACCAAAGCCGGATTCACCAGGCGCTTCCTGACGTCCCTGTTCGCGTATTTCGCGCTGTACGTTGTAGCCCTGGTGGTTGGTGCCTACTTCTTCCGCGACGGAAACCTGTGGTTCTTCATCCCTGCAGCCATCGCCTTGGCCGTCATTGGCCTCGCCGCCGCCTTCCGTGAGTTGCGCGCATGAGCACGCCGGCGGAACACCCGCGCCACCAGCTCAACGAGGTAGTGCACTCACCGGTCCGGTTCTCCATCATGGCTGCGCTGGCAAAGGCGGAGTCGTTGGACTTCAAGGACCTGCGCGACGCCATCCAGGTCAGCGACTCGGTCCTCAGTAAGCAACTGGCCATCCTGGAGAAGGCCGAGTTTGTGAAGATCAAGAAGAGCTTCGCTGGGAAGTTTCCGAGGACTTCCACGAGTTTGACTGTTGCGGGGCGGGACGTGTGGGCGGCGCACTTGCAAACGCTGCGGGAGATTGCGGGCGGCTGACGGTGTCTTGTTAGTGCACGACGGCGGCTGGTTGCGTGGGTGGGTCAGCTAACCTCCTGCGGCCAACTGCCACTCGTCCTGGTTATGCGGCCTGTGCCAATGCTGACGGGGCTCCCCGGATTCGCGGACTACGTCGTTGAGCCAGAACGTGGTGTCGGGGTTCCATCCGGCGATGACACTTGCCGTTCCTTCCACAGGGTCCACGTCGAGCGCCCGCCCAGCAAGGTGCAGGTAGCCGTTGATGGGGAGGTGCACAGCGTCCCAACGTGAGCTTGCCCGTTCCCAGTCGGGGATGACCCAGCGGCCATGGCGGCCAGTGGTGCGGAACCAGTCGTGCCTACGAGACGCAGTCACCTCGAGTGGGAACATCCTGCACAGCTCGATCCAGACCTCTGCCGACTCGATTTCCAGGATCCTGCCTGTTCCTGCGACAGGGATGGCGGTGGCGTTCTCCCACCCCAACGAGTCCTCCACCAGACTCAGCCCCTGGGGAATCTGCCCGGTTGACTGCATGAGGTTGTGGGGTATCGACCACCACTCGCCGCCCACGTTGGCCCTGATGTCTGCAGGGCGTTCCCATGCAGCACGGACCTCTCCGCTTCGTTGATTGCGCGCCCACTCTGCCAGCTTCTGACGGGGATTTCCGGCGAGTGGCGCAGGGTCTCCCGCCGAACGCCAATCGATGCTCCACTGCCTCACCTCAGCCTCAAGGGTCCACGATTCTGCCGCAGAGGTCCCGAGAACGCCCTCCGCGACGTGGCATAGGGCATTCTTTATCTCGGGTGCGGCGGCGAGGACGTCTTCGCCGTCGGGCTCCTGCCAGTATCTGGCGGTATCCACGGCGCGTTGTAGGGCGTGTTGAACCAGCTCGTCCGTGATGCTCCGAAAATCCAAGGACCTGATCAGTGCCGCGAGCTCATCCACGGTCGGCTCCGGCGGGGGAGGCGGCACCTCTCCGGAGGGATTCATGGTCAACAAGACTCGTGACCTACCGGCACCGGGATCGAGGTTGTATCCGAGGTGGAAGACGGCGATCCGGATGTCCTGGTCCATTTCCATCGCGAGTTCAAGGCAGAGGCGTCGGCCTCGGGGCCCATTTAGCAATTGCTCGATGTCCGGCTCCATATCCTCGTCCTTGCAGCTGATAACCCTGGCACGCTGAATCACGACGCCGGAACCCGCCTTGCTGCCGGCAGCTTGCCTGACGCTTGAACATGCTTTCAATGGGGTTACTGTGTGTCCAAACCCCAAGTTGTGAGACCGCCGCCGGGGCAAGAAATCAAGAGCAACGCCTCTGGCCCATTGAGCGTCCAGGCTTCGTACTGTTCATCTGGCGAAACCTCAACGGTGCTACCGTCGGCGAAGTCGACATGTAGGCTTCCGCGGTCGTCAGCGAACCCCGCCGTGACTGAGGAACGTGCGATCGAGAGCGCAGGCCCCAGCTGGGAAGGTTCTCCGGCGGGATTAAGGCGGTGACTTAGGCCGGAAGCTGACTTGTAAATGAACTTATTCTCGACCCTGAGGACAATGCCGCCCTGCGTGTGAATGCTGAAGGCATAGTCGACCATGCAACGGACAACGTCGTCCGGTCCGGATGTCGTTGGCCATGTCCAAAGCACATGTGAAGGTTTCACTGGTTCGCCGCTCCTGGTCGCATCCACTTCTGAATCTCCGGCCCGGCTGCATCCATGAAGCTCATAACCACCTGCCTGGCGTCGGGTTCCCCACCCCACCCGTCGTACGCATCATATGCGTCATCAAGCTCAACCAACTCCTGCGCGATGGGGTGGCCTTCGTGACCGACAACCCGGTGCGCCCACGACGCGAGTTCCCGTACAGGCATGGTTCCCTCGATGGCTTGGCTGGCGTAATAGTAAGCCGCTACAAGCTGGGCATGGTCTTTTGTCATGTCACCCGTCGCCACGCCAAGCTCCTTGAGAGCATCGTCGATGAGGACCCCAAGCTGGAACACGTTGATGTGCGCCGAAACGCCAGCAAGCTCGCGGAGGGCTCGGCCGTCGTGCCCATCGACCAGGGCATCCGTCGCAGCCGAGATGGCCGCTGCAGCAGCATTCTGCCCGATTAGCCACGAAGCGCGTGCGGCAATCAGGGCGAGAGTAGCTGAGCCCAACACCTAGAGCGTCTTCCTCAGGCGCGTGCCACTACTCAAACCAGCCAGCCGAGGCTTCGCGTACAGCCACACGACAACACCGAACAGCGGCACCACAAAGAACAGCATCACCCACATGATCCGGGCAGCTTGATCCAGACCGTCCTGACGCAGGACATCGAAGATCGCCCAAAGGTTCGCTCCCATGACAAACACCGCGGACAGTCCCGCCAGCGACGCCAACACCCATTCCCAAGCTTCCATGTCATCCCCCTGAACCAGCAGCTTCCGTACAAAGTAGCACTCGCGCTGCAGACGTTCGACGGCGGAGCCGCCTTGGGTGCCTGCCGCTTAGTCGCGCTTCGGTTGGGTCAGATCAGCGCTGTCATGACGTTCCAGCCTTCCCCGATCTTCTTCCGTGGTTCGAGGTTTCGGCTACCAACGCCGGGGTAGAGCCAGAGGTCTCCGTTGGCATCACGGGCGATGATTTGTGAGTAGCCCGGATAGTGGCCGTCGAATCTTCCCGTGGAAACGATCGCTGTCATGGCATTCCAGCCTTCGCCTACCTGCATTCGGGGCAGCCACCCGCCCTTGCCGTCGCCGGGGTAGAGCCACAGCCGTCCGCTGGTGTCACGTGCCATGACGTCCCTTTTGCCGTCCTCGTTGAAGTCACCGCGGCCGATCAGCGCGGTCATCACGTTCCAGCCGACACCGATTTGGAGGCGGGGTTTCCATCCCCCGGTGTGATCGCCGGGGTACAGCCAGAGCCGACCTTCGACGTCTCTGGCGATGACGTCGGCACAGTAGTCGCCGTCGAAGTCGCCAGGACCCATAATGGCGGTCATGGCGTTCCAGCCGACGCCGACCTTGGTCCGTGGTTTGAGGTAACCGTAACCGCCGGGGTAAAGCCACATGTCGCCGTTGGTATCGCGGGCAAGAATGTCGTCGTTGAACTCGCTTTGGAACTTGCCCGCGCCGATGATTGCGGTCATCACGTTCCATCCTTGGCCCATCTTGAAGCGGGGCTTCTTCCAACCGCCTTGGCCGTCACCGGGATAAGCCCAAAGGTCGCCTGCGGTGTCGCGTGCGAGGACGTCGTCGTTGTAGCCCGTGTTGATGTTGACGTAATCCCAGTTGTTTGTTGGGACATTTGCTGCGCGTGCGCCCGGCTGGCCTGCCTGTGCTGGAAAGGCAGCTGTGCCCAAGAGCAATGCCGCGGCGGCGGCCAGAGTTGTCCCTATGAAAAGTGGGCGCCTTCGATTGTCGGATGTTTTGTGGCAGGAATTTTTGGTCGACTTTGATCGGAACATCACTGTTACCCCCAGTAGCAACGTGGATATCAAACGATTCACCGGAGCATAGTCGTGTTGGGTGGCTTTTGTTAGGGGGTGGGTGGTTCGGCCGGTCCGTTACCGATCGCCGGGTAACGCCGCAGTCCGCATGTTCATACCTGTGCATTTCGTTGCCACAAACGCACACCCCGCAAGAAACTCCTTGAGGAAACCCACTCAATGAGGAGCCCCACTTGCACCCACACCCCATAGCCAGACGTCTGGCAGCAGTAGCCGCATCAACCGCATTAACGGCAGCGGCGCTGGCAACCGGAATCGCAGCCAGCCCAAGCGCAACCGCAGCCGAACTACCCCCGCCACCCACCGGCGTCGTCTATGCCAGCGACGTTCCGTGGTCGAGTATGACCAACGGTTGGGGACCGGCGGAACTGGACATGAGCAACGGTGGCCAAGCGGCGGGCGATGCGAATCGCCGGCCGTTGACCGTCGGCGGCACTGTGTACCCGAAGGGCATTGGTACGCACGCAGCGTCGTCCATTACCTACAACCTTGGCGGCCAATGCCGGCAGTTCCTCGCCCAAGTTGGTGTGGATGACACTCAGGGTGACCGCGGTCGAGTGGACTTTAAGGTATTGGTTGATGGCATCGAGCGCTTCGCGGGAGAGCGAAGGGGGACGGACGGCGCCCTGCCCGTCAACGTGAACCTGCAGGGCGGCAGCACGCTGCAGCTCAAGGTGGAGACCGGCCCGGAGGGGAACGGCAACGATCACGCCGACTGGGCCGATGCCAAAATCAACTGCTCGGACGCGTTCATCGCAGCACCGCTGCGGGTCGAGGGCTCGGCGGGGACCAACCTCAACGGGCTGGTCCCCGGGACGCCAGCTACCGTCGTCGTGCGTGACCTCAAGCCGTTGAGTCCCGTCAGCCTGAGCCTCCGGGGCGAAAAGATGGCCGACGCCGTTGCTGACGCCACCGGCGCGGCCGCCATCACCTTTGTGGTGCCGGCCGGAGCCGCAGGCGGGGCGACAGAACTGGTCGCCACGGGCACGGGGCCGTTCGATGTGGCCACCACGGGCAGGATCGGCGCGTTCATTGTGCAGATCAGCGATGCGAAGTTCTATGTGGACTGCTCGGCCCCTGCTCCAGGTGACGGCAGCCAGGCAAGCCCGTTCAACTCGATGGCCCAGGTGAACGGCCACGGCGCGTTCAACGCCGGCGAGTCGATCCTGTTCCGAGCCGGCACTGACTGCACCGGCGCACTCACGCCGGCGGGCACCGGCGTCGCGAACCACCCCATCACGCTCTCCTCCTACGGTGACGGCGGTAAGCCGACCATCAACGGCAACGGCGCGGTTGCAGCCATCCAGATCACTAACGCCAGCCATTGGACGGTGAGCGGATTGCATGTGGTGAACCCGTCGGACACCCCGGTGCGGAGGGTTGGGATCCTTTTCGAGAACACAGGTGCGGCGCAGACTGCCGGGATTGTGGTCACGGGCAACCATGTGGAGGACGTGGCGGCCTGGCGCAATAAGGCTACGAACGGCGCTGGCTTTGCGCAGTCGGCCGGCATCATGGTGCGCACGTGGGGCAAGGGATCGGTGGACGGCATCACCATCACCGATAACGAGGTCAACGACGCCGCCGGCGGTGGTGTGAAGATCTCCGCTCCCGATACCACCGAGCGCTACAACACCAAGGTCTACGTTGCCCGGAACGAGATCCATGACGTGGGCGGCGACGCGATCGTGATCCATAACTCGGATGCTCCGCTCATCGAGCACAATAGGGGCCTGAACCTCGGCCAGGGCGCCCACCCCTATGAGGGCGGCAACTTTGCGGGCATGTGGCCGTACAACTCCAAGAACCCGGTGTTCCAGTTCAACGTGGTGGGCAACAGCACCACTTCCACGTACGATTCCACCGCCTGGGACTGCGACATGAAGATCGTGGGAACCTGCCTCTTCCAGTACAACTACTCGTACGGGAACGCCGGCGGCTTCTACCTCAACTGCGTCTCCAACTGCGGTGGAGGCGCAACGGCGGCGAACGTGGTGCTTCGTTACAACATCGCCCAGGACGACTGCCGTCTGGGCGGCAGCAGCAGCGGTACCGGCAAGCACTACGTCTACAACAACACTTTCTACTGCCCCTCGCGTGTGTTTTTGGACGACATGACCGGCCCACGCGAGGTGCGGAACAACCTGTTTGTGGCACCTGGTGGTGTCCTCAAATCGTCTGCCGCTGTTTACGCGAACAACGCGTACTTTGGTGGGATCCTGCCGCCCTCGGGGGAGACTGGTTCGGTGCTGGGTGATCCTAAGTTGGTTGCCGGTGGCAGCGGCCAGACAACACTGGATGTTCCCGGGTACCGGCTTGCTTCCGGGTCTCCGCTGATCGGTGCCGGTGTTGGTCTGGCCGACGACGGCGGCAGGGACTTCTTCGGTAACCCCACCTCTGGTGCCGGTTCCGTCGGGGCTCCGAACATTGGTGCTTACCAGGGACCTGGTGTTGCTGTTGCTCCTTTGCCATTTGCTTCATTGGTGAATCAAACCTCGGTTGCGAATTCGGCTAATCCCCGGAATGGGGCTGTTACGTCTGACCGTCGGACGTTCTCTGAGGAGGCGTTGGCTGCTGCCGGGCTTGTGAGCGGGAAGCCGTATTCGGCGTTTGGCGTCTCGTCCGTGTGGCATCCGACGGCTGTGGGGACACCGGACACGTTGAAAGCCGCTGGTCAGAAAGTGGCTCTTTCGGCCCGCGGGCGGACATTGTTGGTGACGGGATTCTCCACAGGCAACGTGACCTCCGGAGTGGCGACAGTTCACTTCACCAACGGGCAGAGCAGGACCGTGACGATTTCGCTGCCGAACTGGCGCACCGGGGTTGCTACGGATTCTGCGGTGGTGGTGGCTGAGTCGGCGTATCACCAGCGGCACACGCAGGCTTACATCGGCGGGCCGTCTACCGTGGTGCGGGTTGATGAGCCGGCCCGCGTCTTTGCCACGAAGATCGACATTCCCCCTGCTTTTGAGGTGTCCAGCGTGACGTTGCCGCAGGGGAGCGCACTGGTGAACGAGGGGCTGAACATCATGGGTATTGCTGTGGGGAATGTTCCGCCTGGTTTGAGGTAGTTTCGTTGGTTGCTTGAGAGCCGAGTGTGGGATCCGCTGGAAGGGCGGATCCCACACTTGTTTGATTCTGCTTCGAGGCCACCACCTAGACGCTGCGTTTCACCACTCATTCTTGGGCTTTTCGGCACCTAATTTGGCACTGGCAGCACCTAGTTTCGGGGATTCCGCCACCTAGAGGGCGTTTTGCGGGCGCAGGCTGAGCGAGTCAGAGCAAGATCGTTCTTCGTGAGGAGTAATCGTGATCCTGAGGCGCATCAGCACGGCAAGAAAAAGCCAGTCCAATCCCCCTAAAATGTCCGTCTCCTGGAGAAAACGGGGACTTCAGATAGCTGCCGTCATATTGACCACTGCAACGCTACTGGCGTCAGTTCCGCTGGCGGCACATGCCGCTCCTCCGGAACCTGTAGCGTCTCACGACAACAAGACTGTCAGCACATCGACTCTAGTTGTGAACCCAGATCGCGCTGCATCTGAAGAACTCCACCAAGCCATTGAAAAGGTAAAGGCGCAGGACCCGCTTGGGTTTGAAGTTCGGTTGAACCTCATCACTTCGTCTAAGGCAGTATCCAAGTACCTGAAGAGTTTCAAGGGTCTCGATAGAGATGTCCAGATCGAGGGCATGGCGGCATCGATGCCAACTGATGCCCTCACCGGGATGATCGATCTGATGGAGAAAAAGATCTTAGAGTACAAGGTCCGGCCCGCTTCGGACTCAAGCAACTGGGTGACAATGATCGTCAACAAGGATGCTATGGCGTCGTACACCAGCGATTCCGGAACCCCCACGACTTTTGGGTGGGGTTCCTTTCCGCAGTGCCCCTCAGCGTGGGCAGCGTTTTGGGCTTGGTTCGCCTTCAATACCGCCTTCTGTGGACCCTTTGCCGCCTATCCTCCAGCGGCAGTTGCCTGTGCTCTGGGGCTTGGCTTGGCTGGGATGATAGTCGACTTCAATAGAGGTTGCTGAAGGGCAGGTAGGAGTTTGAGTAGGGCCAAGCAATACTCAGTTGTTTTGTCTCTAATTATGGGAATTGGCGTAGCGGTCGTGGGGCTGGTCCCCGGTTGTCTGGTTTTCCTCGCTGTTCTAGTGCTTCTCGGCCTTCTCGTGGCTGCGACGATCTACTACAAACGCTTGCGATGGGTCCCGGTCAAGAAGGGACAACCGTATTCTGCCGCTTTGGGTGGGGGATGCATGATGGCGATGATTTCAGCGCTACTTCTCAGAGGGTATGAATGGAGTTCCGTTCTGGTTCCCCTGCTCAGCCTGGCCGTCTCCATGGCTGTGCATAGGTGGCTGAGGAGGTTCGGGCACTTCTCCGACCCAGACGATGGTGGTTCATCAGAATCTGGAGTGCCACAGTGAGGAGCGCTGGGGCGTCGAAGATCTAACCACCAGAGCGTATTCATCGTCTTAGGGGGAAATGGTGAGCAAGGTACCGCATCCACTGCAAATTGTGATGTTCTTCGTTATGGCCCTCAACTTCGCGATTTGGCAGCCTTTCGCGTGGTGGCGTGCCTGTGCTGCTGTGCTCATGCTGGGGTTCGGTTGCTACGGCGTTTATGTGTTGCGGCGGAGCAAACGTAGAGAAACCAGCCAGGAGCCTAGCGAGCTTGAGTGACCGGGAAGTTGATGATGGCCTGTGGACTGACGTCTGCAGGCCATCTTGTTGTTAATGGGTGTTTTCGTCGGGGCGAAGGCGATTCTGCAAATCGGGGTCACCGAAGCCGGACACGAATCCGAAGTCGTGTTCTCCGTTCTCCGGTGGGATCTCACGCTCCAGTTTCAGTGCCGTCGTCGGCGTGAACAGCGTTTTCGCGATTCCGCTTTCTGTATCGAAGGTGAAGGACCCGAAAATTGTCCGGTCCACCCTGTGCCTCAGCAGGAGTGTCGTGTCCGAGCCGTTCACTTCACAAGCGACAGGGTGGTAGTCGTCCAGTTGCCGACCCCATATGGGCAGGGAGAGCGGGAACGAAAGCTGGACAGCTTCAGGAAACGAGAACGGGATGCGTTCAATCGAGAGGCCGTATGGATCATCCACGCCGTCAGTCTGGATTATCAGTCTTCGGGGGTCGAACGTTCTCGTAGCCCCATCAGGCAACTCGGTCGCAGACCAGATGAAGGCCCTTGGGTGCACCGAAATGGTATGCCTCAGCAAGTGGTTGCCGCTCTGGCAGTACGAGGTGCCGGTGTAGGCGCTTGCCTGTCCGCCGCCCAGCGCTTTTCCGATTGCGATCGCCAGTTGCTCAGAGGAAGTGTCCACGCCTCATCCTCGCATGGGTGACGCTACCCGCTTAGGAGGGTTCGCCGTCGTGGTTGGTTAGCAGGAACTTTCGCAGAAGGTTGGCTAGCTGTGTTCGCTCAGTCTTGGACAGGCCCTCGAGCATCTTCTGCTGGTTCTCGACGTGGTGCTCCACCACGTCATCAACCAGGGCGAGTCCCTCTGGCGTGAGGCTGATGAGTAGTTGCCGGCGGTTCTCAGGGTTGGTCTCGCGGTGAACCAGGCCGCGCGATACCAGCCGATCTACGCGGTTGGTCATGGCCGCCGAACCGATCATGGTGAGGCTGGCGAGTCGACCCGGCGTCAATGGCGCCTCGGCCGCCGACCGGCGCAGTGTTGCCAGGACGTCGAACTCCCAGGGCTCCAGTCCGAACTGGTTCATGAATTTCTGCACGTCCAATGAGGCGAGGCGGCTCGCCCTGTTGAGCCGGCCCAGAACGCCCATGGAGCTGACGTCCACGTCGGGTCGCTCCTTGTTCCACTGCTCAAGAATCATGTCCACTGCGTCGCGGTCCATCGTCCTCCAATGCTTGACCTCAAACAGTACAGCATCTACATTGTCTTACATCAAATAGTTCGATATCGAAATGTATGGAAGTGAAAGATGAGTTTATCTGCAGCGGTTGCCAGCAGGGCGGGAGCTGGGGCGTCCAAGGCATCCCCTCGCGACCTCTTTATCACCGCCCTTGCCCCGATGGTTTGGGGATCCACCTACCTGGTGACCACGGAGTTCCTCCCCGCCGACCGGCCGCTCCTGGCCGCAACCGTGAGGGCCCTGCCAGCTGGGATCGTGCTCATGTTGGTCACCCGAACGTGGCCGCGGGGGAGTTGGTGGTTCAAAGCTGCGGCGCTGGGCGCGCTCAACATCGGGCTGTTCTTCTTCCTGCTGTTTTTCACCGCGTACCAACTGCCGGGTGGGCTCGCAGCACTGGTCATGTCCATCCAGCCACTGTTTGTCCTCTTCCTCGGCGTGCTGTTGCTGGGGGAGAGGATCCGCATGGTGCACATCATTGCCTGCGGGGTGGGAGCCGCGGGTGTCGGCTTGCTCGTCCTGCGATCCGACGCGTCGCTGACTCTTGTGGGTGTGCTCGCCGGGATGGCGGCGGCGCTGAGCATGGCGGCCGGCATAGTTCTCACCAAACGCTGGGGAAGGCCCGACGGCGTGGGGCTGCTTGGGTTTACCGGCCTGCAGTTGGCGATGGGTGGGGTGATGCTGCTGCCCGTGACGCTGATGGTTGAAGGGCTGCCGGGATCGGTATCTGGGTTGAATCTGGCGGGGTTCGCTTACCTGAGCATTATTGGTGCGCTTGCCGCTTACGCGGTGTGGTTCCGGGGTATTCAGCGGCTGCCAACGATGGTGGTGTCGTTCCTGGGATTCCTGAGCCCGCTCGTGGCGACGGTGCTGGGGTTTGTGTTCTTGGGCGAGTCGTTGTCAGGGTGGCAGATTGTGGGGGCCGTGTTGGTGCTGGGGGCGGTGGGTTTGGTGCAGGGGGCGGGGACTGCAGTTGCTCCAAAACTCCATCGAAAAGCCGAGGCGCTCAGTTGATCAGTAATGGCCGCATTCGATTGTGAATCCACGACGATTTCGTTGCCGAATGTGTGCATTCCACCGGCAGTGGAAGTCTCATGGGCATTGATGTGAGAATCTGCCCCCGGAATTGGGTGAGTTACCGCTACTTCTAGGCAATCACTGTCTAGCTGAGCTGCCGGTGGGGAACTCTCTCGGAGGTCCCCACCGGGGAGGGGAGTAGCTGGCCTAGCCTTGCTGGGGCGTGCGTATTTAGGCAACCACAGCTGGAAAGACGGTGAGGGATCCATCACCGTGCTGCTCTATTTCAATCGCAACGTCTGAATCCTGGCTACCCGAATTTGTTCCTGCGGTTAGGTCTCTGAGGCGGTAGATGGATTTCACTAGCTTGTCCACTTCTCCGGGTTTGAGCTTAGAAACGTGGAATCCGCTCGGTCTCTTCAACTCGAGGCGAGACAAACTCATGAGCACTGTTGCGATTCTTGACTCTAACTCATCGATATCTTGTTGTGACCTGTTCAGCTTGCTAACAAAGCTTTTGAAAAGACTGTCGGGGTTTCTTTGGGCATGATCTACTGCTTGGAGTACGAGGACTCGACGTTTGAGGGCAATGGCCATCTTGGCAATTTCCACATGTGCTTGAAATGTGCCACGGTCCTTGTCTATTCCAGGAAACGCGTCTGTCAGAGCTTCTAATTCTATTGGACCGTCAATGGAGCCCAAGTCAACTTCCCATTTTTCGAGGCGCTTACGAGCCCTGCTGAACGCCGTGATGATGTCATGAACAGCCGAATCGAGTCCGAGTGATAGCCCCAATTCACCCTCATCGAGAAGAACAGTCGTCGCACCGTCGATCGTGTCGCTGCACGCCTCGAGTGACGCACGCTCTTCCTCCAGTTTGTCTTCCTTTAGCTCTTCCAGGAGTTCCGTAATTTTTTCAATGGCCTTCTGTTTTTGATGATCCGCGTAAGCGGTCATGCCCACTGATACCGCCATGAGGACGAGGGGCGCTGCGACGGTCAGCGCACCTGCGGATGCGACGGCAACGCCTGCTGTGACCGCGGAGCCTGATGCAGCTCCCGCGGCGGCCGCGGTACCCGTGACCGGCACAAACGACGCGTTCGAAACAATACCCGTGGAACTGCGAAGTGCACTATGAATCCCGCCGGCAGCAGCTTTCGAAACCATCGGCTTGACCAGGCCCTGTCCGACCTGCGCCGCGACTTTTGCCGGAACAACCATTCGATAAAGCACCTCGCCCGCACCGGCAGCATTTACAGGTGCTGATTGCGTCGTTCGAGTCACGAGGTGCGCGAGATGTTGTGCAAGCGGGCTGGCGGCGCTGAGCATGACTCCTCCTTGAGAGGAATGCGAAGCAGGTTTGACGTGCATCTCCAGCGTGGCGATCGGGGCGGTGGCCAAAGCCGCGAGGACTGTCCTGAGTTCCGTAAGCCTGGCGGGAGTAAGAGTCTCCTCATCGAACAGATTTGGGATGGAAATGTCTTCCGTTGTCAGCGTCCAAACTGGCACAACTGATTTTCCGTATTCGGTCAAGGCGGCCTTCCTTAGATTAATTTCAGTGACTCTGGGCTACGGCTCTACGCGCCCTACAACATTCATGGTGTCGAATTGCCGACGAGTCGATCATCATTGTCATCGCTCAAGACCATCCCCAGCTCCTTGCCGTGCATCCAAAGGATGACATCCATGGTTCTTAGGTCACAAATACCTTGTTCGATTCCTGACTTTTTCTTGATCGCTTGCAGCCTGGCGGGAAGACCTGAATCGTCAGTGAGGGCGGCATGCCACGTCTCCCATTGACCTTTGGCCGTCGGATGGCCCATGAGTGGGCCCACAACTGAATCGAAGATCGGTATAAGCCGCGGACGTTTTCTGGCCATGATTTTGCTTGCTGTCGTCGGTCCAATGCCCCAGCGGGTGTTTTCGCTCCCGCGCAACAACTGCCACAGGGCACTAGCGGGGCTGTTCGGACCGAGCAGCCTTTCGTAGTCATGAAGCGAGACAGACGCGAGATCCAGGTCGGCCGGAATTTTCTCCAGCAGCCCTGTCACCTCTCTGGTGTTGGCTTCAAGAAGGCCAATTGCTGCTGAAGCGGGTACTTGAACGGAGAGAAATGACACTGCAAGGACATCGTTGGCAGTAAGTGAATTCACGACGCCGACGCGGTCGCCACCGCCGTCCCAGTCATCGAAACGGCTTCCAGTTTGCGGAAGACCATGGCGGTAGAGCTTCGTGTAGTACTTATTTACGAGTGCCGCAGCCTCATCCAAGCGATCAGCTTCAAGTATGTCTGGGAGTTTCAACGTACGTCCTTTTCGGTTGTAAGGAAAATGTTGATCTGTATCTTGCCGCCGGTTCTAAGGGCTCGGTCAGCGAGATCGCTGCCCTGGCCTGGACCGAACCTGGAAGGTGTGACGAATGCAGACGGAACCGTGAGTACTAGCCTCGGCGATCTCCTACAGAGACTGACCGGACGACGTCTTCGTACGTCTGCGCGTGCTCTCCGCAAGCGGCCAAAACTCACCATCAAGATGCCCCCCAATTTGCCTATTCGGCTGTTGTATCACGCTTTCGAGATTCTTTTGCGCCCCGTCCAACCAATGATCGCGGCTTGCGCGGCCAAAAGAGGTCAAGTGCGGCCGCCGTCCCAAGAGGATGCGAGGACTGCGGAGTGGAGGTGACGTCACGACGTAGCGTCCAGGAATACCAGCAAAAGAGTGGTTAGATTGTGTCCGGCCCTCCGCTTGTCAGCTGCGACGCGTCGGGCGGGGAATGGGGAAGCAGCGAATGAGGAGCAATAGTGTCAACGACTGCCACCGAGACCACCGAGTCCGAGTTAAACGTCGCCCCGGGATCGATCGTCCACGTGCGAGACGAGGAATGGCTGGTCACGGGGGCCGAACAAACAAGCGACGGGCTGCTCGTCAAGGTTCGTGGTCTCAGTGAGCTCGTTAGAGACACGACAGCGGTGTTCTTCAGGAACCTGGACGACATTGAGGTAGTCGACCCCGCCAACGCGATACCCGTGGCGGACTCAAGTCCCAACTATCGCCGGGCCCGTCTCTGGCTGGAGTCTACTCTCCGTAAGACACCCATCCCCCAGGACCATCAAGCGCTGACCGTTTCAACTCGCATGCTGGCAGACGACCTCGAGTATCAGCGCATTGCTGTGGCACGGGCACTGGACGCGAGCAACGTGCGCCCACGGATACTCATAGCGGACGCGGTTGGTCTCGGAAAGACTCTTGAGATTGGCATGATTCTCAGTGAACTCGCCCGTCGAGGAAGAGGCGAGCGCGTACTGATCGTCACCCCGCGCCACGTCCTTGAACAGATGCAGCACGAGCTCTGGTGCCGTTTCGCACTCCCGTTCGTGCGGCTCGACTCGACCGGTATCCAGAAGGTCCGCCAAACCCTCCCGGCTACTCGTAACCCGTTTACGTACTTCAAACGTGCCATCATCTCGATAGACACCCTTAAATCCGCGCGCTACAAGGCGCACCTCGGCAAGATGAAGTGGGACGCCGTCGTCATTGACGAATCCCATAACCTCACGAACGCAGGTACGCTTAACAACGACTTGGCCCGTCTGCTGGCGCCCAATACGGAGGCTCTGATCCTCGCATCGGCCACTCCACACAATGGCCGACAGGAATCGTTTGCGGAGCTCATCCGCCTCCTCGATCCGACGGCGATCAGGCCGGACGGCAGCTTTGCTGCCGAGGACATCCAGCGGCTCATCATTCGCCGCCACCGTCACAGCCCGGAGGTCAAGACGGAGGTCGGCGCCAACTGGGCTGAGCGACTTGAACCCGACAATCGCCTAGTATCAGCCAGCTCCGCCGAGAACGCTATAGCTCAGGAAATCGCTGATACCTGGCTTTACCCACAGGCCGGGGACACCCCATACTCGGGTGCCAACAGCTCCCTCTTCCCATGGACTTTGGCCAAGGCGTTCCTCTCGAGCCCTGCCGCTCTCCTTGAATCCGTCAAGGATCGCCTCAAGAAGGTCGGTGAGCCCAAGCTCCCGGCCGAGTATAAAGAGCACGAGGCCCTCCAAACTCTGAGGCAGCTGACTGAGGAGTCTCTCAAGCATCAGTCCGCCAAGTATCAGGAACTCACCGGCTACCTACAAGGAATCGGCGTCGGCCCTCACTCTGACATGCGTGCTGTTGTCTTCGCCGAGCGTGTCCCCACGCTTCGTTGGCTCGCCCAGCACCTTCCCAAGGACCTGGGGCTGAAAACGGAGAACGTCCGCATCCTTCACGGTGGGTTGAGCGACGTGGAACAGCAAGAGATTGTCGAAAGCTTCAAACAGGAAGCCTCGCCCATTCGCGTCCTCGTCACCGGCGACGTCGCCTCCGAGGGCGTGAACCTTCATAGCCAATGCCACCACCTCATCCACTTTGACATTCCGTGGTCACTCATTCGTATTGAGCAGCGCAATGGCCGCATCGACCGCTACGGGCAAAAACACAGCCCGCAGATCACCACACTCCTGCTGCATCCTGACCACGCCCGCTTCCAAGGTGACCTCAAGGTACTCACTCGTCTCATGGAGCGGGAGAATGAAGCTCATCTCGCGCTTAATGACGTCGGTTCTCTCATGGGGCAGCACAGCGTCAAGGCCGAAGAAGAGGAAATCCTGAAGGTCCTTTCCGGCCAGAAACAGGAGAACGAGGCAATCCGAACCGTCAAAGACGTGAAGGAAGGCCAGGACTTGGAACCTGAGGACTTCGGCTTCTTTGACGCCTTCTGGGAGCAGTTGGAGACGGACAACGACGGCGAATCACCTCGGGTGCCGTCTGATGCTGGCGTCGGGCTCTACTCGAGCGAACTTGACTTCCTTGACGATGCCCTCCATGAGGCGTTCGGGAAGCCTGAGGAGCTTCCCGAGACGGGCGGAGGTGGAGGCGTCGCATGGAAGATCCACTCGCAGCATCAAATCGCCGAGCTTGAGCCGCCGCGCGATCTCCAGTTGCGCCTCGCACAGCTTCCGCAGAGCTACCTCGCTGACCGGAAAGTTACCGATAAGCTCAAGCTCGCAACGAGCGCGGAGAAGGGCAAGAGCCTGCTCGAAGAGGCTCGCAACATGATCCCGGCGAAAGGGGAGAAAGCCAGCACGTGGCCTGAGGCCCACTTCCTCGGCCCGCTGCACCCTGTTCTTGAATGGGCTAGCGATCGTGCCCTTGCTTCTATGGCCGGCAACGAGGTTCCCGTGGTCCGCGCCAATGTTGACGATCCGACTGTCCTCCTGATGGGCACACTCATGAACGGCCGGGGGCAAGTAGTCTCCCAAGCCTTTTTCGCCACACAGGGTGGAGCAGCTTGTTTCCCCGAGCAAGTCGAAAGCCTGGCCGACTATTTGTCCGAGATCGGATTCACCGAAAAGACGGTCAACACCGGTGCAGTCGCTGATGTAGATCAATACCGCAGTTATATCGCCAGGGCAGTAACCAACACGCGCGACTCTCTTGACCTTGCGTTCGAGGCGGCCGCTACCGCAGCCTCCAGCCGCCTGAATGAATGGCATGCCCGTGCGGACGCCTGGAGCGTAATCAACGGCCAAGCCCAGCTTCCCGGAATGAGTACCCATCGGCTTAGGGAGAACCGAGCCCGCGTCGAGCGCGAGCAGGAGATTGTGGCCTCCCTCGCTCCGGAGCGTAGCCTCGTCAGGCCGCTGCTCGTCGTCGTGCCCCTGAAAACCCCAGCGGAAGGAGAGCACTGAAATGCCCTCGTTCGATTCCTTTATTGTGGGCGAGGACTTCGTCAGCGAACACTACTTCACCACGGACACTACGAAGGCTGGCGAGTCCTTCCAAGCCGAGGTCATCAAGCTCCGCAAGCAGTGGGATGATGTCGCCAGAGAGGGGCACGAGTCCCCTCTGCAGCGGTTCACCAAGGCTCGCGGCGAGCTGCAGATCAGCCTCGCCGCCCTGGCCGAAGACCCTAATAAGGCGCGTACAGTTTACCGCGCTCTTCGTGGGGCCCTCGGGTTCCATGGCCCCAGCAGCACGTTCAAGTCGGAACGTAGCGGCGCGGAGATGCTGGCCCACAATGTCTGGTCCAGTCCCAATGGCGAGCTCCTCTTTGTCGAAGCCATGCCGGCAGATGCCCTTGAGGATGCTCTGTCCAAAGACCGCGGTGAGCTTCCGGAGAAGCCTCTCGTCGATGACAAACCAATCAACTACTCCGCGAGCAAACTCATATCCGAGCTTTATCAGGCGGACGACAAGCCACAGTTCATCGTGCTCATGGCTGGGCGCTGGCTTGTTGTCACCGAGGGGGAGCGCTGGGCCGAAGGCAGGTATCTCGCCGCGGATGCGCTGCTCGCGGTCGAGCGTAACGACACGAAGCGAGGCGGGGAGCTGGACCGCTTCCTCGCCGTTTTCGGACACGACTCTCTCCACCCGGACGCGAACGAGCAGATCTGGTGGAACAGCGTCCTCGACGCATCCGTCAAACACACAGTCGGTGTCTCGAAGGACCTTCGCGAGGGCATCCGCCTCTCGATTGAGATCATCGCCAACGACGTACTCGTGCGGCGCACCGCCGAGGGGTTGGCGAACAACGACATTGACGGCAAAGATCTCGCTCCCCAGTGCTTGCGTTTCTTATACCGAATCTTGTTCCTGCTCTATGCCGAGGCATCGCCGGAGATGGGCATTATCCCCGTAGGCGACGACCGCTATGACCAGGGGTACGGCCTGGATCGAATCCGTGAGCTGGTTCTGAACCCGCTCACCTCGGAGAAGGCTAAACGGGGTACTCACCTTTACGAATCGCTCAACCGCCTCTTTAGGCTCGTCAACACCGGACACCACGCTCCTAACCCCGAGAACGCACTGACGTTCGAACGCCTTGAAGCTGACCTCTTCTCTGAAACGGCAACAAAGAGCATCGATGACGTCAAGCTCAGCAACGCTGCTCTGCAAAAGGTCCTGGAACACCTCTTGCTCAGCAAGGAGGCCCGCGGGAAGGATCGAGGCTTCATCTCCTATGCGGAGCTCGGTGTCAACCAGCTCGGCGCGGTGTACGAAGGCCTGATGTCCTACACGGGCTTTATAGCCCAGGAGGACCTTCACGAGGTGGCGAAGGACGGCGACTCATCAAAGGGATCATGGGTCGTGCCAGTTGATAGGTCCGGGGACATCGAGGACCGGCACTTCGTGAAGGCTCAGGACGAAATCACCGGTGAGTGGAAGCCCGTCATGCACCAGAAGGGTACGTTCGTCTTCAGGCTAGCTGGCCGCGAACGCCAGCAGTCAGCTTCCTATTACACACCGGAAGTGCTCACCAAGTTTGTTGTCTCGCAGGCTCTTGAGGAGCTTCTCGACCAGGGCGGCACCACGACGCCCGCCGACGATATCTTCAAACTCACCGTGTGCGAGCCAGCGCTGGGTTCGGGGGCGTTTGCCATCGAGGCTGTCCGCCAACTTGCTGCCGAGTACCTCAAGCGCAAGCAAGGGGAGCTCAACGTCAAAATTCCCGCCGACGAGTACCCGCTAGAACTGCAAAAGGTGAAGGCACAGATTGCCCTCCACCAGGTGCACGGCGTGGACCTGAACGCGACGGCGGTCGAACTAGCCGAGGTTTCGCTTTGGCTGGACACTATGGTTGCTGGGCTGCAGGCCCCATGGTTTGGACTTCGCCTACGTCGCGGCAATTCGCTGATCGGTGCGCGTCGTGCGACCTACTCTGTGGCACAGATCAGGGACAAGTCCTGGCTCACGTCGGCGCCTTATGACGCTCCCCTCACGGGCCTAGCCGCGGCCTTGGAGCACGACGGGGATGATCCCGCCGTGGTTGGCCGTGTTCACCACTTCCTCCTTCCCGCCCAGGGATGGGGCGCTGCCTCAGATGCGAAGGAGGTCAAGGACCTCGCGGGTGACGCCCAGAAGGCACTTGCAACGTGGCGCAAGTCGGTACGGATCAAGCCGACCAAGCAGCAAATCGACCGGCTCCTAAACTTGTCACGAAGAGTCGAGTCGCTCTGGAAACTCACGCTCCGCCGCTTCGAAATTGCAAACACCGAGGCACGACGCTCGATTGAATATTTCGGGAAGTCGATCGTGACACCGGAGTCTGGGGCCGACGCTCGCTCAGTCACCCGCGCCGAAATCGAGGAAACGCTCAACGACCCGAATGGAGCGCACCGGCGACTCCGACGCGTGATGGACGCATGGAACGCCCTCTGGTTCTGGCCACTAACTGAGAAGGCGACAAAGGGCCTGACACCCCCTAGCGCCGATCAGTGGCTTGACGCACTGGAAGGACTCCTCGGGTTGCAGGGCAAAGATTCTAAGATGGCTGGTCAGCGCTCTCTCGGTGCTGGAGCCAATTGGGACCAGCTGAATCACGCCGAGCACGCTGACCTCCAGCTCGCGCTGGTCAAGGATGTCTCCGATCTACTTGTCGAACAGCCATGGCTCGCGGTGTGCGACGATCTGGCTCGGGATCAAGGCTTTTTCCATTGGGAACTCGAATTCGCGTCGGTTTTTGCGGTGGGTGGATTCGACCTCCAGGTGGGAAATCCGCCGTGGGTGCGGCCACGCTCAGACGAAGCCGCCTTGCTGGCCGAGGGAGACCCTTGGTGGCAGTTGGCCGAAAAACCCACACAGGCGCAGATCAAGGAGAAGCGCGAGGCAACTCTCGACCTCGAGGGTATGAGCGAGTACTTCGTTGATGTAGCGGTCCAGACGCCCCAGGTGGCCGAGTTTGTTGGCGACCGAACGATGTACCCATTGTTGGAGGGGCTACAGCCGGATCTTTATCGCGTGTTTATGGAACGAGTATGGCGATCTTCCTCACCAAGCGGGGCAAGCGCACTGCTGCATCCCGAGTCGCACTTCACTGAGAAAAAGGCTGCGGCACTGAGGTCGGAGACCTACAGGCGGATCCGTCGACATTGGCAATTCATTAATGAGTTATCTCTTTTCGAAATCCATCACCTCGTTTCCTACGGGGTCCACGTGTACGGCTCTCGCCGGGAGGCGCCGCAATTCAAAATGGCGGCCTCCCTGTACCATCCGGATACGGTGTCACGGTCGTTGGTGCATGACGGCTACGGGCAGGTTCCAGGGCTCAAGGACGACGAAGGGAAGTGGGACCAGCGGCCGCACAGCGAACGCATCATCCAAGTCGATGAGTCGGCCTTGGCTGTGTGGGCGGACATCCTTGATGAACCGGGCACGCCGCCGATTTGTGCGCGCATGGTGTACCCCGTGAACCGGGCGAGCTCCCGAGTGCTCGAGAAGCTCAGCAAGGCGCCACGCGTACGCGAACTTGGGCTCCAGTACTCCTCCGGCTGGCATGAGACTGCCGATCGAAAGAAGGGCTATTTTGAAGTCGGCTCCGCAGTCCCGGAGTCGTGGGAGGACGTCATCCTCCAAGGCCCGCACTTTACTGTGGCCAACCCGTTCGCCAAGCAGCCGAACCCCACGATGAAGAACAACCTCGACTGGACCGAAATTGACCTCGAGGCCCTCCCGGAGACCTTCATCCCCCGCACTAGCTACCAAATTGCAGGAGACCGTCCACGATATGACGCCAACTATGGCAGTTGGTTGGGACAGGAAGGACTCATCCTACAACGATCACGTTATCGCGCGGTCTGGCGTCGCATGGCCGCAGTGACAGGCGCACGAACGCTCCACGCTGCAATTGTCCCGCCCGGAACGGCTGGGGTGGACAACGTATATCAAGCCGCGTTTGTCGGTAGCGAATCCTCTCTGGACGATCTTGTCTTGCTCGTCGGTGTGATGTCGTCGTTGGTTGCCGACTATCTCATCAAGGTTGGTGCAGCATCCAAGGTTAATTTCGAAAACATTCAAAATCTCCCAACTTTAGCGAGTGACGATTACCGGCTTCTCATCGTTGAGCGCGCTCTGCGCCTGACAGCCTTGACGGCGGAGTATGGTCCTCTAGTTGAGTCAGTGCTCGGAGCAACATGGACGCCAGAGTGGCCCACTCGAAAAGACGCCGCCCGTCGACAGCTGCTCGTAGAACTTGATGCCCTTGTCGCCCTCGCTTCTGGCATTGATGCCGATGAACTTTGCACCATCTATCGGACGCAGTTTCCGGTCCTTGTCGGGTACGAACGCAGCGACCTTTACGACTCGGATGGACGTAAAATACCTGGTGAAATGGCTAGGCAGTACAGAGAACGCGGGGAGAACTTGTCGACCGTTGAACGCAGTTGGACCCATCCCCAGAGCCAGGTGGAGTACGTCTTCGAATACCCATTTGCGTCTTATGACCGTGAAGAAGACATGCGTAAGGCCTACGTACACTTTCAGAAGCTGTTGGCGGAGAAGAGCTGATGGCTGTTCTTCTCCCCACGCATCAGGTCGAAGATCTTCAGGCTGGTCTGATCGACTACTTGTCAACCACTTTTGCTCTCACCGACCGTGAGGCGCGCAGCGGGCTGCACACATTTCTTGAGGACCCCGCTGACGGTATCTTCAAGGGACCCTTCGTGCGGCTTCGGCTGCCTTTCGAGCCGGCCTCCGACGGTTGGCGAGAGCGCCTCGACTGGTATCAAGGGCCGACGCCCTACGGACATCAGGCTAAGGCGTTCGAACGACTGAGTTCCAAGCCCTTAGGCGGCTCGACGTCCGGGTTCCGTCGTCCTGAGCCGACGTTGGTCACTACAGGTACTGGCTCTGGCAAGACGGAATCGTTCCTCTACCCGATTCTCGATCATGTCCTCAGGGCCAAGGCCGCGGGCGTCACGGGCATGAAGGCTGTCATCCTTTACCCGATGAACGCACTCGCCAATGACCAGGCGCAGCGTCTCGCTGCCATGATTACGGAAAACCCAGAACTCGGCGGGATTACTGCCGGGATTTACACCGGGCAGCAGGCCGGTTCGAGGCGCAGCAAGGTTTCCGCGGCCGGGCTCATTAACTCTCGTGAAATCTTCCGGAGTGAAGCCCCGGACATCCTTCTCACCAATTACAAGATGCTGGACATGCTCCTCCTCCGCGAGGACGATGCACCCATCTGGCGACAGTCCGCCACTTCGCTTCAGTACGTGGTGCTCGACGAGTTCCATACCTACGACGGGGCCCAGGGAACAGACGTCGCAATGCTCCTGCGGCGACTCGGCCTGACGCTCAAGAGCCATTGGCCTGCCGACCTGACGACAGTCGCGCACGGTCCAACGGAGGATGACCGTAATCGGCCTCTCGGGCGCGTCACACCTGTAGCTACCTCAGCGACCCTTGGAGCCAAGGGGGAGTCCGAGCCCATGCTCCGTTTTGCCGAAACAGTCTTCGGCGAAACCTTCCCGAAAGACGCCGTGGTCACCGAGGCCCGGCTCAGCGTGGACAAATGGACAGGGCAGGACAATTTTGACACTCGAAGGGAATTAGTCAGCTTAGCTGCCAGCCTTGAGACCACAACTAAAGCGATCGAAGTTGCACTCGGGAGCGATGCTGAGGACCCGAACGCTGTCATTGTGGAGCAGCTCTGTCAGCTTCTCTTCGGTTATCAGCCAGAGAACCTCCTCCAAGCCGTCCGCATCCATCCCCTCACTCGAGTTGTTCTGACTGAGGCAAGTGACGCAGTCTCCCTTGCCGACCTATCCGAGCGAGTACTCGGTGAGTTCAACACTTCCGGAGGCCCCCGCCGAAGGGCTTCCCTCGCCGAGCGGCACACGGAGTTCATGGCTCATTTCTTAGCCCTCCTAAGCCACGTCCGGGCGGAATCGGGTCGGGAAGCTATTTCCGTGGAGACGCATCTTTGGATCCGAGAGCTTTCCCGCATCGACAAATCCATCGATGCCAATCACCACTACCGCTGGGGTGATGACGGACCCCACACAGACCCTTCCCTCTATCTGCCTGCCCTCTACTGTCGCCACTGCGGCCGCTCAGGCTGGGGCACGGTGCTCGGTCCCACCGGGGCGGACCTCGAGAATGACGACTCCAAAGTCCGCCGCGAGGCAGCCACCGGCAACCCACGGTTCCGCGCCCTCATCCATGCCCCTAATGAGGACGCCCACAGAGCTGAGACAGGTGGGCTCGCAGACGGCCTCAGATGGCTCGACACCGTCAACCGAACAATCCTTGGCGATCCTCCGGCTGAGGATAGTGCCGCTGCCCACGAGGGGAGGATCGTTCCTGTCCTCATGCTCCTGGGCCAGGATGCTGACGACGAGTCGAAGGACGAGTACTGCCCTGCCTGCCAAACCAAGGACGGCATCCGCTTCCTGGGCAGCGCTATCGCAACGCTGCTGTCCGTGAGCATCTCCAACCTCTTCGGCGCCGACGGGCTCGACTCCGGTGAAAAGAAGGCACTTGTCTTCACTGACAGCGTTCAGGACGCAGCGCATCGAGCGGGCTTCGTGCAAGCCCGCTCGCACATCCTCACCCTTCGTTCTGCATTCCGAAACGCTCTGGACATCGCCGCTTCCGGCGGGGGAGCGGCCACGTTGCAGGAGGTCGTGGACGCAACGTTGAAGGACGCGACGACCCCAGTTCGCCGTTATCAGCTCATCGCCCCTGACTACGCCGATCGCCCGCAGCTCAGAGCATACTGGGACGCCGAGGCCAACCCCCAGGAACGGCTGCGCGCCACCCGCAATGCGCAGAAGCGCGTCCTCTTTGACGCGTCCATCGAATTCGGACTGCAGTCCCGGCTGGGTCGTACTCTTGAGCTGACCGGGAGCATTGTCGCCGAAACAGACGCCGGGTCGGCCGCCGCGATGGTCGCTGCCGCCCGTGTTGCTCTGAGTGCGGTTCCCGACACCCTTGGTTTAGATGAGCACGCCTCAAACGACGGCGCGCTCCTCGCGTGGGTGCGTGGCGTCGTGGAACGTGTCCGCACCCAGGGCGGCATCCGCCATCCCTGGCTTGAGAAGTACATGGCTGCGGATGCCAAGAACCAGCGTTGGCAAATCTGGGGCGGTCGTCGCCGCAATGAAGGGATGCCAGCGTTCCCCAAGGGCCGTTCCGCCCCCGCGTTTCCGCGGCTTGGCGGGGGAGAACCAGGGGAAATGGATCCCATCGCTAGCACGAAAAGCTGGTACACACGCTGGACTGCCCGCTGTCTCAAACTCCCCGGATCCGATGCTAGCCACGTAGCTAAGGGACTGTTCTTTGAGCTTGCGGACAGAGGTGTTCTTGAAGCCGTGCAAGCGAAGGACGGCGCCACCGTCTACGCGCTGCCTCCTGACAGAATTCTTCTCCACGTCCCGGACGGTCAGAACGTAGGTACCGGGAAACACTTCCTTGCGTGCAGCGTGTGCCGGGCCGTGACGCCTGGAACGATTGCCGTAGTCGATCAACTTGACGGCGCCCCATGCACCTATATCCGATGCCCCGGACTGCTCGTGCGGCAATCGGAGGAGGACAACTTTTACCGCAAGCTGTACGCCACTCGGGATCCGAAGCGAGTAGTAGCGAGCGAGCACACGTCACTCCTGCCTGACGAGGACCGAATTCGTGTGGAGGACCAATTCAAGTCCTCCATACAGCTGCCGCAAGCCCCCAACGTACTTGTAGCGACACCAACGTTAGAGATGGGCATCGACATTGGCGACCTTTCGTGCGTCATGCTCGCGTCGCTCCCCACCTCCGTGGCATCGTATCTCCAACGTGTGGGGCGCGCCGGGCGTCTTACCGGCAACTCGCTCGTGCTCGCATACGCGCGCGGTCGTGGCGAACACTTGCCCAAGCTTCACGACCCTCTTTCTGTAATCAACGGTCAAGTCCGTCCTCCGGCGACATTTCTCGACGCAGAGGAAATCCTTCAGCGCCAGTACCTCGCCCATATCGTAGACCGGTTTGCTCGTGACGCCGGGCGACCACATCCCCGCAAAGCATCCGCGGCGCTCGGTGACGACAAACCAGGTTCGTTCCTTGGAGAGCTCATCGAGGCTGCGCATTCTTGTGCTGAAGAATACCTGGGCGCTTTTCTCGGGCAGTTCGGTTCGCTGCTGTCGCACACCAGCGCAGAGCGGTTGCGAGAATGGGCTACCCCACGCGAAGACGGATCGAGCGAGCTCGCGGAGCATGCGGTCCGGGCCGCGAGGTTTTGGGCAGACGACGTGGCCGAGCTCCAAGTACGCATTGAGGAGATCGAGAAGTCCCTGCCTGAGCTCGATGCAATGGCCGAGCACAACGGCGCGGATGAAGAAGCGAAGCGTGCGCCGAGGACCGCCAGGGCCATGCAGCGCATGTTCCGCGGCCAACTCAAAGACCTGCGCGGCGAGTACTGGATCTCTGTGCTTGAGAAGTACGGTCTTCTGCCCAATTACACGCTTCTGGACGACTCGGTAAATCTGGACATCGGAGTCTCGTGGCAGGAGGTGGAGACCCAGGACTACGTCACCGAAACGATTTCGCTTCAGCGCGGGGCCGGGATCGCGATCCACGAGCTCGCCCCCGGCGCAACGTTCTACTCACGTGGCCTCGAGGTCAAGATCGACGCTGTCGACCTTGGCCCTCAACGAAGCCATATCCGGCGGTGGCAAGCATGCCCGGAGTGCGGATGGATCAACACCGATGTGGACAGCCACGGCGCGGTCAAGACTTGCGCCAGGTGCAAGCTGGGCGGGATCGCTGACGTTAGCCAGCAGTTCGACGTCGTCGTTATGAAGAATGTCTCTGCGGAAGTACGGCGGGACGAGGTAGCCATTGGAGACCGGAGCGACCAACGCGTCAAGGAACGCTTCAACACGTTACTTGCGGCGGACATAGACCCCGAACACGTCACGGACGAGTGGTTCCTCGAGGACTTCGAGTTCGGTGCCAAGTACGCAAACCGGGTCCAGCTGCGTTGGCTGAACCTTGGCCGTGCCTCCATCAACGCCGCCGCGCGTACTATCGCTGGAAACGAGTCGAAAGCCCCGCTGTTCCGTGTCTGCAACCACTGCGGAAAACTCGACCAAGGCGCAAAGGCCAACAGCCCTGAAGAGCATCGCTTTTGGTGCAGGAACCGTAAGTCACAGGACGAGAACGTAGCGGAGGTAGCCCTCGCACGTGTGCTGAGCACCCAGGGGGTAGCCATCCGCCTGCCGTCCGCCCAGGTCCTCGGTGATGACTTTGCGCTTCCTAGCCTCACCGCAGCGCTCCTGCTGGGGCTGCGGGAAGTGATTGGTGGCTCGCCGGACCACATCGCTGCGGAGGTGATTAACGAGCCAGCAGACGGGGGAACCGCCGTCTCCCTCCTTCTCCACGACAAAGTGCCTGGTGGAACAGGGTATCTCGCGGAGTTTGCCGAGGCCGCCAAAGTTTGGGCTCTGCTCCATGCTGCTTGGACCGTGGTGCGCAACTGTGAATGCAGGGAAGAAGAGCGTCTTGCCTGCCACCGTTGTCTGCTTCCTTTTGCTAAGCCGTGGCAGGTCGAGCAGGTGGCCCGGGTATCTGCGGAGCGATTGCTGCGGGGCATACTCGCGGGGAGCGAGGCCTTTGTGCCTTCGAGCGCCGGCGAAGAGCCGACGTTCGCTGACTGGAGCATCACCACTGTCCCGCCGGCCGCTGCCTCGCCCGAGTCGCACCTGGAGGTAAAGTTCCGAAGAGCACTCGTTGACCGGCTGTCAAAGTACGGCGCCTACATCAAAGTGACTCCAGGTATCCGTGCGGACAAGGTCGAGTTCCGACTACCGGGCGCCAAGCACATCTGGTGGCTCGAACCGCAGGTGGACATACACGGAACCCGCCCAGATTTTGTCCTGTCGACGGCGGATCCTGATATTCCGCGAATAGCGGTTTACACCGACGGCTATGTGTTTCATGCCTCGCCGGAGCACAATCGTGTTGCCGATGACGCTGCGAAGCGCCAGAGACTGCGGGACGCCGGCGTGATCCCTTGGGCAGTGACTTGGGAGGATATCGATGCGTTCGAGCGTGACGGCGTTCTATTCCCGCCGGTTTGGTTTACGGACAAGGCCGCGGGAATGGTCCAGTCCGGAAAGTCTCCATTGAAGCCTGCACTCGTTGGCGCAATTCAGCAGGATGCGGTGTCCCAACTGTGGCAGTGGATCCGCGAGCCAGACGTGGAAGGTTGGAGCGACCTCTCCAACGCCGTGCCGCTCTTGGCCGCGGCCAAGTCGAAGCCGTTCAAGTCCGCTGTCGCGGGACTGGCGGAGTTCGTGCACGCCAGCATGATCGAGGCCACTGCGACACCGGAACCGGGACCAAATCCGTGCTGGATGTACGTTGATGGCCCTCTACGGTTCGCCGCAGGTGCCACGTCGAACGCGGCCGCGAGTACCGCCGTCGTACTTCTTCTTGACTCACGGGATGAGGCAGTTTCTAAGCCGGAGTACAAAGATGCCTGGCGGGAATGGCTGCGCCTAAGCAATCTGTTGGGCTTCAAACACATTGTTCCCGCCATAGGCGCCGTGAGCCTCATGTATTCGCAGGTTCCGATCCTCGTTGAACCCGAAGTATTGGGCAAACATGTTGAGCCGGAATGGCTGGAGCTAATGGAGTACGCGACCGACGTCGAGAAGGAGGCACTCCGGCTGCTTTCCGAGGTGGAAGGGATTCCGCTGCCCGAGCTGGGTTACGAGCTGGAGAATGGCACCCCGGTCGATATCGCGTGGCCGAACTTCGGCGCCGCACTTGCCCTGGGTGACGACGGCCAGGGCGACCTGCCGGAAGGTTGGAAGTGGGTGGCCCTTGAAAAGACGGAAATCCGGGTGGCCCTGGGGATGAAGGAGAACGGCTAGTGGCGTCAGTAACCCTTATGAAGGGATCCAACAAGGTAGACGGATCCCTTAAGAAGCTTGTTTTTGACTTTCTGTACAAGCTCCAGGAGGACGACACCTCGCCGGGGCTTCACATTGAACCGATGAAGGCCTCCAAGGATTCCCGGGCAAGGACGGGCCGAGTCAACCAGCAATACCGGGCTGTGTTGTTCAAGATCGACGCTCAGGCAGAGCCGCACTACGTCTACATCGGCACCTGGAACCACGATGAGGCGATCGAGATCGCCAAGAAGAGCACCCTCAGTGTTAACCCGGTCAGCGGTATCGTCGAGCTCATCAGTGAGCATGTAGAGGCGTCTACTGAACCAGCGGCCCCGTCTACAGGTAGCATCCCGGAACTTTCCACGCCCGCCTACGTAACGGGCCTAAAAGCTGCCGGGTACACGCCGTCGTACCTCCTTACTGAGCTTGGTATCCAGGAGAGAACCGGCGCGGCGGCGATTGATGCGCATTCGGTTGAAGCATTTGAGGAACTTGTCGAGCAAGTTCCGGAGTGGCAGGGATTAGTATTGCTCGACCTCGATAACGGCAAGTCTCTAGCCGACGTCAAGGCTGAATACGGCATCGGCAATTACACGGAAGACCCGCAGATGTCCGACGACGAAAAGATTGCCGCTCAGCTCAAGCACCCGGCTTCGAAACTCGAATTCACCTACGCTGAAGGGTCCGACGAACTCAAGTATGTGATCGACAACGAGAGTTTTGAAGATTGGCTCGTCTTCCTGCACCCGGCTCAGCAGCAGTATGCGGTCCGAGATAGGAACGGTTCATTCCGATTATCCGGCGGTGCAGGTACGGGTAAGACCGTCGTGGCAATCCATAGAGCCAAGCACCTTGCCGATGAGTACCCCGACTCTCGAATCTTGCTGACGACCTTCACGAAAACCCTTGCTGAGAATCTTGCACAGAATCTCGGACGCCTTGATCCGGCATTAAAGCAGAGCGAGAAGATCGCCCAGACCGGAGTTACGGTCTCGGGGATTGACTCCGTCGCGGCACAGGTATGGTCGAAAGCCGATTTATCCTCCCAAAAGGCTGCGCTGGAGCACGTCCTGGGCGTTTCCGAGGCAGATACAAAGCATCGATCCGGAAGCAGTGAATGGGACGAAGTGCTGTCGCAGATTGACCACTGTTTGGACCCTTCACTAGCCAATGCCTCCTTCCTCGGACAGGAGTACCTGTCTATCGTTCTGGCGAACAATGTGGTTGATCGGGATGCCTATCTGACCGTTTCGCGGGCAGGTCGGGGAACCGCGCTCAATCGGATGAAACGAGTGGAAGTCTGGAAGGTCATCGAGGCGTACCGTCGGATGTGCCGGTCCAAGGGAGCAGTCAGCTATGCCGAACTCGCTGCACTTGCTGCAGCGGTCCTGGATTACCAGGCGTCAGCGGGGCAGGGGCATCTGTTCGACCACGTGATTGTCGACGAAGCTCAGGACTTCCACGCAGGGCACTGGCTGTTGCTGCGGGCGCTGGTTGGCGAAGGACCGAATGACCTCTTCATCGCCGAAGACTCTCATCAACGCATATACGGACAGAAAGTGCCTCTGAGCCGCTTCGGAATTCAGATCGTCGGGCGTTCACGTCGCCTTACCCTGAATTACCGCACCACTGCCCAAAACCTCGCGTTCGCTGTGAATCTGCTCTCCGGGACGGCATTCACAGATCTTGAAGGTGAGGAGGAGAAGTCCTCGGACTACTCCTCAGCCCGCAGTGGTCCCGCGCCCAGGCTCGAATCGGAATCATCTCTCACGGCGGAACTCGACAGCGCAGCCAAATGGGTAAAGGCTTGGGCTGACGAGCAGGGCCTGTCGTTGGAGAATATCGGCATTCTCGTCCGTTCCGGCAAGCTTGCTGACCTTGTGGTTAGCGGACTCGAGGAGCGCGGCATTGCTACGCAAAAGATTGCTGGGGATAAAGCCATACACGCGGGAAGTCCCGTGGTCATGACCATGCACCGTGCCAAGGGGATGGAGTTTGCAAAGGTCCTCTTGTTCGGAATCGGTGAATCGAACATGCCGATGCAGTGGGCCCTGAAGGACCTCGGCGAAGCTGAACGCAACGATGCTTTGCTCCAGGAGCGTTCGCTCTTGTACGTGGCTGCGACGCGGGCAAGGGACGAACTCGTGGTTTCTTGGAGCGGGAAGGTATCGGATTTGCTTGGGGTTGACGGTTAAGTTGAGGCTGCAGGGGTTTTGCCTCAATTGAACGGAAACCGTCAGAGCTATTTGGTACAAAGTAGTTATCGGGCGGAGATGCCCGTCGGACAAAAGGGGCAAAAGAAGGTGGATACAGCTTAGGCGGCGAACGCACGATGGTGGCAAGGGGATAGCACCCAACGCTTCTGGATGGAATTGGTCAATGTTGAAACGTGGGGAAGCGAGCTCATTGCGCCCGACACACCTAGATATGACCTTATGCGTGATGTTCGGGTTGGTGATGTCGTACTTCATTGGGTGGGCAAGAACAACCCCATGAAATTCAAGTCGGGTATGTATGGCGCTTCACTTGTTGCGCGAGAGCTTCAGCCGAGGGCGGGGGACTGGTTTGGTAAGCCGGCAAGTACGATTCCGCTGACCGGGTACACGGCTCTTCCGCGTCCATACTTGTTGACCGATCTAAGGAACCAGCATCAGGAAAACATACTGGACGTGAGGAAAGAGCTGGAGCGGGAATTTGCGGAAGCCCGCCTCACCATCTACTTTCCGTTCCAGCGGCATCCCACCAGTGGGTTGAAAAATCAGGGGTACCTCTTCAAGATGCCCGCCGAAGTGGTTAAGCGAGTGCACGGACTACTGCCTGACAGCGACTGGGGTGGATTTGATCGATCGCTCGTTGCTCCGCCAGTTTCGGGACAGAACGACGTCAAGCAGCGCTACGCCGGCTTTTGTGCTGATCCCATATTGAAGAAGACGATCGAGATGCAGGCGGTCGGGCAGGCGACCGCCCACTATGAAGCTGCTGGTTATAGCGTCGAGGATGTCGGTGCGTACCGATCTTACGACTTGTTAGTCAAACGTGCCAGCGAAGAGCGTCACGTCGAAGTGGAGGGCTCCCAAGGCTACGTCCAAAAAGTGATCCTGACGCGCAAAGAAGTAGCGCATGCAAACGAGTTCGAGCCGACGGATCTGGTCGTGGTGGCGGAAATTCCCTGGGAGCGGCACTACGACGGGTCCAACGACACCGGTGAAGGAATCATGAGCGTATATCCGGACTGGAGGCCGTCGCCGGAGAACCTGAAACCGCTGAGCTACGAGTATTACTTGGACTAAGGCTGAAGTGGTTGGGGCCGGATCATCGACCCCAACCGGCAATTTTTCGGTGTTTAGGCATGAACCGGTTCAAACCGTCACTTCATATTGCCTAAGCCACTACCGGCTCGTGCCAGCCTGAGGCTTCGCCCGTCAGCGCTTCCCTGTGAATACGGCCGCCACTTCGGAAGGGGTAACTGACGCGATATTGAAATGCTTCCAATTGTGGATAGCAAGCCAAGAATCGCGTGTTTCGTCTATGCCATCGACCACAGCGACTCCATATGCAGGCCAAAGTAACTCGGCAACCCACTCGCAGGATGGCCCGATGTCCACGCCCGTCTCCGGAGCCGGAAGATGCAGGTCCTTCAAAGCGGTGGCGAGGGGCAAGACGCGGGCATCTGCGAGTTCCAAGGCCGACTCCCAAGAACTTATGTTTATGCTTTCCGCTTGATCGGAGACCTTCACTCGGAGCGAGTCGTCTAGCTTGATAGCACCTCGGATAGATGAGGTCCAGCTGATAGCGCTGCACATCCCTTTATCAACGTCCGGGCCGATTCCGTAGAGAAGTCCTCGGTCCAGGGACCCATTGAAATGCTCGCAGCTTGTTTCAGGCAGGTATACGCAGTTATGGCAGGCGGCTAGATTGCGGCCATCGGTTCCTGCCCCTGAGGACTCGATGCAGACGGGATCTGCCGAGCACCATTCCAGTCTGCGAAGACCATCTACTATCACCTTTGCGAGGATCTCGGTATCGGCCTGTGCAGCCAGGCCTCCGAGACTCCCCGCAGAATCGGCGGAAGCTGTGAAGATCAGCATGCCTGCAGAGTCCTCATCTACATACAAGCGCTCCCGAATTGAAGAAGTGGGGTATCCCGCATCCAAAGCTAGCTGGTCTATCAGCACGTGGGCCAACGTATGTATGGCCACCTTGATGATATCCACATCGGTTGTTTTCTGTTTACGCTGCGCCGCTGCCGCGCGTGCGTTGAAATCCAATTGGGCCTTTCGGCTTCGAACGAACGGCTGCTCAGCCCACTTTTGCAATTGGGCTCGATCGAGTGAGATGAATATTCCTTCGCCGATGTTCTCAACCGCGGGCAGCCAATTTACCCGGTCATTCTCGGGACTAAGAACGCAGGTCTTAACGTCCGGGTTATCCTCAGAGGGAGCCAGCAGCCTGGTGAAGCCGAATAGGGCTCGGACCTCCCGGAGCCGCGTAACGCGCCGAACCGCGGTAACCAGTGGCTGAATGCTCGGATCAACGTCAATAGGCAGACAAACGAAGTCACGACCGGGACCGTCTTCGCGGCCTTCCATTAGCGCCTCGAACTCCTGCCGCCGAAGCTCAGCCATGTCAGGAACGTCGTCGTCACCGCCGTGAAATTGACGTCTTACCTCGGCTAGAATCTGTTCGGGCGTGAATTTCGATCCGTGCTTTTTTGCGGTGGCCTTAATGACGAATTGGCCTTCGGGTCCAAGAACTTCAGGTTCTGACAAAATGTGAGCATCCTGCGCGACCGCTTTTGCAAGTGCCTCGGAGTACGGCGGTATGGAAATAACTGAAGAGATGGATGGAAACCAAACATTCGAGGCGCCGCGCTGAACAGTCCGAGGGGGCTTGATGCAGCCTTTCTGAGCGAAAGAGTGCCCGCCTAACCATAGACGACGTCCACTGCATCGCATAGGCCCGAAGGCGCCAGGAGCGAATGCATCGGCGAGACTGCGCTTTCGGCCGCATGAACAAGAAACCATCATGTCGCCGAGCGAGGAAGTACGGCCTAGTGCCTTCAGCGTGAGCTGGTGGTCGTCTGGAGCAGAAGCATAATAGTCACCATGGACCCAAAAGTGGTAGGGGAAGTCGTCTATGTGTCCGTCCTCGCACGTGATGATGAGACGGGAAGGAGTCAGCGCAGATTTCGGTTTGCAGAAGCCGCAAAAGGGTTCGTTCCACTTCGACTTGAGGCTATGAAGGTCGCCAAGTCGCCCGCACCTGCCGCAAGACTGGATGAATGGGAACCGGATAACCGGCACGGATCCTTGGCGCTTACTAGACGAGGGCAGGAACAGATCTGCGACGTGTAGGGCGCGCGCAAGTCGTGGTTCCGGCACCCGGGACAGCAGCTCTGTGTCCCATTGGTCCAAGCTCGCCACCATGAAACTAGCATTCTCGTCAGGAAGTAGCCCCCCGACGCCATAAGTGGACAGGAGTTGTGCCCTGCGGAGATTCAGATCATTCATTCGAAGATTCCTTCCGCAGGGGAACTTGCCGGAGAGGCGTGACAGCGTCAACGTCGCGCATGCTTTCCGGAGTGGCCCAGGGAGCTTGATCCATTGAGAAATTAAAGTTTTCTTGTTCTAAAGCTTGAGAATAGCGAATTAGTAAGGCATTTCCTGGATTCTTTTGATCTTCGTACTGCAGTGAAGCTTTCCCCGCTGCTTCTGCAGTCCACACGTCGATGAGGGTCCGAAGTTGTTCCCGGGTGGCTTCCGACTCCGATTCTGCGACCGATCTGCTTCGGGTAACTAACCGGTGCACTACGTCATCAACAATGTCTGTCTTTTGGGCAATGTAAGCAGCAGCCCCGGGGCCCGCCAACTCTGTCGTGAGCATGCGCACGGCGGATACAAGGACACCGTGAAGAGCCCGGTCGCGTGAGCGGGCGGCAAAGGGTGTCGCGCTCGTTGCCTCCACGGCTCGGTACATGGCCTGATGAAATGGAACGAACCCTTCAAAATGGGAGCGGTCTCGGGACTTGGATGAATTGAAAATAGTGACTACTAGGCCCGGATATTTTCGTCCGACCCTGCTTGTAGCCTGAATGTATTCCGCACTCGACTGGGGCTGGCCCATGACCGCCATGAGCCCTAGCCGATCGACATCCAGGCCGACGGAAATCATGTTGGTGGCGAGGACAACGTTCTCAACTCCATCCTGACCAAAACGAGTTTCAAGGTTCTTGAGCTGAGCTGGTATCAGGTTATTTGGCACGCGACTGGTAAGTTCGTTCGGGTGAGCTTCGCGCACCCTATCGGGCTGGCCGTCCCGAGAGGCTAACAGGCCGAGTCTGACGCGGACGTCGTCGCTCACCTGAAGATAAGCGCTTCCGAGCACACGCAGGCTATTGAAGTAGCCCATAAGGGTCCAGTACGGGTCTCGGTCTTCGTCCGTACCATCAATCCGAAGCCCCGAATTTAGCAAGGAGGCATAGACCCGGACCATCAATGTGGCGTGGCTCGTTCCTGAGGCCATGACACCGACGTATTCTCGGGTTCCGTATTCCTCACGCGGTGCTCGTTCGGCAAAGAACGAATCATCGGGCCGAAGACCGGGCGGTGGGAACAACGCTGATTGACGATCGAATACGGCATAGATCTGTTTTTCAGCGCGACGGATTGTCGCAGTTGACGCAATAATTTTGGGACGGCGAGTGGATTCCTCTGCCCCACTTCTCAGGGCATCGCTGGCCGCCAGATCGAATGCGGTCTCGTAGATACCAACTGTTGATCCAAGCGGTCCAGAAATCAGATGCAGCTCATCCTGGATGACAAGGTCAGGGCCGTAGTCCGTAGTTGTACCGCGACCGAAAAGACTGGCAATGGCACCGTTCCAAGCCATCTGCGCAAACTTGTCGACTGTAGCAATGACAAGTTCGGGACGTTCACGGTATATGTCGGAGTCGACGAGGTGGACAGGGAGACCAGATCTATACTCACACGAGTCATTTGGGCACCTAATTAGCATTCGCTGAATCGGCAAGTTGCGCACAGCGTAGTCCGCCTCCGACAGGACTCGCCCGCACCATGGGCAGGCTTTAAGCTGGACTGGATTTCCTTCGATCACATCCAGGCCCTGTGCGAGCTTACGTAGATTCCGCCGAGCAACGTCAGTGTTGTTAGGTGTCGCGCCAGCCCCCACCCACAGCCCTATGCTAAAGGGCTCAGAACCGAGGCCCTTGACCTCATTTCTCAAGTGCTCCAGGGAACAGATAAGCATGGCGGACCGCTCGAACTGCTGGATTGTCAGCAACCGGAGGGTGTAGCGCATAATGACTGCGACACCTTTGGCATCTGGATCGCGAAGGCGTCGGAGAATGATCGTGTAGGCGATAAGGCCCAAATACGCTTCCGTCTTCCCGCCACCGGTTGGGAACCACAAGAGATCAGCTACCTTACGCTCTCCGTGGCTCGTATCTGTAAGGGAAGGGAGATTCAGCAGGATAAATGCGATCTGGAACGGCCTCCAAGACTGATTGCCGTCTAGGACAAATGGCTCAACCGATTTTGCCCGGACCCAATCCTGTCGTGATCTCTGTATATGCATGGCTTCGTTAGCGAGCTGAAATGCTCTGAACGCTATTGCATCGTCGCGGAGTAGATCGATGCCTGCCTGTATCCGATCGGCAGCAGCGGAAGCTGCATCCAGGTGGCGCTCGGCCTTCGACCGAAGATGCTCGGGAACATCCTCATCGGCACTTGCCTGGATATCGAGCCCGGCGGATTTCGAGGCTATCCAGTCGCGGTACTCCCTAACCAGAAGCGAAAGTTGAGCCGTTACTTGATCAGAGGAGGCACTTGAGAGTAACCCGAACGACAAGTTGGCCAGGACGTCTCCCGTCATGGCGCGGGGCACTTCCTGCCGCGGGACGAATGTCGTCTCGGCACGTCTGCATAGTCCTTCGTGGACATCTTGTTCGAGCCATGTGGTGGCACATCCATGACCTGCCGCGAACATTCGTGCATTTCGGTACAGGAGTTGAGCTGTAACGACGTCGTCGTCATCAGCGAGACCGTCGTGAAGCCCCTGACGATCAAGGAGCGCGTGCGTGTTCGTCTCTACCTCCAGCCCTACCTGAAACCAACAGTTCGCGTCCCGGTCGCCTTCGGCAGGTTTGCTCAGGAGGTTCCTCAGCGCGATCGTCACAGTCACGGAGCCTTCGACTGGAGGCCGAACGAAAATGAAGAGCTCTAAAGCGCCAGCAACTAATGGCTCAGGGGCGGACGGAGGCGAGAGAAGACTAACGGAGATGGGTGCCAACGAAAGTTGATGCCGAGTCCATTGATCGACATTGCTATTCGAGGCTGGACCCTTGCGGGCGCCAACATCAGTCTCTTCTAGCAGACTACTCGTAGGCACGTAGCGTGCTGCCCTCGGGCGAATGGTCACCGTTTCTGCGAGGCTCAAGTTGACGGTGAACGTCATCCCGATGCTGGCTGGGTATGTCATCCGACTGCTGGCGACTGGACTGTCCAGGAGTTCCTCATCATCGCCGATAGCTGCAGCATCGTCCTCAGGAACTTCATCTTGGGCGTCGTCAGATTGTGGCCACAGGACGCCGGTTATGTACCGGTCCAAAGGTCGCTCGTCAAGTACCTCGTCGACTACGTCGGGGCCGTATAGATCTCGTACAAGTCGATCGATCATTTCTGATCTAAATGCATACTTTGAATCAAGGCTTGTCATTGGTTTGGCTCACTTCCAACTAGCTCGGGCGAGGCCCGAAAACCTAGGTACGAGCCACAAGCCCGACCTTCCGAGGCCCATCTCTTCCGTCTGTTCCGGGGCACCTGCCGCGCACTCAATGGATGCAACGCGCAAACCTGTAAGCCTCGATGGCCATTTGAACTCGCCCCATCGATAAAACACTTGTTTTACGTCGCGGCCAAACCGCTCTGTGGTTATCCCCAACGGAGCACCCTCCGCGGTCTGTAACTCGTAAAACGCCGGCTGATGCTCGTCAGCCTCACGGGTGAGGACTGCTTGGGCAGGAGTCCCTAGCGCCGTGCTTAATATGTTGTGCTGGACGGAAAGTCCTTCTAGCCCTGCCGAGGAATAGGGGGATGTGGCTCGGACGTCGGAAGAAAGCATTTCCATGCGTGCAACATAGTGATTCGGTCTCGAAAAACGTGATTCGGTCCATCGGCCGGTTGCCCGATGCTTCTTGGGGAACGTTCCCGCGGGCAAAATGAGTCTTGCGGAAAGGATCGAGTCGCTAGCTCTGCTCAACGCGACGTAGGTGAGGCGCGTCATCTCATCAAAGTCTCTTTCCGTCTCCGTCTTGACTCCGGATTCAATGAAGAGAACATGACCGTACTCCAGCCCTTTGGCCCGATGGACCGTCGACACTGTCAGCAGAGATTCTTCCCCGGCAGTAAGGACCATCGGGACGCTGCCTCCCAAGAGACGGCGGGCCAGTAGCCCAATATTTAGGGTTTCGGGGTCTCTCCAATTACCTTCGCACTGTTTTAGCGCCAACCAATCAGCTTCAGGTTCACATCGACCAGCGGCACAGATCTTAGCTGTAATGGTGTTCTGCGGATACTTTGTGGGCGCAAGATCATGGAGGGCACTCCAAATCCAGCTGGCGCAGCCCACTTCTTGGGATCTCCGCCGAACCGAGTGCGGCCAGCCTTCCGCGTCCATTTGCTCGCTGGCGACCAGGGCCTCATAGTTCGTTCTGCAGAGGATCGCACCTGTGTCAGGTGCCGGATCCAAAACCGAAGTGACCTCAAGGAACGAGCGGGATGTCGGCTCTTGAGAACGGAAGCGCTCGATGGCTGCAAACGCCGCTTCAGCATGATGCATGCTTTCGAACTCAACGTCACGCAGTCCATTACCAAGCAAGACTAAGTCCTGGGCCCTCTGGCTACGGGCCCGGTAGTTGACTCTTAGCTCGCGGCGTCTGGCGTCGAAATCGTCAAGGAGTTGACGCAGCAATTCCCTAGCCGAGGTCTTGTCGTCCGAGTCACTCAGCTGAAAATCGTAAATTCCCTGGAGTGGATCCCCCAAGAAAGTGAATCCTATCTCAGGGTCAGCCTCTTCGAGAATTGCAATAACCAGTTGAGCCCTATCACCCACGAGATCTTGGGCCTCATCCACGCATAAATGCTTTACTTCGGCAAGAAAGTCGGGCAACCCATGTTTCCTGAGAAGTTTGGTAGCCCTTTGAACTCGTTTGTCGAAGCTGAGTCCGCGAAAATTATCGTCTTCGTCCAAATCAAACAGAACTGCCGAGGCCAGGGAGTCGAAGGTTCTAATGGACACTTGTTCCGCAACCGCTGCTGCGGCCCGGTTGCGGGCGGCTTCGACTGCGGCGCGCGAAAAACTTAGGACCAAGATTTGGTCCGCGGGGTTTAACCCATCGATCTCGACTAGATACTCAATGCGCGATATGAGAACTTGCGTCTTGCCCTGGCCTGCACCGGCAATTACATATTGTCTATCATTCGACGGGGCGAAGGCTACCGATTTCTGACTTTCATCCAGTTCGAAGGCATTCATGAGTCACGGTTCCACAGATAGTCAAAATGATTGAAAGCTAGCTTTTCCCCGAACTGATCTATATTGTCATTCACATTTACGATGAGTACCTCATCGCTCCCACCATTCATGGGTCCACGTAAACCTCGGCCGATCATCTGGAGGTACTTGTTTGGTGCAAAAGTTGGCCGACAAACATAAACCGCGCCGACTTTTGGTGCATCGAAGCCCTGAGAAAGAACGTCAAAATTGGTGAGGACCCGGATTTTTCCATTTCGAAAATCTTCGATTTGACGCCGTCTATCCGCCGGATGAGTTTTCGAGGAGATTGCGGCTGCAGATATGCCCTCTGCCGCGAGAGTCGCTGCGAGAGCCTCAGCATGGTCGACTGAGGCTGCGAAGACTAGAGCAGTCTGGCTCGAGGCGATGCTCTTGACGTGGTCAAGGATCGCATCGTTGCGGTCCTTGTTTCGGGCAACCGCATCGAAGTCAATGCGAGTTTCAAGCATCGCGCTCGTTGAGCGTCCTGGAAGCGTCGCTCCAGCCGTGAGCTTGAGTTGAATACCCTCAAGTGATTCATGACGGACGCCTGCTAGCACTCCCGCATCCTGAAGATAGGTGTGGGCATGTTCCGTATCAAACTGCGATGGAACGAGCAACTGTCCGTCGAACCGCTTCACGAGACGTTGGGTCTCGTTCTCGTTGACTCCTCTATAGGGCGTAGCGGAAAGGCCAATAACCGGCTTTCCGCGATCGGCGTTAGTGCGCCCGAACGCTCTAAAAACCTCGGTGTAAGAGGGTGCTATCGCTCCATGTGCTTCATCGATGATCAATGTGTCGGCGTCGAAAAGCCATTCGTAGTCAGCTGCCCGAGTTTCTACGATGCTGCCCAGAGTTTGAATGGTCGCGACTACGACGTGCATCCTCGTTTCCTCTGGCTTGGCATCGTTACTGTCCCAAAGTCTGCTCACAGCCAAGCGTTCTCCGGGTATGCCGCCCGCCTGCCAGACGTAGAGCCACGCCTCAACCGCTTGATCGCAAAGTTCCTTCGTATGGGCGACCCAAACAACCAACTGAGGCTTCGTGGTGGTTGCGGCGTGAGCGATGACCGAGTCGACGGCGACACGAGTCTTTCCGGCGCCCGTGGGTAGCTGAACAATTGCGCGTGACTTTCGTTTGCCCGCCAATACCTCTTGGATCTGTATACCGACGTCGACTTGATAGTCGTGCATTGGGCTTAAGTGTATAGGCCCGACAACTTCTTCTCTCGGCGGCTTTTTTCCACCGCTGGAGGTCGGAAAGTAGTCCTCCGATATGCCGAGACTCTTTAGGAACTCCCGTGCGGCTGCATTGCCGCTGAATTGGGCCGGAGTTTGGATTCCCTGCTCGTCCAAAAAGGGCTTGATCTTCTTGAAGAGGCTGGCTCCGTGCAAAGTGCTCGCGAGCCCGGCAAGTTTCTTTCCAGTCAGCTTCTCATCCGTTCGATGGTCCAGCATTTGGAAGACATGGGGAGGGATAAGGTCGCGTATGGCCTGTTCGCCGACGAGTGCCACAAGCTTCTCGTCGTCGTCAGTCAGCTTGGCTATCTCCTTGAATCTGCGGACTCTGTCCGCTTCGGCCGCAGCAGCCTTGGCGGCCTTGAGAACATTGGTGGCTGTGGACCGCTTGCCCCGGGCCTCCAGTAGTGCCTGCAGCCATCGTTGGGGTGTCAAGTGTGAACGGAAGAAGAAGGTCTGGTCATCCATGTGAGTTTCCAGAGACCGTTCACTCCTATGTTCATCAGTGTCATTGACAGTGACGAACGCCAGATGAGAGCAGGGAACCAGCTCGACCTTTGAAGCGCCGCTGAAGGGAATGTGGATATAAGGAATCCTTTCCCCAAGTTTCTGGCGCGGACCTTCTTCAGTGAAAGTCAGTTGTGTGGTAAATGCGACGCTGACAGTAGGAAGTTTCCAAACGTTTTCCAGGGCAGCATTCAGTTCGCTATTGTCTGTGAAGATGACGGCAGCGCCGCGGTTCTCGGCGTAGTGCCGGTATGTAGCTTCGTCGAGCGCGAGGGTTGCATCGCGGAACGGAAGTTCAGTGAGCCCCTCTCTCGTTTCTACACGTACTAGTTTCGGGCTCGGCATATGTTTAACCGCCGCGACGCCGTAAAGCTGGTGAAGATGGGGGATACTCAGCCTTGCTGCGGCCAATCTGTATATATGAGACCAATTGAATCTTGCGGGATCCGATTGGAGTCGGAGGAGGGCGGCGGCTTCGGGGTCAGTTGGCGTGGGGAGAAAACCACTCGGTATGCCGGCAACCGGCCCGACGGCATGAAGCGCGTCAATGAGCCCTAGAGCCGTGTCAACCACGCCGAACTGTGAGGCCCACCAAAGATCAGGGTCATCAACCTGGATGTCCGCAACGTATTGGTTGCTGACTGCCACCACCACAGGGTAGTGTCGGCTGCGCAGGATTTGCTTCGTGGCATGTAGCCGGGCCTCCTTGCTAGCGTTGGTAAGAAGTTCAAGTTTTGCGACAGCGAACGCAGGCGCGAACTTCAGATGAATTCCAGATACTGGTGTGGGCGAGCCAACGAACCGATTTTGGATCGCTTTTCCCTGTGCCTCTCGCCATTGCCGATATAGGGGTCCGGAAGTGGTCTGAGCAGGCTGGCTGAGGTCCGTCTTGATTCCAAGTTGCCTGAGGAGTTCCACGTCGGCCGCATGGAACGTGCCGTCTACAACGAGGTTGCTATCTCCGGTGCCGTTAGCGGGAAACATTCCACCGCGGCGCCATACATCAGACGCTCTACGCCAGATACCGTCTTCGCAGCGAACAGGAACAGAGAGCTCAGGAAAGGCATCCTGCAACTGAATCACCATTTGGGGTGCAGGTACAGAGCGAGCTAACCGCCACATGCTGCTCTTCGCCTCATCATCCAAACTGTCTGTCAGCACCAGCGCCACGACCTTGCGCAGCTGACCTTGTGCGTCAAGAAGCCCTATACCTAGTGTCCTCAGATACTCGCGTACATTCTTGACTGCGAGTAATTCAATGGATACGAGGTTTTCAGCGTTGTCGTCGTCATCAACGGGAATAAAGATCGAACTTGTGAGTGGCTTCTGGCGACTGCCGTCACCAGCCAGGACGATTTCTGCCTGCCGCATGTCAGCCCAGAGTTCAGGGTGAGACTTGTTTATGGCGACTGCAATTTCAAGAGCACTTGCAAAGTCCTTGAGTGAACCGGAGTAAACGACTTCCTCCAGCCATTCCACGACAGTTGCTCGTTCGACTTTGGCGATGCCGAGGAGACGTTCGAGAGTGGCATTGCGATCCCTGGTGGCGAAAGTGGTTCGATGCGCCCAGGGGCGACCGCGCGGAACGGCGGCATCCCACAATGCCTCTATTTTTCCAGCGTCTCGAAGGTCGGGGGCGATCCGGATCTCACTTGCCAGCCGAAGTTCGCCGGATAGGTTTGGCACGAAACTCATCGAACCAACCGCCTGCATGACTGGGTTGTTGAGGACCTCATCCGCCCAGGAGCGTGCCTCGATTGGTCGAAAACGGGCTGGAAGAATATCGAGGATACTTCCGGGATCATCGATGTCAGTTAGGTCGGGAAGTGCTGCGGCAACAATGCGTGGCAATGTTACTTTGAGGATTTCCTCATTGTACCGCCCGGCTAACATGTTTTGTCGGTCCTCATTTAATTTGAAGGCCGCATTCACGATACCGCTGAGTGAAGTGAAAGTAGGAGTTGGAAAGTAGTTCCAAAACTGACCCGGTCGCTTTCCTCTATTCTTTCGAGGGACTGCCCAACTCACTTGCAGGCTGGAACGAGCGGCAATAGACCCGGCCTCCCTCATGGCTTCAGCGGTAGGCTGGTGCGGGAAGCTGAAGACATCCCAGATGACTTCCTCACCACCAGCGGCGAGCAGCCTTACCTCGCGGCCATTCCTAGATGCCGTCCAGGACGACTTTGATCCTGTGCGACGGTTGTCAAGCTCAAGCGACTTTATCTGCTCGGAAAAGAGCATAAATTCAGGCGGAAAAACTTCAAACTCATCGTCAAGCCAAACAAAACCCTCCCGGAGAGGCAACCGCACGATTGTGGTCGCCCACTCCATCAGCTCTGCCAGCACATGATCACCCTTGGCTGGCTCGGCCGGGTCAAAGGCTTCTGCCAGCCGCAATACTGGGAAGTACTTTTGGCCAGGAAGCGCTGCAGAGATAGAACGCCGGGATTTCTCTCGATCCCAGCGCACGGAGACTGTACGGCTGATGATCTCCGGTCGGTCGCTGACTTGCAGAACCGATTTGAAGCCCAACCCAAATCGGCCTATCTTGTCGTCACGTTTCTGAGAAGAGTGCGACATGAACAGCGCCTCCAGGCCGGGCTTATCCAACGGGGTTCCCTCGTTAGCGCAATAGAGGGTATCTTCCGTAAGAATGAGGCATATCCGGCCGTTTGTGCCTTCCATTGCGTCCGCTGCGTTCTGGACGAGCTCATGTAGCTGCTTGCGCCCATATCCACTCTCAACGGTGCTTCGCTCGATGTTGTCGTGCTCGCGCGCCAAATTCGGACGGATCTTGTAAGCCTCCAGGGCAGCCCGGGCATCTTCGGCGACCCACGTCCCCAAGTTGCCTGTCGGACTCTCCCACGCTGACAATTTCTCCAAAATGTACCCCCATATCGACCCTGCCCCGGCGGCGTATCAGGGTAGATCCTCGATTCGCTTCTACGGTTCTACCACTAGGGGCCGCCAAACCAAGACACGTGTCCAAACTCCGGCACTTCTAGAGGAATCTTTCGAGAAGGAGTCGTCCGATGGCGGCGCCAAGTGCAGTGGGTACAGCGTTCCCGATCTGTTTGGCGATGGCAGTTTTCGAGCCGACCCACAGTCTGTCGTCAGGGAATCCTTGCAACTTAGCCGCTTCTAGGTGAGTGATAGCTCGGTGCTCAGTGGGGTGGAGGTACCGTCCTTTCTCGGGTTTGAAGAACTCTGTCCGCACGGTTACCGAGGGCCGGTCCCAATGCATGCGCCCCATCACGTCTGCTGAACCAGTTTTGTGTTCTTTCCAGCAACGAGCAAGCAAAGATTCCGGCAAATCAAATCGGTTTCCGCCAGCGGGTATATGCACAAATCTATTCAGGGAGAGCTCTGCGTAGTCCCGGCTGAGGTGTAGCTCCGAGGTGCGAAAGGGTCCAGCGAGGGTTCGGCCCGCGTACTGCATTGAACGAGAAGGCAGGAGCGTGTCTGTCACTTGGCGCTTAATGCCTTTCAGCGCCTTTCGAACAGTCTGATGCTGGCCAATATGAGTAGGAGCTGGAAATCCGGGAAAAGGGAGATCCCTCCTGTGGCCGATCAAAATTGCTCTCTTCCTGGACTGAGGAGCACCATAGTCAGCCGAGTTGAGCACGCGCCACTGAAAGTCGAAGTCCTCGATAAGGCCTCCCTTGGTCGTTGCGTCTCTGAAGTCTTGAAGTTGCTGAGACTTACTAAACGCCGGCACATTCTCCACGACGAAGTACTTGGGATTGGCCCGCGAAAGCGCATGAGCGTAGGGCTGCCACAGTTGATTTCGCACATCCTCGGGATCCTGCTTTCCGAGTTGGGAGAAACCTTGGCAGGGGGGGCCGCCCACTACCACATCAACTTGTGGGACCTCTTCTGAAACGAGCCAATCCTGGATGGGGCCAGCGTAAACCTTCTCACCGAACGTAGCAGCGAAGGAAGCAGCAGCTGCTGGTTCGAACTCGACGGCTCTCTCAGTAACGAAACGACGAGATGCAGCATAGAAACCCTGGGTCAATCCGCCTGCGCCAGCGAAGAGGTCCAAAACTGTAACCGACGTGGCGGTTTTATTGCGCTCATACGGCGCTGCTGGACAGGCGGAAACATTAGTCATGGTGCATCAAGAATATCGGTCCGGGTGGGCTGGCCAGGCCTCGCCGCAAGCGGGTCGTGTCGCTGGAAGTAACTATGAGCAGGACGAAGACAGATCCAACTATTGCCAGACGTTCGGGGAGATCGCCACTGAAGGTGATGTTGCCGTCGTCGATGGTTTCCAGATGACCGTGCAGGTGCATGCCTCGGCGGCCGAGTTCACGGAGGTAGATGCTGTGCCGCCGTCGGTGCCGGAGAGCAGGGGATTTGGGGCGAAGCGACGGGAGAGGGCACCGCCTCGAGTCTAAGGCGTAGACGCCGTTGTTGGGGCTGTGTTTGCCAGTATTAGGCGTCCAGTAGATGGGGTCGTGGCCACGGTATAGGTGAGGGGTGCCTAGGACATGGCCGAGACTGAAAGGTGATTTAGCAGGCGGGCCTGGACTTCTTTCGCGATCTGCCCGCCCGTTTGTGCCTTTCCCACGGTGAGGACTGCCCGTCATGGAGTCGCCGCGGGTTGTACGAGCGCGCACGAGGTGATTGTGTTCGCCGCAGCCACCAGAACTGCCCGTCACATATTGACTGTGACGCGCCTCACCGTCACACTAAATGAACGCTATTCATTTCACTATCCCAAGACCAGAGGCGTCCACCACGCGCCCTGAGCCACCCCAGCACTTCAGGATCTCGGTGACCCCGTAGATCCCGTTGCCGCTACGAAGTTCTGCAGCGTCGCAGCTTCCAAGCACACACCAGCATCAGCACCAAGGATTCCCAATGACCCCCACCTTTGAAACTGATACACCGGCAGGCGAGAAGCCCGTGGGGCTGGCCTCCGCCCAAGCGCCCTCCCAAGGTTGGCGCCGAGTCCTCGGCGTTCCATCCCTGGTCTTGCTGGGCTTGGTCTACATGGTGCCGCTGACGATCTTCAGCACCTACGGCATCGTCGTCGAACTGACTGGCGGGCGGCTATCGGCTGCCTATGCAGTGACCTTGGTGGTCATGCTGTTCACGGCCCGCTCGTATGGCCGGATGTCGCAAGCGTTCCCGTTCGGGGGATCCGCATACACCTATGCAACCCGATCCTTCGGGCCAGGCCTTGGCTTCATGGCCGGATGGTCGCTCCTGCTGGACTATCTGTTGCTGCCGATGATCAACTACCTGCTGATCGGCATCTACATGGAAGCCGCATTCCCGGCTATCCCGGCCTGGGTATTCATGATCGTCTCGATTGTGGCTGTGACCGCTTTGAACATCCTCGGCATTACTGCAATTGCGAAGGCCAACTTTGTGGTGGTGGGTCTCCAGGCGCTCTTCATCGTGTTGTTTGTGGCACTGGGGCTTTCCTCCATCACAGGCACCGGCAGTGTTGATCTACTGGCGCCCTTCACCGGGGCCGAAGGTGCAGAAGGACTCTCGCCCGTCTTCGCCGGCTCCGCCATTCTCTGCCTCTCCTACTTGGGGTTCGACGCCGTCTCAACCTTTGCGGAGGAAACAAAGGACCCGAAGCGGAATCTGCCCCGCGCCATCATGATCACCACCATCTTTGCCGGCATGATATTCCTGGGACTCGCGTACATCAGCCACCTGGTTCTCCCCGTCAGCACCTTCAACGACGTGGACTCGGCGGCCATCGAGGTTATTGGCGCGGCCGGCGGAGAGCTGCTCGTGGCCTTCTTCACGGCCGCCTACATTGCCGGCAGTCTCGGATCAGCGTTGACCTCCCAGGCCTCGGTCTCGCGGATTATTCATTCGATGGGCCGCAGCGGAGTGTTCCCTGCAGCTTTGGGCCGGCTGCACGCCCGCTTCAGCACCCCTGTGCTGCCCATCCTGCTGACCTCCGCCGTGTCGCTACTGGCTTTCGTGTTGGACCTGCTGACGATTTCCTCGCTGATCAGCTTCGGTGCCCTGGTCGCGTTCTCCGTGGTCAACCTGGCCGTGATCAAGCACTACTACTTCGACCAAAAGGCCCGAGGAGCTCACGGCGCGATCCACAACCTCGTGCTTCCCGGCATTGGGTTTGTGCTCACGATCTGGCTGTGGACCAGCCTGAGTGGGCTGTCCTTCACCTTCGGTTTGATTTGGGCAGGTGTGGGATTGGCCTACCTGGCATTCCTGACGCGAGGGTTCCGGAAACCGGCGCCACAGCTGGACCTGAAGGAAGCCTAGGGTTCCTGAGAGAAAGCTCAGAGGATTTTCGTCAGCCTGGTCATTCCTCCCACAGCCAGTCTGGGACCGGAGACGTTAGGCTTCTTGGACGACATCGTAGGGGGAACGATTCTGAAAATGACTACTGCACGTAAGCTCCGCATATTGAACATTGCATCCACAGTCCTGTTGATGACCGTCGTGATTTTGCAGTCCACTCAAGTGATCAGCATGTTCTGGGGTATGGCGCTCCTGGTACTCATTGGGGTCCCGACGACGGTCGCTTGGGTGATTCTTGAGCGGCGCCAGGGCGCCGAGAAGATGAGGGGCGGGGCGTAGCTCTTCTTGACGACGGGCAGCAGGGGAGGGACCCCGACATGGGGCTGCCTCAAGGACAGATCGCGACCGGTCAGATAAGGCGAGTCTGACGGGGGTCCCGGGAATTCCACTCGTCGGACAAGAAGAACTCTCTCAATCCAGCTGCAGCACCACCGACGAGGCTCGGTTCTTGCCCTGCCAAGTCGAATAGCGGCAGGTAGCCTTTTTGCTTTGCTAAGAAGTTGGCGAGGTCCAAGTTAGGTTCGTCCCTTGGAGAAACGGGTTCGCCTTGAAGCAGCCGTTCCGCGATTAGTTCACAGCCGGAGACCTGGATGATGACCATCAGCTCAAAGTCCCTCAACTCATGGTTGATCCAGATGCTCTTCAGCTGGAGGGGACCATACGTTGTTTCCCCTGCCCGGTATTCGCTGCTGGCCATGGTCTCCTGCTTCCAAGTCTCGGATGTAAGAACACTCTGCCCTACAAGCGGTCTGAAGCCCTGCAAACTGAACCGATTCCGCCCTCCAGACCGCTCGGCGGGAAACATCCAATGGATAAATATTTCCCAGCACTAGCTATCTGCTCAGAACTCTGTAGACTTGACGGTGTTGTTGTGTTTGGCATTTGGTAGTTCAGGCAGTCCCCACGGTCCCTCTGGATCGTGACCTTCTGAAGTAACGGTGGAGAACACCCCACACCGGAGACCCGAAAGTCGGGAGTATCTCCACCTTCAGTAAGGACTGAAAAAAATGGCTACAGGTACCGTGAAATGGTTCAACTCCGAAAAGGGCTTCGGCTTCATCTCTCCTGAAGATGGCAGCCAGGACGTTTTCGCTCACTACTCCGCGATCAACTCCTCGGGCTACCGCTCCCTCGAAGAGAACCAGAAGGTTTCCTTCGACGTCGAGCAGGGCCCCAAGGGTCCCCAGGCAGTAAACATCCAGGCTATCTAGTCTTCGGATAACAAAGAAGCAGGGCCGGTCATTGACCGGCCCTGCTTTTGTTTGCCCTCATGCAGGGGATCCCGGCCTTGCAATAGCTACCAGTTCCGTCCGGAAGGCGGAGTAGCCAGTCTGTGTTAATCAGCTAAGGGGCTCACGTGGCCGCTGAATAGAACATAACTTCTATTGATCATTCTCTAGTTCGAACACATATCCACATAGCGAATTACACCCATGTAACTCTCGCTCAGCCCTCCGTAGCGTTGGAGATAATCCACCCACAGAGCTGAGGGAGCATCCCATGGAGCACCTGATTTCCGAGCAGCCCCACCACCTAGACGAGTCTCGCCACCACCTAGATTTGCCCAAATCACCACCTAGATGGACCCAAATCGGCCTGTGCAAGGCCGTTTTGCCACCTAGTCCCGTTTTCTCGATCTAGCCTGCGAAGTGAGCCGCATGTCGGGCATCCACAGAAACAGAAGGTTGGGTCGAGTGTTCGATTCTGAGGTTCAGCGAATCCTCGACTTTGTCGCACGCGGAATCGGCGTGCGGGTCGTCGGTGCGCCGGGCAGCGGCAAAACGTCCGTGGTCCGCAGCGTCATGAGCAATCTGGAAAAGACCGGAGTAGCCGTTCACTTCATCACCGGACTGCGCACGCACCGCACCCTCCCGTACTCGGCCATCAAAGGACTCGGGCTGGACTTGAGGCCTGGCCGGAGCGGCGTCTTCGACATCGCCGACGTGCTGACCAGCCAACTGGCCACCAACGGGAAGCACCTGCTGGTGGTCGATGACCTCCACTTGGTGGACAGCGAATCACTGGCGGTCCTGGAGGCGGTTCGACGCCGATCCACTTGCCCCATGGTTGCCACGGCGCCCGAAACCTGGGCCTTCTCCAAAGGGCAGTTGGCTATCCTCAACAACGGCCGCGAGGCGCACCTGCAACTGGACCCGCTCCACTACGAGCAGGTTCACATGCTGATCGCACAAGTCCTTGGTGCACCGGCAGACGCAGACACCACAGCCCGGATACTCACCAAGTCCGCCGGGAACCCGCGGCTCGTCGTGCGGATCGCGGAAACGGCGTCCCTGAGCAACCTGCTGGTCATGAAGGACAAGCAGTGGTCCATGGCCACCAACACCCTCTGGAACGAGCACTTGCGGGGGACTCTCGAGTCACTCCTGGCAGAGCTCAGTGCCGAAGAGTTCACAGCGCTGCACACCATGGCGATCCTCGGCACAGCCCGCGTGGACGTCCTGCAAAAGGTCATCGAACCCGACGCCCTGGAAGGTCTCGAACGCAGGGGATTCCTCTCCATCATGGACGATCACCACAACGGCTCCATCGCCGCCATCAGCCCACCCGTCATCGCTGACTACTTCCGCGGCAACAAGAACCTCAGGGACCGGAAACTGTTGCGACGCAAAATCGCCGGGGTCCTCGAGGCCGCGCCGCGGGCAGAGCAGGACAATCAGACAACGGCAGACTGCCTCGTTCGGGTCCTGGCTACCCTTCGTTTGGAAAAGGGCGACGGCGACGCCGTCACCGCCCGCCACTTCCACGACCACAATGCTGACCGTGAACGTATCCGCTTCGAGCGATGGGAAGCCAACAAGTCTGCCGCCAACGCTGCCTCCCTGCTGCGGATCTATTGGGGCGCTCCTGTGGACGTCCACCGGGCAGCCCGCGTCTGCAGCGAAACAACAACGTCCGACGCCGACCCCAAGGACGTCCTGTTTGTCACCATTACCCGCGCCATGCTCGCCGTACACACCGGGCAAGGCCCAGGTGCCGCCGTCGACATCATCCAAAAGTTCGCAGACGATAACCCGCACCATGCCTCGGAAGCCGCCCATGCGATCACTTTCCTGAGCGCTTCCCATGGCAGGGTCCCTGTGGACTCGTCAACAAGCGAGCTCGAAGGCAAACCGTCAGGGATGGGCAGCTTGGTCCACGGGCTGCTGGAGCTCTACCGCTTCAGGCCAGCTGCAGCCTACGACACCGTCGAAGGTCAGAACGATGACGACGCCTTCCCTCACCTCCGCCCCTTCATTAGGGGTTTCGCGCTGTTCGCTTCCGGACGCATCGAGGAATCCCTCGTCTTTGCTCTGGACTGGCGGGCCGAAGCACGCAAGAACCTGGACCAATTCGGGGTGGTCACCAGCAGCTACATCGCTGCGCACGGATTGCTGTACCGCGGGCACTTTGAAGAAGCGGAGTACCTCATGAGCAGTGTCTTCGCCATGGGGCGGCCAGGCTTCGTGGTGGACACACTCTACGACGCGATGCTGCGGCTTGCGGGGCTCCGCCACGCAACCACTGCCACGCCGCCGGCCCTTTCAATTGCCGCGCAGGCGCGGACAGACGTGCCCGACGTCGGACCCTTGCCCGGCATTGGCAAAGGAGCCTACGAACTGATTGCCCATGACAGCGCGCAACCTTCGACGTTCGACCGCAAAGCCGCGAAACTCATCAGACGCCAGCTGAAGAGCGGCTACGTTCTGGAAGCCATGATGACGGCGCTCCTCTGCACGTGTCTGAACCCGGGGCGTCCAGTTCTGGACCTGCTGCAGAAGATCCTGCGGGACAGCGGCGTCACGGTTCATGGTCAACTCATTGGCATTGCTACCGCCGTGGTTGAAGGGGACCACCAGCTCCTTGGACTGCTGCTGAAGCACTACGAATCGGACATCGACACCTATCAGGTGGGGATGATTCTCCGGGGCGCACTCAAGAGACACGTCATTGAAGGGGACACTGCCGCAGCCGACGCTATGGCTCAGGCCTCGTCCATGTTCGCCGTCAGGTTCCCGACAGCCAACGAACAACTCTCCTTCAACTCGTTCAGGACCACGCCACTGACCGAACGGGAGATCGAGGTTGCCGTCCTGGCGGGCCATCGCACCAACGTCGAGATTGCGGAACATCTGGGCATAAGCGCCAGGACGGTGGAAAACCACATCTCCAACGCGCTGCGCAAGACGGGTGCGACGTCCCGCAACGGACTCTTCATGCTCGTCGGGAATTCACTTCCGCCGCGAGGAGCCGGGATAAGCTGAAACCAATTCTCCCAACGCCGGTCTCCGACGCCACGCCCTGAGCCCGGTCCCTCAGCGTGAAGGGTTTCAGTGAACAACTCCCCGGCTTTGGCCCGCCGACTCGGCACGTTCGATGCCTCGCTTATCGGACTAGGCTCCATGATCGGTGCGGGGGTGTTCGCAGCCTTCACTCCGGCCGCTGCTGCCGCGGGGTCCGGACTGCTGATAGGCCTTGTAGTGGCTGCTTTTGTCGCCTTCTGCAACGCAACCTCCTCTGCCCAACTCGCTGCCAGATACCCGACATCCGGAGGTACCTACGTCTACGGAAGGGAACGGCTGGGACCTTGGGCCGGGTTCCTGGCCGGCTGGGGTTTCATCATTGGCAAGACCGCCAGTGCTGCTGCCATGGCCATGACCTTCGCCGCCTATGCCGCACCGCAAGGCTGGGAACGCCCGGTGGCGATTGCCGCCGTCGTACTCTTGACCGCGGTGAACTATCACGGGGTGACCCGGACAGCAGGACTGACCCGGGTGTTGGTGATTGCGGTGTTGGCTGCCTTGGCGATCGCGGTAACCGCCGTGTGGGGTGGGTCCGGCCCCGACTTTGGCGACTTTGCGGGGGAGGGGCTGCTGGCGGAGGGCTGGTACGGGATCCTGCAGTCCGCCGGTCTGCTGTTCTTCGCGTTCGCTGGGTATGCGAGGATCGCGACCATGGGCGAGGAAGTGCGCGAGCCTCAGCGCACCATTCCCCGGGCGATCGGCATCGCGTTGGGCATCACGATTCTCATCTACGCCGTTATTGCGGTGACCCTGCTCGTGGCACTCGGCCCGGAGGGTGTGGCTGCTACGCCCACACCGCTGGCTGATGCAGTGGGCGCAGGAACCTTGGCGTGGGCCTCGCCTCTTGTCCGTGTCGGGGCCGCCGTCGCCTCGCTGGGTGCCCTGTTGGCACTCGTTGCCGGACTCGGCCGCACGAGCCTGGCGATGGCCCGCGAACACGACCTCCCGCACTGGCTCTCTGCCGTGCACCCGAAATACAAGGTGCCCCATAGGGCCGAGGTAACTCTTGCCGTGGTGATCTGCCTGATCATTGCCGTGGCCGATCTTCGCGGGGCCATCGGCTTCTCATCATTCGGCGTGTTGCTCTATTACCTGGTGGCGAACGTCGCCGCCTACACCCAGCCAGGCGAGGATCGTCGCTACCCGAAGTTCCTGCAGGTGGCCGGCGCGGTTGCCTGCGTTGTTCTTGTCGCGACGCTGCCGCCGTTGTCCGCCGGGCTGGGTGTGCTGATGTTCGTGGTGGGTATCGCTTACAGGGTGATCCGTCTGCGGGTAAACCGCTAAGCGGCTGAGCGGGCGGGAACCGGCAAGAATCGGCGGATCGCGACAGCCGAGACCACAGCGATAGCACCAGTGAACAGCCACGGTGAGGCAGCCGCCGTCGATGTTTGGTCAGCAAACTCGTACAGCGGCGCCATAGCCGTGTTTCCGATCAGCACCATGGCGCCTCCGCAACTGGCGAGGAGCCCGTAGTAGGCGCCGGTGGGTCGGCCGCCGGCGAAGTCCAGGACGAGCCGCATTGCCGTGGGAGTCGCGCACATGTTGCCCAGGCACAGGCCGGTGACGAGGGCCAATGCCGGCAAAGCCGGCAATGATGCGACGGGCGGCTGGGTGGCAAGGATTGCGACGGCGGTGAATCCTGCGGCTTTCAAGCTGAGGCCCAACGTGAGGGCGTTGCGCTCGCCGAATCGGCGCATGAGCTTGGCGACGGGCCACTGCAGTGTGACCGTCAGCAACGAGGCGTACGCGAACACGAAGCCGAGCGCGCCGGCGTCGAGACCGCTGCGTCGAAGCTCCACCGGGAGTCCGAAGTACAGCTGGTTGTGTGCCAGCAGGCTGACACTGAAGAAGCAGGCGAACGCCACAAAGCGCTTGTCCCGCAGGCAAGCCAGGAGCTGGTGTTTGGGGACCGCTGCCTCTGTTGGCTGTAGGCTGCGACCCGCGCGTGGCAGGAACCGCCAGAAGACGAACGCCATGACCGCGAAGATGGCCGAGGCGACGTAGAGGGAGACTTCGAAGCCGAAGCCCAGGAGCAGGCTGCCAAGCAGCGGGCCCGCCACGGCCCCGAATTCGCCCACGATGACCAGCGAAGCGAAGAGGGTTGGCCGGTGTTTCCCGGACGGTTCGCGCCGTTCTTCTGCTGCGGCGACCAGGCTTTCGAGGGCCGGCGAGAACAACGCACCACCGATGCCGGTGACGATCGCACCCGCGAGGAAGAGACTGAAATTGTCGGCCGCCGCCAACAGCAAATAGCCACTGACCCGGACGATGCACCCGGCGACCATGGTGTAGCGGGCGCCCCAGCGATCGGAGATGGCGCCGCCCACCAGGAACATCCCCTGCTGGGCGAAGGTCCTTGCTCCCAGGACGACGCCGATGGCCACCGCGCTCATGGCGAAGTCATTAGCCATGGTGAGGGCAATGAACGGCACCACGGAGTAGAACCCGACGTTGAAAATCAACTGGCTGGAGAGCAGGAGCTTTGGGTTGGGCCCGGCTGGCCTTCCCCCGGTCTGTAGGGAGGTCTGGGTGGAGCTGGTGGTGGGATTCATGAACGGCTTTCCTTGGCGGCAGGCACGTTCGAGATTATCAATAATCGTTCTCGTTTACTCCTGTGACGACTCGCGGCGTCTCTGGCTTGGGCACGACTCCACCTGGGGGTAGACGGGTGGAGCCGTGCCGTAGTGCCTCCTACGCCAAAGCGGGTGGGGCTCCCGCCGGACACCGGGACTCCCGCTTCGGAGGCACATAAGGAGACTACGGGCGGGTTCGTGGCTCTAGGTGGCAAATTTGGGCGACTAGGTGCCGTATCCGGAGTAATTAGGTGCTGGTGGGGAAGAAATAGGTGGTGACGGGGTGTGTCTAGGTGGTGGCTGCCCGGCCGCTTGGCTTAGCTGCCCGACTCACCCGCGCCGCCCGGTTCACCGCGAAGCCGATCACCGCCTGCACCGCGAGGCGAAGAGTGACGGTGAGGCTGGCGACGATGAGGGAGATGGCGAACCCCCGCGCCATGGCCGGCGCCCAGATGCTCAGCAGCACATCCCACGGCACTGAATCCGTGCTGGCCAACCAAAAGACAGCAGCACCCATGGCACAGAGCGCCAGCGTCAAAGGTCCCGCGATGAAAGTAGTGGCAGGACCAGTGGCGGGATTTACCAGGCAGAGCACGGCTGACACGGATGCCCAGCACAGCACCGTGGTGCTTACCCAGAGGAAATCGGCTTGGGAAGCGGCTTCCGCGGTCCTGATGGGACTGATCCGCAAGAGCTGCGACACGAGGAATATGCTCCCTGCGATGCCTGCCACCAAGCCGAGGATCAAGGGCGACCAGAACAAACTGCCGGGAGCCTTAAGGTTAGGGCGACGCTGGGAGTCAAGGCCGCCGTCGTCGTTGTTGTCGTTAAAGTACATCCAGCCGCGGGCTTCACGTCCACGGAAGAACTGTGCATAAATAGCCGCGATGATGGCTGCAATGCCAAGCACCAGGGCAAAGCCGATTCCCGGCCACTCGTCATATCCGTACTGGATCCACAATGCGGCGCCCAACCATCCGAAGTTGGTGAGAGCAAGATCCAGGCTGTCGGACATCCAGGTGGTGACCACAAAAGTCGCGGAGCTGATCAACGCTGCAGGCAGCCAGAAATGCCAGGGACGCTTGGCCAGGAGTGCCAGGGGGAGGCCCATGCTGGCGAAAGCCGCGCAGATGAACACTGTTCCGAGCCCGGCAATGATGGGAGCGATCAACGTAAGGGGATCCACCGGTGCGGAAACGTCCTGCCCTATCCCCGCGAACGACAGTACCTGCCCCAGCGCCAGGCCCACGGCAACACCGACGGCGACCCTGAAGACGCCCGGCAAGTCCCGCGTCGCCAGTGAATCCCGCGGATTACGGGCCGAATGAGCGGATCCCGCCGGATTAGCTTCCGCTAACGAAGCCGCTAACCGTGATCGCCACAGATCAAGACCGACGGTAAAACCCAGGAGTGATCCCGTCACTGCCGCTGAGGCCCAGATGCCACCCAGTACGACGCCGGATCCCGTCAACAGGGCGGTGGCGGTTCCCACAACCAGTGGACCAACAATCCCGGCGAGGGCACCGGCGCTCAGCGAACGGAGGAAGTCGCTGGTGGCGGCTTTACTCGGCGCGTGGAGGACGGCGACTCTTGCCTCGCGTGTCGGGTGGCGCATGCGCAGGCGCCGTATCCCCGGGGCGGGAGTGCCGGGTCCGAGGAGTCCCAAGCTGGCGCTGACCTTCTGGTATGAGCCCTGCGCGGCCCGCAGGTCGGCATCATGTTCACGCGAGCGAAGCAAGGCAGCCGTCACGATTTCCACCACTACAGCCAGCAGCGCCGCGCGCCAGAGGTAGTAGGGAAGCAGCGAAGGACCCTCCCAAATGGCGCCAGCCACAGGAACGAGAAGCACCACCAAAGTCACGTACCACGAGCTCCGCGCCAGCCAGGCCAGTTCCACGTCGCGGTGACGGATATGCGCGAACTCATGGAGGATCACGCCGTCGGCCGGTCCGGGCCGTACAAGCAGACCGACAATCTTTGGCGGCAGGGCAACTGCCGTTGATCCGGGCCTGCCGAAAGAAAAGGCATCTCCCATTCGTGCCGGACCGATGAATAGCTTTGGTACGCGACGCAGGCCGGCCTCGGACGCCAAGTCGCCGAAGCGTTCCACCACCGCGCTGTGCTTTTGCGACGGCGCCTGCAGGGCTCGCCGCCGTCGAATCATTAATGGCACAACAAACATGACGGCCACGGCGAACACTGCCATAACCCCCGCCCCGGCCAGGGACCAGAGGCCCCGCCTGATCTCCAGAGGTGCCGTGCATTGCTGTTGCTGAGCGAGATCCAGAGCCAGACACTTACCCAACTCTTGGACCCATTCCCGTCCAAGGACCACGTTGTGCATCCATGAGCCCACAAACAAGCCGACCGCCAGAAGTGCAGCAATGAAGAGAAGGTACAGGCCAGTGGTGGGTGCGGGGAGGGCGAGTACGTTGACCCGGCGAGGATCAACTGCTGGCGTCAACGGCTTCTGGTCCATGCTGACCGGCTCCTAGGGATTGGAGAGCTACGGAAGATTCACCTGCTGAGGACCCCGATGATTGCGTTTCCCAGCAGATCGGCCTTGGTTTCGTCGAGGCCAAGACGCTTGGACTGCTCTTTGGCGGCAGCGAAGACGCGGTCGCGCTGCTCCGCAGTGAGTTCGATTGCTGCACTGGTGGAATCCTGTGGGGAGCCCAGCCGCAACACCCTGCGAACGGCTCCCGTCACTGCTGGTTTGGCGGCGTCCTTCACCGCGTCCTTGGCCACATCGCGCAGCAGGTCACCGAGGAAACCGATGATGAACTGGGCCACGGCGAGGGCAAAAGGCGCAAGTAAAGCCAGCTCCAGGCCGAAACCAACGGCCTCATCATTCTTGGCCGGGTTCAGTGTGGATTCGGGATCCGCGTAGTACTCGTCGGCGACTTCGTCGAAGGTGAGCAGTTCATCAGGGGCGGCCCGCTCGATCATCAGCCTTGCCAGTTCAGTGCTCACATCACGTGTCTCGCCCATTGGGATGTCCGTGCCCAACTCTCCCATGGTGCCCCCTTGGTGAGAATAGAACAGACTCGGAGGTCTGCCGTGGGACACATTGTCCGCCTGACGGTGGGGGACCACAAGGCCATAAGCCGCCGTCGTCGAGCTTCGCCTTTCGATCAGCGGTACGGAGCCGCTGATCTGGCGTCAACTGGCTCGGCGGTTATCAACCGAGCTGAAGGATGCTGCCGCGCCAGGTGGCTAGAGCGGTGCGGTCGCGCTCGGGGAGGTCGGCGGCCTCGATGAATTGTTGAGGGTCGAACCCGGCCAAAGCCGTCCGAAAGGCTCCTTCGGTGGTTGTCCCGTGGCGCTCGCAGAGTTCGTTGAGCACGGATTCGGCATTGTTTCTGTTGCTGCTGGCAGCGCAGACGTCGCCGAGCCTGACGGTTTCGAGGTAGTCATCTACGATTTCCTCGGTGCCGGCGTTCACGGCCGACAACAGAATCATGGCAAGAATTCCGGTCCTGTCCCTGCCACCCATGCAATGAAAGAGGACGCCGCCCGGCGGTGCGTTGAGTATGGCTGAGATAGCAGCCCCGGCTCGTTCGGGCATCTCGGCCAGGTGGGGCAGGAAATACAGTGCCGTGCCCACCAAACCGTTGTCCCAGTAGTCGGCCCAGAAATCCGTGTTCTCACGACCGTCCAGATCAACATTGATCGTGGTGAGCCAGGCCGGACGTTTCCGGGTGTCCCTTTCCCGTTCCTGCGGTTGGCGAAGATCGACGACGGTGCGGATGCCTGCTTCGTAGACTTGTTTCCACCCGTCGGGGCTTATCCGGTCCACGTTGTCGCTTCGGAAAAACACCCCGTGCGGCGTCAGGGTTCCGTCTGCACGTTCCAAACCGCCAAGATCACGGGCGTTGACCAGACCATCAACCCGGAGCGCGCGGTCCTTCCTGCCAGACTCTTCCATGCCCCAAGTAAAGCAAAAGGGGCCCTACGCCCGCGCGTGCAACATGAGGGTGACCGCGGCCTCTCGGCCACGGTCACCCGCACGATGACTACTTCTCGCAGCCGACTCCGTCTCCGTCGCTATCGAGACCGTAGATGTCAGAACCGGTGACAGTCACAGGGCCTCGTACGTATGCCGGGCCGTTGCCTTTGCCGCCAGCGCAATCGACGTCGGATGCAACGGGAACGCAACCAGAGTAGTTCGGATCGCAGTTACTTTGTGCCTGCGGCGCCGCCGGGACAGCAGCTTTGGGAACCAGCTTGGCAGCCGCGGCGTCAGCGGCCGCTCTGTCCGCTGCTGCCTTTGCGGCCGCAGCTTGAGCTGCCGCTGCCTGGTCAGCTGCAGCTTTGTCAGCAGCTGCCTTATCCGCAGCGGCTTTGTCCGCTGCCGCCTTCTCAGCGGCAGCTTTGGCAGCCGCCTCAGCAGCTCGATCATCGGACAGTTTCTTGGCGGTCGCTGAGTCCAACCACGTTAATGTGCCGGCACGGTCAACCGCGCAGACGTACGTCTCGCCGGAAGAAGTTTGAGTCGCTTTCTCACTTTTGCAGGCCGTCCCAGCGACCTTGCTGGGTGTTGGCGATGGTGTCGCTGAAGGTGTTGCCGTTGTGCTGTTCACCGAACTGGCGCTTGAAGTCGTCCCTTGACCGCAGGCTGTGGTCATAGCCAGCATCGACGTGATCGCCACCAGCCCCAGTGTCTTCCTGCGTTGAGCCCACGAAGACTTGCCTGACAAATGCCTGATTTTGGCCGCGAGAATAGAACCCTTTTTCACTTATTGCCCCCTTGTAGATGCGCCGATGCGATGGCGCGTCCCGTGACCATAACACTCGGCGGAACGGCAAGGGGAGGGAAAGTTATCTATGACTTAGCGTGCTTCGCAGATTACAGGAGGCACACCAGACCTTCGGGCCCTACGCCCGCGCGTGCTTCTTCCCGCCGGCACGCCCCGCATCCACACCCGGGCCCCGCTCATCAGCAACAACCGACGCCCCCGTCCCCAACCCGCGGACCGTCCACCCGGCGCTCCGCCAGGCCTCAGCGTCCAAGACGTTTCGAGCGTCCAGCACCATCCGGCGTCGTACGAGCGACCCCACAACGGTAGGCGACAGCGAGACGTATTCGTCCCATTCGGTGAGCAGCAGCACCAGTTCGGCGCCTTCGAGGGCGCGTTTTGTGTCGGCCTCGAAGCGGATTTGCGGGTAGCGGATCCAGGCGTTGTTGATGGCTTTGGGGTCCGTGACGGTGACGTGAGCGCCCGCGGCAGCGAGTTGTTGGGCGACGTCCAGGGCGGGGGAGTCGCGGATGTCGTCAGTGTCAGGCTTGAACGCTGCGCCCAGGATGGTCACCGTGCGGCCGGAGAGGAAGCCGCGGCACATCTCGCGAGCCACTTCCACGGCGCGGGAACGCTGGTCCAGGTTCACCGAATCAACCAGGGCCATCCACTCATCCACGGACGGCACCGACAGCTCGCGGGCCTGCGCACGGAACGACCGGATGTCCTTGGGCAGGCAGCCGCCGCCGAAACCGAGCCCGGCGTGCAGGTACCGGTTGCCGATGCGCGGATCCAGGCCCATCGCCTCGCTGAGCTCGCTCACGTCAGCGCCCGACGCGTCGCACAGCTCGGCCATCGCGTTGATGAAGCTGACCTTGGTGGCCAGGAACGCGTTCGACGCCGACTTGATCAGTTCCGCGGTCGCGAAGTTGCAGACGAGCCGCGGGATGCCGGCGCTGATCAGCGGTTCGTACACGGCATCCAGCACGGCGGTGACCGGAGCGCCGGCAGCGGCACCCTTGCCGCCCGGGACGCCGTAAACCAGACGATCGGGAACCAACGAATCCTTGACCGCAGTGCCCTGGCGCAGGAACTCGGGGTTCCAGCCGAGCAGCACATCGGAGCGTCGGGCCAGTATCGTGCGGAGCGTTTCCACTGTGCCTACCGGCACTGTCGATTTACCCACGACGGCGGCCCCCTTGGCCAGGTGCGGCAGGAGGCTCTTCGTTGCGCCCATCAGGTATGAGAGATCGGCCGTGTCAGAGGTCTTGGACTGCGGGGTACCAACGCAGAGGAAGTGCACCTGCGCATCTGCGGCGGCTGAGAAATCGGTGGTGAACACGAGCCGGCCGGTGGTTCGGCCGTCTTGGAGGAGCTCGTCCAAACCGGGCTCGTGGAACGGCGCCACAGCTTTGTTCAGCTGCTCCACCTTGGAGGAATCTACGTCGATGCCCACCACGCTGTGGCCCATCGAAGCGAGCGTTGCTGCATGGACTGCGCCGAGGTAGCCGCAGCCGATCACGGAAATCTTCATGAAGTGGGTCCTTTGCTTGAGGTGAGTTCTGTGGGCCCGTTTTCGCGGGAGAAGGACGCGATAACTTCGGTGTAATGCCGGACCAGGTCGGCGCTGAGCACAGGCCACGTCCGCCCCTGGACCGAGGCGGTGGCCGCCGTTGCAAACGCGCGGCGCTTGGCGTCGTCGCCCATCAAGTCCTGCACGTATGCCCTGAGTTGGCTGAGGTTTCCGGGCTCATACAGCCAGCCGGTGCGGGAGTTTTCGACGAGGTCCAAGGGCCCGCCGCGTCCGGTCGCGACCACTGGAACGCCCGATGCCATGGCCTCCTGGATGGTCTGGCAGAAGGTCTCGAACTCGCCGGGATGAACAAAGAGGTCAAAACCCGCTACCGCCTCAGCCAGTGCATCCCCGCCGAGGAACCCCGTGAATACAGCGTCCGGCAGCTGAGCTTCCAGCGCCGCACGCTGCGGGCCATCACCCACAATCACCAGCTTCGTATTGGGCAGATCAGCCAGTACGGCAAGATCCTCAACCTGCTTCTCCACGGCGAGCCGGCCGACGTAGCCGATGATCCGGTGACCGTCAGACGCTACTGAGCTGCGCCACGCCGTCGAACGTTTGGCGGGGTTGAAGCGCGCGGTATCCACGCCGCGGCGCCACATGTCCACGCGCAGGATGCCTCGCCCGCGCAACTGGTTCAGCGCGAAAGTGGAGGGCACAAGGGTTCGGGTGGCCAGGAGGTGGATGTTGTCCACGCGGTTCCAGGCCCAGTTCTCCAGGAACGGCACGCCATAGCGGGCGGCGTAGCTGGGAACCTCGGTTTGGTAGATCGCCACGGTCGGGATGCCGAGTTGGTGGGCGGCCTGCACTGCGCGCCAGCCGAGGACGAACGGGGAGGCGAGATGAACAACATCGGGGGAGAAATCGGCAAGGATTCGCTTGACCCGATTCACACCACCCAACGCAACCCGCACATTCGTATAGCCGGCCAGCGGCACCGAAGGAAGCCGGTGCACATACGCACCCTTCTCGACGCTCGAAACATCAGTGTCCGACGTCGACGGCGCGATCACCATCACCTCATCCCCGCGCTCCTGCAGATGCTCCAGCACCCGCAGGATGGAGTGGGTTACCCCGTTCATCAATGGCAGGAATGATTCGGCGACGATTGCGATCCTCACGCCTTCCACGGTGGTCGGAGCGGTTGGCGGCGCGGGTTAGAACGGGTGGCCTGTGGAGGAAGAGTTGGTTAACAGGTGGGGCTCCAGTTTGTCTCAGGGCGCGCGTAGACTCTGCTTCACCGACGCGCTGGGGCGTCATGACTTCTGGGGGTCTTGCCATGTTTGCTGCTGGGGACAATTCGCGCGCGCTTGGAGTACGACGGCGGCGCTGGGCGGCGGTGCGGTCAGTCGCTGTCGGTTTGGGCTTGGCGCTGTTGTTGGGAGCCTTCAGTTCGCCCGGATCGCCGGCTGTGGCTGATGCGGTGACGGACATCGTTCCTGTGGGCGACAAACCTGGTGCCATCGCCGTGAACCCTGTGACGAACAAGGCGTACGTTGCCTCATTCGAAGGCGTTTCGGTCATCAACGGAACGTCCGACGGAGGCCTCCTGTACTCGGGAGACATGCCCGTGGACGTTGCCGTGAACTCGGCGACGAACAAGATCTACGTCAGCGAGATCGGCGGCTCGGTTGCTGTCGTAAATGGGGTTTCCGGTGCCGTGACGTGGGTTCCCGTGGGGGCTGAGCCGGGCGTTGTGGCGGTGAACGAAACGACCAACAAGATCTACGTGGCCGTGAAGACCGGCATCACCATCATTGATGGGGCTACGAACACGACCACCTCTGTGCCATTCGACGGAGGTGCGCAGGACATCCTGGTGAATTCCGTGACGGACAAGGTCTATGTTCAGTCCAGTGGCACCATCAAGGTTATCAACGCCAGCGGCAATCTCTCCTCAACGATCGTCATCGGCGCAGGCATCTTGGGCGCAGCGATGAACGAGACAACGAACAAGCTTTACATCACGACGATCAGCAGGTTCGGGCCACGGCTCTCCGTAATCAACGGCGCAACCGACACCAGTGGAGCGAGCCTCACGTTCTCGCAGACCGTCGGCACCCTCGCGGTTAATCCTGGGACGAACAAGATATATGTAGCCGCAGACAGTGCTTCAACGGACGGCTTTGTAAAAATCATTGATGGGGCGACCTTCACGGAAGTGACCACCATCAGCACCGCCACGCGTGTCAGCGAGATCGTCGTGAACCCCACGAGCAACAAGGTCTATGCGCCGACCAGCGGCGGGGGCACCGTCATCATCGATGGCCAGAGCAACAGCAGCTACGCCGTTTACACAGGCAGCGAGCCGGTCTCCGCTGCCGTCAACACCTTCACCAACAAGGCGTACGTCGTCAGCTACGGCACTGCTTCTGTGCGAATCATCGACGGGACCGTGGAGCAGCCTGTCAAGAATGATTTCAACGGGGACGGGTTAACGGATGTTTTGGCTCGGGAAGCTTCCGGCGTCCTGTGGCTCTACCCGGGGGATGGCTCGGGCGGGTGGCTGAATCGCGTTCAAGTAGGGCAGGGCTGGAACATCATGACGGCTCTGGTTACTCCCGGCGACTTCAACGGCGACGGGAATGCCGACGTCCTTGCCCGTGATGGCGGAGGGCTGCTCTGGCTCTACCCCGGCAATGGCTCGAGCGGATGGCTGCCTCGCGTTCAGGTGGGCATGGGCTGGGCTGGCATGACCGCGATCGAGTCCGTCGGGGATTTCAACGGCGACACCTTCGTGGATATCGCTGCCCGGACCGCCTCCGGCGTGCTGTGGGTGTACCGGGGTAACGGCTCCGGCGGTTGGCTGTCTGCTATCCAGGTGGGTACCGGTTGGAACGGAATGTCCGAGATGTCCGGCGTCGGCGACTTCAACAGCGACGGCACGCCCGATGTTGCCGCCCGGGACTCCTCCGGTGTGCTCTGGCTTTACCCAGGCAACGGCTCTGGTGGATGGCTGCCGCAGCGGGCTATTGGGCAGGGCTGGAACGTCATGAACTCGCTGCTTGGTCCGGGTGACTTCGACGGTGATGGACGTGCAGACATCCTCGCGCGGAACGCCGCGGGTGAGCTGTGGTTGTACGCGGGCAGTGGGGGAGCTGCATGGCCCACGGCTTCCCGCGTGGGTACGGGGTGGGGCGGGATGACGGCGATTCTGTAGATTTTCAACTGCGTTTAGCAAAACGACAAGAGGCGTTGAATAATCGGAGTTGGGGAGCGGCCACGTCAGGTATCGTTCACTCTTTTAGAGGAGCGACTTAGCCTTTGCCGGAATAGCGAGGCAATTAAGCAGAATCTTGGCCCCTGATGCGCTCTGGCTTTTGCTTTGACCTGTGCCGATTGCGACCGATAGCGAATGCCGCGGCCTGCGGGACGACTTTTCGGCGTGCCGCTCCTTCACGTCTCGGCGGGGTTGAGGAGGCCGGCCCCAGACAGGTGCGACCGGCCCCCTAGATTCCTTTGTTAGCTGATCGGGTACTCGAAGAATGGGCCGGCGTATGCGCCGCCCGTGTAGACCAGCGTTCCCGTTCCCGGCGGAAGGTCGAGAACAACGCTGCCTGATACCTTCTCTGCGGGCCCCATACCCCCGCTCGGGAATTCCAGCGCGTCGTCGATGCACGAGTACGTCGCTGAAGTGCCCAGATTACCGTTGAACGTTGTGCCGCTGGCCGCGATGAACTTGAAGTCGTGGCTAGAGATCATGTGCTTTGGAAAGGAATCCTCGGCAAGTTCCGGAGTGGTCTCCACGGTCAGGGCCACTGAAATAATCCGGCCGTTCTCGGCCGGACGGGAGTAGGGCTCTGTGCAAACAGTGTCCAGGATGCTGTCCACGGTGAACTTGGTAGTCACCTTCTTGGTGTTCTGGTTGCTGAACGTTCCTACGTCGCCGAGCTTTGCAATGAAGTTACCCCGCGCCGACTTTGCATTTCCAGTCGGCGAAGGCGTCGACTTGGGAGTGGCCACGGGCTCTGCCGTCGGGGCGGTGACTGGAGCGTCTGAGGACTTCGCCGACTCCGCTGCCGTGTTCTTGGCCGTGCTCCCACACGCGCTGAGGGCGAGCGCCGTCGCAAGGACCGCAGTGCCAATGAGTGCCTTATTCATATGTTCCCCTTTTTAAGCGAGCAGACAGCGACTTGCTGCCCTCTCTGAGTGATGCGATTGGAGTTTCCTCCGTACCCTGCCCTGGTCGTGAACCAGCGCCGTCTGGGGCGGCGGGGTGACCGTGAAGCGGCCTGGGCCTTGCCGACTTCAACGCCCTTTTGTTGTAGATCACACCATATCCGTGACCTCTGACAGTCATGGAAAGAGGCGCGGTAAGCCGCGCTATGTTACATGGTCGGCTCTGAGGTTGGGCGTTCGCGCCTTTCGCTGGTCTGCAGCCACTGCCTGACGACTCCAGTGGTGTCTCGTTCAGTCAGAATTGGCCGCTCGGAGAAGACCGCGCCCGCTTCAAATCCTTGCGCAGCCCCCGGTTATCAGCCCGGAGTTCCCGGTTGTCATCAGCAAGCCCCCGGTTGTCCTCCGTCAGCCCGCGGTTCTCGGCCTCCAACTCGAGCACCAGCTTCACTCCGGCCAGGTTCAGCCCCTCATCCAGGAGTGCGCCGATCCTCCGTAGAGTCGCAAGGTCGTCCTCGCTGTAACGCCGGGTGCCGCCGTCGGTCCTTTCCGGGGTGACCAGCCCTTTGCGCTCGTACTGCCTGATGTTCTGCTGCCCCGTGCCAACCAGTTCCGCCGCCACTGAGATCGCGTAGACGCCGCGAGCGTCCCGGCCACCGGCAGAGGTGCCGTCCGCCCCGGAAGCAGCCGGGCCGCCGTCGTACTCTTCAGCGGCAGTCGCGCCATCCGAAGCTGCCATCAAAGACCTCCAAAAATCTTCCGAGAAACTACTTGCATCCACTCTCTCACCGGTGCTATAAAAAATCTATACCAGCCACCACAGATCAGGGAAGGCTGGGACAACAACAAATCAGCATCACGACCAGAGGAGTGAGAACAAAATGCTGATGCGCACTGACCCGTTCCGCGAATTCGACAGGCTCGCCCAACAGGTTTTTGGCACAACAGCACGACCTGCCGGCATGCCCATGGATGCCTGGCAGGAGGGCGAGGAGTTTGTCGTTGCCTTTGATTTGCCAGGTGTGAGCCCCGACTCCGTCGACCTCGACGTCGAGCGCAACGTCCTCACGGTCAAGGCAGAACGGAAGTCGCCGGCTGGCGAGAACTCAGAGATGATCGCCGCCGAACGCCCGCAAGGTGTCTTCAGCCGGCAACTGATCCTGGGCGACACCTTGGACACCGAAGGCGTCAAGGCCAGCTACGACGCGGGCGTGCTGACACTCCGCATCCCCGTCGCCGAGAAGGCCAAGCCGCGGCGCATCGAGATCACGTCCACCGAACAACGGCAAGAGATCAACGCCTAATCCTGTGCCCTTCCGGAAGGCTTCCCCGGGGGTGGCCAACCGGCAGGGCGCCGACCGGGAACAACGGAGGCGGCCGCATCGGAATAGTTGGGCGCAGGCTTCGTGCCACGTCACAGCGTTTTTTAGCGCACATGAAAGCGGTCCCCGCCCGTCGTCTCCCGATTGATGGCCCCCGGTTCACGCCGGGGGCCATCCCCAAGTCCGCTGCAGGAAACCGGAACCAACCGTGAGCGATCAACCCGACTACTACGCCACTTTGCACGTGTCGCCGGACGCGACGACCCGTGAGATCGCCCGCGCCTACCGCACGCTGCTCCGGACCCATCACCCGGATACACGCCAAAAGGTCGACGACGGCGACACCACCTCCGCGGCCGACCTCCAGGAACTGCACGCCATCATGCAGGCGTACGTCGTTTTGTCGGACCCAGGAAAGCGGGCGGCTTACGATCAGGCGCGGCGGAGGGGTGTGCCCGCACGAAAGCCCGGAACGCCGGTAAAGGTGCGAGTCCATCGACACGAACCAGCGGCCAGCAAGGAACCAGGGCGGCCCCAGTCGCCCCTGACTTTCGGGCCGCCCGGCTGGGAGCCTTCTTCCCGAACCCTCAAATCACCAAGGAGCCATTCATGAGTGCCTGGCGTCCGTATGACGGCCACATCATTCCCGCGTTCTACGAACGGTTCGAGAAACGCTGGGGGAGGGGAACGGCGCCATTCCTGGACCCCGAAGTCCACGAGCAGCCCTTGCCCCGTGCCCAGTGGATCAACCCGGACACCGGCGCTGCGGTTGCTGTGGTGCCCATCTGGACCGACGACCCCGAGCATCGCTCTTTCGGCGTCTTTTACCTCCCACCGGCTGGTGACATCTGGATGCTCCGGCCCGGCCCCACAGCGTTCATGGAACCAAGCGCAGGTGCAAGCGGGGAGCAAGTGACGCTGCGGAACGATGCCTTCAAGAAGGCCGTCAACCACGCCAAGGAGTTCATCTACGGGCCCCAGCTCTAGCGGGCTGGCGCGAAGGGTTAGATCTCGGCAGAAAGAGAGGCATCAAAGTGCCGAGATGTCGCCCCTCGGCGGGAGGTGGTGGGGTACGTGCTCAACCTGGCCACCCGGCGTCGTGAGGGGTCAGCTCTCGGAACTAAGCGAGCCCTAAAGTGCCGAGATGTCGCCCCTCGGGGAGGCAAGGCGAAGAGCAAAAAGAAGGCTGGTGCAGCCTAGGAGAGAATCCCGAGGCGGCTGCACCAGCGGCTAGTACGACTTTCTGTTATGAGTTGTGACACCTATCCATTGGCCGCTCCTAGTTCCCGGCTTCGATTTGTTTCCGGGCCTTGCAAAGTCTGTGCAGGTGGGGGCGGAGCTGAGGTGGTCGGTGAGGGCTCCGTGCCCCGTGAGAACACCTCCCATTTTACGGCGGCTTCGTGGAAAAAGCGCTGGAATTCGCGGTATTTCAGGGGCGCCTGCGGGGTGGGAGCGGCCTGCCGTGGCACGATAGATCACGATGAAACTGCGCGCTGATCAGACCGGAAACCGTGGCCTCCCGATGCCCCTTTGGCTGCAGGGTGGTTTGGAAGCGGCGCAGGCAGCGTTCATTTCGGCCATCGTTGTGGTGTTACCGCTGGTGGGGGTGTGGGCAACCGATGGTTTCCAGGACCGGAACGTCGACTCCCTGGCCCGGTTGGGCGGCCAGGCTTGGCTGCTGATCCACGGTGTTCCGCTGGAGCTGGCGCAGGTCAATATCGGTACTGCGGCCCAGCCGGGTTCGGGTCTGCTGTCCCTCATTCCGCTGGGGCTGACGCTGATCCCGTTCCTGCTTGCGTGGCGCGCGGGTCGTCGGCTCGCCCGGGCCTCCTACACCGACCAACTGTGGCAAGCGTTCCTTGGCGCCTTCGTCGTGTACGCGGCGTTCGGGGCCGCCACCGGGTTCGTGTGCCGCACCCCTGAAGTGGTTATCAATCTCTGGTTCGCCATGACCATCCCCCTGATTTCCTTCGGCCTTGGCCTGATCGTGGGCGCTCGCCGAGAGGCCGGTTCGTGGAGCCGACTGATCGGCGTCGACGCCGTCGCCTGGCTCGCCAAGACCAGCCAGCATTCGCGCTGGGCAGGCTCCTACGTAGGCTCCGCGTTGAAGGCCGGATTCGTCGCGGCGATGGCTTCGGTCTGTTTGGCCGCGGTCCTGCTGGCTGTCACCATCGTGTGGCACTGGACGGACATCATTGCCGTTTACGAAGGCATCCAGGCCGGCGCCCTCGGCGGAGCCGTGCTCACCATCGCGCAGCTGGGCTTCCTGCCGAACCTCGTCATTTTCGCGCTTTCCTGGTCCTCCGGCGCGGGATTCTCGCTCGGCGTTGGCTCCACGGCGGGTCCGCTGGGCACGGCGGTCGGACCGCTCCCGGCCGTCCCGGTTCTCGGCGCCCTCCCCGCAGGACAGCTCGACGCCGGTGCCATGGCACTCGCGCTGCCCGTGGTCGCCGGCATCCTGGCGGGCTGGTGGTTCCTCCGCGAAGGCGAGAACCACTTTGACGAGTGGCTCTCCATCAAGATCAAAGCCCGATGGTTCACAGCTGCCGTCTCAACCCTGTTCCTGGGTGCGTTCATTGGCGCGGTTGCGGGGCTCCTTGGCGGTGCCTTGGCGTGGATCGCCCGCGGTTCTGCCGGTATTGGGCGGCTCACGGAAATCGGACCCCACCCGCTGTGGACGGCAGTCTGGCTGGCCGCGGAAGTGGGTATCGGCGTCGTGATTGGCTACGCAGTGGGGCCGTGGCTGGAACGCAGCCAGAAGCAGCGCGAGGCGAACCTCGACGAAGCAGCGTACGACGACGAACACGCCTGAGCGGGCCTGCTCGCTTTAGCGCTGGGCTACTCCAGCGGACGGGCTTAGCGAAGCGGTCCCGGCATGGAGTTCTCGAGCTGCGTCAGGCACTGCGATTTGGCGGACTCCGTCAGCGCCCCGCGTGAGCAGTCCTGGTAGGTGCTGACTTGGCTAAAGAAGAGCACCGACGTCAGGATGAGCAGGCACATCACGGCCGTGACCACCAGACCTGAGATTGTCCCAAAGAGAATCAGGCGGGGGTGCTTGTACTTCAACGTGCGGACCAAGACGACGATCCCCAGCACCAGACCTGCGAGCGTCAGAATGGCGCTCAACCACACGTAGTTCACGTTCAGGGAGAACACGAAGAACGCGCCCAACGCCGTCAAAAGGAATGCACGGAACAGGATCTGGGTCTTGCCGAGGGCGGACTTTTCGGCCTCGGAGCGGGGTTGCTGGCTCGGCTTGGGACCGACGTCGGGATTCATGTTTTCCAGCCTACGCGAGCCGCCCATAAGCTAGTGCAATGCGCATTGTTGTCCTCGTCTCCGGTACTGGTTCCAATCTTCAGGCAGTCATCGACGCCGTGAAGTCGGGTGAACTGGATGTCGAGATCGCCGCTGTGGGCGCCGACCGCCCGGACACGTACGGTGTGGAGCGCTCTGACGAAGCCGGCATTGAGACCTTCGTGGTCAACTTCAACTCGTTCGAAACCCGTGCTGAATGGGACACCGCACTGCGGGACAAGGTGCTGTCCTACGCTCCGGACGTCGTGGTGTCCTCAGGGTTCATGAGGATCGTCAGCGAAGACTTCATCAACGCTTTCGACGGCAAGTACGTCAACACACACCCCGCGCTGCTCCCGTCCTTCCCGGGCGCCCACGGAGTTCGCGATGCCATTGCGTACGGCGTGAAGGTCACTGGCTGCACCGTTCACTGGGCCGACGCCGGCGTGGACACCGGGCCCATCATTGCCCAGGAAGCCGTCACCGTGCTTCCGGAGGATTCCGAGGAAACATTGCACGAGCGCATCAAGGTAGTGGAGCGCCGTCTGCTGGTCCAGACCCTGAAGGACCTCGCCGCCGCTCCCTCACCCAAGTAGCTCGCCCTACCCAACTGAGTCGCATTTAAGCGCGTTTTGAACGCTCAGAACGCGCTGTGCTGCTACCTAGTTTCCGTAGGGCAACTTGCGCCTGTGGATAACGCCGCATGGGGATGATGATGTTTGTCAGCATGGGGCATGAAGACTCCTGGGCCGATGCCTGAACCACTCTCGTCGATGCCATTCACCTGGCAGGAAGCCGTTGCCGCCGGCATATCTCGACGGCGGTTGAGTCACCACGGTCTGGACTCGCCGAGCCGGGCGATTCGAGTCCCTCGTCTGGAAACACAGCATGCCTTTGCGGACATGGTTCGCCCGGTCACTCTCGTCACACCATTTTCGGCGGCCTCGCATGCCACTGCATTTCTGCTGTGGGAGTTCCCTGGGTTTCTACCTGATAGTCACTTATCCCACATCCACATCTCACGGCCCCACACTATGGCCATCCCTCGGCGAAGAGGTGTGGTGGGACATCGGGGACAGTTCTTCGAGGACGAAATCACCGCATTCAATGGACTGCTTATCACCAGCCGGGCTCGGACGTGGCTGGACTGTGCCCGGAAAATGGACATCGACGAGATCACGGTCGTGGCTGACCATTTGCTGCGTATGCCGAGGCCGGAATTTGAGGGACGCAGTTCGCCGTATTGCACCATGGATGAGCTCGAAGAGATGCTTGACCGGCACTGGGGGACACCGGGTATTCGTAAGGCCCGTCTCGCTTTGGAACAAGCCTGCTTGGGTGCCGACTCGGCACCTGAAACGAGGTTAAGGCTGGCGCTGAAGAGGGCTGGGTTGCCCACCGCGGAAGTCAACGTGCCCACCGAACTGAGTCCCGGCGTCGTGCGTCAACCGGATTTGGCCTATCGCGAGCGGCGCGTTGCCGTCGAATACGAAGGCGAAGGCCACTCGGAACCGGAGCAGATCGTGAGGGACATTGCCCGTGAGGAGGACTTCAGCCGCGCAGGATGGATCTTGGTGAGGATCTCAAAGCGGCACATGAGCAACGACGCGAGGTCCGCCGTCGCCAAGGTGCGCAGGGCGCTCGAACAGCGCGGCTGGGCTCCCAAGTAGGTGGCAGTAGAGCGCGTTTTGACGACTCAAAACGCGCTCTACTGCGACTCAGTTGGGTAAAGGGGCCCGCTTACTCCAGCACGCGCTGCTTCGTTTCCGGGGCGAAGAACGCCATCCACAGCACGGACAGCAGCACCAGGCCACCAGCCATCGCGAACGACTGCGCCAACCCGAATTCGGGCCAGAAAAACGAGGCAAACACCAGCGGGCCGAAGCCGGCGCCGATGCGGGAGAACGTCGATGCCCAGCCGAAGCCCGAGCCGCGAAGCTCGGTCGGGTACAGCTCGGACACGTAGGCGTACAGGACCGGGATGGCTACCTGGACCACGAAGCCGAACACCAGCAGCCAGAACACAGCAGCCGATGGCACATCCACCACAAAAGCCACGATCACCAGGGTCAGCGCGGACAAAGGACCAGTGATGGCAAGAATCCACTTGCGCCCCACCCGCTCCACCAGCAGCGCTGCCACCACCACACCCAGAAGTCCGACGGCGGCCATGCTCGCCGTCGTGACGAACGCCTTGTACTCCTCGAATCCGGCGCTGATGAGGATGCGCGGCATCCACGTGAGCGACAAGTAATAGACCAAGAGGATGCTGAAGAACAGGGCCCAGGCTGCGGTGGTGATCTTCCAGTTGAACTGCCAGATCCCACGCAGCTGCGCCCACGCGCTGCCGGGGGAGAGGCGCGGTGCGGCCTGCGGTTCGGGCAAGCTGTAGGCCCTCGGCGTGGCGCCAGTGGCCTCCACCAAACCGTCAATCACGGCCGCAGCCTCCTGCCGTCTACCCGCTCGAATCAGGAACAGCGGAGATTCCGGCACCGAACGCCGAACCCAGAAAACGAGCAATGCGGGCAGAACCATGATGAGCATCGTGAGCCGCCAATCGCCGAAGGCAGCAACCAGGCCGGCGGAGACGAAACCACAGAGCGCAGCACCGATCGGCCACCACCCGTCCATGGCCGTCAGCACCTTGCCCCGTTGCTTGCGCGGCGTGAACTCACCCACCAAGGCGTAATCCACGGGAATACAGCCGCCCAAGCCGAAGCCGGCCATGAAACGGAAGATGCAGAACCACACGATGTCCGGCGCAAAAGCACCCAGGACCGTGAAGATGCTGAAAATCAGGAGTGTCGCCGTGAAGGCTTTCTTGCGGCCAATGGTGTCGGCAATGGTGCCCCACGCGAACGCACCCACAGCCATGCCGATCAGGTTGGCCGTGCCGATCCACGCAGCGTCAGTCGGTTGCAGCGACCAGTGCTTGGACAGCAGTGGAATCAGGATGCCGTTGAGCGTGACATCCCAGGCGTCGAACATGAACCCGAGCCCGCCGATCAGGAAAATCCGTCCCTGGACCTTCCACCGCCATGGCAGTTCCTGCACAACTTGCTCGCCGCTGGGCACGGCTGTGTATGTATTCATTGGGCCTCCTGCATGCAACTTTATGCGCTGTGCACGGAGCGGAAGTCCGCGTTACTTCTGGTTCTCGATGGCCCGCCGCAGGAAACCACCGGCCTCTTCCAAGGCACCCTTGGCCTGACCGGCCTCGATACCGGTCAGAAGCACCAAAATGGCCGCCTTCACCGAACCACCCACAGAGTCCAACGCTGCGGCAGCTTCCCCGGCAGAGACACCGGTGGCGTGCTGGACCGTCCGTTGCGAACGGGCCAAGAGCTTCTCGTTCGTAGCGCGCAGGTCCACCATGAGGTTCCCGTACGTCTTGCCGAGCTTCACCATCACCAGCGTGCTGATCATGTTGAGGACGAGTTTCTGGGCGGTGCCCGAGTTTAGCCTGGTGGAGCCCGCAATAAACTCCGGACCCACAACAACTTCAATCGCGGCGTCCGCCAGATGGCTCACGGCAGAGCTCTTGTTGCACGCCAGCGATGCCGTAAAGGCACCCCGCTTCCGCGCTTCCTCCAGCGCGCCGATCACGTACGGCGTCCTTCCGGAGGCGGTAATACCCACGACGGCGTCCGCTTCAGTCACGTTGATGTCGTGCAGGTCCCGTGCCCCGGCAGTCGCGTTGTCCTCGGCGTACTCCACGGGGTGCTGTATCGCTTTGGTACCACCGGCGATGAGTCCGACGACGAGTCCCGGCGGGGTGCCGAACGTTGGCGGGCACTCGCTTGCGTCGAGCACACCGAGACGCCCGGCCGTACCGGCTCCCACGTACAAAAGGCGCCCGCCGCGCTGGAGCCGCTCCGCAACGGCGTCGACCGTTTGAACGATCGCGGGGCTCGCAGCCTCAACGGCAGCGTGTACTCCTGCACTGTGGGCAAGCATCGCTGCGACCAGTTCTTCAGTGCCCAGGATGTCCAGGTTGTCCAAGCCTTCGGCCGTGGCTTCGGTCGCCAACCCGGCGAGTTCCGTGCGCAGGCCCGCAAGTTTGTCGGCGCTAGTCGGGCCAGTTTGTTCCGTCACGGTGGATGTACCTTTCCTGGATGAGCCCGCGGCGCGTCGCAGCGAGGGCAGCACCGTCCAAGCCATCGCCGAGCGGTGCCACCACCTCAATCCCAGCCGAAGCGAGGGACTTCCGCAAGAGCGCCGCGAAGAACTCCGATCCCACCACTCCGCCGAGCATCGCCACGCGCGGCGAACTGCTGCGCTCGCCACCGGACGCGAGCTTCACCGTGTGGGTCAGAATGCGGCACGCCTCGCCGATGATGTCATGTGCGACGGCGTCACCCGCCTCCGCTGCGTGCAGAACCAGCGGCGCGAACCGGGCCATCGCCCGGTAGGGGTTTTCGTTGGCAGCGAGCCAGCCCGGGAGCATTTCCGGTGACTCGACCAGAGCGCCGGCCGCAGCCGTCAACGACGTGGCGGGGCCGCCGTCGTGCGCTTCCAGAACTGCCTGAAGACCTTGCTGGCCGATCCATCGCCCGCTGCCGCGATCGCCAAGATAGGGTCCCCAGCCGTCGGCCCGGTGCAGGACTCCGGCTTCGTCGAAACGGAAGGCCACGGCGCCGGTGCCCACGATGAGCGTGGTGCCCGGAGCTCCCTGGAGAGCCCCGAGTTGGGCGGCTGTCGCGTCGGAAAGGACGGCGGCGGGGACACTGAATCTCCGGGCCAACATGGTGGCGAGTTCCTGGGACTTTTCCGCGGATGCTTCGACGCCGGCCACTGCGGCGCCGATTCCTGTCAGCGTGCTGACGGGCAGGCCCGGCGGCAACAAGCTGACCGTCTCGAGGAGGAGCTCGAACGCCAGCGTGGGCCCGTTGTCCACGTGCACGCCAGGGAAGCCGTGCTGATCCGCTGCGCCCAGCAACTCGCCACCGCTGCGCAACTCCACGCGGCAGCGGCTTTTCCCTACATCGGCAACAAGAACGACCTCGGTGGCTTCCATGGATCAACCCTATGTTGCGGGACGCAAAACGAGCCATCGAGCGAAACGCGATAAACTCTCCGTATCCCACACCCGCGACACCACCCGCGACTTCTACGCGAACTAAGACGGAGACTTTTGTGAGCTTGACGCAGCTTGACCGTGTTCCCATCCGCCGTGCACTGATCTCGGTTTACGACAAGACGGGACTGGAGGAGCTCGCGAAGGGCCTGCACGCAGCCGGCGTCGCCATTGTTTCCACCGGCTCCACCGCCAAGAAGATCGCCGCCGCAGGCATCCCGGTCAAGGAAGTCGAAGAAGTCACCGGCTCCCCGGAAATGCTCGACGGCCGCGTCAAGACCCTGCACCCGCGCGTGCACGGCGGCATCCTGGCCGACCGTCGCGTCCCGTCCCACATGGACACCCTGGCGGGCATGGAGATCGAGACCTTCGACCTCGTGGTGGTAAACCTGTACCCGTTCGTCGAGACCGTGAAGTCCGGCGCAGCGCAGGACGACGTTGTTGAGCAGATCGACATCGGAGGCCCCGCGATGGTGCGTTCGGCCGCGAAGAACCACGCCGCCGTCGCCATTGTCACGGACCCCAACTTCTACGGCGCAGTGGTTGCTGCAGCACAGGAAGGCGGCTTCGACCTGAACACCCGCCGCCGCCTGGCTGCCAAGGCCTTCGCGCACACGGCCAGCTACGACAACGCTGTTGCCTCCTGGACCGCCAGCCAGTTCCTGGACGAAGACGGCGACGGCATCATCGACTGGCCCGCCTACGCCGGCCTTTCCCTGGAACGCTCCGAGGTCCTTCGCTACGGCGAAAACCCGCACCAGCAGGCAGCTCTTTACGTGGACAAGGCTGCCCCGGCCGGCATCGCCCAGGCTGACCAGCTGCACGGCAAGGCCATGAGCTACAACAACTTCGTCGACGCCGATGCCGCCCTGCGCGCTGCCTTCGACTTCGCAGAGCCGGCTGTCGCGATCATCAAGCACGCCAACCCGTGCGGTGTAGCTGTCGGTTCCGCCGACGCTGCAGACCCGATCGCCGATGCCCACGCCAAGGCCCACGCCTGCGACCCCGTCTCCGCTTTCGGTGGCGTCATCGCTGCGAACCGTACCGTTACCGCCGGCATGGCCCGCACGGTTGCCGACATCTTCACCGAGGTTGTCATCGCCCCGGACTTCGAGCCCGAAGCTGTGGAGATCCTCTCCAAGAAGAAAAACATCCGCCTCCTCGCCCTGCCCGAGGGCTACGGCCGCTACCCGTCCGAGATGCGCCAGGTGTCCGGCGGCGTCCTGGTCCAGATGAGCGACAAGGTAGATGCCGACGGCGACAACCCCGCCAACTGGACCCTCGCAGCAGGCGAAGCCGCCGACGAAGCAACGCTCGCGGACCTCGCTTTCGCCTGGACCGCTTGCCGCGCTGCCAAGTCCAACGCCATCCTGATCGCCAACCACGGTGCTGCCGTGGGCATCGGCATGGGCCAGGTCAACCGCCTGGATTCCTGCCGCCTGGCCGTCGAGCGCGCCAACACGCTGGGCGTGACGGTAGAGTCCGACGTCGAAGGTGCTGGCGGCGCGTCCAACACCAGCGGTAGTGACGCACCTGAGCGCGCCCGCGGTGCCGTTGCATCCTCCGACGCGTTCTTCCCGTTCGCTGACGGCCTGCAGATCCTGATCGACGCCGGTGTCCGCGCCGTCGTCCAGCCGGGCGGTTCGGTCCGCGACGAGGAAGTCATCGCCGCAGCCAACGCTGCAGGCATCACGATGTACTTCACCGGCGCCCGCCACTTCTTCCACTAGAAGAAGAGCCCGCCAGGGCCCAGGCACAAAGCACCACAACGCAACGGCGGCCGCCCCCGGAAGGGGACGGCCGCCGTCGTGCTTTATCCGCACATACTTAACAGGGACGTGCGTGGCGATTCAGTACTGTTACGAGGCCGCTGCTGCGGTGTTGTACGTGGACTGGATCACGGTGCCCCAGTACGGGCCGTACATGGTGGTGGAGTTGCTGCCATAGCCGTAGCTGTTCACGGAGTTCTGGTAGCCCGTGGAGCTGTTGCCGATGAACCACGGACCGCCCGAGGAACCACCGGTCATGTTGCAGGGGATTCCCTGGCTGTTGAACTGCGGGTTGTAGGGATCGTTGGTGGCGGTGCCGGAGCAGCTCTTGAGCGATTCGCCGTTGAAGGGCGAGCCTGCCGGGTAGCCGAAGGCCTTGTAGCTCAGACCGCGGGCGGCGTTGAACTGGACGCCGGAGGCCCCGACGACGTCGGCGAGCTTCTGGCCGTTGAGGGTGTTGACCACGGCGAAAGCGGTGTCGTACTGCATGTTGCCGTTGGACGCCCACTGGGTGGGGGCGTACAGCGCCTTTGCCGTCCACTTCCCGTAAGGTGCGGAACCGTTGAGGTAGGCCGGGACAAATACGAAGTTGGTGGCGTACGCGCCCGGGCCTTCGTTGAGGCAGTGGCCTGCAGTGGAGACCGTGCTCTTGTTGGATGAGGTGACGGAGTTGCCGGAGCAGACGTAGTTGGAGCCGCCCAGGGTGAAGAAGACCTTGCCGATGTGCTTGACGGGGGTTTCGCTCTGGTTGACCTTGCGGTCGATGGTCTTGGATTCGGTGGTGGCCTGCTGGCCTGCGATGCTGCTGATGGCGCCCGGGGCTTCGGTGACCTGGGCTTTGCCGAGGTTGAGGAGTTTGCCGCGGTCAAGGGCTTTGGCCGCGAGGATTTCGCCGGATTTGGCATTCTTCATGCGCTCCGGCGTCCAGTAGTCTGCAGCGCCGGTGTCCGACACTACATGGCTGCTGACCGCAGCGCCGCTGGAGTCTGCGTTCTGGGCCGGTGCCGCGTTGGCGCTGGTGGTTCCAACCAGCGCCAGGATTGCGGCAGCGGACAGACTCAGCAGGCTTGTGGCCAGGGTCTTGGTTTTTGTCACGTTGTTCCTACCTATCGAGGGAGTGAGGCGGCCAGTGATGGCGACCGCCGACTGACGGATTTGAAGGTATCGAACGTATGACAAGTTTGTAAAGAGATGTTTCATATTTTGTGATAATTTGATGTCACTTCCTCGTCAAGTGGCGAGGTCCCTTTGGTGAACCCAGCCACAGGCCGTGGCAAGAGGCCATCAGTGGTCTTTGACCGTGACTCTGTCAGGGAGGGGCTTGGGTGTGACGCCAGGCCATGAACCGTCCTGTGAGAGCAGGGATAGATTGCGCGCTCCCTCGGGATCGTCGGCGCTGAGCGGGATGATGATGGTGTTGTGCTGCGAAGGAGCCGAGGGCTGTCCGCCCATCCAGGCTGATCCCACGCCTGCAGTGGAGAGGTCGAAGAACGGCTCCCCGTCAGCGGTTCGGGCGCTGATCTGAATCTGAGTGTTGGGCATGTAACCCTCGCCTACAGACCAAACGTTCCGGACGATGTAATCGACGAGCAAATCGCCGTAAAGAACGGTGTAACCAGGGTCGATGGCTATCTGTACGGAGTATCCCGTGTTGCCCTTCACGTTGGGGGGACCTCCTCCGGCAAAGCCAGTCACCGAGATCCCGGGGACGGCGTCGATTGCCTCGCGGGCTTCGGCCATCGTCTGGCCGGTGTCGGCATCGTGCGGGATGGTCTCCCGGGGTGTCGGCGCCGGGACAGCGCAAGCGGTCAGTGCGAGGAGAATCCCGGCCGCCAAGGCGGTCAGCCAGGCAGCAAAGGAGGTGGGTCGAACGGTGCGGGTCATGACTTCACTATGTTCGGTTTCGCGGTGAATGAGATGCTGGCGCGCCCGGGGACCAGACATTTGCCGGCAACCAGCCTGCAGGCAACCACCTCTCCGCAACCAGGGTCCGACGGGGGCGGGCAGCAGCGGCGGTCAGGCCGCCGTCGGGCGTTCATCACCATGGCGTGGTAACGAACACGTGATCCCGGACACGAAGGGCCGCCTTATCCGTCTACTCGGGTAAGTTAGGAGATGTTGAAATCTGCAGACTTTCAGGGAGAACCCCGCCAATGGCCAAGATTATCTATACCCACACAGACGAAGCGCCGATGCTGGCAACGTACTCATTCCTGCCGATTGTGGAAGCGTACGCCTCGACCGCAGGTGTAGAAGTGGAGACCCGCGATATTTCGCTGGCCGGCCGCATCATCGCCGTTTTCGGCGATTTCCTGACCGAAGAGCAGCGCACGGGCAACGCCCTGGCTGAACTTGGCGAACTGGCAAAGCAGCCGGAAGCCAACATCATCAAGCTGCCCAACATCAGCGCCTCCGTGCCGCAGCTCAAGGCTGCCATCGCCGAGCTCCAGGCCCAGGGCTACACGCTCCCGGACTACCCGGACAACCCCTCCTCGGACACCGAGACGGACATCCGCTCGCGCTACGACAAGATCAAGGGCTCCGCTGTGAACCCGGTGCTGCGCGAAGGAAACTCCGACCGCCGCGCACCCCTGTCGGTGAAGAACTACGCCCGCCAGAACCCGCACTCGATGGGTGCCTGGTCCGCTGATTCCAAGACCAACGTTGCCACCATGGGTGAGAACGACTTCCGCTCCAACGAGAAGTCCGTTGTCCTGGCGGCTGACGATTCCCTGACCATCCAGCTGGTCCGCGAAGACGGCACCACCAAGGTCCTCAAGAAGGACTTCCCCGTCCTCGCCGGCGAAGTTGTGGACGCCACCGTGCTCCGCGCCGACGCCCTGGACGAGTTCCTCAAGGCCCAGGTTGCCCGTGCCAAAGAAGAGGGCGTCCTCTTCTCCGCACACCTCAAGGCCACCATGATGAAGGTCTCGGACCCCATCATCTTCGGCCACGTGGTCAAGGCCTACTTCTCCGAGCTGTTCGAGACCTACGGCAAGCAGCTCGCAGCCGCAGGCATCAGCCCGAACAACGGCCTCGCAGCAATCCTCAGCGGCCTGGAAGACCTGCCCGAGGACGTCCGCGAAGGCGTCAAGGCAACCATCACGAAGGGCCTCGAAGAGGGTCCCGCGCTGGCCATGGTCGATTCCGACAAGGGCATCACCAGCCTGCACGTTCCGTCGGACATCATTGTTGACGCCTCCATGCCGGCCATGATCCGTTCCTCCGGCCACATGTGGGGCCCGGACGGCAAGGAAGCAGACACCCTGGCCGTCATCCCGGACAGCTCCTACGCCGGCATCTACCAGGTTGTCCTGGACGACTGCCGCGCCAACGGTGCGTTCGATCCCACCACCATGGGCACCGTTCCCAACGTGGGCCTCATGGCGCAGGCAGCCGAAGAATACGGCAGCCACGACAAGACCTTCGAGATCCAGGCAGCCGGCACCGTCCAGCTCGTCGACAGCAAGGGCACCGTCCTGACCGAGCACCAGGTCTTCCCGGGTGACATCTGGCGCGCCTGCCAGACCAAGGACATCCCGGTCCGAGATTGGGTCAAGCTGGCCGTCACCCGCGCCCGCGCCTCCCAGACCCCGGCCGTGTTCTGGCTGGACGAGACCCGCGCGCACGACGCCAACCTGATCGCCAAGGTCAATGAGTACCTCAAGGAACACGACACCGAGGGCCTCGAGATCAAGATCCTCTCCCCGGTTGAGGCCACAGCCTTCACCCTGGAGCGCATCCGCAAGGGCGAGGACACCATCTCCGTCACCGGTAACGTCCTCCGCGACTACCTCACGGACCTGTTCCCGATCCTCGAGCTCGGCACCAGCGCCAAGATGCTCTCCATCGTTCCGCTGATCAACGGTGGCGGCCTGTTCGAGACCGGCGCCGGTGGCTCCGCTCCCAAGCACGTCCAGCAGCTGGTCAAGGAAAACCACCTTCGCTGGGACAGCCTGGGCGAATTCCTTGCCCTGGCCGTCAGCTTCGAGCACCTTGCCACCACCACGGGCAACGCCCGCGCACAGGTCCTGGCCGACACTCTGGACCGCGCAACGGGAACGTTCCTGCTGGAAAACAAGTCCCCGCGCCGCAGCGTCGGTGAACTGGACAACCGCGGAAGCCACTTCTACCTGGCCACTTACTGGGCCCAGGAACTGGCCAAGCAGACCGAAGACGCCGAGTTGGCCCAGGACTTCGCAGCAATCGCTGACGCCCTGACCTCCAACGAAGAGGCAATCGTCGGCGAGCTGGCCGCAGTCCAGGGCCCCGCCGTCGAGCTGGGCGGTTACTACCGTCCGGACGCCGCCAAGGCCGCTGAGATCATGCGCCCGTCCGCTACGTTCAACAAGGTCCTCGCGGATCTGAAGAAGTAGTCTCCGCAAAGCGAAACTGGCCCGCAGGCATTGCCTGCGGGCCAGTTGCTCTTAATCGATGATTCAGCGGTCCGCGTGGAACCGCTCCGGTGCCACTCCGCCGTCGACGATGTCCTTCAGCACCCGGCCAATAGCCGGCGTGAACTTGAACCCGTGTCCGGAGAAACCGGCGCCCACCACCAGCGGACCGAAACGGTCCAGCACAAAGTCCTCGTTGGGCGTGGTGGTGTAAGTGCAGCTGATGGGAACCGCGGTGGCGGGGTCGACGCCGGGAAGCCACTCTTCTGCGTACCGCACCAACGCCTCGAGCTGCTGGGGGATGGGCTCGAACGTGCGCTCGTCGGGGTCCATCACGGGACCGACACCGTGCCAGCCTGCCTTCACGCCTTCGCCGGGAGTGAGCATGCCGTAGACGGGGCTGAACCAGTATTCGTAGAGTTCGTTGTTCGGATCAGGGTCCGGGTTGTGGTTGAAGCTCGGCCACACCAGGGTGTTGTCCGTAGGTGTGAAGTGAGCGGGTTGCTCTTGGGTCACCACCAACGCGGGGAGTTTGGCGAGGCCGTTCAGCACCTTCGTCGTCCAGGCGCCAGCTGTCACCACCACGCGGGTTGCCGTGTATTCGGTTTCCTCCGTCACCACCACTACCGTTTCGGCGCCATCGATGCGGATGTCGCGGACCGGCGTCGAGTACTTGAAGACTGCGCCATGGGCTTCAGCCGATTGCCGCAGCGCCACTAAGGCGTCAGCCGAACGGATCCGGCCGGAACCCGGTACGAACAGGACATCGGTGGCGAAGTTCATTCCCCGCCAGCGGTTGGCTGCCTCGTCGGCTGGGATGAAGTAGCTCTCTATGCCGCGTTCCTGGTGGGCATCGCGGATCAGTTCCAGCTTGGGCACGTTGCCGTGGTTCGCCAATCCCACCATGTCCAGCAGGGGAGCGCCGTGCTCGGCCGCGAGTTCGTCCCAGAGCGTCTTGGATTCGGCCAGGAGATCCAGGTAATCGGCCTCGGCGTACGCGGTATTGAAGTTGCGGGTGGCGCCGTGGGAAGCGCCAATGTGGTGTCCGGCCTCGAACTGCTCCAGCAGAACCACCGAGCGGCCTGCCCGGGCGAGTTGCCAGGCGGCCGCCGATCCCATGGCTCCTCCGCCAACAACTACAACGTCAACCTGCATGCCTGCTCCATCCACCGTTGGCCCTCTTGAAAATCGCGCCCACCGAAGAGGGCCACCTCCCATTCTGCCCCCACTCACCCAACTGGGTAGCAGCAAACGTCGTAATGGGGCGCATTGGAGCGTTTGCCGTGACCCAGTTGGGCCAGGGCGGGGGTGTTACGCGGCCAGGCGCCTGCGGATCCACGCGGAGAACTGGTCCACCACGATGATCAGCACCAACACGATCAGGATGTGGGTGAGCATGGAGTCGAACTGGAACGACTTGATGGACTGGTTGATCAGCAGCCCGATGCCGCCGGCTCCCACCAGCCCAAGGACCAGCGAGGAGCGCACATTGACGTCGAAGCGGTACAGCAGCAGGCCCACGAACTGGGGTACCACCATGGGCAGCGTGGCATTGGTGACCTGCTGGATCCTGTTGGCACCGGCCGTGCGGAGTGCTTCCTGCGGCCCGGCGTCGATTTCCTCCATGGATTCCGCCCACAGTTTGCCCATGACGCCCGTGTTGTGGCAGATCAGGGCGAGGACGCCGGCGAAGGGACCGAGCCCCACAGCGGTGACGAAGATCAGAGCAAACACGATGTCCGGTACAGCCCGGAAGAACGACAAGATAGCGCGCGCTGCCTGGTACACGAGTCGATGCGGACTGGTGTTCTCGGCAGCCAGCGCCGCGAGCAGCAGGGCGAACGGCACGGACAACGTGGTGCCCAGCAGACCAATCCACAGCGTCACCAGCGTCGCTTCCAGGCCGGGCTTGAGGGTCTTTTCCCAGCTCAGGTCCGGCGGGAACGCATCGCCAATGAAGGCTGCCATGCCTTTCCAGCCGTCAACCAGGAGTTCCGGTTTGAAGTCCGTCCCCTCGATGGCCACGGCGTGGAGTCCGACGACGGCGGCCGCCACTGCCGCCGTCGTGATCCACCGCAGCGGCTTCTTGGGGCGGACCAGTGCCACGCGGGTTTTGCTCGTGGAATCACGGCAGGCGGCGGCCGGGGTCAAAGTGTGCGGAGTCATGCGGCCTGGGTCCTGTCTGAAACGGCGCTGCCTGAAACGGTCGTGTCTGAAACGTCCCGGTCCGGGGCGTACAAGGTGTCGAGGTGATCGGCTGTGACCTCTGTGGAGGGGAGGTCGAAGGTCATGGAGCCCTGGAGCAGTCCGATGGACCGGTCAGCGTATCGCAGCGCGAGATCGGGTTGATGCAGGACCGCGGCCACGGCAAGCCCTTCGGAGTGGGCGAGTTCGCGCAGCAGAGCCATCACCTGCTCTGCGGCGTGCGGGTCCAGTGCGGAGACAGGCTCGTCGGCGAGTACGACGTCGGCCCGCTGGCAGAGTGCCCGGGCTACCGCCACGCGTTGCTGCTGCCCGCCGGAAAGGCGGCCAACCCGGTCGAACGCGCGATCTGCCAGGCCCACGCGGTCCAGGCAATCGAGGGCTTCCTGCTGGACGTCGGCCGGAAACAGCAGGGGACTCAGCGAGCGAACCGTGGAGATACGGGCCAAGGCGCCGGCGCAGACGTTGTCCAAGGCGGTGCGTCGGGGGACCAGATGGATCTTCTGGAAAATCATGGCCATGCGGTGGCGGGCTTGCTGCAGGTCACGCCCCTGGAGGGTTTCCAGCGGAGCCCCGTCGATGCTGATGCTGCCGGAATCCGGAGCGGTGATACCCATGACGCAGCGCAGGGTGGTGGACTTTCCAGAGCCGTTGGCGCCCAGGAACGCGACGAGTTCGCCGGCGGCTACGGAGAAGTCCACGCCTTGAAGGACAGTCCTGCCACTGAAGGACTTCCGCAGTCCTTGGACGGCGAGAAGGGGGTCAGGCATTACAGATCCTTCTCAGTGAGGCCCATGGTTTCGGCGAGTTCGAACAACGGTGTGTAGTTGTCCTTGGTGACCTCCAGCAACGGGCCTGGAGGGGTGACGTCCAGGAACTCGCCTACCTTGGCCACGTCGGCGGGTTCCAGGCTGAGGAAAGCGTCCTTGACGGCTGCCTTGAACGCGGGGTCCGCGTCGCCGCGCACGGTGATGGGGTCGTTGGGGATGGGGTTGGACGTCCACACCTGGCGGAAGTCGTCCTTCTTGAAGGTGCCTGCGGCAATGGCAGTGGCCAGTGTCTGGGAATTGATCTCCGCTGCATCAACTTTGCCGTTGGTCAGTGCGAGCAGCGCTTCAGGATGACCGCCCGTGTAATCCATCTTGAGGTCGGCGTCGGCGATTCCGGCTTCACGGAGGCCGAAGCGGGGCAGGACGTCGCCCGAGGTGGATCCGACGCTGCCCAGGGCCAGGGACTTACCCTTCAAATCGCCGATGGCCTGGATGGGGCTGTCCTTGGGAACCCAAATCCCGGCCGTGTACGTGCTGAGTTCCTTCTCGGCAGTGCCGAAGGACACCAGCGGCTCGGCGCCGGCCTTGGCATCAGCGAACACGTAGCCCAGCGGGCCGAACTGGCCCAGGTCCAGTTTGCCGTTGCGCATGGCCAGGACCTCGGCAGCGTAGTCCTCCACCACCTGGACGCTGACGGGGCATTCGAGTTTCTTGGACAGCGCGGCCGCCAGGACGTCGTAAGCGGGCTTCAGCTTGGCCGGGTCCTCGTAGGGCTCGATGCCGAACTTGATCTCCCCGTTGGGGCAGGTGGCGGACGGCGCCTCGGGGGAGGACTGGGCTGAACCACCACAGGCGGTGAGCGCCAGAACGGTGGCGAGGGCAAGCGCGGAACCGGTGAAGAGCGGGGTTTTCATGGGAATCCTTATGCGAAGGGGATGGGGCGAGAGGGAAAATTCAGTACAGGCGCGATACGTTGCGGTGGGCCAAACCGAAGGACAGGGTCATGCCCACACCGGAGGTCACGGACACCACCGTGACGCCGGGCTGGACCTCACGGACCAGGATGGGCGCTACGTCGGAGGAGGCGTAGATGCCTAGCCAGCGCTGGATGATCTCCAGTGGTTCGCCGATCCGGCCGGTGATTTCGGCGTTGAGCGTGGAGGTGACACCTTCATCCAGGAACGGATCGGCGGTGCGGTGGTAGTGGTGGGAATCGCCCAGAATGACCGTGCCGTCCGGGCGCTGGGTGAACATGACGTTGGCGCCGATCTCCAGCAACTCGGGCTGGTTCTCCAACACCTCGGAGCGGAGTGCAGCGGCAGCGGGCATGTCCGTGAATGCCGGGTACCGGAGCATGGACGTTGCGGTGAGGACTGCAGGAGCGAATTCGACACCGGACGGCTTGGCCGCCAGCGACATCTGCAGAGCACACCGCTGGATCCGGTGTTCTTCGGCGAGGTCCGGGAAGAGGTAGTCGACGTCGTGGCCAACACAGACAAATACCTGCTTCGCTCGGAGCCCGCCGCGCGACGTCTGAACGCTGACGACTTCCGAGGACTCGCTGAAGCCCAGCGCTGCGGTGTTCCAGTGAAGTTCGACGCCGGGCTGCTGGCTGAGCCACTCGGCCAACGTTGCGACCGTTGTGCGGGGGTCGACGCGGAGGTCGTCCCGAAGGAAGGCGCCGCCCACGAGGCCGGGCCATTCAGCGCCCGAAGCAGCGCCGTCGTCGTGCGCTTCTTCCGCAGCGGAAACTGTGGCACCCAACCGGGCCCGGGTCCCGGCGGGGGAGAGCAGCTCCACTTGTCCAGGCTCGCGCACTGCGGAGAGCTCGCGGAGAACGTCCATCTCTGCCTCGGTGCGGGCCAGGACGACGGCACCGGATTCGGCGGCCCAGAACCCGGCGCGTTCGGCGAACTCCAGCCAGTACTTCCGCGAGGTCTGTGCGAGTTCGTAGAGCTCGCCGGACTGTGCGGTAATGCAGCAGTGGCCGAAGTTGCGGACGGAGGCGCCGGCGGCGTGGTGGTCGCGCTCGATGATGGTGACGGTCAGGCCGCTGGCAACAGCGTGGGCGGCGTGCGCCAGGCCTACGATTCCGGCACCAACAATGACGACGTCGGTGGGCTGGTTTTCGGTGCTGTTGGCGGCAGTGGGGGAAGTGCTTGGGTTGTTCACACCATTGAGACTGGCTGCTGATGGAAGGGGAATCAAGCCATAGTGCCACTTGTATATACAAGTTAACCTGAATTTAACGTCTGTTCATTCAAGTTCACTTTGAGTTCATCCAGAGCCTCTCAAAACCAGTGTTTTCACGCGTTCAGACTTGTATTATCAACTAGTGACCACACAGACGAACGCGCCCCTCCACGTCAAGCTGAGCGAAGAATTCATGCGCCGGATCACCGACGGTGACTGGCCGCCGGGCTTCCAGCTGCCCAGTGAAGCAGAGCTGTGCCGCGAGTTCGGGACGTCGCGTGGCCCGATCCGTCAGGCGCTCGCCTTCCTCCGTTCCGAAGGCGCCATCACAGGGGGACGGGGGCGCCCTCCCATGGTTCGCTCGTCTGTGCCGTCGCAGTCGTTCTCCACGTTCAACTCGTTCACTGAATGGGCCAGTGGAATCGGCAAAAAGCCCGGCCAGCGGACCCTCGAAGTGGCACGGCGCGAAGCCAGTCCGGAAGCCGCTGAGGCGCTCGGCCTGATGCCTGGTACCACTGTGGTGGAGGTCCTTCGCGTCCGTTACCTGGATGAAGCGCCGGCCATGATCGAGCGCACCACGTTCATCCTGGACGTGGGACGCAAGCTGTTCGACTTCGACACCGACTCCGGGTCCATCTTCGCGTTCCTCAAAGAGCAGGGCGTAGACCTGCACAGTGCGCGCCACACCATCGACGCCGTTGCTGCCAGTGACGAGGACGCCGAACTGTTGGAGCAACCCGAAGGTATTCCCCTCCTGCGCGAACGCCGCATCACCCGTTCCGCCGATGGGCAGCCCCTGGAATATTCCGAGGACCGCTACCTGCCGGCACTGACCAACTTCACCATCGACAACACGGTGGAGCGCCGGGCCGCCCTGGTCCGCATCCACACTGAAGGAGCCACCCCATGATCAAGCTTGTTGCCTGCGATATGGCCGGAACCACCATCGACGAACACGGCGACGTGTACGTAGCCCTTGCCCGCTGCGTTGAGGAAACCGGGGTGGCCACCACACCGGAGACTGTGCAGGAATGGATGGGCGCGGACAAAGTTGAGGCCATCACAGCGCTCATTGAAGCCGGTGGGGGAGCCGCCACGCCGGAAGTGGTGGCGGCCGCCTTCAAGCGCTTCAAGGCACTGCTCGTGATGTTCTACGACGCCAACCCGCCGGTCGCGCTGGAGGGCGTGGAAGACGCGTTCCGCGAGCTCCGCCGCCAAGGCATCAAAGTGGCCCTGACAACGGGCTTTTCCCGCGACGTCGCCGAGCCCCTCCTCGAGCGGCTGGGATGGAGCGTCGATGACGATACCCTGCTGGACGCCGTCGTCTGCTCCGACGAAGTAGCCGCTGGACGACCGGCCCCACACATGATCCACCGGGCCATGGAACTGACCGGAGTCCAGGACGTCCGCGCCGTGATGGCCGCGGGCGACACCGTCAATGACCTCGCCGCTGCCAACAACGCCGGCGTCACCGCCGTGGGCGTCCTGACCGGCAAACTGGGCCGCGAAGACCTGGCAGCGTACCCGCACCACCACATCCTGGACGGCGTGAAGGACATTCCGGCGCTGCTCTCCTGACCCTCGGCGTAAGGCTCGCGGTGCCCGGCGTTTGGCCCCCGGCCCCAGGCATGGAAGATTGGAACGCGTGAAATTCCTTCACCCGTCACCCAAGTCCTCCGCCCGCGGCGTCACCATCCTGCGCGTGGTCTTCGGCGCGCTCATCATGGTCCACGGCATCCAGAAGCTCATGGCCGGGCACGCTGCCTTTGCTGCGTCGGTTGCCGCCATGGGCGTGCAGAAGCCGGAGATCGTGGCGTGGCTGGTGATCGCCGGCGAGCTGGGGCTGGGCCTGCTTCTGGTCCTCGGCGCCCTGACCCGGGTGGCCGGTTTCCTTGCCGCGATCATGTTCGCTGGAATCTGGTTCGTGACCGAAGCCGGCAAACCCCTGATCACGGACAGGGCAGGGGTGACCGCCGAGCTCCTCATCATCTACGCAGCCATCTCAGTGGCGTTCATCTTCCTCGGACCCGGCGCTTTGTCCTTGGATCGCAAGCTGGCCCGGCAATCAGCCGGCTCGCGGCGTTAGCCCTTCGGCGTTAACGCGACTGGGTTAACTCACGACGGCGGCACTCACCACCGGGGTCGAGTCACCGCCGGGGCGCCTCACCGCCGCGAGCTTCAGCGTGCGTCGTTCGGGTATCTGATCCCCAGCTGGGAGCGTACCCCGTCGAAGAGGCGCATGACGTTGATGGAGTCTTCCAGCGGCATGACAGGGCTTTCAGTGAGGCCTTGCTGAATGCAGCGGGTCACTTCGCGGAGCTCGTACGTGTAGCCGATGCCCACCACCTCGAAGTGCTCGTGGCGCGGTTCGTCCCAACCAACCCGGATCATCAGCTCGCGGGGATTGTTTACTGAACCCACGGTTTGCAGGAATCCGAGCCCGCCGGCGACGGTGGCCGTCCGGGGGCCATGCGCCATCAGGGACGACGTCAGCTGGACCTGGGCACCACTGGAGTAGCCCAACGTCAGGGCGTTCTGGGTGTCCACGCCGTCGTCGTTGAGTGTGCCGATGGCGGTGACGGATTGCGGGAAACCCAGCGTGCCCAAGGCCCAGAGCAGCGGGTAGACGGTGATGTCCAAGAGTGCGCCACCACCGTCATTAAGGGCCCAGATGCGGGCCGAGGGATCGTAGGGCGCCGGGAAGCCAAGATCCGCGCTGACCCATTGGATCTGTCCAAGCTCACCGGATGCGGCGATGTCGAACGCCCGCTGCATGCTCGGCAGGAAGCGGCTCCACACGGCCTCCATGAAGAACACATTGTTTGCGCGGGCCAGCTTCACTAGCTCGGTGGCTTCCCGGGCGTTGATGGTGAGGGCTTTCTCGCAGAGCACGTGCTTGCCGGCCTTTAGAGCGGCGGCGGCGATCAGGAAGTGCTGGGCATGGGGTGTGGCCACATAGACCACGTCCACGGCGGGATCGTCCACCAAGCGCTGGTAGCCGGGAATGCCGCCGTCGTCCCCGTAGCCCTTGGCGAAACCCAGCGCGTGCGCGAACGCATCTGCAGCAGCCTGCGTCCGGGAGCTCACGGCATACAGCTCTGCGTCTTCGAGCAGGGCCAGGTCCTTGGAAACACTGTTGGCAATGTTGCCCGTAGACACGACGCCCCACTTCAGGCGACGGCCGGTAGCTGCCCGGGGATCCTGGTTGGTTTGGGAGGACAGCCACGGCTTGGCGATAGGGAGGGTCATGACTGACATCCTCTCATTTCGGGCACCTGGGTGGCGGTGTGGCGAGCGGTGCGCACCCCTTTGCGCCGCTCGCCCCCGTAACCTCTGGTGCGCCGGGCGGGTAAGGGTGCACCCGCAATGAACGTGGGGTGCGCCGGGCGGGTACGGGTGCTGTTGAAGCGCATTCGGGGTGCGCGTGGCGGGTAAGGTGCGGATGATTGGGTGAGGCTTGGTGCGCACCCCTTTGCGCCGCTCGCCCCCGTAACCTCGGGTGCGCCCGGCGGATACGGGTGCGGCCGCAGTAAACGTGAGGTGCGCCGGCGGGTACGGGTGCGCCCGCACAGCCAGGGCGGGGCCGGCCCTGAGGCGTGCGGGGCTTGGAGTGGGCTTGGTGCGCACCCCTTTGCGCCGCTCGCTCCCGTAACCTCGGGTGCGCCGGGCGGGTACGGGTGCGCCGGTAGTGAACGTGGGGTGCGCATGGCGGGTACGGGTGCGCCCGCACAGCCAGGGCGGGGCCGGCCCTGAGGCGTGCGGGGTTTTGAGTGGGCTTGGTGCGCACCCCTTTGCGCCGCTCGCCCCCGTAACCTCGGGTGCACCCGGCGGGTAGGGGTGCGCCGGGCGGGTAGGGGTGCGCCGGGCGGGTACGGGTGCGACCGCCCACACGGTGCGCAGCCGGTCCGGACATGCTGGTAGCGTCGGCTGGGAAATGCAGTTATTGGGGGAATGTGGAAACGAACATTAAAAGGCCTTCAGCGGGCCCGCGAGTTGCCTTAATTGTGGTCTCACTGATCGGAGCCATTGTTTCCGTGCCCGCTGCTGCATTCCTCGGATTTGCGCTGGGATTCTACCCCTCGCGGATGGAATGCACCCAGGACACCTTGGGATCCGGATGTTATGAAGGCGAACTCCTGATGGCGGTGCTGGCGTTCGGAGTCCTTTTTCTTCCGTTCTTCCTACCGTCCCTCATGATATCGCTAAGCGCACACAGTGGCCCCCGCCGGCTATCATCCTGGTGGCCTCTCATCCTATTGTGCGCAGTCCCGCTGACCGTGGTGGTGGTGGCAGCTCTTTCGGCGCTAGCGGATCCAAACGCTTATTTCTGATATCCCGATACCGTCAGCATTTGTCAAGTCACACGAATGCCCTGCGTACCGAAATTCCTCGCTTAGGCTTAGCAAATCATCCCTCGCAGAGGTTCTGTGGGGAGTTACCGAAATGGAGCAGGGATGGGTACTTTTCGGCGCGTCATTTTGCCGGTTGCCTGGTTGTTGGTCTTCGCGATTATCGCGGTGGCTTTGGTCAAAATCGCCTTTGTCGATGGCCTTGAAGCCACGGGATCCGAGCCGGCGCCGTTGGCCCAGGTGGATATCCCGGTGGTCCCCGCCACCCGCGCCACCGTTACCAACACCGTGGAGATCAAGGGCACCGTCCAGAGCGACGCCGCCGATACCGTCCGCAGCACTTCCGCGGGCAAGGTCATCAAAGTTTTTGTTGAAGCAGGCGCAACCGTGGCGGAGGGCCAAGCCCTGTTCCAGGTCAAAGCCGAGCGGGCAGTCCAGACCACGCAGACTTCCAAGGACGGCACACCACCTACACCCAAGCCTGTGTACGACTACTTCGACATCCTCGCTCCCAGCGCCGGAACCCTGCAGCAATTGACCACGCTCATCGACCAGCAGGTCACCGTCGGCGAGTCCGTGGGCAAGATCGATCCCGGAACCTACACGGTGGCCGGCTCAGTGACGGCCGCCCAGCAGTACCGCCTGCTCGGCAAGCCCGGCCCCGCGGAGATAGCGTTGGTGGGTGGACCGGCGCCCTTCCAGTGCACCGAAGTGACGCTTAAGAACAACGCGTCCGACGACGGCGGCAGCGCCTCGGGCGGTTTGGCCGCCACTGGCGGAGGTGCCGGGATGGGCGTGGGCGCAGCGATCGCGGGTCCCGGGGCCGGCGGGGGCCAGCCGGAAGAAGGCGGCACTCCCACGGGGACGCTGAGTTGCGCGATTCCTGCAGGCCAGCAGGTCTTCGCAGGTCTCGGAGCCACCATGACGGTCAGCGCCGGAGTGGCCCCTGACGTGGTGACGGTTCCTTTGACCTCGGTGAAGGGAAGCGTTAAGGACGGGATCGTCTGGATTGCCGGACCGGGCGGGGCAGGAGCGGCTCCTGAGCAGCGCACCGTCCAGTTGGGACTCAACGATGGCTCCGTGGTTGAAGTGACCTCCGGATTGGCCGAAGGCGAACAGGTCCTGGAGTTCGTTCCCGGTGCGCCGGCCGCCCCGAACCCCATGATGGGGCCGGGCCAGATCGCCTACGCACCGGCAGGCTAGGGCAATGGAAGACTCACGCGAGGAAACACCCGAGGAAACACGCGAGGAAACACCCGAGGAAACACGCGAGGAAACGCTGGTCAGCCTCCGCTCGGTGACCCGTTCCGTCACACTTCCCGATGACCAGCAGTTGCACATCCTCAAGGGCATCGACCTGGCGGTGTACAGCGGCGATCACACGGCGATCGTGGGCCGTTCGGGTTGCGGCAAGTCGACACTCCTGAATTTGCTTGGCCTGCTGGATGTCCCGACGACGGGCGAGCTGGAGTTCCTTGGCCAACCCGCGGACCGGCTGGGCAACAATGCCCGTGCCCGCCTGCGTGGTTCCACTGTGGGCTTCGTTTTCCAGCAGTTCAATTTGTTGCCCGGACGCAGCGCCCTGGACAACGTGATCACGCCGCTGTTCTATGCCAAGGGCAAGGAGTTCTGGCGCCGTCGCGAGATCGCCATGGACATGCTGGACCGGGTTGGCCTCGCCGCCCGCGCCGCCACCATGCCCAATATGCTCTCCGGCGGTGAACAGCAGCGGGTGGCCATCGCCCGGGCCCTGGTCCGCAGGCCGAGGCTGATCCTGGCCGATGAACCAACCGGAGCACTTGACGTCGAGACAGGCCAGTCTGTCATGGCCCTGTTGGACACCGTCGCCACGGAAACCGCAGCGGCCCTAGTCACCATCACGCATGACACCAACGTGGCAGCCCTGGCCCGTGCGTGCTACCGGTTGGACTCGGGCGTGCTCAGCCCGCTATCAGTGCCCGCAGCGGCGGGAGTCGGCGCATGACCGGTTTGGTCTCCACCATCGTCGAAGCGTGGCAGGAGCTTCGGATCAACAAAGTCCGGATTCTCCTGGCTCTCCTGGGAGTGGCCTTGTCCGTGGCCGCGCTGACCTCTGTGGTGGGCGTCGGAAATCTAGCTCGCGAAGGCTACAAATATCAATCTGAACGCAACGGTGGCCGGGTGGCGACGCTGTCCTTGAACGTCGGCGGACCTACCACTCCGGATCCAGCAAAGCTCGAAAAGGCCTATCAAGGGATCCAACAGCGTTACGGCATCACCACGTCAACGCATGTGGGCCAGACCCAGGCAGGCTTTCAATTTCCGCGCGGTGTGACCAGCGTGAACGTCACCATCGTGGACGCCGGCTACGGCATCATTCACCGCGTCCCGCTTCAGCAGGGCAGCTGGTTCGCATCCGACGACGGCCAACGGCTTGCGCCCGCCGTCGTGGTTTCCGAAGCTTTCTACAACCAAGCCGGCCGGCCCAACCTGTCCGCCAATCCCACGGTGAAGATCCCGGGTGACCAGCCGGCCATGGCGGTGATCATCGGCGTCGTGCCTGATACTTACCCGGACACCCCGCCTGCCGCGTTCATCCTGTCCGAGGGAGCTGCTATGACGGGCATGCAGTCCCAAATGTCCGAGTTCAAAATGTGGGTAGGCGAGGAGCAGGCCGAGGCGCTCACAGCGGCAATTACGGCCGACCTCCAAGGGCAGTTTCCTGGCTATTACGCCCAGGCAAACCGAATGGACTACGCCGCCTGGGGCGACCCCTTGGCGCCAGTGCAACTGGTGGTGGGCGGAGTAGCCGGGCTGGTCCTGCTGCTTGGCGCCGTGGGGATGCTCAACATCTCCATGGTCACCGTCCGCTACCGGGTGCGGGAAATCGGCATCCGCCGAAGCTTCGGTGCTACCTCCGGCCGGATCTTTGTGGGCGTCATGATGGAATCCGTGGTGGCCACCGCGGTTGCCGGCCTGGCGGGCGTCATGCTGGCCGTCGCGGTGGTGAAGCACCCGTGGATCGAGTCGAAGGTTGCCCCGGGACTCACCGAATACCCGGCATTCCCCATCGACGCCGCCCTCCTTGGTTTCGGCGCGGCGGTCCTTGTGGGCGCACTCGCCGGAGCCATCCCTGCGCTCGTGGCGGTGCGCGTCAAGGTCATCGACGCGATCCGGTTCTGACCTCCTCGGTCAGCCGGCCCTGCTGAAGCCGGAAACAGCGTTCAGTCTTCTGGGCCAGGCTGCGGTCATGCGTGACCACCAGGATGGTGGTGTTGTGGTCGCGGCTCAGTGAGCTGAGCAGTTCGATGATATGTTCACCAGTTTGCTCGTCCAGGTTGCCGGTGGGCTCATCAGCGAGGATCAACTTGGGCTCGTTGGCCAGCGCACGGGCGATCGCCACGCGCTGCTGCTCGCCGCCGGACAGCCGGTTGGTCCTGCGTGAGTGCTTCTCCGGATCCAATTGCACCTGTTCCAGCAACTCCTTGGCGCGCTGCAGTCGGGCCGCCTTCCGGACCCCGGCGAACTCCATGGGCAGCATGACGTTGTCCACGGCGCTGAGGTTGGGAATCAGGTTGAACTGCTGGAACACGAAGCCGATGTCCCGGCGACGGTACTCGGTCAGCTTGCCGTCCGGGAGTCCCGCCAGGCTGACGCCATCCACGACGACGTCACCTGAGGTGGGCATGTCCAGCGCACCCAAGAGGGACAACAGGGTGCTTTTGCCGCTGCCGCTCTTGCCCACGATGGATGCCAGCGAACCCTTTTCGAGCTCGAAACTCACGCCGTTGACCGGTTTGATGGTCCGGTCACCGGACTTGAACTGACGGACCAGGTCCTTGACTACGATCACGGCTATTCTCCTCGGAGTACTTCGATGGGACGGATACGGGCAGTCAGCAAGGCCGGGACCAGCGCGCCGATGATAGCCACCGCGAACACTGCTGCGATGCCGACTGCGAGGACGCCGGGGGAGACGCTCGCGGTGACAGAGGTCAGCAACTGTGAGGCGCCGCCGAAGGGACCACCCTGGCCACCGCCCATCCCGCCACCGGGCATTCCGCCACCCGGGACCGCGCCGTTGGGCATGGCCCCAGCGAGTCCGCCACCGCGCTGGGTGGTGGTGGCCGTCGTCGTGCTTGAATTCGAACTGATGAGCGCTGAGGCGATACCGCCGCTGGCCAGCGAAGCAATCACGGCGCCCACCACGCTGCCAAGGGCTACCAGGACCTGCGACTCCAGGACGAACTGCAGGCCGATGGTACGGTTGCGGGCGCCAATGGCTTTCAGGACGCCGATCTCACGGCGGCGCTCGCGGACCAGCATCACCATGATGAGCAGGATGATGATTCCGGCGGTTGCTAATGCTGCGATGAAGGCGATCAGGGAGATGTTCTTGACGCTGTCCAGTGAGCTGACGGCGGTTTCGAGGTTGCGCTGGCCCTGGGTGACGTCGGCCTTGTCCGTGCCCAGTGCGTCCTGGACGGCAGTTTTGGTACTGTCCACGTTCTCCATGCTGTTGACCGTGACGATCATGCTGGAGAGTTCGTCAGGGGTTTCGGCCAGCGTCTGGGCTTCCGGGAGGGTGACGTAGACGGCGTTGTTGCCGAAGGTGGTTCCGGCGTCGAAGATGCCGGCTACGGTGAACGTCTTTTCCTGAATGATGAACGTGGAGCCCACCGTGAGGCTGTTCTTCTCAGCCAGTGACGCGCCCACCAGGGCCTTGGCATCGGCTGTGGTGTAGTCGCCCAGGCCTGTGCCGCTGGTGATGTCCAGGGCCTTGCCGGTGCTGTCCACCTCGGCGCCGATGCCCGTCGCCGTGATCGGGAGCGTGCGTGCAGGCTGGGTGGTGCTGCCGGTGGCCCCGGTTGTTCCCGCGGAGCCGTTGCGGTTGCCCAGCGTACCGGCGTCGACTGCGGCCGTCAGGTTGGTACTGACTGTCGCCTGCTGCCCGCCGGGGCCGAAGCCACCCCCGGGTCCGGCCTGCTGGGTGGTTCCGGTGGTGGCGTCGCCGGTGCCTGTGGCAGTGGTCGCCGTCTGGAGGCGCAGCGCTTTGGTGCCCACCACGGAGGTCACGTTGGCGACCGACGCTGCAGTCCCGGCCTCCGCCGTCGTGAGTGGTTCGCCGCCGCCTTCAAAGCCTTGGCCTCCCGCCGGGTTCACCGTCAGGGTGGTGCCCACGGATGCGTTGAGCTCCTGGACTTTGGCACCGACTGCCTGGTTGGCTACCAGCATGGCCAGCGCCAAGCCGATGGCTACGGCCAGTACGGCAACTACCGCTGCCGTTCTGATCTTGTTGCGGAAGGCATTGCCTACGCTTCGGGCAAGGACGCTCACGTTTCTCCTCTTGACCTGCAGGTTTGTCCGCCCGCTGAACGCGGGCTGCAACTCCTACCTTGCTGAGCGCTGCTGTGCGGCAAGCCAGCCGAAGCTATGCGTGGGCTGTGAAAGCACCCGAGCCTGTGGTGTCGGAGGCAAAGCGAAAGCCCCGGTCCGCCTGCTGGCGGACCGGAGCTTGCTGTCGTGCTTTAAGCGGTGTTACTTGGTGATCGGGCCGAGTACCGGATCGTCAACATAAGCCGTCTTGACGTTCTCTGCCGTAACGATCTGCGGCGGGAGGAGGTAAGCCGGGACGGTCTTGACGCCGTTCTTGTAGGAGTCCTTGTCGTTGATTTCCAGTTCCTTACCGGCCTGGAGGTCCTTCACCATGGTGATGGCGTGCTCAACGAGCTTGCGGGTGTCCTTGTTGATGGTGGAGTACTGCTCGCCGGCGATGATCGACTTCACAGACTCAACTTCGGAGTCCTGGCCGGTGACAACCGGGAGCGGCTTGCCGGCGGCCTTGACGGATGTCAGCACTGCGCGGGCCAGGGTGTCGTTCGGGGACAGGACGCCGTCCAGGGAAGCGGTGCCGTAGCTGCCGGTCAGCAGCGTGTCAGCGCGACGCTGGGCGTTTTCTGCCTTCCAACCCTGGGTCACAGCCTGCTCGAACGAGGTCTGGCCGGAGACTACCTTGAGGGTGCCGTCGTCGATCTTCGGCTTCAGGACGCTCATGGCGCCGTCGAAGAAGACCTTTGCGTTGGCATCATCCGGGGAGCCTGCGAACAGTTCGATGTTGTAGGGGCCGGAAGCCTTCTTGGCCTTCATGCCGTCCAACAGGGCCTGGCCCTGCAGTTCGCCCACCTTGAAGTTGTCGTAGGCCACGTAGTAGTCCACGTTCTCGGTGTTCAGGAGCAGGCGGTCGTAGGCGATGATGGTCGCGCCGGATTCCTTGGCCTGCTGGAGCTGCGTACCCAGCTGGGCGCCGTCGATGGCTCCCACAATGATGACCTTGGCACCCTTGGTGACCATGGCACTAATCTGGTTCTGCTGTTCGGACACGCCGCCGTTGGCGAACTGTACGTCCGGCTTGAAACCGGCGCTGGTGAGGCCGTCGTTGAACAGCTTCTCCGCGAGGACCCAGTTTTCACTGGTCTTCTGCGGAAGTGCGACGCCGATCATCGAGTCCTTGGGGAACGCTTCCCCGCCTGCAGTGCTGCTGCTTGAGCCGCTGTCAGAGCGGCCGCAGGCTGTCAGCGCCAGTGCCGCGATGGCAGCGACTGCTGCTGCCTTTCCTGCTTTACCAAACATTCGCATATCTTGGTTCACTTTCTGTGTGGGTGGGGTGGAGCGAGTCTGTCAGGACGCGGATTACGCGTCCTTGGAGATGACCTCTTTGGTGGATGTGGTTTCGTCGGGCTTGATCTCGTTGTTGCGCTGGAAGTTCTTCATCAGCAGTCCGGTAATGGAGCGCTTGCCCTGCGACTTGTTGTAGACATCGAAGGCGACTGCCGCCAGGAGGACCAGGCCCTTGATGATCTGGGTGAGGTCGGCGCCAACGCCCAGCAGCTGGAGGCCGTTGTTGAGGACAGCCATGACCAGGCCACCAACGATCGAGCCGATCACGGTGCCAACGCCACCGGTGACTGCTGCGCCACCGATGAAGACTGCCGCAATGGCGTCCAGTTCCCACCCGACGCCGTCGAACGGACCCGATGCGGTGGAACGTCCAACGAAGATCATGCCTGCCAGGCCGGCAAGGACGGACATGTTCATCATGACCAGGAAGTTGACCTTCTTGGACTGCACACCGGACAGCTCAGCTGCGTGGCGGTTGCCACCCACGGCGTAGACGTGGCGGCCCAGGACGGTCTTGTCTGCGATGAAACCGTAGATGAGTACCAGGACGGCGAGGATCAGGCCGGGGATGGGGAAGGAAGTGCCGGGACGGCCGGTGGCGAAGAGGTATGTCGCGTAGAGGATGGCGCCGCAGATCAGGACCAGTTTGGTGACCTCGACCCAGAGCTCGGGAACGTCGGCGCCAAGTGCCTTGGCGGTAGCGCGGGCGCGCAGGGACATGATGACCACGAAAGCTACGGCGATCAGGCCGAGCAACACCGTGAGGTTGTTGAAGCCCGTATCCGGTCCGACCTCCGGCAGGTAGCCGGAACCGAGGAACTGGAACTCTTTGGGGACGGGGATGGTGTTGGACTTACCAACGAACTGGTTGAAGCCTCGGAACAGGAGCATGCCTGCCAGGGTCACGATGAAGGCAGGTATGCCCACATACGCCACCCAGAACCCTTGCCAGGCGCCGATCACGGCTCCCAGGACCAGTCCGAAGAGCACGCCGGCCCACCAGGGGAAGCCCCAGTCACGCATTGCCAGGGCTACGAAAACGCCCACGAAGGCGGCCACGGACCCAACGGAGAGGTCAATGTGTCCGGCGATGATGACCAGGACCATGCCGATGGCCAGGATCAGGATGTAGGAGTTGCCGTTGAACAGGTTGATCACGTTGCCGGGGGTCAGAGTGCGGCCCTCGGTGAAGATCTGGAAGAAGACGATAAGTGCCACCAGGGCGAAGATCATGCCAAACTGGCGGGTATTGCCACCAAATAGCTTCTTGAGCGCGTTCATTGTTTTGGTCCTTGTGTCAGGAAGGGGCGAGGCTGGGCCAACGGTCAGGCGGTTTTGCGGGCGGAAGTCATGAGCTTCATGAGGCTTTCCTGGCTTGCTTCGTTCTTGTCCAGGACGCCGGTGATGGCGCCTTCAAAAATGGTGTAGATGCGGTCGGAGAGGCCCAGAAGCTCCGGGAGCTCCGAGGAAATGACAATCACTCCCTTGCCCTGGTTCGCGAGCTTCTGGATGATGCCGTAGATCTCGTACTTGGCACCGACGTCGATTCCGCGGGTGGGTTCGTCCAGGATCAGAAGGTCCGGATCGGTGAACATCCATTTGGCCAGCACCACTTTTTGCTGGTTGCCACCGGAGAGCTTGGCTACGCCTTCCTCAACCGACGGGGTCTTGGTCCGCAAAGACTTCCGGTACTCCTCGGCAACGGAGAATTCCTTGCGGGTATCCACCACGGAGTAGCTGCTGATCTTGTTCAGCGCCGCCGATACCGTGGTGGTCTTGATGTCATCCAGCAGGTTCAGGCCCAGGGACTTGCGGTCCTCAGTGACGTAACCGAGTCCGGCGTCGATCGCTTGCTTGACGCTGCGGAGGTTGACCTGCTTGCCGTCCTTGTAGACCTGGCCCTTGATGAAGCGGCCGTAGGAGTGCCCGAACAGTGACCGAGCCAGTTCGGTGCGGCCGGCGCCCATGAGGCCGGCGAAACCGACGATTTCGCCGCGGCGTACATAGAAGTTGGAGCCCTTGCAGATCAGGCGGTCCTGGATCTGGGGGTGTCCCACGGTCCAGTCCTTGACCTCGAAGAAGACCTCTCCGATCTTCGGCTCGTGATCCGGGAAGCGGGACTCAAGCGTCCGGCCCACCATGCCCTTGATGATGCGGTCCTCATCCACGCCGTCGCGCTTCACGTTCAGGGTTTCGATCGATTTGCCGTCACGGATGATGGTGATCTCGTCCGCAATCTGTTCGATCTCGTTGAGCTTGTGGGAAATGATGATCGAGGTGATGCCCTTGCCCTTGAGGCCCAGGATCAGGTCCAAGAGGTGCTGGGAATCTGATTCATTCAGCGCTGCCGTGGGCTCGTCCAGGATCAGGAGCTTCACGGACTTGTTCAGAGCCTTGGCGATTTCCACCAGTTGCTGCTTGCCGACGCCGATTTCCTTGATGGGGGTATCGGGATCCTCCCGGAGGCCAACGCGGGCCAGGAGTTCGAGAGAGCGCTTGCGGGCCTCGGCCCAGTCGATCACGCCCCATTTGGTGGGTTCGTTGCCGAGGAAGATGTTCTCCATGATGGACAGTTCCGGGATCAGTGCCAGTTCCTGGTGGATGATCACGATGCCGGCCGCTTCACTGGCGCGGATGTCCTTGAACTGCTGGGTCTCGGCTTGGTACACGATGTCGCCCGTGTAGCTTCCGTACCCGTAAACGCCGGAAAGAACCTTCATGAGCGTGGACTTGCCGGCACCGTTTTCCCCGCAGATTGCGTGGATTTCGCCGGCCATCACACGCAGGCTCACGTTCGACAAGGCCTTCACGCCGGGGAATTCCTTCGTGATCGAGCGCATCTCCAAAAGGATGGGATCACCTTGCGTGTCGAGGGATGTCATCAGCCCTTACGCCTCCAATGCATGACTTCGTTGTCGGCCCCGCAATGGCGAGGCTGTCTGATGAAAAAGTAAACTGGATCACCCGTCTTGTCGTCAAGACTTGAACGCATGATCCAGCTAACGATTTCGTTACCTACCGGTAATGCCCGCGTGTTGAAACACCAAAGCGGCGGCTCCGAGGGCTTCGGCACGGGCCCCCAACGAGGACATCGCGAGGTGGGTTGTCTCGCCCACTACTGGCACGGCATGCCGCACCAAACCTCTGCGGATGGGGTCCAGCAAGAGGTCGCCGAGGCCCGCCAGCGGGCCACCCACCACGATCACTTCAGGGTTGATGAGATTGGAAACGTTGCCCAAAGCGCGTCCTACCGCCAGTCCGGCGTCGTCCACCACCCGCTGTGTTGCGGAGTCGCCGGAGAGGCAGTTGCGGACGATGTCCTGTGGTGTCAGCAGGGTCTCCTGGCCGCGGCCCAACAGTTCGATCATGGTGGTGGTGGACGCTATGGTTTCGAGGCAACCCCTGTTCCCACAGCGGCACACGAGGCCGTGCTCATGGATGGTTGCATGGCCTATTTCACCCGTGATGCCTACGTTGCCGTAGTACGGGAATCCGTTGAGAATCAGGCCCGCGCCGATGCCCGAACCGATCTTGAGGAACATCAGGTTGGAGACCCCGCTGTGGGGTCCCCATGTCACTTCGGACAGCGCGCCGAGGTTGGCATCGTTATCAACAAAGACGGGACAATTCAGCGCTTCCTCCAGCCGGTGGAGGATGTCGATGCCCACCCATTCCGGGAGGATCGCGCCTTGCGCCACCGTGCCGGAACGGCGGTCGATGGGGCCGGGAATGCCCGCACCCGCGCCCACCACGGCGGTGCGGTCGATGCCGTTTTCGCGGAGCAGTTTTTCCAGCAGCAGGACAGCCGCGGCGATGCCTTCTTCCGCCTGGTGGCCCAGCGGCAATTCGATGTAATCCTCGGCAATGACGTGGTAGCCCAGTGAAGCGAGCACAACGCGCAGGTGGCGGCGGCCGAAGTCGATGCCGACGGCCACGGCGCCGTTGCTGTTCAGCCTGACGTTGGTTGCGCGGCGACCGGAGCTGGTGGTCGGCTCGGTGGAAACGAGGCCCGCATCCTGCATGATTTTCACGATGTTGGAGATCGTTGCGGTGGACAGCCCGGTCTGCCGCGAGAGCTCGGCTTGCGTGGAAGGACCGCTCAGCAGGCACTCGATGATGCGCTGCTGGTTCAGGTGGCGCAGTGCTGACTGCGAGCCGGGTTTTCTTGGATGGCTCTTCGTTGAGCGCTGCGTAGCGGGCATGACAAGAAGATTGCCCCACAAGCGAGGTTGTAGTCAAGAAGTGAACACAAGGAGTCAACTCACGGCGACATACTCCAACGCAAGAACATGGGATACGTACCCCTTGTGGGGCCCGCTATGCACGCTATGAACGGGGATTTGCCTGCAGAGCCAGCCTCACAACGGGAGAGTTGCGGGCAATGCGTCCCGATGTGGCGGCGTGCGGGTCCAAATGCCCCACCCCGCGGACGGGTCACACGCCTACGCTGGAACCAAGAAACGTCCGGGCGCCCGCGTGCGCCGAAACCAGGCGAAACCCAGGTGGTAAAGATGCTGCTCTCCGTCCTTCAGGCGAACGCTTCCGTGATGGACGTCGACGCCAATCTCCGAACGATCGACGACGCCGCCCAGCGTGCCGCCCAGGCGGGAGCAGGCGTGCTGCTCACTCCGGAGCTGTTCCCCGTTGGCTACGCGCCCCTGCGCCTGCACGCCGAATTGGATCCAGCAACACTTCCCGGCATCCGGGAACGCCTGGCCGACATCGCCCGCCGGCACAGCATTGGCCTGGTGTACAGCCTTCCGGCGGTTAGTCACGACGCGGACGTCAGCCCGCACCAGGCAGCGCACGACGACGGTGCGCAGCCGGCTGCCGCTGCGAACCGCTGGCACATTACGGCTACTTTGCTGGACGGCACAGGCGCCGAGGTCCTGAACTACGCCAAGGTCCACCTCTTCGGTGCGGAGGAACACAAGGCGTTCGTCGCCGCCCAGGAACCTCCCGCCGTCGTGGATTTCCACGGCATCCGCACCTCCATGCTGATCTGCTACGACGTCGAGTTCCCGGAAGCCGTCCGGGCGGCCGCTACCCGCGGAGCCGAACTCCTGCTGGTGCCAACCGCCCTGTCCGCAGGGTTCGATAATGTGCCGCAGGTCCTGATCCGCGCCCGGGCGCTGGAGAGCCAACTCAACGTGGCCTACGCCAACCACAGCGGGCACGAGGACGTGTACACGTTCCTGGGTGGCAGCGTGGTGGCCGGGCCGGACGGATCGTTGTTGGCCGCGGCGGGGGAGTCACCCACGCTGTTGTTCGCGGAGGTCGGTACGGGCACTGTGAAAGCGGCCCGCGACGAAGTCCCGTACCTGCGTGAACGCCGGCCGGAACTCTACAAACAGTGGGAGCAGCGCAGCTAGGCGACCATCCCGTCTGTCCCGGACCCGATCAACTCCTCCACGTACTGCAAGGCAAACCACAGCTCGGCACGCACCTGTGCTTGGTTGAGGTCCATGTCCAGCAGCTCGCCCAGCACTCCGATCTGCCGCCGCACACTGTTCCGGTGCAGTCCGAGGAGTTTGGCCGAGCCGTCCCAGCTGCCGTTTTCGCTGAGCCAGCCGCGAAGCACAGCAAGAAGCGGGTCGCGCCGGTCGGGTTCGAGTGAAAGCACAGGCGCGAGGAGCCGCTCCGCCAGCATGGTTCCGGCTTCGCGCCCCAGCAGCCCCGCAACTGACCAGGTCACTTCATCCACCCGCGCGCTCTTGCCGGTAGTGATCACGCGGCTGCGCAGGGACGTGGCCCGCTGGTAGGCGGCGGCGAGTCCAGTGAGCTCGGTCGGCTCGCCTACCACCAGGCGCCACCCCAGTTTTTCGACGTCAGCCAGCAAGGCGTCGTCCACCTTCAAACGGGTAATCGCCGCGAAGCCATACTCCGTGATCTCCACAAGCTTGGTGTCGAGGAGCCTCCGCCATTGCAGCAGCTCACGGACTGGCCCGTCGTCAGCTGCGCCATCCACCCGGACGCCTTGCACCACGCGCATCTGCCCGGACCTGGTGGAGGACAAACTCTGGGCCAGCAGGTCCTTCAGGCCGTTGACATGTTTGGTGGGGCCGGACGTCAACGAGTCCGGGTGCAGCAGCACCGCCGTGGCCAGTTGGCTCGGGGCGAGCGACCCACTGGTCCTTTGCCTCACCAGCAGTTCCAACAATCCCACCGCCGACTGCACCACGTTGTTCTGCGCAGGCGTCAACGGTGCATCCGAACCAAGGATCAAGGCCCCGAGGTTCGCGTCCTTGGTGCTCCGCAGCGGATGCCCAAACACCAGCGCCGAACCGGGTTGTTCGAAACCGTCCATCTCAACGCGCGGGCCGCTGCCGGACAGCAGCCGCTCCAGCATGGGCGATAACAATGAATGCTCGACGCCGGTGCTGCCGCCGGCATTGTGCCCGCGCGCCCGGACCCGTCCGTCGGCCCCCACCAGCACGGCCCATACCGGCACCCGCTGCACCAGTGCGGCCAGCAGCTCGTGTTCGGGCCTGGGGGAGAGGACTGCCCGCATGAGTTGGCGGTTGGTCTCGGCAAGTTGGCGGAAGACCCGCGCATTGTCCGTCTCCAGCAGCTGGGAGAACTCCAGCCCGATCGCTGCGAACGGCACGGATTCCGGGACCTCGAACAACGTGAGGTTGTGCTTCCGGCATGCGTCAAGCAACACGTCCGGTACGCCGTCGAAGTAGGGCCTGATGCCGAATCCCAGCGCCGCCACTTTCGCGCCCACCAGCCGCTGGACGTAGGCATCCACCTTGGCCGCCGAGCCGCCCTCTCCCAGAAAAGGCAGCCCGGCGGTGAGGAGGAACTCGCCCTCGGGGAGGTACGGCGTGGGGTCCTCAAGCTCACTCGGTTCCACCCACCGCAGCAACGAGGTGCCGCTGCCGCCGTCGTGAAGCATTTTCAACTCCGGCGGCAGCTGCTCCACAAATTGTTCGAGCGTGACGAAACTCAGGCGGGCGGTGGCGGGTTCAGGCGACATTGCCCTGCCCGGCGGCGGCCGGCTCCTGGTAGTCGGGGCACTCGTAGGCGCTGTCCTGGTCGGCACCGCTGGCGTAGGCGCGTGGCAGGCGGGGCGCGATCCTGTTGATGATCTCGTCCCCGTGGCTGCCGATCGCAGCGCCCCAGTCGTCGGCGCTCGCTGCTCCGGACGCAGGGTCGCCGAACAACACCGCGGTGTCTCCGACGTCGATTCCCGTAGCGTCCGGGCCGAGGTCCACCATGAACTGGTCCATGCAGACCTTGCCGATCACCGGCACGCTGCGGCCCGCGATGTTCACGACGGATCGGCCGCTGATGCCCTTGGGGATGCCATCCGCGTAACCGAGCGGAATGAGCCCGAGGTAGCGCGGCTCGTACGTGATGGCCTGGTGTTCGTAGCTCACGCCGGTGCCGGCCGGGACCTTTTTGACCATGACCAATGGTGCCGTGACACTGAGCGCCGGGCGCAGCCCGAAATCCGCCGGGTTGAGGTGGTCGGCCGGCGCCAGACCATAGATGGCCAGCCCTGCCCGGACCATGTCGAAGTGGAATTCGGGCCGGTCCAGGATGTTCGCTGAACTGGAAACATGCCGGAGCTCCGGGTTCAGGCCTGCTTCACGGGCTTCCCGCACAGCATCCTCGAACTCCGCGACGGCGGTGGCATTACCGGGGTGGGCGGGCACATCGGCCCAGGCCAGGTGGGTCCAAAGCCCCCGGACGCGGAGGGTGCCGTCCAGTTCAGCCTTGCGGGCGGCGGCGACGAGTTCCGCCCAATCTTCCTTGCGTGCACCGCCGCGGCTCAGTCCGCTGTCCAGTTCAAGATGTACGACGGCGGGGCGGCCAACGCGGTCTGCGATACCGGCCAGAACCTCGAGTTGCGTGACGCTTCCAAGGGAAACATCAATGTCGTTCTCCAGTGCTTCAAGAATGGTGGCACTTGTCTGGGATGCCAGATAAAGCCACGAGAGGATGGGCACCGTGATGCCTGTTTGGCGGAGGGTGATTGCTTCGCTGAGCTGGGCGGTTCCCAGCCAATCCGCCCCCGCCTCTACTGCGGTTCGGGCCACTTCCACCAGGCCGTGGCCGTAAGCATTTCCCTTCACCACGGCCATGAAGTGCGGAGCCTCAGTGCGCTTTTTCAGGGCTGTGACATTGTCTGAAATCGCGGACAGGTCCACGGTGACCTGTCCCGACAGGGCGGCCGGAGCAGCTCCTTGATAGTGTGCATTACGTCTCATGGTTGAACACTATAGGTCATTTTGCACCGCGGTGAGAGGTGGCTCACATGCCAGTCTTGTGGAGGGGAAATCGAAACTACTTTGAAGGGACGTCAAGGGTGACTGTGCCTGTGAACACCAAAAACCCGGCGGCAGCAAGCGTCGCCAGGCCGAGCCTCGGCGCGCAACTCCTGCGCCGCAAGCCCATCGGCCAGATGGTCAGCGAGGCCGGGAAGGGCGAGGGCGGAAACCAGTTGGTCCGCAGCTTTGGCGTCTTCCAACTCACCATGATCAGCGTCGGAGCCACGCTCGGCACCGGCATCCTGGTGATCCTCGGCGAATCCGTGCCGCTGGCCGGTCCGGCCATTTGGATCTCCTTCGTCATTGCCGGCCTCGCCGCGCTGCTCTCCGCAGTGTCGTACGCCGAAATGGCCGGGCTGGTTCCGGTAGCCGGCTCCAGTTACTCGTACTCCTACGCCACCATGGGCGAGGGCATGGCATGGATTTGCGGCTGGTGCCTGGTGCTGGAGTACGCCGTCTCAGTGGCGGCCGTTGCCGTGGGCGCCGGCCAGTATGTGAACGAGACACTCGCCGCGTTTGGCCAGTTCCTGCCGGACGCGATGAGCCAGCCGCCGGGGGATGGCGGCCTGGTGAACGTGCCGGCAATGGTGATCGTGGTCCTGGCCATGATCCTCTTGGTCCGCGGAGCCCGCGAGAGTGCATGGATCAACACTGCGATTGTCATCGTCAAGGTGGGCATCCTGATCTTCTTCTGCGCTGTGGCCTTCACCGCCTTCAACGCTGGCAACTTCGAGCCGCTGCTGCCGATGGGTGCCGCTGGTGTTTCTGCCGCCGCATCCAGCGTCTTTTTCTCTTACATCGGTTTCGACGCAGCCTCTACAGCAGGCGAGGAAGCCAGGAACCCCAAGCGCGACCTTCCCCGGGCCATCATGCTCTCCATGGTCATCGTCACCACCATCTACGTCCTGGTTGCCGTTGCAGCCATCGGCGCCCGCCCGTGGGGTTGGTTCGACGGCACAGAGGCTGCACTGGTACAGATCCTGCACGAGATCACGGGCCAGCCGTGGATTGCCTTGGTCTTCTCCATCGGTGCTGTGCTGGCCATCGCAAGCATCGTGCTGACAGTGCTCTACGGCCAGACCCGCATCATGCTTTCCATGTCCCGCGATGGCATGGTGCCCAAAGTCTTTGGCCGCGTATCCCGCCGCACCGGCACACCGGTGGCCGGAACGCTGATCATCGGGACCGCCGTCGCCCTCACCGCAGGTTTGGTTCCGCTCGGTGCACTGGCGGACGCCACCAGCATCGGCACACTCTTTGCCTTTGCCCTGGTCAACGTCGCGGTCATCTACCTGCGTCGCAACCGCCCCGACCTGGAGCGCAGCTTCCGGGTCCCGCTGTACCCCATCACGCCGATACTTGGCACGCTGATGTGCGCCTACCTGATGCTTAACCTGGGCGCCGATACCTGGATCACGTTTGGTGTCTGGATGCTGGTGGGCATCGCCATTTACTTCGGCTATGGACGCCGGAACTCCAAGGTAGCCGAGCTCAGCGAGCAGGACTACCGTGAACTGACCGCCAGGGCCGTGAGCCCGGAATCTGTGAAAGCAGCAAACTCATGACCATCGCCACCGAACTCCCTGTCCTCGGGAAACCAGGTGCGCCCTCCTCGGACGCAGCCCCCATCACCATGCTGAACCCGGACTTCCCGTTCAGCTACGACCACTACCTGGCCCACCCCGACGGACTGGGCTCCGTTCCCGAGGAACTCCATGGCACGGAAGTTGCGATTATCGGCGCCGGCCTGTCCGGGCTCGTCACCGCGTATGAGCTGATGAAACTTGGCCTCAAACCCGTCATCTACGAGGCCGACCAGATCGGCGGACGGCTCCGGACTGCCAGCTTCCCGTCAGCGCCCGGCGTCGTTGCAGACCTTGGCGGGATGCGATTCCCCGTCTCCGGCAAGGCGTTCTACCACTACGTGGACCTGCTTGGCCTGGACACCCAGGACTTCCCGAACCCCATGGCGCCTGCAACCTCCTCTACCGTGATCGAGCTCGCGGGAAAGAAACACTACGCCACCACGGCCGATGAACTGCCGGAGTTCTTCCGCGAAGTAGCCGATGCCTGGAAGGCTGCAGTCAACGACGGAGCCGCCTTCGCCGAGATGCAGGAAGCCATCAAGGCCCGTGACACCAAGCGCATCAAGGAGCTTTGGAACGCGCTCCTCCCGGAACTTGACGAGCAGACCTTCTACGGCTTCATCGCCGCCAGCAAGTCCTTCAAGGAAGCCGGCTTCGCGCACCGCGAGGCGTTCGGCCAAGTGGGCTTCGGTACCGGCGGTTGGGACACAGACTTCCCCAACTCCATCCTCGAAATCCTCCGCGTGGTCTACACCGACGCGGACGACCAGCACCGCTCCATTGCGGGAGGAGCGCAAAGGCTCCCCGAGGCACTGTGGAACCACGCGCCGTCGAACCTTACTTACTGGCCCCAAGGCACCTCACTGGCTTCCCTGCACAGCGGTTCCCCGCGCGGAGCCGTGGATAACATCCGCCGCGCAGAGAACGGCGACCTGCTGGTCCGCGAAAGCTGGGGACGCGAGGCCACCTACCGGGCTGTGGTAACCACCTGCCAGTCCTGGCTGCTGTCCACGCGCATCCACACGGAGGAAGCGTTGTTCCCGGCAGGGCTATGGACAGCGATCGAGCGTTCGCACTACATGCAGTCCTCCAAGACCTTCGTGATGGTGGACCGGCCGTTCTGGAAGGACATCGATCCTGAGACCGGCCGCGAGGTCTTGTCCATGACGCTCACCGACCGCCTTAACCGGGCCACGTACCTGCTCGACGACGGACCGGATAAGCCCGCCGTCATGCTCCTGTCCTACACCTGGAATGACGACGCCCTGAAGTGGCTGGCCCTCAGCGCCGACGAGCGCGTGAAGCTGATGCTCCACTCGCTGCAGCAGATCTACCCGGGCGTGGATATTGCCAGCCACATCGTGGGGCAACCGATCACGGTGTCCTGGGAAGCGGACCCCAACTTCATGGGCGCATTCAAAGCCAACCTGCCCGGACACTACCGGTACCAGCAGCGCCTGTTCACCCACTTCAAGCAGGACCGGTTGCCGGAGCACCAACGCGGCATCTTCCTCGCCGGAGATGACGTGTCCTTCACCGCAGGCTGGGCCGAGGGCGCCGTGACCACTGGCCTCAACGCTGTGTGGGGCGTGGTGAACCACCTGGGTGGCTCATCCGCCGTCGGAAATCCGGGCCCGGGCGACCTGCTGGACGAACTCGGTCCGATCAGCCTGGACTAGCCTTTTACGTTGCGGGGCCCGCTCTGCACCCTAAGCCCTGGGTTTAGTCTGCAGAGCGGGCCCCGCATTCGGCTCTCAGCGACTCTTTGCTGCCGTCACCTACCTCAGTGCAGCGGCGAGGCCGAGCATAGCCAGCGCGAAGATCGGGAAGAGCCAGGTGCCCACCAGTGCCGTGATCCTGTTGCCCCTGCCACTGCCGTGAGCGGCAGGTGCGCTGGGGTCGGTGATCTCGTCCGGATCGGTGCCCCTGGAGCGGATGGTGCCAACTATCGACAAAGCAATCATGGTGGCGGCACTGCCGACGAGCCAAGGGAGAGGATCCAGTTCCAGCCACGCATCCGCCCGCTGCGTCGGGGCTGCAATGCCGGAGAGGAGCCCGGAGATCACACAGACGGCGACCAGGGCTACGAGCACCCAGATGCGTCGGACTGCTGCCGTGAGGTACAGGGGCAGGAAAGCAATGACCACAAGTGGTGTTGCCAGGAAAGCTGCCTGTGCCGGCGACACAAGCATCATCTCGGACCGGACCCACGGCACCACCGCCTGGTTGAAAAGCAAAAAGGCCAAGAGGCCCAGCAAGGCTGGCCCTAGCGCCTTCTTGACCCATTCATGTTTCGGTGCGGTCGGTAGTTCCAGCCCGGCGGCGTAGCTGCGCGCCGGTCCGAACGCCTCCTCAGCCTGCTGCCCGGTGTCGGCGAGGAGTTCGCGGGCGCTTGCCACGGCGTCGCCAATCGCGTTCCCCTGCACCTGGCGGAGGCGAAGTTCCAGAACGAGTTCGTCAAACCACTTCTTGTCCGTCGTTACCTGTGTCATGTGCTGGACTCTTTCGTGTGCTGACCGTCGTCGAGGTAGGTGTTGCTGAGGTGTGTGAACCGAAGCCAGTCCGCGCTGAGCCGGAGCATTTCGGCGCGCCCGTGGTCAGTCAAAGCGAAATACTTGCGGCCCGGACCGCCGTCGCCCGCACGCCACTCGGTGGTGACCAAGCCGGCCGCTTCGTAGCGGGTGAGGAGCGGGTACAGCGTGCCGCCTTTGATGGTGCCAAACCCATGGCGTTCAAGTTCAGTGATGATCGCGTAGCCGTACGAGGGTCCGGCGGCAAGGGCACGAAGCGCCAGGAAGCCCAGTGTCGCCCTCAGCCAATCACTCGGCCAATCGGTGCCTTCGGACCTCGGAGGATCAGGAGTGGAATCGCTCATGACTATATTGTCACTCTAAGTAGTTGGTCTGTAAAGCTACTTAAATGATGAGAGGCCCGCTCTGCATTCCAAAACTTCAGGTTAGGGCGCAGAGCGGACCTCGCATTCGGCGTTAAGCGTGCATGTCCCGGTGCGCCGCCGCCAGGTCCCTGTAGTGCGCGGCGTTGTGCTTCACGCCCTCGAACTCCTCATCGGTGAGTTCACGGCGGACCTTCGCAGGTACGCCAGCCACCAGGGAGCGTGGGGGAATGACCGTGCCCTCCAACACCACGGCGCCGGCGGCAATGAGAGAGCCCGTGCCGATCACCGCGCCGTTGAGGATGGTGGCGCTCATGCCGATCAGGCAGTCGTCCTCCACAGTGCAGCCGTGGACTACGGCGCTGTGCCCCACGGAGACGCGCTCGCCGACGGTGCAGGGGAAGCCCGGGTCGGCGTGGAGGACTACGTTGTCCTGGAGGTTGGAGCCCGCGCCGACGCTGATCGCAGCCGTGTCCGCGCGGACGGAGACACCGTAGAAGGCGCTGGAGTCCTGGGCCAACGTCGCTTTGCCGATGATGGATGCAGTGGGTGCCACGAACGCGGTTTCATGGATGGCCGGGGTGTCCCCGGCGAAAGTGTAAGAGGGTGCCATGCTGCCCAGCTTATTTCCCAACTGGGTAACAGCAAACGTCGCTATGGGCCGTCAGTGGGACGTTTGCTGTTGCTCAGTTGGGTGCAGGGGTGCGGAGGACCAGGAATTGGTAGTGCTGTACCCAGTTGCCCGCGCCAGGCCCGGACTCCACGCCCACCCCCTCAGGCCACGTCCGGAAATGCTCAACCGAGCCATGCTCGCCGAAAATCCTGAGCACGGTGTCATCACTGCGACGGCTGAAGAACCGCCGCGGTTCCTCAAGGTCCTCCGGGTTGAGGACCTCGCAATCCTCACCTGACCAGAGTCCGACGGCGATGGGCGCACCAGGTGCGGTGACCCGCAAAAGTTCGCTGACGACGTCGTGAATTCCGCTGTTGGGGACATGCAGAAGCGTGCTCATGGTCCACGCAGCTGAGAACACAGCGTCCGCGAAGGGCAGGCTGCGGCCGCTGGCAACGGTTGCCTCCAGCCCGGCCGAGCGCGCCAGATGGATGCTCTCAGAAGACAAGTCCACCCCGGTGTAGTGCAATCCGGCGCGGACAAACTGCAAGCCCTCAACGCCCGTGCCGCACCCCAATTCGAACAACGAGTGACGGTGCTCGGATTTCAGGAGTCGGATGAACCATTCTCTGCACTCGACACGGTGTGGAGTGAGCGCGCGGGTGTTCCGGACGGGCGCCTGACGGTCGTAGTAGACCGCCAAATCAGCCTCGTGCTCAGCGTGAGGAATGCCCCGCATACCCTCAGCATAGGAGTGGCGTTAGTTGAATACCACGGTCCGGGTGCCGTCCAGGAGCACGCGGTGTTCGGCATGCCACTGGACGGCCTGGGCCAGCGTGCGGCCTTCGACGTCGCGGCCCATCTGGACGAACTGTGCAGCCGTGCGTGCGTGGTCGACGCGGATGACTTCCTGCTCGATGATCGGGCCCTCGTCGAGGTCGGCCGTTACGTAGTGGGCGGTGGCGCCGATGATTTTCACTCCGCGCGCGTGGGCCTGGTGGTACGGCTTGGCGCCCTTGAAGGAGGGCAGGAAGGAGTGGTGGATGTTGATGGCCTTGCCATTCAACTCCGTGCACAGATCGTTGGAGAGGACCTGCATATACCGGGCCAGGACGGTGAGTTCCACATCGTGTTCGGCGATCAGCTTCAGCAGCTCCGCCTCAGCCTGTGGCTTGGTTTCGGGGGTCACCGGGATGTGATGGAACGGGATGCCGTAAAACTCTGCCAAGGGCTCAAGATCACGGTGGTTGGACACGATGGCCGGGACTTCGATGGGCAACGTGCCGCTCCGCTGCTGGAACAACAGGTCGTTGAGGCAGTGCGCGTCCTTGGAGCACAGGATGATGGTGCGGACCTTTTCACCCACGGGGTTGATCTGCCAGGTCATTCCGAACGATTCGGCTACCGGGCGCAGCGCAGCCGCCAGTTCGTCCTGGGAGGACGACGTCGATGCCTCCACGCGCATGAAAAAGTTGCCTGTGCTGGGGCTTCCGTACTGCTGGGAGTCGGCGATATTGCAGCCGGCCTCAAGCAGGGCTCCGGCTACCGCGTGGACGATGCCGGGGCGGTCGGGGCAGGAAAGCGTTACTACGAAAGCGGTGGATTCAGTCACACGATCAAGCGTACCTGTGCTGCGTTGTTGTACTGTTAACGGGTCGCAACTGGCGTTGGGTGGACTACCACCAGGGAGCGGCAATCATGAAGACCACGGATCGTACGCCTGGGCCGAGGGTCATGTCTTACCGCTGCACGCACGTGACCGATCCCTGCCGCATCTACGGCTGTAACCAAGGGGACGCGGGAATGCTGCTGCCGGTAGCCTGACCTGTAGCACCACCCGTTGCCTAGCCAGGAGATCTCCGTGACTACCACAACCACTTCCGCGTCTGTCAGCAACCAGTCGCTTGCCGATCTCGATCCCGAAATCGCAGCAGTCCTCAACCAGGAACTTGGCCGCCAGCGCGGCACCCTGGAAATGATTGCCTCCGAAAACTTCGCCCCCCGCGCCGTCATGGAAGCCCAGGGCTCCGTCCTGACCAACAAGTACGCCGAGGGTTACCCGGGCCGCCGCTACTACGGCGGTTGTGAATACGTCGACGTCGCCGAGCAGCTGGCCATCGACCGCGTTAAGGAACTGTTCGGCGCCGAGTACGCCAACGTCCAGCCGCACTCCGGTGCCCAGGCAAACGCTGCAGCACTCTCCGCCATGATCACCCCGGGCGACAAGATCCTTGGTCTCTCCCTGGCTCACGGTGGCCACCTGACCCACGGCATGAAGCTCAACTTCTCCGGCAAGCTCTACAACGTAGCGGCTTACCAGGTGGAAGAAGACAACTTCCGCATCGACATGGACAAGCTCCGCGAGCAGGCCATCGCCGAGAAGCCGCAGGTCATCATCGCCGGTTGGTCCGCGTACCCGCGCCACCTCGACTTCGCTGCCTTCCGCTCCATCGCGGACGAAGTTGGCGCGCTCCTCTGGACGGACATGGCCCACTTCGCCGGCCTGGTTGCAGCCGGCCTGCACCCGAGCCCGGTCCCGTACTCCGACGTCGTCACCTCCACGGTTCACAAGACCCTGGCCGGTCCGCGTTCCGGTGTAATCCTTGGCAAGCAGGAATGGGCCAAGAAGCTTAACTCCAGCGTCTTCCCGGGCCAGCAGGGTGGCCCGCTCATGCACGTGATCGCCGCGAAGGCTGTTGCCTTCAAGATCGCCGGCAGCGAAGAGTTCAAGGAACGCCAGGAGCGCGTCCTCGAGGGTGCCAGGATCATTGCCGACCGCCTGAACCAGTCCGACGTCGCCGAAGCCGGCGTCTCGGTCCTCACTGGCGGCACCGACGTTCACCTGGTCCTGGTTGACCTCCGCAACTCCCAGCTTGACGGCCAACAGGCCGAGGACCTCCTGCACTCGGTGGGCATCACCGTGAACCGCAACGCTGTTCCGTTCGACCCCCGCCCGCCGATGGTCACCTCCGGCCTGCGCATCGGTACGCCTGCCCTGGCTACCCGCGGATTCGGTGCCACCGAGTTCACCGAGGTTGCCGAGATCATCGCCACCGCGCTGAAGGCCGGTTCGGCGACGAACGTCGAGGCGCTGCAGGCCCGCGTGGATAAACTCGCCGCTGACTTCCCGCTGTACCCGCAGCACGAGCAGTGGTAACCCGCCTTTCGCGGATAGGTAACGCATCACCCGGGCATTGAACCGGAGCTAACGGGATCCGCCGCCACACCTACGGCGGCGGGTCCCGTTGGCATGGGCCTCCTATGAGGCTTTCCCACACAGGTCACCCACCAGAAAGAGCAGATGGAATGACACAGTCCACCGCACAGATCCTTGACGGCAAGGCCACCGCCGCAGCCATCAAGGCAGAACTGACCACTCGCGTTTCCGTCCTCGCCGCCAAGGGAATCGTCCCGGGCCTGGGCACCATCCTGGTGGGCTCAGACCCCGGCAGCACCTGGTACGTCGGCGGCAAGCACAAGGACTGCGCCGAGGTTGGCATCCAGTCCATCCGCCGCGACCTCCCCGAAGACATCAGCCAGGACGACCTCCTGGAAGTTGTCCGCGAGCTCAACGACAACCCGGAGTGCACCGGCTACATCGTCCAGCTACCACTGCCCAAGCACATCGACCAGGACGTCATCCTCGAAGCCATGGACCCTGACAAGGACGCCGACGGCCTGCACCCCATGAACCTTGGCCGCCTGGTGGCCAACGTCAACGGCGAAATGAAGTCCCCGCTGCCCTGCACGCCCAAGGGCTGTGTGGAGTTGCTCCGCCGCCACAACATTGAACTCAAGGGCAAGCGCGTCCTGGTGGTTGGCCGCGGCGTCACCATCGGCCGCCCCATCGGCCTGCTGCTGACCCGCAAGGAAGTCAACGCCACGGTCATCCTGGCCCACACCGGAACGGTGGACCTGCCCGCCGAACTCAAGCAGGCCGACGTCGTGATCGCCGCTGCCGGCGTGCCGCACATGATCAAGGCCGAGGACCTCAAGCCGGGCGCCATAGTGCTCGACGTCGGCGTCAGCCGCGTGGACGACGGCAACGGCAAGGCTGTTGTCACCGGAGATGTGGACCCGGCAGCTGCCGACGTCGCCGCTTGGCTGTCCCCGAACCCGGGCGGCGTGGGTCCGATGACCCGTGCCATGCTGCTCGCGAACGTCGTGGAGAGTGCTGAGCGCCAGGCCGGCATCGCCTAGCTTCCAACGCACTGAACGAAAGGGCTCTTGCAGGAATATCTGCAAGAGCCCTTTCACATCTAGGTGGGCGCTACTAGTCTGCTGAGGGTGCACAATGAAGCAACCCGCTCTCCGATACCGTCACCAACATCCACACCAATACCGTCAAAATCTTCGCAGTCCAGCCTCGACATGAACCGACCCACCGTCATCAGCGCCCGGAACCTCACCAAGGCCTATGGTGAGCTCACCGCCGTAGACAACATCTCCTTCGACGTACCGGCGGGGGAGTCCTTCGGGCTGCTGGGCCCCAACGGCGCCGGCAAGTCCACCACCATGAAAATGATCGGCGGCGTCTCCCAGCGAACGTCCGGCTCGCTGACCATCATGGGCTTGGATCCTGAGTCGCACGGCCCTGAGGTGAGGGCGCATCTCGGCGTCGTTCCGCAGCAGGACAACCTCGACGAAGAGTTGAAAGTCCGCGAGAACCTGATCGTCTACGGGCGCTACTTCGGCCTGCCCCTGAGCTACTTGCGTCCCAAAGCCGACGAACTGCTGGAATTTGCGCAGCTGACGGACAAAGCCAACTCGAAGGTGGATGCACTCTCCGGCGGCATGAAGCGGCGGCTCACCATCGCCCGGTCTCTCATCAACGAGCCCCGCATTTTGCTTCTGGACGAGCCCACCACTGGTCTGGACCCCCAAGCGCGCCATATCCTCTGGGACCGACTTTTCAGGCTCAAGGAAAATGGGGTCACCCTGATCCTCACCACGCACTACATGGATGAAGCCGAGCAACTCTGCGACCGCCTGATCGTGGTGGACAAGGGCAGGATCATGGCCGAGGGCTCACCGGCCACCCTGATCCGCGAGCACTCGTCACGCGAAGTACTGGAGCTCAGGTTCGGGTCCGAGCGGAACGCGACCATCGGCGTCGAGCTTCAAGGCATCGGTGAGCGGCTCGAAACGCTGCCGGACCGCGTGCTCATCTATGCACACGATGGCGAGGCTGCGTTGGAGCAGGTCACTGCCCGTGGACTGCACCCGATGACCTCGCTGGTGCGCCGCTCGTCGCTGGAGGACGTCTTCCTGCGGCTGACCGGCAGGAGCCTCGTTGACTGACGGCACGGACAAACCGATCACGACGGCGGAGCGTCCGTTGCGGGCACACTCACCTGAGGTGTCGGCCGCCAGGGCGCGGCGATGGGGCGCCTTCTTCTACGCAGAGCAAGTGCTTCGCGTCATGCGCAACTACGGATGGTCCGTAATCCTGTACAGCGTGGGTCAGCCGGTTGCGTATCTCTTTGCCATGGGAGTGGGACTGGCCAGCCTGGTGGACGCCAACAGCGAAGCCACGTTCGGTGGTGTCAGCTATTTGGAGTTCGTGGCTCCGGCATTGTTGGTCTCGGCTGCGGTGATGACAGCTTCGGGGGAGTTCTCCTACCCCGTCATGGACGGTTTCAAGTGGCGCCGGGTATTCTACGGCCCGCACGCCTCACCATTGATTCCCGAGCAAATCGCCAGCGGACACATCATGGCCAGCACGCTGAGGTTCCTCCTGCAGTCGGTGGTCTACTTCGTTGTGGTGGCACTTTTCGGTGCTTCGCCGGGTCCGTGGGGCTGGGTATCGGCCATCGTGGCTACTGCGGCGGCGCTGTCCTTTGGCCTGCCGCTGATGGCTTATGCGGCCAGCATCAAACAGGACAAGGGGCAGTTTGCGCTGGTGCAACGCTTCATTGTGATGCCGCTGTTCCTGTTCTCGGGGACGTTCTTCCCACTGGATTCCCTGCCGATCGCTGTCCGTTGGATCGGCTGGATTTCCCCGGTGTGGCACGGGACTGAGCTGAGCCGCGTGTTCACCTACGGGATGGATCAAAGCCCTGTGCTGACCATCATCCACGTGGTGTTCCTGCTGGTGACCGCTGCCGTTGGCTGGATGGTCGTCCGCCGCCAGTTCGTGAAAAGGATGGGCTCATGAGTGTCCTGACGGGTGGCCACAGCGCCACGGATCGCGCGCGGGAGCGGAAGTTCGGCTCCCTCTATTCACGCAATGCCAAAGCCGTAGTGGGCCGGGGATTGATGGCGGCCAAGTCCAGCACCTGGCTGGTCATGGTCTCCGGGTTCTTTGAGCCGGTGCTGTTCCTGCTGGCCATGGGCGTGGGCATGGGCTCCATCGTGGGCACTGTCCAAGGCCCGGGCGGCGAGGAGATCAGCTACGCGGCCTACATTGCGCCGGCGCTGCTGGCCGTTTCGGCGATGAACGGGGCCATCTACGACTCCACGTGGAACGTCTTCTTCAAGATGAACTTCGCCAAGCTCTACCAAGGGATGCTCTACACGTCCCTGGGCCCGTTGGATGTCGCGATCGGCGAGATCTTCCTGGCCCTCCTTCGGGGCCTGCTCTACGCCACGGGATTCACCGCGGTTATGGGCGTCATGGGTTTGCTGACCAGTTGGTGGGCCATTCTGGTCATTCCTGCCTCGGTGCTGATCGCGTTCGGTTTCGCGAGCTTCGGAATGGGCATCACCAGCTTCATGAAAACCTTCCAGCAGATGGACTGGATCAACTTCTTCCTGCTGCCCATGTTCCTGTTCAGTGCCACGTTCTACCCGCTCAGTGTCTACCCGCAGGTCATCCAGTGGTTCATCCAGGCCATGCCCCTGTGGCACGGCGTGGAGTTGCTGCGGCAGATCAGTGTGGGCTCGTTCAGTCCGGCCACTGCAATCCATGTGGGTTACTACCTGGTGATGATCGCTCTCGGGATCATGCTGACCACACGTAGGCTGCGTCAACTGTTCCTGAAGTGATGGAGTTTTTGTACAGCTAATGCCCCGAAAGCGGCGTCTTGGGGGCATTAGCTGTACAAAAACCCGGGGCTTGGGGGCCCGTGTTCGCCGTCCGTGGAAGCTGGCACGGGCACCTGTAGGCATTTGAGAGAATGGATCCATGCAATCTCTCGGTGACCCGCACCCGTCCACGTCTCCCGCCGGCAAAGGCATGTTCAAGGGCTTCCGCATTGGCGGCCTGGGGATGACCGTCGTCATCATCGCGTTCCTGGTGGCCGTCATTTTCGCGGCAAACCAGAACGATGTTGTGGGGTGGGTCGTCGCCGTGGTGGCCTTCGGCTGGCTGGCTCTGGCCACCTTCGTGGTGCTGAGCATCCGCAGGGCCGCGCAGCGTGCAGGCGCAAAGCTGACCGAAGCGCAAAATGCCTTCAACGCCGCCGCCGGCCGCGCGCCGTCGTCGTCCGCGGCTGACAGTGGCGGCACGCGCGTCGTTGCCGAACGCAGCAAGTCAGATGAGGTTCGCGACCTCAAGCTGGACCACTCCTTCAAGATCGTCCAGGTGCAGGTCCGTGTTGTGGATGAGGAGCGGGCCAAGGGCGCTGCTGCCGATCAGGACACCATCAACCGCGCCCTGGAAACCATTGCCATTACGGCCACCAATGCGCGCGACATGATCAAGTCCTCCGGCGGCTCGGACGAGCCCGTGGCCGGCACCATCATCGACTAGAGTGGACCGGGTGAGTACGGCATTGAAGAAGGACTTCCTTCGCATCGCGTCAGTTAACGTCAACGGCCTCAGGGCTGCCTACAAGAACGGCATGGCGGAATGGCTGGAGCCGCGCGAGGTTGACATTCTCTGCCTCCAGGAAGTCCGCGCACCTGATGACATCGTCAGGAAGCTGATCGGCGAAGGCTGGCACATTCTCCACACCGAAGCGGAAGCCAAGGGCCGCGCCGGTGTTGCCATCGCTTCCCGCGAGGAACCCACTGCCACCCGCGTCGGTATTGGCGATGACTACTTTGACACGTCCGGGCGCTGGGTCGAGGCCGACTACACCGTCAAGGATGGTGCCGGCGAATCCACCACGCTCACGGTCGTCAGCGCCTATGTGCACTCCGGAGAAGTGGGAACCCCCAAGCAGGATGACAAGTTCCGTTTCCTGGACGCCATGACGGTGCGCCTGCCTGAGCTCGCCAAGCACAGCGACCACGCTTTGGTAGTGGGCGACCTCAACGTGGGTCACACAGAGTTGGACATCAAGAACTGGAAGGGCAACGTCAAGCGTGCCGGCTTCCTCCCGGAGGAGCGCGCGTACTTTGACCGTTTCCTCGGCGAAGAAATCGGATGGAGGGATGTCCACAGGGGCCTGGCAGGAAATGTCGCCGGCCCCTACACCTGGTGGTCCCAGCGCGGTAAAGCCTTTGACACTGACACAGGCTGGCGCATCGACTACCACCTGGCCACACCGGGCCTCGCAGCAGCCGCTTTCTCGGCTGTCGTGGACCGTGCGCCTTCGTGGGACACCCGCTTCTCCGACCACGCACCGCTGGTAGTCGACTACCGGCTCTAAGCTCCCTAAGGTATTCCTCCATGACTAGTTCCACCACGACTGAAACCGGCACTGCAGCGGTACCGCAGACCACCACATCCACCAAGCTTGCCGTCGGCGCCAAGCACCGTGTCCTGTCCGGCATGCAGCCCTCCGCGGACTCCCTGCACCTTGGCAACTACCTCGGTGCCTTGGTCAACTGGGTCCGGATGCAGGACGATTACGACGCCGTGTATTTCATCCCGGACCTGCACGCCATCACCGTGCCGCAGGACCCGGCAGAGCTTGCCCGCCGCACCCGCGTCACCGCCGCGCAGTACATCGCGGGCGGCGTGGACGTGGAGAAGTGCACCCTCTTCGTCCAGTCCCAGGTCCCTGAGCACGCCCAGCTCGCGTGGGTCCTGAACTGCATCACGGGCATGGGCGAAGCTGCCCGCATGACGCAGTTCAAGGACAAGGCCCAGAAGCAGGGTTCGGACCACGCCAGCGTTGGCCTGTTCACGTACCCGATTCTCCAGGCCGCCGACATTCTCCTCTACCAGCCGCACGGTGTGCCGGTGGGCGAAGACCAGCGACAGCACGTGGAGCTCAGCCGGGACCTCGCCAACCGCTTCAACAGCCGGTTCGGGGAGACGTTCCAAGTGCCGGAGGCCTTCATCCAGAAGGAATCGGCCAAGATCTACGATCTCCAGAACCCCAGCGCCAAGATGTCCAAGTCCGCGGAGTCACCCGCCGGTCTGATCAACCTTCTGGATGATCCCAAGACCGTGGCCAAGCGCATCAAGTCGGCCGTCACGGACACTGAAACCGAGATCCGCTACGACCGCGAGAACAAGCCGGGTGTTTCAAACCTGCTCACCATCTACTCGGCCATCAGTGGCACGCCGGTAGAGAAGATCGTGGCTGACTACCAAGGCAAGATGTACGGGCACCTCAAGGTTGACCTCGCAGAACTCGTCTCAGGGCATCTGGCACCTATCCGGGAGCGGGCCAACGAACTCTTGGCCGATCCCGCGGAACTCGACCGCCTCCTGGCCCTCGGCGCAGAGAAGGCACGCCACATTGCTTCAGCCACTCTCGCGGACGTCTATTCCAAGGTCGGTTTCCTGCCCTACCGCGGAGATGCCCACCGCGACCTGGGAGTCCGCTAACTCCATGTGCTCCGCTGGCCAGCTCAACGTCAAGACCGACACCCGCAAGGGTGTCGGTCCGGACGACTCTCGCCAGACGGGTGTTGCCGGCACTGACTGCGGCGACGGTGACACCATGTGTGTTGGCGTCATCCTCGGCTTCCCGCCGGAGATCGCCCGCGAACTCCAGGAATGGCGCGCTTCCTTCGGTGACCCGATGGCCGATGTCATTCCTGCCCACATCACCCTGATTACCACCACACCTACGCAAGACTGGGCCGCCACCCGCGAGCACGTGCGGGAAGTGGCCCGGACCCAGGAACCTTTCCACATCACCATTTCCGGCACGGGTTCGTTCCGGCCCGTCTCGCCGGTGGTGTTCGTCAACGTGGAAGAAGGCTTTGAAGAGTGCGTGCAGTTGCACGAGAAACTTCAAACCGGGCCCCTCGAACGATTGCTGCCCTTCCCGTACCATCCTCACGTCACCGTGGCGCACGATGTGTCCCAGGAAAATCTGGATGAGGCCGAAACGGTCCTCAGAGATTACCGGGCCACCTTTCCTGTGGTTAGCATGGGACTTTACGAGCACGACACCAATGGAATATGGCAGCTACGGGAAGAGCTCGACTTTGGCGGCGATACTGACGAAGAACAGCAAGCGGATTCACGCCACGCAGGCGGACGTTCCTCCGCTGCCAACTGAGCTGGCCAAGCTCAAACTTGAGCTGCTTCGCAAGAGGCAGGACTGGGGCCAGTCCAAGCGCGCCGGTGATGGACTGCCGAAGAAGGCCGGAGCGTTCTTCGCCCTCTTCATGGCCAGGCTGAATACCAACCGTGCCTTGCGTTCCTTCCAGCACTACACGCGCCAGCATGGGCCCCTGTTGAGTGCGGGCATTGGCTTCAACATGTTCTTCTCCGTGACGGGTCTGTTGACCACGGGATTCGCGATCGCCGGCATCGTCCTGGGTGGCAACCCCGTGCTGGAAGACGCCGTCATCGGCAGTGTGGCATCCGCTGCGCCCGGGCTCCTGCAGGTCAATGGCGGTGAAGGGCTGGTGGATCCGCAAACATTGCTGAACCCGTCCGGCCTCGGGTGGACCGCACTGATCGCCGCTGCCGTCACCATCTTCACGTCCCTGGGATGGATTGCCAGCGTCAGGGAGGGTCTCCGCGGCGTCATGAACGCTGACCCTCTCCTGCGCAACGGCCTCCTGCAAAAGCTCATCGACGCCGGCACCCTGTTGCTCCTCGGCGTCATCCTGATCATCAGCGCAGGCGCTTCCCTGATTTTTGGCACGGCCGCCGAGTGGCTCATCGACTTGATGAAGTTGGACGAGGCTGTTGCCGCGCCCATCGCCGCCACCGTCAAGATCGTGGTTCCCCTCCTCCTGAACTGCGCGACGGCGGCAGTACTGTTCCGTATTGCAGGTGGCCTGACGTTGGGGCGCCGCGCGTTCCTCGAAGGGGTAGGGCTGGCAGGCGTGGGGACTACAGTCCTCCAATTCTTCAGCACCGAACTTCTGGCCCGGTCCGGAAACAATCCCGTCCTGGCGTCGTTTGCCATCATCATCGGCCTGCTGATCTGGTTCAACCTGGTGAGCCAGGTGTACCTCGTCTCGGCGTCGTGGTCGGCCATTCGTGAGGCCGATACTGAGTCGGGGGAGACCCCGCGCAAGAAGGTCCTTGGGTCGCGCCGTGTGGCGCCCCGCACCTGATATTTCTTTCTCCCGGGAGACGCCATGAACAATCAACTGTGGATCGGCTGTCTCCTCGGGGCTGCCGTTGGTCTCATTGTGGGGCAACTGATCTTCAAATCCCCTTTCCTGGGCATCCTCATCGGAGTAGGGCTCGGGGCGCTTGTCGGGGCTGCAGTGGGACCTCGCCGGGGATAGTGGCAGGTCCCCTGGGCTGAGACTAGGGTGCCCGCACCAGCCCTTCCCACGCCACAGTCCAGTCAGCGGGGAACCCGGGCGCGTGTCGTTCCGGGCCGTTGTCCCACCCCGCGGCCATGAGGGCCGCAGCAGCCAGGAGCCCGCCATTGCCCGGAAGGTACAGCGGCAACGAGTCTGTCTGCCGGTTGTGGCCGTTGGCCAGTACGGTGTTCTTGCCGGCGTTCAGGAGCAGCGCATCCACGGCAGCTTCCGGGTCCTCCAGCCGGGCGGCCGTCATGGCCATCACCGGGTAGTCCCAGCCCCAGGTGCTGCCCCAGTCCCAGTCGGCCAGCACGTCCGAGAGGGTTGCCCGCATGATGTCGGGGTCGATGACGTCGGCCAGCGGGAGGACTCCGAGGGCACACAGCATTGAAGGGTGGTCGGTACGAATGGTGAAGGGCTCCACGTCGATCGCGGCATATACGCCGTTGACAACCCGTGGCGGAACCATGCCCTCTGCCACATCGGACCAGGCCGGAACGGGGTCCAGGCCCAACCGCTCCCGCCATTTAGAAGCCGTCCGCAGGCCCCACTGCCAGTAGGCCAGCTCGAAAGTGGGGTTGGTGACCTTGGCCCGCATGGAGCCGTAGCTTTCCTGCGCCGGAATCAAGGGTGGCCCCAGCTCGAACCCCCGCGACGTGGGATGCGCAAAGCCGGCCATGAAGGCAGCTGACTCAAACACGATCTCCGCGAATTCTTCCAGGACGTCGCGGCCGGGGTTGGCCCGGTACACCAGCTCGGCCAGGTGGATGGGATGTGGCTGCTGCCAAATGAGGAATGTGCCGATCGGACTGGGGCTCTCCCGCCCGTCCGGTCCCACCTGCTTGGGCCAGCGAACGCCGTCGAATCCTTGCGCTTTGGCCGTCTGCCGTGAAGGCTCCAACACCGTGGAGTACCACCGCAACGACGGCAGGAGCAGCTCCACACGGTTCCAATGCGCAAAGTGGGCCGCATGCCACCAGTGCATCTCCAGATGGAAGCGGCCACGCCACGAGTTGCATACGAGCCCCGTTTCCTGCGGCGGCAATGAACCGGCGCAATTGATCGCCGTGAGGTATTGGGACAGCACAATCCGGCGTTCCAATTCCTTGGCCCGCGGATCATCGGTGGCATCGAGCTCGATCGCCCCGCCCGAGGACCAGAACGCCGGCCAGTAGGCAGCGGATGCTGCGACCACTGAACGTGCGGGTGAAAGTTCGACGCCGGTCCCCGCCTCCGCGGGGCCGTCCGGCTGTTGGGCGCTGTTGGCAGGCCTGTTGTTGCCCCTCGGGATGCAGTCGCCATCCCCGGCTGACACGAACCCAACGGAGAAGTCCAGCTCAGTATCGGTGCCCGGAGTTCCAGGCGACGCTGGGGCGATGTGGAGATCATGCTGACCGGCCTGTTCCACTCTCAGGCTCTGACCGGTGATCACCACTTGATAGCGGGAATCGTCCAATTCGCGGTGCGCGGTCCATGCTGCGGATCCGTGGTCTCCCACTGGTGACGGCCCTCTGAGCGTCGTGGTGTGGGCATCCGGTCGTTCCCAGTCCGCGGCGTCATGCCAGGCTTCGGATCCGTAGGGGAAACCGATGCCGACAAGCAATCCGGCTGCAAGCGCCGCCGACTCCACACGGATGCCGAGTTCATCCCGGTCCGGGTGGCATGCCGTCGTCACTTTCACGCGATGGTCTGCCACGGTGAACAGGCTGGTGACAGCCCCCGTCCAGAGGTCCAGTGTTTGTTCCGTGTCAGTGATGTCCGCTGCCGCGAGGGGACGGTCCACGCCGTCCTCCCTCCATCGGAAGCCGATGCGCCCCAGATCCAGTCGGTGCGCGTTCGCCCGGAGCCACGTTTCCGCCACGGAGGTGTCGGTTTCCCGATCGTTCACGATGTCGCCCACCATGTCCACGTAGGGGACCGGGCCGCGGGGCGAATCGTAGAGGACAGTGGAGCCGGCGAGATCGTACGGTTCGGGTGGTGGAACGGAGTGCCAGCCCCACTGCGCCTGCGTCCCCAGGAGTGTTCCGGGTGGCAGGTCATCTCGTGCGTCCACGGGGTATTCGGCGGGCAATGATTGCAGCCCGGTGAGGTCCATGGTGAAGGCGAATTCGCCGTTGCCCACGGAGACGGGACTGCGCGGATCCAGCCGGTTTTGGCGGACATTATGTCGCTGGACCAGTACCTTGCGATCGATGGTGGGGGATGGCGGGTTCATGTCAGTCTTTCTGCAGGGAGTACGCCGGCGAGTGTCACTGTGTCCTCAAGTTCAAGGAGCGGGAAAACCGTTGCGCGCTCGTAGGGAGTTTTGTTCGGCTGATGGAGCGTCAGGAAAAGGCTGCCGTCAAGGTGCCGGCCGATCATTCCATGGCCGCCATCAGTGCCCCAGAGTGGTTCGGCTTCCTGGGTCCAGGGGCCCAGCACCGTTCCTGATTCGCTGCGGGCTAGACCCATGGCGTAGCCGGTGTCGCCAAAGCTGGACCACAGCATGAGGAGCTTTCCGCTGCTGAGCCGAAACAAAAACGGACCATCGGTGACATACACAGGAAACTCACGGTCCCGGACGGATGGGACATCAAGGGCACGGGACCATGGAGCCTCCGAGGCGCTGAAAAGGAACACCGGGACGCCCACGGCGCTGCGCAGGTCCGGGCTGAGGCGCTGTGCCATCATGGCGCCGTCGTGCACCTGCTTCCATTCGTGGCAGAAGACAATCCACGGCGTTCCACCTTCGTCGACGTGGAGCGTGCCGTCCAGGCATTGCCAGTTGCCGGGAGTGACCGGACCATCGCTCCATGGTTCGTAGGGACCCGCTGGCTTGTCTGCAGCCAGTATCTGCGTTCCGCGGAGGCGACCGGGCGCAATGAAGGTGGCGAACATGTAGAAGCGCCCACGGTACTCGTGGACTTCGGGCGCCCAGTACTGCTCCTGGCTCCAAAATCCGCGCTGAGGCCTGAATGCCTCAAGGGGACCCTCCCAGGTGAGGAGGTCGCTGCTTCGGTAGCAATCAAATCCAGTGGCCTGGCCTGACCAGATGTTCTTGTCCGTGCTGCCGAAGAGGAGGTAGTCGCCCGACGACGGCCGGGTCAGCACGTAGGGGTCCCGGATCTGGATTTGGTCCAAGCGTAAGGTCACGGCGTCCTCCTTGACGGATTCAAATAGTTCATATCCCAAACTATTGACGAATATACACCGCCTTGATACGTTTCAGGAACCGTTTTCTTGAGCCTGAAAGAAGCTTACCCAATGACGCGTAAATCTCTCCGACATCTCCGTAAGTCCATCGCTTTCGTAGCAGCCGTCAGCATGCTGGGCCTCACTGCGGCCTGCTCCAGCCCATCCTCCAACCAGCCGGAAGACGGGCCGGTGGAGATCCGGTTCTCGTGGTGGGGCAACGCCACCCGGGCCGACCTCACCAACAAGGTCATCAAGGAATTTGAGGCTGCCAACCCCAACATCAAGGTGAAGCCCGAGTACGGCGACATTGGTGGCTACTTCGACAAACTGGCCACCCAAGTAGCAGCGAACGATGCCCCCGACGTCATCACCATGGGTGGCGCCTATCCGGCCGAATACGCCAATCGCGGCGCCCTCCTGGATCTGTCCAAGGTGGAAGGTTCGCTGGATCTGTCCAAGATGGACCAGGGAGCGCTGGAAAACGGTCAGGTCCAAGGCAAGCAGTATGGCGTCTCCACCGGTGCCAATGCACTGGCCATCGTCGTCAACCCCACCGTGTTCCAGGCCGCGGGTGTCGCCTTGCCGGATGACAGCAAGTGGACCTGGGACGACTTCGCCAAGACGGCCGGGGACATCACGGCCAAGAGTCCCAAGGGGACCTACGGCACCGCTACCGTCCTGACGCATGATTCTCTGGATGCCTTCGCCCGCCAGCGCGGGAAGTCCCTCTACACTCAGGACGGCCAGCTGGGTTTGGATAAGGAAACAGTGAAGGACTACTTCGACTTTTCGGTAAAACTCAGTGAATCCGGCGCCGCTCCCAGCGCATCGGAGACCGTGGAGAAGCTCAACGTCAGCACCGAGCAGACGCTCATGGGCATGGGCCAGGCCGGCATGATGCTGACCTGGACCAACTCACTGACTGCCCTCAGCAAAGCCTCCGGTGCAGAGTTGAAACTGCTCAAGCTGCCCGGTGAGACGCCCACGCCCGGGATCTGGCTCCAGTCCTCGCAGTTCTACACCATTTCAGCCCGAAGCAAGCACACGGATGCCGCCGCCAAGCTGGTCAGTTTCCTGGTGAACAACGAGGCCGCAGCAAAAATCATCCAGAGCGACCGCGGGGTGCCCAGCAACGCCGGCATGCGCACGGCCATCCAGGACCTCCTGACTCCTCAGGGCAAGGTGGAAGCCGCCTACATCGACCAGATCGGCAAGATGGACTTCGCTCCAACGTTCATCGGTCCCACCGGTTCCACGGCCGTTTCCGAAATCACGGCCCGCATCAACACTGAAGTCCTCTTCAAGCGTCTTAGCCCGGAGAAGGCAGCGGAGCAGTGGCTGAGCGAGAGCAAAGCGGCCATCGGCAAATAGGACCCAATCAGGTGACAGCAAATGCTCTACTGAGGCGTCAGTGGAACGTTTGCTGTTACCTAGTTGGGTGGCAGGGCCGTCAGCCGGCGTCGCGGACTTCCAGGTAGGGGTCAGCCCACGCTCCGATAATGCGTGCAACCCGCGCGGCCTGGCCCTTACCGGTGAGGAGATGTTCGCTGCCCTCCAAGGAGATGAAACTCCGGGGGTGCCGGGCCGTACGGAAGATCTCGCTGGCGTTGTCGATCCCCACGGTGTTGTCGGTGGGGGAGTGCATCACCATCAGCGGCTTGTGGAGGGTGCGGATGCAGTCGCGCAGGTCGGCGCGCTCCACGTCCTCCACAAAGTGGCGGCGGACCTCCATGGGACGACCCCCAAGGTCAACCACGGCGCTGCCGTCGCGCAGGATGTCCTCCATCTCGGTGTCGAACATGTGCTCAACATGCTTCGGTTCGTACGGTGCGGCGACGGTCACCACTGCATTCAGGCCAGGAATATCGCGGGCTGCGGCCAGCACGGCTGCACCTCCGAAGGAATGGCCCACCAGCAAGGAAATCCCCCGGCCCTGCTCCCGCATGAACTCCGCGGCCAGGATGGTGTCGGCCACCTTCACGCTGAACGACCCCGCCGACCACTCACCGGCAGAACCACCCAAACCCAGGTTGTCGAAACGCAGCATGCCGACGCCCTGCTCAGCCAGGCCCTTGCAGATGCGCGATGCGGCGGGGCTGTCCTTGCCGAGGGTCAGTCCGTGCGAGTACAAGCCCCAGCCGCGGATGGGCCCTTCCGGGACGTCTACGATGCCGGCCAGGACGTCGCCGGTACTTCCCGTGAAGCTGATCTTTTCAGAGCGTGACACGCTGATCTCCTTGCGTTGCGGTGGCGGGTGCGGTGGTCACCGGTTCTGGAAATTGCTTAACGACGACGGCGCCCCTCACCAGCAGTGGTGAGTGGCGCCGTCGTCGTGGTTGTTCTTGTACGAAACGCGAACTAGATCTTGCGGGACAGGATGGCCTGCTTGACCTCTGCGATTGCCTGGGTCACCTGGATGCCACGGGGGCAGGCTTCCGAGCAGTTGAAGGTGGTGCGGCAGCGCCACACGCCTTCTTTGTCGTTGAGGATTTCAAGGCGCATGTCGCCGGCATCATCACGGGAATCGAAAATGAAGCGGTGCGCGTTGACGATCGCTGCCGGACCAAAGTACTGGCCGTCGGTCCAGAAGACCGGGCAGGAGGAGGTGCAAGCGGCGCAGAGGATGCACTTGGTGGTGTCATCAAAGCGCTCACGGTCCTCAACGGACTGCAGGCGTTCCTTGGTGGGCTCGTGGCCCTTGTTGATGAGGAACGGCATGACTTCGCGGAAGGACTGGAAGAAGGGTTCCATGTCCACGATCAGGTCCTTCTCCACAGGGAGGCCCTTGATCGGCTCGACGGTGATGGGCTTGGTGGTGTCCAGGTCCTTCAGCAGCGTCTTGCAGGCGAGGCGGTTGCGGCCGTTGATGCGCATGGCATCTGAACCACAAACACCATGGGCGCAGGAGCGGCGGAAGGAAACGCTGCCGTCGATCTCCCACTTGACCTTGTGGAGGGCATCCAACACGCGGTCCGTGCCATACATGGTCAGCTTGTAGTCATCCCAGCGTGCTTCGTCCGAAATTTCGGGATCGTAGCGGCGCACGCGGAGCGTGATGTGGAACGTGGGGATTTCACCGTCGCCGGCAACGCTTGCCGGGAGCTCGATCTTGGAAGCGGGCTCTGCCATTTCGGTCGTCATTAGTACTTACGCTCCATCGGCTCGTAACGGGTGAAGATGACGGGCTTCGTCTCAAGACGGATGCCCGCGACGGATTCCGCCGAGGAGTCGACGGTGACGGAGGTGTCCAGGTAAGCCATGGAGTGCTTCATGAACTTCTCGTCATTGCGGTCCGGGAAGTCTTCGCGGTAGTGACCACCGCGGGATTCTTCACGGTGCAGTGCACCAACAGTCATGACCTTGGCCATGTCCAGGAGGAAGCCCAGTTCCACGGCTTCCAGGAGGTCAAGGTTGAAGCGCTTGCCCTTGTCCTGAACTGTGACGTGCTTGTACCGCTCCTCGAAGGAAGCGATGTCGCGAAGGACTTGTTCCAGGGATTCCTTGGTACGGAACACCTGCATGTTGGCGTCCATGGTGTCCTGCAGTTCCTTGCGGATCTGCGCAACACGCTCGGTGCCGTTGCCGGTGAGCAGGCCGTCCAGGATGCCTCGGGTCATTGCCTCGGGGTCCTCGGGCAGCTCGACGTAGTCGGCCGTCTTGGAGTACTCCGCAGCAGCGATGCCCGCACGCTTGCCGAACACGTTGATGTCCAGGAGCGAGTTGGTGCCGAGGCGGTTGGAGCCGTGCACGGACACACAAGCAACTTCGCCGGCTGCGTAAAGGCCCGGGACGATCGTGTCGTTGTCCTGGAGCACTTCAGTGGTGATGTTGGTGGGGATGCCACCCATGGCGTAGTGCGCCGTGGGGAACACGGGAACCGGATCGGTGAACGGTTCCACGCCAAGGTAGGTGCGGGCGAACTCCGTGATGTCCGGAAGCTTGGCTTCGATGTGAGCCGGTTCAAGGTGGGTCAGGTCCAAAAGGACGTAGTCCTTGTTGGGACCACAACCGCGGCCTTCACGCACTTCGTTCGCCATGGCGCGGGCCACGATGTCACGGGGTGCGAGGTCCTTGATGGTGGGGGCGTAGCGCTCCATGAAGCGCTCACCTTCCGAGTTACGCAGGATGGCACCTTCACCGCGTGCGCCCTCGGTGAGGAGGATGCCCAGGCCGGCGAGGCCGGTCGGGTGGAACTGGAAGAACTCCATGTCTTCCAGGGGGATGCCACGGCGGAACGCGATGCCCATGCCGTCACCCGTGAGGGTGTGGGCGTTGGACGTGGTCTTGAAGACCTTGCCGGCGCCGCCGGAAGCGAACACTACGGACTTGGCCTGGAAGACGTGAAGTTCGCCGGAAGCGAGGTCGTAGGAGACGACGCCGGCGACGCGCTTCTGCTTGTACGGGGTGCCGTCTTCGCGGACTGCGTCTTCTTCGACGATCAGCAGGTCCAGAACGTAGTACTCGTTGTAGAACTCAACGTTGTGCTTGACGCAGTTTTGGTACAGCGTCTGCAGGATCATGTGGCCCGTACGGTCGGCTGCATAGCAAGCACGGCGGACGGGAGCCTTGCCGTGGTCACGGGTGTGGCCACCGAAACGGCGCTGGTCAATGCGGCCTTCGGGCGTGCGGTTGAACGGCAGGCCCATCTTTTCCAGGTCCAGCACGGCGTCAATGGCTTCCTTCGCCATGACCTCGGCTGCGTCCTGGTCAACCAGGTAGTCGCCACCCTTGATGGTGTCAAAGGTGTGCCATTCCCAGTTGTCTTCTTCGACGTTGGCCAGTGCTGCACACATTCCACCCTGGGCTGCACCGGTGTGCGAACGGGTGGGGTAGAGCTTGGTCAGTACCGCTGTGCGTGCGCGCTGACCGGACTCGATCGCGGCGCGCATGCCGGCGCCACCTGCACCGACAATAACGACGTCGTACTTATGGACCTGCATACCAGATGCTCTCTCTTTCAAAATTCAGATGGTCTGCGGAGGCTGCTCCGCTACGTCAGGCGAACCGGTTCACTCCGCAGAGCCACCGGGAACGCTGCTACGGGGCCGGGCAGAATCCGCCAGGAAGCTGAACGCCGTCAACAACAGGGCACGGGTTGAAGGTGAAGATCACCAGCGTGCCCAGGATGATGATGACCAGGGTGGCCGCGTAGAGAACCATCTTGAGCCAGAAGCGCGTGGAATCCTTCTCGGCGTAGTCGTTGATGATGGTGCGGACGCCGTTGGTTCCGTGCAGCATGGCAAGCCACAGCATGGCGAGGTCCCAGAACTGCCAGAACGGATCTGCCCACTTGCCGGCAACAAAGCCAAAGTCGATCGCGTGGATGCCTTCGCCTACCAGCAGGTTCACGAAGAGGTGGCCGAAGATCAGGACCACCAGGACGATGCCGGAGAGACGCATGAAGAGCCAGGCGATCATCTCGAAGTTGCCGCGGCTGGAGCCGGTGCGGTTGTACTGCGGGGCGATCTTGCCGGAGCCGATTTTTCCGCTGCGGGGGGATTCGATGGTTGTCATGGCTTAGTGGCCTCCCAGCGCGAGGGAAAGGTGGCGGATGGCGAAGCCGGCGAACGTGACCAGCCACAGCGCAAGCACGATCCACAGCATCTGGCGCTGGTACTTGGCGCCCTTCTTCCAGAAGTCGATGGCAATCACGCGCAGGCCGTTGAAGGCGTGGAAAATGATCGCAGCGACCAGGCCCGTTTCCCCCAGGGCCATGAGGGGGTTCTTGTAAGCACCAATGACGGCCGTGTAGGCCTCAGGGGACACGCGCACCAATGAGGTGTCCAACACATGGACCAACAAGAAGAAAAAGATCACTACACCGGTAATACGATGTCCAACCCAGGACCACATGCCTTCACGGCCGCGGTACAAGGTGCCAGCTGGTTTTGTCGGCACTGATTAAACCTTCCTGCAACACAGCGGCGCTGGCATGGGATCCACGCGGGGGGAACGCCTGCTGCGAGAGCACTCGTAGCTCACGCCTAAATCTAGGCTTCGCTCACAGCATATTCAATTTAGGACGGGCTTCTCTCCTTGTTAATTCCATGTTTCCTGCCAGTATTCAGGCGATTTTGCCCAGCCCCTGAGACGAACGCCACATGCGTGGCGTACTGCAGGGCTTCGCGCTTGCGTCGGATAAAGTGTTGCGGTGAGTACAGAAGACGCGAAATACCCGGAATCGCCCATGAACCGCTTCCATGCGGTTATTCCGGCCGGCGGTGTGGGGACCCGGTTGTGGCCGCTCTCGCGGGCCGCTGCGCCCAAGTTCCTCCATGACCTGACCGGTTCCGGCAGCACGTTGTTGAGGGCCACCTATGACCGCCTGGAGCCCCTGGCCGGCGAGCGGGTGCTCGTTGTTACCGGCGAGGCACACCGTGCCGCTGTTTGCCGCCAGCTCCCTGAAATAGGGGACGACGAACTGGTGCTCGAAAGCGAGCCCAAGGACTCCGGTGCTGCGATTGGACTGGCTGCTGCCATCCTGTACCGCCGCGACCCGGACACCATCATGGGCTCCTTCGCCGCGGACCAGGTCATCAGCCCGGACCACCTATTCCAGGAAACGGTGCGGGAGGCCATCTACACAGCCGCTACGGGCAAGATCGTCACCATCGGCATCAAGCCCACGCACCCCTCCACCGGCTTTGGCTACATCCGTTCCGGCGTTGCCCTCCACGTGGAAGGCGCACCAAATGCGCTGGCGGTGGCTGAGTTCGTGGAGAAGCCCAGCCAGGAAGTCGCCAACAAGTATGTAGAAGCAGGGGACTACGTCTGGAACGCGGGCATGTTCGTTGCTCCCGTGGCGCTCATGCTCAAGCACCTTGAAGCGAACCAGCCCGAGTTGTTCAAGGGCCTCCAGGAAATTGCAGAGGCCTGGGACACTCCACAGCGCGGTGAAGTCACCGCGCGGATATGGCCCACGTTGCCCAAGATCGCGATCGACTACGCCGTGGCCGAGCCCGCAGCGGCAGCCGGCGATGTCGCCGTCGTGCCTGGCACCTTCCGTTGGGACGACGTAGGCGACTTCGCCGCGATCGGCCGCCTCAACAATGCCGGCGATGTGGACGAAGTGACCGTGCTTGGCGAAGGCGCCCGCGTGTTCGCGGAGAATGCCAGCGGCGTGGTGGTCTCCGATACCAAGCGCGTTATCGCCCTGATCGGTATCAAGGACGTGGTCATCGTGGACACCCCGGACGCACTCCTGGTGACCACCAAGGAGCACGCGCAACTGGTCAAGGGCACCGTTGACGCCCTCAAAGCCAGCGGCGACACAGACGTGCTGTAACGCATCCGCTTATACCGTGAGCCACCTCTTTGGTTGTCCTGCGTCTGAACGCAGCGTAACCAAGAGGTGGCTTTCGTTCTTTGCGTGCCGCGCATGGCTAGAGTTGTGACGTGCGCAATTACACCACTGAAACCGAGCCCGCTCCCGTCGTGAGTCCTTGGGTTGATGAACTGCTGCCCGGACTCATTGAATTCCGGCGCGACCTCCATGCGCACCCCGAACTCTCCTTCAAGGAATTCCGCACCACGGACAAACTGGTGGAACGTCTGGAAGCAGCCGGGCTGAAGCCGCGGCGGCTGGAGGAGACCGGGCTGACCGTTGACGTGGGCGAGGGCCCCATTGCCACCGCTCTTCGTGGCGACATCGACGCACTGCCAATCATCGAGGAAACCGGCCTGCCGTTCGCTTCGAAGAACCACGGCGTCACCCATGCTTGCGGGCACGATGTCCACACCACTGCCATGCTTGGCATTGCCTTGACTCTGCAGCGGATGCACAAGAACAATCCGCTGGGCGGCACCGTCCGGATCATCTTCCAGCCGGCCGAGGAAACCATGCCCGGTGGCGCGCTGTCCTGCATTGAGCAGGGAGTCCTTGAAGGCGTGCCGCGCATCCTGGCACTGCACTGCGATCCCCGGATCAATGTGGGCCAGATCGGCACCCGCATCGGCGCGATCACCTCAGCCTCGGACACCATCAAGATTGAGCTCTCCGGCCGGGGCGGCCACACGTCCAGGCCACACCTGACCGAGGACCTCGTGTTTGCACTGGCCCAAATAGCGGTCAATGTTCCGGCCGTCCTTTCCCGCCGCGTGGATGTCCGCAGTGGCGTGTCCGTTGTCTGGGGCCAGATCTCCGCAGGCTCTGCACCCAACGCCATCCCCGGCTCCGGTTACATGGCCGGCACCATGCGTTGCCTTGACCGCGATGCCTGGCACAGTGCGGGGGAGTTGCTGGACGACGTCGTCCGGCAGGTTGCCGCGCCGTACGGCGTGGACGTCCACCTGGAACATACCCGTGGCGTGCCGCCTGTGGTCAACTCCGAGCACGAGACCGCCCTCATCGAAGCTTCCGCCCGCGCGGAGCTGGGTGAAAACGCAGTGGTCCTCACTCCGCAGTCCATGGGTGGCGAGGACTTCGCCTGGTTCCTGGCAGACCTCCCCGGCGCCATGATGCGTTTGGGCACGCACACGCCCGGCGGCGAAGAATACGATCTCCACCGCGGCGACTTCATCGTGGACGAACGTGCCCTCGGCTACGCCATCCGCGTCCTGACCGCAGCGGCGCTCCGGACCATCCGGGATCTCGAGCAGTAAACCCAACTTGAGCAGTAAGCCCACCTGAGTCGCAGTAGAGGTCGTTCCCAGGGCTGGGAACGACCTCAACTGCGACTCAGTTTGGTGCGGCCTATGCAGATAAGTTGTGCACAATTGAATTGTGCACTATCGTTTTAATTATGAGTGATGCACCCCGCCTCCGCCACCAGGTCTGCTTTGCGCTGTATTCGGCGTCCAAAGCCGCGACGGCGGTCTACCGCCCCGTGCTGGAGGACCTCGGCCTGACGTACCCGCAGTACCTGGTGATGCTGGTCTTGTGGGAGCAGGAGCCGCGGAACGTCCGCGACCTCGGTGCGGAACTGGGCCTTGATTCAGGCACGTTGTCACCACTCCTGAAGCGCCTTGAGGGCCTGGGGCTGGTGGAACGCCGCCGCTCCGCCGAGGACGAGCGCCGCGTGGACGTGGTACTGACCGACGCCGGGACCGCCTTGAGCGGCCGCGCCCAGGCTGTTCCCCAGCGCCTCGCGGACGCCGCCGGACTTTCTGCGGGTGAAATCGAACAACTCCACGCCACCCTCGGCAAGCTCACCCAAGCCCTCAACAGCTCACTCTGACAAACTCCCGGAAAATCCCGAGACGTCCATTCCCGAAGAGAAACGGAAACACCATGAAGACTCTCTACACTGCCGAGGCACTGGCCTCGGGCGAAGGCCGCGACGGCAACGCCCGCACCAATGACGGCAAACTGGATGTAGCACTCGCCAGCCCCGTGGAACTCGGTGGCAACGGTGAAGGCACCAACCCGGAGCAGCTTTTCGCCGCCGGCTACGCAGCCTGCTTCCACTCCGCGCTGCGCCTGGTGGGCCGCAAGGAACGTGTTGACCTCAGCGACTCCGCGGTTGCTGCCAAGATCCACTTCGGTGCCCTGACTGACAGCGAAGGCTACGGCCTTGCTGCCGAACTCGAGATCGCACTGCCTGCGCTGGACCGCAGCACCGCCGAAGAGCTGATGGCCAAAGCGCACCAGATCTGCCCGTACTCCAACGCCACCCGCGGCAACATGGCCGTTGACCTCAAGCTCGTGGAGTTCGCAGCATGAGCGCCGTCGTCACCGAAACCCGCGAAATTCAGCTCGCCTCCCGCCCGGTGGGGCGCCCCACGGAGGAAAACTTCCGGCTGGCATCGGCGCAGCTCCCCGAGCTCGCCGAGGGACAGCTCCTGGTGAAGAACCAGTTCATGTCCGTGGATCCCTACATGCGCGGCCGGATGAACGACGTCAAGTCCTACTCGGCGCCGTTCCGCCTCGATGCAGCGCTCGACGGCGGCGCGGTAGGCGAGGTGATCGCGTCCCGGTCCGACGCGCACAAGGTGGGTGACGTCGTCGTGCATCAGCTCGGCTGGCGTGAGCATGCCGTAGTGGACGCAGCGGCAACCACTCCGGTGCCGTCGGGTCTGGCCCCCACCTCCGCGTTCCTTGGCGCCCTGGGCATGACCGGCCTGACTGCCTATGCCGGACTGCTCAAGGTGGCAGAGTTCAAGGAAGGCGACGTAGTGTTCGTCTCCGGCGCGGCAGGTGCCGTTGGCTCCATGGTGGGCCAGATCGCCAAGGCCATGGGCGCCTCAAAGGTCATCGGCAGTGCAGGATCGCCGGAAAAGGTTGCCCGCCTGCTGGAGCTCGGTTTTGACGCCGCCTTCAACTACAACGACGCCCCGGTGCTGGAACAGCTGAAGGAAGCTGCGGGGGAGCGTGGCATCGATGTGTACTTCGACAACGTCGGCGGCGAGCACCTGGAAGCAGCTTTGGCCACACTGACCGTCGGTGGCCGGGTTGCCATGTGTGGAGCCATTGCGCAGTACAACTCCACCGAGCCCCCGGTTGCGCCCAGGAACCTGGCCGTGGCCATCGGCAAGCAGCTCACCCTCCGTGGATTCCTGGTGGGCGGACAGCGACAGCACGCCGCTGAATTCGCGCAGAAGATGGCCGGCTGGCTCGCAGACGGCAGCGTCAGCTATGACGAAACGATCGTCGACGGCTTGGAGAATGCACCGCAGGCCTTCATTGACCTCCTGGATGGCGCCAACACCGGAAAGATGCTGGTCCGCCTCTAATCCACGGGTGAATCGCGTGTGACTTGCGCACCCAGCTACTGCTTGGTAACAAAAGGTCAACAATCTGACCTGGAGTGATCAATTGTGGTAGCTGGGTGTGTTCCAGGCCACTAGTGTGGATTTCATCAATGCGCTTCGGCGCAGCTGCGAGCATCAGTGAAAACAGAATTTCTGCCTCAGGTATAGGAAACGGACACTCATTGACCATCCGTCGTAGCGCCAATCACTTTCTTCCTGGAGGAAAATTGAAGAAACCACTGCGTGCCACCCTGAAGCGCGGTTCAATGGCCGGTGTTGCCACTGTCGGCGCAGCAGCGCTCCTGCTGACCGGCTGCGGACAGGCCCCCGACGCCGGATCCGGCGCCGCTACCAAGAGCGACTTTGTTGGATGCATCGTGTCCGACTCCGGCGGATTCGATGACCAGTCCTTCAACCAGTCCTCGTTTGAAGGCCTCAAGAAGGCCGAGACTGATTTGGGCATCACGGTGAAGTCGGCCGAATCGAAGGCTAACAGCGACTTCGAAACCAACCTCAACGGCATGATCTCCGCCGGCTGCAACCTTACGGTGACCGTTGGCTTCCTCCTGGGCGATGCCACCAAGGCCGCCGCCGAGAAGAACACCGACAAGCACTTCGCGATCGTCGACTACACGTACGAGACTCCGATCGCCAACGTCAAGCCGATCGTCTATGACACGGCACAGGCGGCATACCTGGCCGGATACGCGGCTGCGGCTACCACCAAGACCGGCAAGGTGGGCACCTTCGGCGGTATTAAGATCCCCACGGTGACCATCTTCATGGACGGCTTCTACGACGGCGTCCAGGCCTACAACAAGGCCAAGGACAAGACCGTCCAGGTTGTTGGCTGGGACAAGACCACCCAAGACGGTTCGTTCACGGGTGACTTCGAGAAGCAGGACACGGGCAAGCAGGTCACCATCAACCTGCTGGACCAGGGTGCGGACATCATCATGCCTGTCGCAGGACCTGTTGGTAAGGGTGCAGGCGCTGCGCTGAAGGAAGCCAAGGCTGCCGGCAAGGACGTCAAGCTCATCTGGGTTGACTCCGATGGCTACCTCACCGCTCCTGAGTACAAGGACCTCATGCTGACCTCCGTGGTCAAGCAGATGGGCGAAGCTGTTGAAGCCGTGGTGAAGGATGACACGGAAGGCAAGTTCAACAACGCAGCCTACGTTGGCACCTTGGAGAACGATGGCGTTGCCATCGCTCCGTTCCACGATCTTGACTCCGCTGTCACCGCTGAAACCAAGTCCGAGCTCGATGCCCTGAAGGCTGACATCGTCTCCGGCAAGCTGGTCGTCGAATCGGCAGCGAGCCCCAAGAAGTAAATCAATTCCTGGACGCGCCGCCAGTACCGAGCCCCGGTACTGGCGGCGCGTTTTTGCCCTGACTACGCTGGGCCTCAAAGCCAGTGGCTTTGGAGCAGTACAGCCGTCCCTCGGACTCACAGAACGGTGGGAGTTGTGAAACTCGAATTGAAGGGGATCTCGAAAGCCTTCGGGACCTTCTACGCCAACCAAGACATCGACCTCGTGGTCGAATCCGGCCAGATCCATTGCCTTCTCGGCGAAAACGGTGCCGGCAAATCAACCCTTATGAACGTGCTGTACGGGCTGTACGAGCCCACAGCCGGCCAGATCCTGGTCAATGACCAACCGGTCAACTTCCGCGGCCCCGGTGATGCCATGGCGGCGGGCATCGGCATGGTGCACCAGCACTTCATGCTGGTCCCCGTCTTCACGGTGGCGGAAAACGTGGCCCTCGGTGCGGAGCCGACCTCGTTCGGCGGTGTGCTCAGCATGGACGAAACCCGGAAGAAGATCCGGGAAATCTCCGATAAGTACGGCTTTGACGTGGATCCCGACGCCTTGGTGGAGGACCTGCCCGTAGGCGTCCAGCAACGTGTCGAGATCATCAAGGCACTGGTCCGCGAAGCCACGGTCCTCATCCTGGACGAGCCCACTGCAGTGCTGACGCCGCAGGAAACCGATGAACTTCTGGACATTATGCGGCAGCTCAAAGCCGGCGGTACGTCCATCGTCTTCATCTCGCACAAGCTGCGTGAAGTGAAGGCTGTCTCCGACGTCATCACCGTCATTCGCCGCGGCAAAGTAGTGGGGGATGCGCCTCCCACGGCATCCGCCACCGAACTGGCGTCCATGATGGTGGGCCGCCCCGTCAGCCTGAGCCTGAACAAGGCACCCGCGCAGCCGAAGGAAACCACGTTCGTGGTGGAAAACCTGACGGTCCGCGCTGCCAACGGCACCAACGTGGTGGACGGGATCAGCTTCGACATCGCCCAAGGCGAGATCCTCGCCGTCGCGGGTGTCCAGGGCAACGGCCAAACGGAACTGACCGAAGCCATCCTGGGCGTGCAGGAGCACGTCACAGGTTCCGTGACCCTGGACGGCAAGCAACTGCTGGGCCTTCCGGTCAAAGAGGTGCTGCGTTCGGGCGTCGGCTTTGTTCCGGAGGACCGGACCGTGGATGGACTGGTTGGTCCCTTCTCGGTGGCCGAAAACCTGGTGCTTGACCTGTATGACCAAGCACCGTTTGCCAGCGGCATCAGCATGAAGCCGGCCAAGGTTGCCGAGCATGCCAAGGCCAAGATCGAAGAATTCGATATCCGGACTCCCTCTGCGGGGTCGGCCGCCGGAACACTGTCCGGCGGCAACCAGCAAAAAGTGGTCATGGCCAGGGAATTGTCCAGGCCCCTGCGGTTGTTCATCGCGAGCCAGCCGACCCGTGGCGTGGATGTCGGCTCCATCGAGTTCCTGCACAAGCGCATCGTTGCCGAGCGCGACGTCGGAACGCCGGTCATGATCGTTTCCACTGAACTTGATGAGGTCATCGAACTCGCCGACCGGATTGCCGTGCTCTACAAGGGCAAGCTCGTGGGCATCGTCCCCGCCGGAACGCCCCGCGACACTCTCGGCTTGATGATGGCCGGCGTCGGCCCGGAAGGAGGCTCTGATGACTGAGAAGGATCAGTCCAAGAGCGAACCAACACCCGCACTGCCCGCTGAGGACCAGTCCACAGCGGACCTCCGTGCGGCAGATGTCTCACTCGATACCGCGGGAGGCATGCTGGAACCGTCCATCGTTCCGGTGTCATCCCAAAGCGGTGATTCAGGATCGCAGCAGGGCAGCCTCATGCGCCGCATCGTGATGGGGAACGGCTTCGTGTCCGTCCTGGCCGTCATCGTGGCGCTCTTCCTGGGTGGCCTGCTGATTGCCAGCACGGACGCCCAGGTTGCCAAAACCGCAGGCTACTTGTTTGCACGGCCCACGGACTTCCTGAGCGCGTTGTGGTCTGCCATGACCGAGAGCTACGTTGCCCTTTTCCAAGGGTCAGTCTTCAACCCCCGGCAGGGACTGCAGCCGCTGCTGGAAACCATGACTGTGGCAACCCCGCTGATCTGCGCCGGTCTTGGCGTTGCCTTGGCTTTCCGCGCCGGCCTGTTCAACATCGGCGCCCAGGGACAGATCATCATCAGCGCCACGCTTGCTGCCTACGTAGGGTTCGCCTGGCACCTGCCGTTCGGCCTGCACCTGCTGGTGGTCATCATCATGGGCGTCCTGGGTGGTGCTCTTTGGGGTGCCATCGTTGGGATCCTCAAGGCACGGACCGGTGCACACGAGGTGATCGTCACCATCATGCTGAACTACGTGGCCTTGTTCCTGCTGGACTTCCTGCTGAACACTGCTGCGTTCCGGCGTCCGGGGGACAACAGCCCCATCTCGCCACGCCTGGACGAATCGGCGACGTATCCCGTCCTCATCCCCGGCTCCCGTCTCCACGTGGGATTCCTGGTGGCCATAGCGCTGACCATCGGCGTGTGGTGGCTGTTGAACCGGTCCACCATCGGCTTCGAGTTCCGTGCTGTCGGCGCCAACCCCATCGCTGCACGGACCGCCGGCGTCAAGGTATCCCGCGCCACCATCCTGGTGATGGCCATGGCCGGTGCGCTCGCCGCCTTCGGCGGTATTGCCCAGGTGGCCGGTACGGAAAAGGTGCTGACCGGCGGCGTCGCTGCCCAGATAGGCTTCGACGCCATCACGGTTGCCTTGCTTGGACGCAGCACGCCGTGGGGGACGTTCTTCGCCGGCCTGCTGTTTGGAGCTTTCCGTGCAGGGGCAGTGCAGATGCAGATCCAGACGGGAACGCCCATCGACATCGTGCTGGTGGTGCAGTCCTTGATCGTGCTCTTCATCGCAGCGCCTCCGCTCATCCGGTCGATTTTCCGGCTTGAGCCCAAGAAGAAGAACAAGACACCGAAAGCGGCTCCCAAGGCTGCCCTCGTCAACGCCTCCGGAGGTGCCAAATGAGCGCGACAACCACCGCTCCGACGTCGGGTTCAACGGCCCTGCCGGCCTTCCGGCCGTCCATGAAAGTTCCGCTCACCCTTGGCATCCTGGCCCTCATAGCTTTGGTTTTCTTCGGCTTCCTGGGCCCGGACCAAACTGCGGAGATGAAGATCAGCGACGCCGGTGACGCAGTCGCCGTTCCTGCACTCATGATTCCGGGGCAGGTGGGCGGGGTGGTCTTCGGAATTCTGCTCCTTGCCATGGCTGCCTATTCCATCTACCTCTGGACGCAGGGGGAGCGCTCACCCAAGTGGCTTCCCATCGCCTTTGCCGTGGTGTTCGTGTTCGCGTTGCTCGTGTGGATCGTGGCAGGCGCCCGCCAGCCCTCCATCTCGCTCGCAGGCCTGGTTGCCGGCTCGGTGACCCTGGCAGTGCCGTTGGTCTTTGGCTCGCTCTCAGGCGTGTTGTGTGAGCGCGTGGGCGTCGTGAACATTGCCATTGAAGGCCAGCTTCTGGGCGGTGCCTTCACCGCCGCGCTGGTAGCCACCATGACGGGCAGCCCCTACATTGGCCTGATCGCGGCGGCTGCTGCCGGTGCCGCTGTGTCCATGGTCCTGGCGGTCTTCAGCATCAAATACCTGGTCAACCAGATCATTGTGGGCGTTGTCCTCAACGTGCTGGTCTCCGGCCTCACGGGCTTCCTTTACGGCACGCTGATGGTCCCCAACAAGGAGCAGTTCAACACTCCGGGGCGCCTGGACATCCTGCCGATCCCGTTGTTGTCGGACATCCCGATCATCGGGCCCATCCTGTTTGAGCAGTCCATTGCCGGTTACCTCATGTACATCGCAGTGGCCGTGGTGTGGTTCGGCCTGTTCAAGACCCGCTGGGGCCTGCGGGTCCGCGCCGTCGGCGAGCACCCGCAGGCTGCCGACACCCTGGGCATCAACGTCAACGCCACCCGCTTCTGGAACGTCACCCTGGGCGGTGCCATCGCAGGCATCGGTGGAGCCGTCTTCACCCTGGTGACCATCGACTCCTTCACCAAGGACATCTCCGGTGGCCGGGGCTTCATCGCCTTGGCAGCGTTGATCTTTGGCCGGTGGAACCCGATTGGTGCCTTCCTGGCATCGCTGCTGTTTGGCTTCGCGTACAACCTGCAGTCCATCCTGGGCATCATCGGTACTCCGGTGCCCAGCCAGTTCATGGCCATGCTGCCGTATCTGGTGACCATCTTCGCCGTCGCCGGTTTGGTGGGTAAGTCGCGGGGACCAGCGGCCAGCGGCATACCTTATGTGAAGGGTTGACGATGCCGGCAAATGACACTGATTGGCAGGCGCTCGAAGCGGCAGCAAAGCAGGCAATGCAGAGGGCTTACGCGCCATATTCCAAGTTCCCGGTGGGGGCTGCGGCCCTCACCGAGGACGGCAAGATCATCAGCGGCTGCAACGTGGAGAACGCCAGTTACGGGCTGACCCTCTGCGCCGAGTGCGCACTTGTTGGCCAGCTCCACATGACGGGAGGCGGCAGGCTTGCCGCGTTCTATTGCGTGGACGGGCAAGGGAACATCCTCATGCCGTGCGGACGCTGCCGCCAGCTCCTGTACGAATTCCGGGCGCCCGGAATGCAGCTCATGACAACTCAAGGAATCAAATCCATGGACCAGGTGCTGCCTGACGCCTTCGGTCCCGAACATCTGGAGGAAACCTCGTGACAAGCACTGAAGCGTTCGACGCCGTCCAGATCATTTCCATCAAGCGGGACAAAGGTACCCTCACTCCCGAGCAGATCGACTGGACGATCGATGCCTACACCCGGGGTGTCATTGCCGAGGAGCAGATGGCCGCGCTGAACATGGCCATCCTGCTCAACGGAATGGACCGCGCCGAGATTTCACGGTGGACGTCCGCCATGATCGCCTCGGGCGAGCGGATGGACTTTTCGTCCCTGACAAGGCCCGACGGCGGCAGGAAGGCTACCAGCGACAAGCACTCCACCGGGGGTGTCGGGGACAAGATCACGCTGCCGCTGGCACCGCTCGTTGCCGTGTTCGGCGTCGCGGTTCCACAGCTCTCAGGCCGCGGGCTGGGCCACACGGGCGGAACGTTGGACAAACTGGAAGCCATCCCGGGGTGGCGGGCCAACCTGAGCAATGAAGAAATCATGGCGCAGCTCCAGGACGTGGGTGCAGTCATCTGCGCGGCAGGCTCCGGACTGGCTCCTGCCGACAAGAAGCTCTACGCCCTGCGTGATGTCACCGGCACCGTGGAGGCGATCCCGTTGATTGCTTCCTCGATCATGAGCAAGAAGATCGCCGAAGGCACGGGCTCCTTGGTCCTGGACGTCAAGGTGGGTTCCGGTGCGTTCATGAAGGACGAGGCCCGGGCCCGCGAGCTTGCCGGGACCATGGTGGCCCTGGGCAAGGATGCCGGCGTGCACACCGTCGCCCTGATCACGGATATGTCCACACCGTTGGGTTTGACCGCCGGAAACGCGATCGAAGTAGAGGAATCGGTAGAAGTCCTTGCCGGCGGCGGTCCGGAAGACGTCGTCGAACTGACCGTCCGCCTGGCTGAGGAGATGCTGGCCGGCGCCGGCATCCACGACGCCGACCCCGCTGCTGCCTTGAAGGACGGCCGGGCCATGGATGTCTGGAACCGGATGATCGATGCACAGGGCGGCGACCCGCGTGCTGCGCTTCCGGTGGCCAAGGAATCCGAGGTCATCTACGCTCCCGCGGACGGTGTCCTGATGGAACTGGATGCGCTTTCCGTGGGTGTCGCTGCCTGGCGTTTGGGCGCGGGGCGGGCCCGCAAGGAGGACCAGGTCCAGGCCGGTGCAGGTGTCCGCATGCACGCCAAACCGGGCGCATTGGTCCGTGCGGGGGAGCCTCTGATGACACTTCTGACGGACACTCCCGGGAAGTTCGAGCGGGCCAAGGAAGCGCTCCAGGATGCCGTGGTGATCGCGCCCGAGGGTTCACGCCCGGCGCATCAGCTCATCATCGACCGCATCGCCTAGGCTTAAGTGTTCCGGGCCGTTCGCCAAGGACGGCCCGGAACACCAGTCATCCGGCGCCTGTGGGGGAGCCGGCTACCGTAAGGAAACCGTGCAGGGCATCAACGATTTCATCCTCGCCGCGGCGGAGCAGCCATGGGTGTTGTTCCTGGTGCTGGCCTGCTGCGTGATAGATGGCTTCTTCCCGCCCATTCCGAGCGAATCCGTGGTGGTGGGCCTGAGCGCAGTGTCCGGGAGCAGCGGCTCGCCCAATGTATGGCTGCTCGGCGTGATGGCAGCCCTGGGGGCGTTCTCGGGGGACAACATCGCGTACATCATCGGCCGCCGCATCGGGATCCAGCGGTGGCGCTGGATGCGTACGCAGCGGATGCAGGGCGCCTTCCGTTGGGCAGGCAAGGAACTCCGACGCCGGTCGGCCTCGCTCATCATGGTGGCCCGTTTCATCCCCATTGGCAGGGTGGCCGTCAACCTGACGGCTGGTGCCACGCACTTCCACCACCGACGCTTCGTGGCCCTGACAGCCATGTCCGCCGTCCTGTGGGCTACGTACTCGGTGATCCTGGGCTACTTCTTTGGTGTCTGGTTCGAGGACAACCATCTCCTGGGCGCCGTCATAGCGATCGTGGTTGCCGTGATCCTGGGAATCATCATCGACCGCATCATCAGCAAAGTCCGTGGATCCGTGCCGTTGGACGGCAAGAACATCCCTGAGGAAGACGCCCCGACTCCACCCACGGTATGACCCTTCAGGCCCCGGAAGATCAGCCCGGCGGTTGACGACGGCACCTTATCAGCACCTATAGCGTTAAGCGTGTGATCCCAAGGCTGGGACGTAGCGAACGACGTCCCGGCCGTGGGACACTAGAGCGACTTCCGTCACACCGTCAAGTCATATTCGTCTAGGAGCTAACGCCGCGTGGAGTTTTTGAACCAAATGCTCGAGCATGCAGCCGGGCAGCCCTGGATATACCCGGTCCTGCTGGTTTTCTTCTTCATTGACGGATTTGCCACCATCCTTCCCAGCGAAACAGCCATTGTTGGCCTCTCGGCGCTGTCCCTTCACAGCGGAGAGCCCAACCTGTGGATACTGGGAGCCACCGCACTGGTAGGTGCCATGGCAGGCGACAACATGGCCTACATGCTGGGCCGGAAAATCGGCCTCACCCGTTGGAAGTGGATGCGGCGGCCCAAGGTCCAGAAGATGTTCGCCTGGGCGCAGTACGAGCTGGATAAGCGCGGAGCTGTCCTCATCTTCACGGCCCGCTACATTCCGTGGGGCCGCGTGGCCGTGAACTATGTGGCCGGACAAACCGGCTTCCGCCACCGGACTTTCTTCTGGTTGGACGCCTTCGCGTGCATCACGTGGGTAGGTTACTCCATCGGTATCGGCCTCCTCGCAGGCCAGTGGGTCCATCACAACCCGCTCCTGGGAGTCGGCATCGCGGTTGCCTTCGCCGTGGTCCTTGGCATTGTGGTGGATCACGCACTCCGTTGGTGGCACAAGTACCTGGAGAAGAAGGACCTCGCCAAGGAAGCCGCTGCCAGCACCGAAATGACAGCAGTCGATCCCGCGGAAAAGGCGATCGCCGGCGTCGACGTCTCCAAGCCCGCCAGCTAAGGCGACCAGCCAGTCCGCCGGCTGTACCAGCCATGGTGGCGGTGGGGACTAGTCTTAGTACGTGACTGAGCCCATACTTGACGCCGCCCCTGCCCTTGACTTCGATCTGAAGAGCCTCCCCAAGGTCTCCCTCCACGACCACCTGGACGGAGGCCTCCGCCCCGCCACCATCATCGAGCTCGCTGAGGCGGTCGGCCACACGCTGCCCTCCACCGATCCCGTTGCGTTGGGTGAATGGTTCCGCGAATCAGCCGACTCCGGCTCTCTGGTCCGCTACCTCGAAACGTTCGACCACACCATTGCTGTCATGCAGACCAAGGAAGGCCTCTTCAGGGTCGCCAAGGAATTCGTGGAAGACCTCGCCGAGGACGGCGTGGTGTACGGCGAAGTCCGCTGGGCACCGGAACAGCACTTGCAGAAGGGCCTCACCCTGGACGAGGTTGTTGAAGCCGTCCAGACCGGCCTTGAAGCCGGCGTTGATGCTGCTGACGAGCGCGGCCAGCAGATCCAGGTGGGCCAGCTCATCACCGCCATGCGCCACGCTGATCGTGGCCAGGAGATCGCAGAGCTCGCTGTCCGCCACCGTGCCAACGGCGCTGTGGGCTTTGACATTGCCGGCGCGGAAGACGGCTTCCTCCCGTCCCGTTTCAAGGACGCCTTCACCTACCTTGCCGAAAACAACTTCCCGGCCACCGTCCACGCCGGTGAAGCAGCAGGCCTGGAGAGCATCCAGTCAGCCCTGGTGGATGGCCGCGCCCTGCGCCTGGGCCACGGCGTCCGGATCGCCGAGGACATCTCGGTGGAGTTCGAGGACAATTCCGACGACGACGGCGAGGACACCATCGGCATGGTGACCATCGGCAGCGTGGCCGCCTGGGTCCGCGACCGCGGCATCGCCCTGGAAATCTGCCCTTCCTCCAACCTCCAGACCGGCGCCATTTCCGGCTTTGGAGATGGCATCGAAAGCCACCCGGTGGACATGCTCTTCCAGCTCGGCTTCAACGTCACCATCAACACGGACAACCGCCTCATGAGTGGCGTCACCCTGACGGACGAGTTCGAGCTGCTGGTGGAAACCTTCGACTACGACCTCGACGACCTCCTTGAACTGACGCTCAACGCCGCCGAGGCCGCCTTCTTGCCGCTGGACGAGCGCGAAGCTTTGGTTGAGTACATCAACGATGCCTACGCCAACCTCGGCTAAGAACTCCAACGAGCTCGAAGAGCTCATCCGGACGATCGCAGCCCTGCGTGAGCACTGCCCCTGGATGGGTGGGCTGACGCACGAGTCGCTGGTGGAGTACCTGATAGAGGAAGCCTACGAAGTGGTGGACTCGATCGAAGCCGGCGCGGTGGACGACGAGCTTCGCGGCGAGCTGGGTGATGTACTGCTTCAGGTAGTGCTTCACGCCCGGCTCGCCGAGGAGCGCGGCAGCTTTGATTTTGCTGACGTAGCCCGGGGCATCAACGCCAAAATGGTCCGGCGAAACCAGCACGTCTTCAAGGCGGACGGTTCCCTGCAGGACAGCTTTCCGGCCAGCGTCGAGGAAATCATCGTCAAGTGGGATACCGCCAAACGAGCCGAGAAGCCGGAACGGAAGGATCCCTTTGAGGGCATCCCGCCGCACCTTCCGGCGTTGGCAGCAGCACAGAAGTCCCTGGATAGGGCAGCCCGCGCAGGGTTGGACGTTTCAGGGTTCGATGGTGATGCACGGTTGGTCGATCCACAAGGTGCGCCGGCCGCCGTCGGACTTCCCGCCATCCCGGCCTCGGAAGAGGCGCTCGGTGAGTTGCTGCTGGCAGTCGTGGCCGGTGCCCGGGAGCAAGGACTCGACGCCGAAAGGGCCCTTCGTTCCGCAGTTCGATCGTTTCAGAACAGCCAGGCCCAGCCTTCATGACGTGAGTCTTTGGAAGTTGTTCCGTAACCTAAGCCACTCTGGACTACGCTAGTAGCGACGAGGACGTTGAGAATTTCCCTCCTCATTCCTGTAATTTGCCCATAAGGAGCACATCCATGGCGCTTATCGATGCCATCCACGCACGCGAGATCCTTGATTCCCGCGGAAACCCGACCGTAGAAGTTGAGGTCCTGCTCTCCGACGGCCAGATCGGCCGTGCAGCAGTTCCCTCCGGTGCTTCCACCGGCGAGCACGAGGCCGTTGAGCTTCGCGACGGCGACAAAGGCCGTTACCTCGGCAAGGGTGTCCAGAAGGCCGTCGACGCCGTCATCGACGAGATCTCCCCGGCCCTGATTGGTTTCGACGCCACTGACCAGCGCAGCATCGACCAGGCCATGATCGACCTCGACGGTACGCCCAACAAGGGCAAGCTCGGCGCCAACGCCATCCTGGGTGTTTCCCTGGCCGTTGCCAACGCTGCCGCAGCTTCCGCTGACCTGCCGCTGTACAAGTACCTGGGTGGCCCGAACGCCCACGTCCTGCCCGTTCCCCTCATGAACATCCTCAACGGTGGCTCGCACGCCGACTCCGATGTGGACATCCAGGAATTCATGATCGCCCCGATCGGTGCCGAGACCTTCTCCGAGGGCCTTCGCTGGGGCGTTGAGGTCTACCACAACCTCAAGGCCGTCCTCCAGGAAAAGGGCCTCTCCACGGGCCTCGGCGACGAAGGTGGCTTCGCCCCCAACCTGCCGTCCAACCGCGCTGCACTGGACCTGATCCAGGAAGCCATCAAGAACGCCGGCTACACCCCGGGTACTGACATCGCCCTGGCACTGGACGTTGCCTCTTCCGAGTTCTACAAGGACGGTGCCTACCAGTTCGAAGGCAAGGCACTCTCGGCCACCGAGATGAGCGCCTACTACGCTGAGCTCGTTGCCGACTACCCGCTGGTTTCCATTGAAGACCCGCTGGACGAGAACGACTGGGAAGGCTGGAAGACCCTCACCGACACCATCGGTGACAAGGTCCAGCTGGTGGGCGACGACCTCTTCGTCACCAACCCGGTCCGCCTGCAGCAGGGCATCGAGACGGCCACGGCCAACTCCCTGCTGGTCAAGGTCAACCAGATCGGCTCCCTGACCGAGACGCTTGACGCCGTTTCCCTGGCCCAGCGCTCCGGTTACACCACCATCACCTCGCACCGCTCCGGCGAAACCGAGGACACCACCATTGCTGACATCGCCGTTGCCACCAACGCGGGCCAGATCAAGACCGGTGCCCCGGCCCGCTCCGAGCGCGTTGCCAAGTACAACCAGCTGCTGCGCATCGAAGAAGAACTCGACGACGCCGCACGCTACGCCGGTCGCAGCGCGTTCCCGCGTTTCAAGGGCTAGCCTTCAGCGAAAACACGTAACCGGTGGCTATGGTGGAAAGACCATGGCCACCGGTTCTGTTTAACTCCGGTTCTGCTTAACACGGGCCAGGTCAACAACAGCAAGCGCAGCAAACCGCCAGGCAAGCACCGGGCATTACAGGAGTGTCATGGCCACCCGTCGTCCAAAGGTACCCAGGGCCGACGCGCTGGGCCCCTCCAGTGCAGGCCGTTCCTCGGCTGCGGGCCGCCCCGCGAGCGAAACCCGGGCCACCGGCGCCAGTCCGCGAACTGCCGCCAAAAGCACTGAGGGTGCAGGGACGCAAGGTTCCGGTTCCAATAGCGGCGATGTCATCAAAGCCGAGTTTGGCGGACCGCGGATAACTGCCAAAACCTCGACGCCGGCAGGCGGCACCACAGCACCTGCCGCCGGGAAGAAGCCCACCGTGGGCCAATCCAAGCCCGCGGGCAAGGCTCCCGGCAAGCAGGGCACCAAGGCCACTGCTGAGCATGATCTGAATCCCGTACCGGCCAAAGCGTTTTCCGGCAGGATGCTGGCGCTGGCAGTAGTCATGATTGCGATCACCATTATGTTGGCCCCCACGGTGAAGATTTTCCTGGAGAAGCGCGCCGAAATTTCGGCGTTGGAGGCCGAAATTGCAGGACGGAAAGCAGAGCAGGCCGAGCTCAACAAGCAGCTTTCCCGGTGGCAGGACCCCAACTACGTGAAACAACAGGCCCGCGACCGCATTAACATGGTTATGCCGGGTGAAACAGGTTACTGGGTGTTTGGGGGAGAAGAAGCCGCCGGCACGCCGGGTGGCCGCACCGGCTCCGGATCGTCTGCAAACCCGGAGAATCTGCCTTGGGTGGATGCTCTTTGGGAGTCAATCAGACGATCGGCAACTGACTAGACGCGGTGCCCACCGCCGTCGTGTCCGCAGTGGACACGGCAACAAGGGCAGGAAGGGTGGCAGCGCAAGTGGAAGAGAACACGGCAGCCGTGCCGCAGGAATCCCGCCAGCCATCAGCACATGATCTTGAGGTCCTCAGCCGCCAGCTCGGCAGGCCGGTGCGGGATGTCGTTGAGATCCCTGCACGGTGCGTCTGCGGCAATCCGCTGGTGGCGGCTACTGCGCCGCGGCTCAGCAACGGAACACCGTTTCCCACCACGTTCTACCTGACCCACCCCGTCATCACCTCCGCGGTGTCGCGGTTGGAAGCGGGCGGCCTCATGAACGAGATGAATACCCGCCTTACGGCCGACCAGGACCTGGCAGGCGCCTACCACAGCGCCCACGAGGACTACCTCCAGGCCCGCAACGACATCGCCGGCCGCTCCGGAACCGGCGCTGTCCCTGAAATCGACGGCATCTCCGCCGGTGGCATGCCCACCAGGGTGAAGTGCCTCCACGTTCTGGTAGGGCATTCCCTGGCCGCAGGGCCGGGCGTCAACCCGCTGGGGGACGAAGCACTGGACGCCATCTCGGAGTGGTGGACCAAGGACCGTTGTTATTGCGATGGCGCGTGGGACACTGCCGGCGAGGCGCCCTCCCGTGACCTGAGCCGCCACGGACCGCAGGGGCTGCCGGACATCGTGGGGCGCCCGGCGCCGGTTCGCAAACCGAAGACGGATACACCGGGCCACCAGGAAGGCACTGCATGAGCCGCGTTGCAGCGATCGACTGCGGAACCAACTCCATCCGCCTCCTCATCGCCGATGCTTCGGCTGACGGCGCCCCGGGCCCCCTGGCCGACGTCGTGCGTGAAATGCGCGTGGTTCGGCTCGGCCAGGGTGTCGATGCCACCGGCGAGCTTGCACCCGAGGCCTTGGAACGCACGTTCGCAGCAACACGTGACTACGCCGAACTCATCAAGGTGCACGGCGCCGGGCACGTACGCTTCGCAGCGACGTCCGCCACCCGTGACGCCCGCAACCGGCAGGTTTTCGTGGACGGCATCCGGGATCTCCTGGGGGTTGAGCCCGAAGTCATTTCCGGGGACGAGGAAGCAGCGCTTTCCTTCGCCGGCGCCAGCAGTGTCCTGCCGGCCACGGGGGAGGACCCCATCCTGGTGGTGGACCTCGGTGGCGGCAGCACTGAGTTCGTCCTGGGCGACTCCACTGGCGTCATCGCGGCACGATCCGTGGACATCGGCTGCGTGCGGCTCACCGAACGCCACCTTCGCAGCGATCCGCCCACCGCTGCGCAAATCGCGGCAGCAGAGGCCGACGTCGATGCCGCACTTGATCTTGCCGCGCAGACGGTACCGCTTGACCGCGCCACAGCCGTGGTGGGCGTTGCCGGTTCCATCACCACCATCACCGCCCACGCGCTGGGTCTGGACGAATACCAGCCGGACCGGATCCATGGTGCGTCATTGGACCTCGAAACCATCACCGATGCATGCACCAACCTGCTGGAAATGACGCGGGACGAGCGCGCAGCGCTTCCGTACATGCACCCGGGCCGCGTGGACGTCATCGGTGCCGGCGCCTTGGTGTGGCGCCGGATTCTGGACCGCCTGGCCAGTGTCAGCCGTGGCAGGATCGCTACGGCCGTCTCCAGCGAGCATGACATCCTGGACGGCATCGCCCTCAGCATCCGGGACGCCGCATGACGTTGCGTTTTCGCAGGACCCTCTCCGCTGGCCTTGCCACAGCCTTGGCAGGCGGGGCGTTGGCAGGTGCGTTGTTGACGGCTCCTGCCGCTACGGCAGACGCATGGCGCGACAAAGAGTTCTGGCTCAAGGATTCGGGGGTCACCAACGCCTGGCAGGTGTCCAAGGGTGCCGGTGTGAAGGTTGCGATCATCGACAGCGGCATTGATGGAAACCACCCGGACCTCAAAGGCGTGGTGGTGGGCGGGACAGACGTTTCGGGTGCGGGAGCACCCAACGGGCAGAAGAGTATTGGTGCCAAGACCGAGCACGGAACCTTGGTTGCCACGATGCTCGCCGGGCGCGGCCACACCACTCCCACGGCCTCGCCTTCGCCAACGGGATCCGCGCCCCCTCCAGGGCCACCCACCGTCCCTCCTGCCGGGGGACCGGACGGGATCACCGGTGTCGCTCCTGAAGCGCAGATCCTGGCAGTCTCCACCTGGCTCGGATCGCCCAACCCGGGCGGCAAAACGGACCAGGAGCAGATTCCGGACGCCGTGCGCTGGGCCGTGGACAACGGCGCCAAGGTCATCAACATTTCCTTGGGCAGTACCTCGCCGGACTGGCCGCAGAGCTGGGACGCGGCGTTCCTTTATGCAGAGCAGAAGGACGTGGTGATTGTCGCCGCCGCTGGTAACCGCGTGGGCGGCAACGTGCAGGTCGGAGCGCCGGCAACCATTCCCGGTGTCCTGACCGTCGCCGGACTCGACGGTGAGGGGCGCGCCAGCGTCGATTCCTCGTCCCAGGGCATCAGCATTGGCGTCGCCGCGCCGGCCGAGAAGCTGGTAGGCGGCATCCCCGGCGGTGGATACGCCGAGTGGGCGGGAACGTCCGGTGCAGCCCCCATCGTTTCCGGAGTGGCCGCCCTCATCCGTTCCAAATGGCCGGAGATGAGTGCCAACCAGGTCATCAACAGAATTGTGAGCACGGCCAAGGACGCGGGAGCTCCGGGCAAGGATCCCCTCTACGGCTACGGCATCCTTAATGCCGAGGCGGCCCTGAAGGATGACGTGGCTGCCACCAGCAGCAACCCGCTGGGTTCCATCGCTGATTGGATCCGGGTTCACCGCCGTGGAGATTTCAGTGAGCCGTCGCAGGCTCCCGTGGCGAGCCCCACCAGCGCAGCACCCACGCTCGCCGATCCGACCGTTCCGGCCGCGAAGACGCCGGCGACCGTCGACGACGCCCTGCCGGCCGCCGTCGTGCTTGGTTTTGGAGCTTTGTTCCTTGCCTTGGTGACTGGCGCCGCGATTCAGTTGCGGAAGGTCTCCAAAAACGCGCCGGCGGTGGCCGAAGAGGCCGAAACGGGCGCGCTTCTGAAAGTGGATCCGCCCGCCCGGACGTAGTTAGTGAAGATTTTCACAAAGTACTGTACTCTGGACTCATGGCAACCACCCCAGAGCTCATTGACCGTCCCCGGGTTCTCGTCGTCGGCGGCGGCTACGTCGGCCTGTACGTAGCCCTCAAACTGCAGAAGAAGATCGCGAACGCCGGCGGCATCGTCACCGTCGTTGATCCACTGCCGTACATGACCTACCAGCCCTTCCTCCCGGAAGTAGCCGGTGGCAACATCGAGGCACGCCACGCCGTCGTCTCCCACCGTCAGCACCTGAAGCAGACTGAGCTCATCCAGGGCCGCGTCACCAGCATCGACCACGCCAACCGGACCGCGGTCATCGCCCCGTCCGACGGCGGCGACAACTTCGAAATCCCGTACTTCGACGTCGTCATCGCAGCAGGCGCCATTACCCGTACCTTCCCCATCAAGGGCCTCGCGGACAAGGGCATCGGCCTGAAGACCATCGAGGAAGCCGTTGCACTGCGCAACAAGGTGCTGGAGCGCATTGAAGCCGCTTCCACCATGACGGACCCCGCAGAGCGCGCCAAGGCACTGACCTTCGTAGTGGTAGGTGGCGGCTTCGCCGGCATCGAGTGCCTCACCGAGATGGAAGACCTCGCCCGCGCCGCGGTCCGCAACAACCCGCGCATCCGCCAGGAAGAAGTCCGCTTCATCCTGGTCGAAGCCATGGGCCGCATCATGCCCGAGGTCACTGCCTCGCAGGCCGAGTGGGTTGTGGAGCACCTCCGCAGCCGTGGCATCGAAGTACTCCTCAACACTTCCCTTGACAGCGCCGAGGGCAACCTCAAGCTGATCAACCTCCCGGACAAGACCCCGGCCCAGGAAGTTGAAGCAGACACCCTGGTATGGGCTGCCGGCGTGCAGGCCAACCCGATGATCCGCTCCACCGACTTCCCGCTGGAACCCCGTGGCCGTGTCCGCGTCCTCCCGGACCTGCGCATCGCAGGCGACGAAGGCATCGTGGAAAACGCCTGGGCTGCCGGCGACATCGCCGCTGTTCCGGACCTCACGGGCAAGGGCCTGCCGGACGGCACCTGCGTCCCCAACGCCCAGCACGCTCTTCGCCAGGCCAAGAAGCTTGCCAAGAACCTGTGGGCTTCCCGCTGGGACAAGCCGCTGCACGACTACAAGCACAAGAACCTTGGTGCTGTGGCCGGCTTCGGCGAGTGGAAGGGTGTTGCCAACATCAACCTGCTCGGCCGTATCGGCCTCAAGGGCGGCCTCGCCTGGCTGGCACACCGTGGTTACCACGGCATGGCCATGCCCACGGTGGAGCGCAAGTTCCGTGTGGTCTTCGGCTGGATCCTGGCCTTCTTCGCGGGCCGCGACACCACGCAGCTGATCGACCTTGACAACCCGCGCGGCGCGTTCGTTGCCGCTGCAACGCCGGCTCCCAAGCCCGCAGCTGCTCCGGCACCTGCCCCGGTGGAAGCCAAGCCGGTTGCCGAGGAAGTCAAGACCCCGGTCACTGCTGACGCCAAGTAGTCCGCGCACGACGCAGTCCACGCACGACGGCGGCCGCTCCCTTTGAGGGGGCGGCCGCCGTCGGCGTTTAAGCAGGTGCGTCCACTGCGGTGCCGGGTTGCTGCGCCCCTAGACTGTTGCCATGTCCGGCGAAACCGATCTGAAGACACTCCTGCAATCCCTTCGCCCCGTAGCCCGCGATGGCGACTACGTCTACGCCCTGTGGCCACACGGCAGGCCGCTGGAGGGCGGGATCGAGGCGGCTGTGCGCGAGGCGGAGGGCCTCACGGTTGTCCTCCGCCGGGACGAGGCTGATTCGCTGGGTCTCAGCTACGACTTCGTGGCCACGTGGATCACGCTCCAGGTCCACTCGGCACTCGAAGCGGTGGGGCTCACAGCTGCCGTGAGCGCCGCATTGACCCACGCCGGAATCAGCTGCAACGTCCTGGCGGGCTTCCACCACGACCACCTCCTGGTGCCTACCGCCGACGCCGGGCGGGCCATGGATGTGCTCCGGCTTTTGGGCAAAGGCCTGGTGCTCCGAAGTGAGCGTCCCGAGGACCGCGCCGAGATTCTGGACCTGACGGCCCAGGCCTTCTCCGTCTCGCCGGTGACCGGCGAGCCCGTGGAAGGCGTGCCGATTGAAGTAGGGCTGCTGCGCGAGCTCTTTGAGTGCCCTGAATATCTTCCGGAGTTCAGCATCGTCGCGGAAATGGGTGGGGAGATTGTGGGGCATGCCATCAGCACGCGTGGGTGGGTCGGGGACGTGGAACTGCTGGGGTTGGGCCCGATCGGCGTGCTTCCCGCCTTTCAGAAGCGCGGGGTCGGTTCAGCGTTGATGCGTGAGACAGCGGCCCGTGCCACAGCCGCAGGGGAGCCCGGCATTGCCTTGCTCGGCAGCCCCCTGTACTACCCGCGCTTCGGTTACGTGCCGGCAACCTCCGTCGGTGTGCAACCGCCGGAGGCGATGTGGGGCGATCACTTCCAGTTGTTGACGCTTCCCGCATGGCCCGACGACGTCCGCGGCACCTTCCGTTACGCCGGGCCATTCAGTGGGCTTTAGCTGGGATACCATGGTGCGGGCGCCCCAGTAGCCCAATTGGCAGAGGCAGCGGACTTAAAATCCGCGTGTTGTGGGTTCGAGTCCCACCTGGGGCACGGACGGCAGGTGAGAGCTCTTTCTCCCTTCCGCTGTGCGCGTGAAGTCTTCCGCGGAAATTCCCAGCCGGCTCCTAGATTCCCCACAGGCAACGAGTGTTATAGGGATGTGACCTGAATCACTTATGTTCGCCGCGCAATTGCATTAGTTTGAGTCTTAATCAGGAACACCTGAGTAATCGCATCAAAGGCAGTTCGCACCTTTCGATCGAGGAGACAACGCATGTTTGATCTTTCCCCAGCGGCGCCCCGAGCCGCCAAGCTAACAGCGCTTGGCATTGGGGTCGCTCTCTTGGCCACGGCCTGTGGTGGGTCTTCGACTCCTACCCAGACCGGGTCTTCTTCCGCCGCGGCCGCAGGCATTTCCTGCCCGGCTCCCAGCGGCGGGGCGGGAGCCGGCAACAGCCAGGCTGCCACCAACACGGGACCAGTACCTCCCTCGACCACCACCACTGACGCACCACTGAAACTTGGATCGCTCCTGCCGACGACGGGGTCGCTGGCGTTCCTCGGCCCACCCGAAATTGCCGGCGTCAACCTCGGCATCAAGGAAGTCAACGACGCCGGTGGCGTGCTCGGCGCACCTGTCTCCGTGGTCCACCGCGACTCCGGTGATACCAAGACGGACATCGCCACCCAGTCCACCACCGCCCTCTTGGGCCAGGGCGTGAGCGCCGTCATCGGTGCCGCATCCTCCGGCGTTTCCAAGACAGTGATCAACCAGATCACGGGCGCCGGTGTCATCCACTTCTCGCCCGCCAACACCTCGCCTGACTTCACCACGTGGGACGACAAGGGCCTCTACTGGCGAACTGCACCGTCCGACGTCCTGCAGGGCAAGGTCCTGGGCAACTACATGGCTACCTGTGGAGCACAGACCGTTGGCATGATCGTTCTGAACGACGCTTACGGAACCGGTCTCCAGAAGAACGTCAAGGAAGCCTTCGAGGCAGCCGGCGGCAAGGTTGTAGCTGAAGAGCTCTTCAACGAGGGCGACTCCCAGTTCAGCAGCCAGGTGGACAAGGTCCTCGCAGCCAAGCCGGATGCGATCGCACTGATCACCTTCGACCAAGCCAAGAGCATCGTCCCCCTGATCACCGGCAAGGGCATCAAGCCCACGCAGTTGTTCATGGTTGATGGCAACACCTCCGATTACAGCAAGGACTTCCAGGCCGGCACCATGAAGGGCGCACAGGGAACCATTCCCGGTACGTTCGCCAAGGACGACTTCAAGAAGAAGCTCCTCGCCATCGATCCCGCCCTGAAGGACTACAGCTACGCAGGCGAGTCCTACGACGCCGTGAACCTGATCTCCCTGGCCTCTGAGGCCGCCAAGAGCACCAAGGGCACGGAAATCGCAGCGAAGCTGAAGGAAGTCTCTGAAGGCGGCGAGAAGTGCACCACCTTCGCAGCCTGTGTCACGTTGCTCCGCGACGGCAAGGACATCGACTACGACGGCCAGTCCGGTCCGGTCACGTTCTCCGACGCTGGTGACCCCACCGAGGCGTACATCGGTATCTACGAATACCAGGATGACAACACCTACAAGCCGGTCCGTGAAGAGTTCGGCAAGCTCTAAGCCGCAACTGATCTAAACCGCAGTCGGTAACAGGCCCCCTTCCTCACGTGGAAGGGGGCCTGTTCTGTGGTGGGCCCTGTTCTGTGCTGGGCTGCGATCGCTACCCCTCGAGGGGGAGAAACCCGTCAAGGACCCGGGTCACCATTTCCACGCCCTGACGCTCAAAGACGGCGTCACCCACGTCGTGTGCCCAGACCACCGTGCCCACTGACTGGTTGAGGTTTTCCATCGTCCACAGGTGGTGCTCCTCCTCGGTGGTGACAACCCGGCCCAAGCCCTCATGGAAGGCCGCGGCAAGCATTGGCTGAGCGAGCAGCTGCTGGTGGCTGAGCCGGACCAGGTCATGAACCCATGGGCGAAGCTCAGCCCGGCCAAAATCGATCACCTTGATCAGTCCGTCGTCGTCCAGCCAATTCCGGGGCTGGTAATCGCCATGGGTTGTCACAAGCGCGGCAGGCCCCGGCTCCAGCGAATCAAGGGCCTCTTGCAGCCTGCTGTGGGTCTCCCGGGGCAAGAGACCGTGCGCGCGCTGAATGAGGGAGCCCGTCCTGGCAGCCAGTGCACTTGAGTAGCTGCGGGAGGTTCCCGCCGGCAGGTGCATCCTTGAGAGCAGCACGCCGGCCTCACGGTACGTCCTGGGATCGGACTCGGACGAGGTTCCGGCCACCAGAGTCCCGGACAAGTACCCTGTGACCAGGAGGCCCGCCTCAGGCGACGCATGCTTTAGGGTGGGTACCCTGCCGTGCAGCCCCGGCAGGCCGCGGGAGTAAGCCGCAATTTCCCGGCGGATGTGGTGGCTGGTGGTGCTGGCTTTGACAATGTACTCCTGGCCATCCGGGGCAGCGACCTGAAGCACGGTGGTGTCCTGGAGGGGCCATGAATGGTCCTGCATGACGGTGAAGTCACCCAGCCAGGACAAGAGGAGGCTTTGCTGCAGTTCGGTGATGGCGGCCGTCATCACTCCAGCATGCCATTGGGTGTCATTCCGCGTTGACTGAGGGTCCAAACGCCTTATCCGAAGTCCGCTCCCCAGGTAGGAGTATGTCTTAAACAGCGGACGGCCCCGGGTGTTGTCCCGGGACCGTCCGTGGTGTGGGGTTGCGGTGTTTTAGACCTCGTCCGCCAGGGTGCCCAGATAGAGCTGAATGACCTTGGGGTCCTTCATGAGCTCACGGCCGGTACCCGTGTACGCGTCCTTGCCCTGGTCCAGTACGTAGCCGCGGTCGCAGATCTGCAGGCAGCGGCGTGCGTTCTGTTCCACCATGATCACCGAGACGCCCGCACGGTTGATCTCATGGACCCTGAGGAAGGTCTCGTCCTGTTTGACGGGGGAGAGGCCCGCTGAGGGCTCATCAAGGAGCAACACGGCCGGGTCCATCATCAGGGCCCTGCCCATGGCCACCATCTGGCGTTCGCCGCCGGAGAGCGAGCCTGCGCGCTGGGCACGCCGTTTCCCGAGCTCCGGGAAGAGGCTGGTGACAAAGTCGAATCGCTCGGAGAAGTCCTTGGGACGCTGGAACATGCCCATCTGGAGGTTCTCTTCGATGGTCAGCGCTGCGAACACGTTGTTGGTCTGCGGCACGAAGCCCACGCCCTGGGTCACCAGCTTGTTGGCTTTCAAACCCGTGAGGTCCTGGCCCCGGACCACCACGGTGCCGGAGTGGACCTTCACCAGGCCGAACATGGCCTTCAGCAGGGTGGACTTGCCGGCACCGTTGGGGCCGATGATGCCGATCAACTCACCCTTGCGGGCCTCGATGCTGCATCCGTTGAGGATGTTGACCCCGGGAATGTACCCGGCTACGAGGTTGGTGACTTTGACGACTGAATCGCCTGCCGGAGCAGCTGCTGAGGCGGGCATTGCGGCGGGGCTGCTCATTTCCCGTCCTCCTTCTTGGTTTCAACGATGTCGGACAGGATGCCGGCGTCTTCAGTACCCACCACCGACTCTTCGTCGGCCTCAAGTTCGGCTTCGAGCACCTTGATGCCTTCAGCGTCGCCAAGGTCGACGTCGTGGTGGGCGCCAAGGTAGGCGTCGATGACAGCAGGGTTCTTCATGACTTCGCCCGGAGGGCCTTCAGCTACCACCTTGCCTTCCGCCATGACCACTACCCAGTCAGCGATGTGCCGGACCATGTTCATGTCGTGCTCGACGAAGAGCACCGTCATGCCTTCGGCCTTCAGGTTCTTGATGTGGTCCAGCAACGACTGGGTCAGCGCGGGGTTCACGCCGGCCATTGGCTCATCGAGCATCACCAGCTTGGGCCGCACCATCAGGGACCGCGCCATTTCCAGCAGCTTGCGCTGGCCACCCGAGAGGGACGCAGCGTAGTCGTCCTTCTTGGCATCCAGCTTGAACTTCTCCAACAGGATGTTGGCCTGGGCGGTGATTTCCTTTTCGCGGCCTCCCCACATGCCCTTGAACAGGGCCTTGGAGAGCCGTTCGCCAGGCTGGTCCGCTGCACCGAGCCGCATGTTCTCCATGACGGTCAGCTTGCCCATCACCTTGGTCAGCTGGAACGTGCGCACCATTCCCATGCGTGCCACCTTGTAGGAGGAAACGCCTGCCAGGCTGTTGCCCTCAAACTGCCACTTGCCCGTATTGGGGGTGTCAAAGCCTGTGAGCAGGTTGAACAGGGTGGTTTTGCCGGCGCCGTTGGGGCCGATCAAAGCAGTGATCTTATGGCGCGGGATCTCAAGGTACTCGACGTCCACGGCGTTGATGCCGCCAAAGGACCGGGTGACATCCTCAGCCACCACAATGGGATCGCGCTTCTTGCAGCCTGGGGTGTTTTCCCCGACCGCAATGGGCCGCGAATCAGTCATGTAGTCGATGTTGTCGGTGTTGTCGGTGTTGCGTTCGTTGGTCTCACTCATGCGAAAGCAAGCTCCTTCTTATTGCCGAAGACGCCTTGCGGGCGGAAGATCATCAGGAGCATCAGCGCTACGCCCACCAGGATGTAGCGCAACTGGCCGGCCTGGACGGTGGTCAGCCACGTGACTGCCCCTGATTCGATAAGGCCGTAGAGCAGGCTCTGGGTCAGCGACAGGACAACCCAGAAGATCATGGCTCCGATGACCGGCCCCAGGACAGTGGCCATGCCGCCGAGGAGGAGGCAGGTCCACAGGAAGAACGTCAGTTCCGTGCCGTAGTTGGACGGCTGGACAGCGCCGCGGGGGAGCGTGAAGATCATGCCCGCCAAGGCTCCCAGCACACCACCGATGATCAGTGCCTGCATCTTGTAGGCGTAGACGTTCTTACCGAGTGAACGGACAGCATTCTCGTCTTCGCGGATGCCCTTCAGGACACGGCCCCACGGGCTGCGCATGAGGAGCCAGACCAGCACACAGCACACGATCACGAGTCCCCAGCCGACCACGCGGATGAAGAAGTCACGGTTGTTCATCCCCATGTAGGACCCCTCGGGGAAGGGGTTCATGGCGTAGAACGTGTTCTCAAACGCGGCCAGGCCGTTGGCGGAGCCCGTGACGCTGGTGAGTTGGTTGGTGGTGACTACATAGCGGACAATTTCTGCCGCTGCGATGGTGACGATTGCCAGGTAGTCGGCGCGTAGCCGGAGGGTGGGAATACCGAGGATGAAGGCGAAGATCACCGAGCAGAGAATGGAGATGATCAGTGCAAGGAAGAACGGAGCGTCGAAGCTCAGGGTGGAGATGGCGAAACCGTAGGCACCAACGGCCATGAAGCCTGCCTGACCGAAGTTCAGCAGGCCTGAGTAGCCGAAGTGAACCGCAAGGCCCAAAGCGGCAAGTGCGTACGCCGCCGTCGTCGGGCTGAATAATTCGCCAAGGGCGCTGGAGAAAATGAATCCGAAGTCCATGGCCCGCTCCTAACCCACACGCTCACGCCGGCCGAGGATACCCTGCGGTCGGAACAGAAGAACAACGATCATGATGAACAGTGCACCGACGTACTTGAGGTCGGCGGGGAGGCCGAACACAGTAGTCAGTTCCACGAAGATGCCGACGACGATCGAGCCGATCAAGGCGCCGAAGACGGTTCCCAAACCACCAAGTGTCACGCCGGCGAAGATGAGGAGCAGGATCTGCGAGCCCATGTCGAAAGTGACGCCCGGACGGTAGTACGCCCACAGGATGCCGCCGAGGGAGGCGAGGACGCCGCCAACGATCCAGACAATGCGGATGACTGAGTCGACGTCGATGCCGGAGGCAGCGGCCAGTGCCGGGTTGTCCGCTACGGCGCGGGTCGCCTTGCCCAGACGGGTCTTCAGCAGGACGATGCCGATCAAGGCGATGACCACGGCACTGATGACCAGCGACCAGAGGTTGTTCGGGGAGATGGACACAGGGCCTATCTGGATTTCCGCGCTCTGTGCTCCGGGCAGCTGTTGGGTTGCTCCGCCGAAGAAGAACTGGATGACGTAGCGGATGGCCAATGCCAGGCCGATGCTGACGATCATCATGGGAACGAGGCCGGAACCGCGTTTCCGGAGTGGACGCCAGAGTCCGGCGTCCTGGACGTAGCCGAAGAGCCCGCCGCCTATCAGTGCCAGCAGGATCGCCAGCCAGAAGGGGAGTCCGAAGCCGTTGAACATGAAGACGAGGACGGCGCCCAGGGTCACCATCTCGCCGTGGGCGAAGTTGGTCAGGCCCGTGGTTCCGAAGATCAGGGAAAGGCCAACCGAAGCCAGTGCAAGGAGGAGGCCAAAGCTCAAGCCCGCCACCAGGCGGTTGAGGAGGTTCTGGCCAAAGTCCTGCTGTTGGACCACGATGCCCTCACCGAAGGCGAAGATCACTGACAGGTTGGATGTCTGGCTGAACGTGACATCGCGGGGATTGTCCTGGCCCTCGGCCAGTGCGATGCCCTCCGGCAAGGTGGAGGTGTCCAGCTCGATGGTGTAGGTGCCTTGGACAGGGACGCCGATGGTCCACGCGCCATTGGCTCCGGAGGTTGCTTCACCTTCGAACCCGTTGCCTGAGGCTTTGATTTTGACGCCGGGTATGGGTGCCCGGGCATCATCGCGGAGGAACCCGCTGATGTTGTTCTGGAATGAGGTCGGTGATGGCGAAGGCGATGGGGTGGTTGCCTGTGCCGAGGGGGCGGCGATCAACAGAGTGGCGATGAGGGCTGCGAACAGCGCCCCCACAACTCTCTGCAGTCCCTTGGACCGTCTGATGGACGGGTCGCGCAGTGTGCTTCTCAAAATGGAAACCTCCACAGTGGGGGTGGTCCCGGCTGCGCCATTGCAGCCGGTGCGAACGGTAAATGGGGCTTGTGAACAGTTCTTGCCTAGCTGCCTCGATTGTGATCTAAGTCACCCATGTGTGGCCTATGTTACCGCCCGATGGGCTGAATATATGCCCGGTTCGAAGGTGCAAACATCGCGATCGGATAACAACTGTGAAGCTATAGGCAACTCATGATGTAGCTGCACTTAAGTAAACCTTTGTTGTGTACGGGTGCTTCTAAACGTTTGGCGGGTGTCGTGCCTCTGCCACCCTGCCGCTTTCGTGTCACGGTTGCGTTTCGTCTGGGTGAACAAGGGAACTTTCCCTGCCGCGCGTCCGTGGTAATTGGTACCGTGAACTATCACTAGCCCTTTTTCAGGAGGACACCCGCAATGGCACTTGGCGGAAACCCAGTCTTCAACGGAAAGAATTTCCGTGGAGCAAAGCAGGCCCCGCCTGTCCCGCAGAACCCGTACGGCCAGCAGTTCAACCAGGCACCCGGCCGTGCGCCGAGCCAGGTCATGGACGGCCACGCAGCATGGTCTGCCCAGCAGCAGAACATGACCAATGAGCAGCTGCAGCAGATGTACAACCAGCCGGCTGCCGGCCCCGCCGACACCGGCCGCATGACCTATGACGACGTCATCATGAAGACTGTCGCCTGCCTCGTGGTCTTGGTGCTCGGCGCCGGCGTGACGCTCTTCGTTGCTCCCGCCCTCTCCACCATGCTCATGATCGTTGGCGCACTGGGCGGCTTCGTCCTGGCACTGGTCAACACCTTCAAGAAGCAGCCTTCACCGGCACTGATCCTTGCCTACGCCGGCCTGGAAGGCTTGTTCCTGGGCGGCCTGACCCGCATCCTCGACGGCATGTACCCCGGCGTCGGCCTCCAGGCTGTCATCGGCACGCTGGCAGTCTTCGGCGTCACCCTGGTGCTCTTCAAGAGCGGCAAGGTCCGCGCCACCCCCAAGATGGTGCGTTTCTTCATGATCGCCACTATTGGTTACGCGGTCTTCGCGCTGATCAACATGGTGATGATGTGGACCGGCGTTGTGCAGTCGCCGTTCGGCCTCCGCACTGAAGTAGAGATCTTCGGCATCCCGCTGGGTGTCTTCATCGGCATCCTGGCCATTGGCCTGGCAGCGTTCTCGCTGATCATGGACTTCACCAGCATCGAAGAAGGCGTCCGCGCGGGCGCCCCGGAGCGTTACTCCTGGGTCGCGGCCTTCGGCCTGACGGTCACGCTGGTCTGGCTCTACGTTGAAATCATCCGCCTGCTGGCAATCCTGCGAGGCGACGACTAACTGCTGCAGGCCCAACCTGCAAAGTAAGCCAACGCGAAATGCCCCCGAAGAGTCTTCGGGGGCATTTTTGCGTCAAGGGGTATTTCTTCGTCCGCGAGGGGCGACGTCTCGGCAGTATGTGGGGGCTCAAAGGGGCGAGAGCTAACCCCTCGGCGGCGGAAAGTTCTCGCCTACCCGCAGCCACCTCACCAACCAACTAGCTCAGGCGCTCGAAAACCACAGCCATGCCCTGCCCGCCGCCAACACACAGGGTGGCGAGCCCCAGGGTTCCGTCCCGCTCCTTGAGCCCGTTCAGGAGCGTACTGGTCATCCGTGCACCGGTCATGCCAAAGGGGTGTCCCAAGGCGATGGCGCCACCATGGACGTTGAGCTTGGCAGGGTCGATGCCCAGCTCACGTGCGCTTGCCACCACCTGCACGGCGAAGGCTTCGTTAAGCTCCACCAGGTCAATGTCGTCCATGGTCAGTCCGGCCAATGCCAAGGCCCGCCGGGTGGACTCTACGGGTCCCATGCCCATGAGCTCGGGGGAGAGGGCACTTACTCCTGTAGACACCACCCTCGCCAGCGGTTCAAGGCCCAGCTCCCGGGCCCGGGTATCGCTCATGACCACCACGGCCGCGGCGCCATCGTTGAGGGGGCACGCGTTACCGGCGGTCACCGTCCCATCGGAACGGAAAACGGGCTGCAGGGCGGACACTGCTTCAAGGGTCACTCCCGCCCGCGGAGAGTCATCCCGGTCCACCACGCTGCCGTCTTTGCGGGTGTAGGGGGTGATGTCGCGGGCGTAGAACCCTGAAGCGATGGCAGCTTCGGCCCGGTTTTGGCTCAGGACGCCCCACTCGTCCTGCTCGGCCCTGCTGATGCCGTAGGTGGTGGCAACGTTCTCTGCTGTCTGGCCCATGGAGATGTAGATGTCCGGCAAACGGCCACCCAAGCGGGGATCGGTCCACGGAATGTTGGACGCTGCCCTGGCAGCAGTGCGTTGGGCTGCCGGGCCAAAGAGGGGGTTGTGGTTGGCGGTGTCCGTTTCCCCTGCACCGGCCCAGTTCCGGTACCGGGACACGCTCTCCACTCCGGCGGAAACGATCGCGTTGGCTTCCCCGGTTTTGATGGCGTGGAAGGCCATCCGCAGGGTTTGCAGGCTCGAGGCACAGAAACGGTTGATGGTGGCTGCCGGTACCCGGTCCATTCCGGCCAGGACCGCCACCACGCGTGCCATGTTGGAGCCGGCTTCGCCGCTGGGTTCTGCGCAGCCAAGAAGGAGATCGTCCAGACCCCGACCATCCTCGGCACCTGGATCAAACGCCGGAATTTTGGCGAGGGCGGCCTGCACCATGGCGGTGGCGAGATCATCGGGACGTTCGTCCCGCAGGGAACCTTTGAAGGCGCGGCCAATGGGGCTTCTGGCAGTGGAAACAATGACAGCCTCAGTCATGGCCACAGCTTACGCCCGGCGCCTGCACCGGCGCCGGGCAGCTACTGGAAATCACCGAAGTGTCAGGCCAAGCGACGGGCGCCTGCCGCCGGAGTTACCGTGAAGATGTCCGGTGCGGTGTAACCGGCGTCGGCGAAGGAACGCACGACGGCGTCGCGCACCTGCTGCTCCTGGCCCACCGGGGTCAACGCAATGGCCGAACCGCCGAACCCGCCGCCGGTCATGCGGGCGCCGATGGCGCCGTTGGCGCGGGAGGTGTCCACGGCGAGGTCCAGTTCGGGGCAGGAGATCTCAAAGTCGTCGCGCATGGAAACGTGGCTCGCATCCAACAGCGGACCAATGCTGGCGGGTCCCTGGCGGCCGAGTACATCCACGGTTTGCAGAACACGGTCGTTCTCGGTGACCACGTGGCGCACGCGCTTCATGGTGGTCTCATCCAGCAATCCGGACGCTTCCTCCAAACGTTCCACGCCGACGTCGCGCAATGCTTTGACGCCCAGGATCTCGGCACCCAACTCGCAGGACGCGCGGCGGGAAGCGTAACCGCCGTCGGCGTGCGAGTGCGAGACCTTGGTGTCAATGACCAAAAGGACCAGGCCGGAAGATTCTGCGTCGAACGGGACCAGCTCCACATGTTGGTCGCGGCAGTCCAGGAAGACAGCCTGTCCCTTGGCGCCGCGCAGGGAGGCCGATTGGTCCATGATTCCGGTGGGTGCGCCAACGTACACGTTTTCGGCCCGCTGGGTGGCCAGTACAAGGTCCTCGGCGGCGAGTCCGGCTCCGGTCAGCTCATTCAGGGCGCTGATGACGGCGCACTCAATGGCGTGGGAGGAGGAGAGGCCGGCGCCCGAGGGGACGTCCGAGTCGAGCAGGAGGTCGAAGCCGGGTACGTCGATGTCACGCTCTTTCAGGGCCCAGGCGACCCCCAGCGGGTAGCGGGACCAGCCTTCGCCCGAGCCCGGCTCCAGGTCTGAAAGATCGGCCTCCACCAGGCCGTGCCCGCCGAACGTGGACAGCATGCGAACCCTTGAGTCATCGCGGACGCGCAGCGCTACTTTGGCCGTCTTGTCGATGGCGAAGGGCAGCACGAAGCCCTCGTTGTAGTCGGTGTGCTCGCCGATCAGGTTGACGCGTCCCGGTGCCTGCCACACGCCGTCGGGAGCTGCGCCGAACGTTTCCTGGAAGCGGGCGGCGAGGACGCTGGTATCGGTAGTGGTGCTCATGCTCGGGTGCCTTCCATGGTCTTGGTGGAAACCGGAGCTGCGGCGACGCTGCGGAGGCGCTCCGCCACGGCTTCGGGGGTGGTGTCGTTGATGAACGCTCCCATGGCGGCCTCTGAGCCAGCCAAGTACTTGAGCTTATCGGCCGCGCGGCGGGGCGACGTCAACTGCAGGTGGAGCTGGCCGGCAGGGCGCAGCGACGGATCCAGCGGAGCCTGGTGCCATGCGGAGATATATGGCATGGGGGTGGGGTAGAGGGAATCGAGTCGCTGGAGCAAGTCAAGGTAGACGTGCGAAAGTTCGTCGCGTTCCGCGCCGGTGAGCGCTGCGAGGTCGGGGACGCTCCGGTGGGGGACCAAATGGATTTCCAGGGGCCAACGCGCGGCGAACGGAACGTAGGCGCTGAAGTGTTCGGCCTCAAGCACCATACGGCTGCCGTCTTCGCGTTCAGCTTTGAGGAGCGACGCCGCCAGCGTTTCCTTCCCGTCGATGTCGTCGTAGTACTTCCGGGCGACAGCACCGAGCTGGGCGGCGCGCGGTGTGACGTACGGGTACGCGTAGATCTGTCCATGTGGGTGGTGCAGGGTGACGCCGATGTCCGCGCCGCGGTTCTCGAACGGGAAGACCTGCTTGATGCCAGGCAACGCGCTGAGCGCTTCGGTCCGCTGCGCCCACGCCTCAATCACGGTGCGTGCGCGGGTCTGGCCAAGCTCAGCGAAGGAGCCGGTGTGCTGCGGGGTGAAGGCGACCACTTCGCATCGGCCGAATGCCGGGCCGATGGTCCCGTGGCCGCTGGTGCCAGGTGCGGGCAGAGGGGGAATCCCACCCAGGGCAGGACCCAGGGAGGGGAAGCGGTTCTCGAACACCACAACGTCATAGTCCGCTGCCGGGATTTCCGAGGGGTTTGCCCCGGTAGTGGGACAAATGGGGCACTGGTCGGCAGGCGGCAGATGCGTGCGGGCCTGGCGGTGCGCTGCAACGGCCACCCAGTCACCCGACAGGGCGTCGTACCGGACTTCGCCGGGCTCGCCGCGGGCTGGAAGCTCACGGTGATCCACCAATGACTCCGGTGTTCGCTCCGGAGTGCCGGGGTCGTCGAAGTAGATCAGCTCGCGGCTGTCCGCGAGGCAGGTGCTGGTGATGCGACTCATGGAACCATTGTTCCACAAGTGACCAAAAACGCATAGTTTCTAACAAAAGCTAACATTGGGCGTGGGGCTCCGATTTCGAAATGAAGTACGGTATTGCCATGTCTGCCTCGCCTTCACCCGCCAATAACGCGCTCCCGTCCGAATCCCGCCGCTTCGCCACCGGCCTGCAATTCGAGCTTCGCAGGGGCGATGCGCTCGCCGTTATCACGGAACTTGCCGCCGGGTTGCGTTTCTACTCCCGCGGAGGTGTGCAACTGACGGAAAGCTATGATGACGACCAGATTCCGCCGGGCGCCACGGGCATCACCCTGGCGCCATGGGCCAACCGCGTGGAGGACGGGGTCTGGTACCTCGACGGCAGGAAGCAGCAACTCGACATCACCGAAGTCTCCCGCAACAACGCCAGCCACGGGTTGCTGCGGAACGCCGCGTACACCCTGGTGGACGAATCAGAGTTCAGCGTGACGCTCGAAGCCACCGTTTTCCCGCAGCACGGTTACCCGTTCCTGGTTCGGCACCTGGTCCGCTATGAGCTGGACGAGGCCATGGACCTCCGCGTCCGGCAGACCTTGGTCAACGATTCCCAGGACAGGGCGCCTTTCGTCCTTGGGGCCCACCCCTACCTGCGCCTTGGCGACGCCGCTACCGAGGACTTGGTCCTGACCGTCAACGCCCGTACCCGGCTGGTGGCCGATGAGCGGCTGATTCCCCGCAGCACAGCTGCGGCAGATGGCCAGTACGATCTTTCCGCCGGCACCGCGGTGAATGACCTGTTGATTGATGTCGCCTTGACCGACCTGGCGTACGACGGCGGCGTGGCCCGCCATACGCTGACAGCGCCTGATGGCCGCAGTGTCAGCCTCGAACAGGACGAGCTGTCCCCGTACGTCCATGTTTTTGTCACAGACACCTTCCCCGGCCGTTCCAAAGCGGTGGCCATCGAGCCCATGACGGGCCCTGCCAACGCCTTCAACAGCGGTGACGGCCTGCGATGGCTGGCCCCCGGCGAAGCATTCACCATGAGCTGGGGCATTACCGCTTCACTCTGAGCTTTTTGTACGTGCTGCCACAGCGTTTGGGGCCGGCTGCGCGGGCCGGTTTCCCATACGGCGTGGCCTACGGAATTATGGGTTCATGACGCCAACACCGGACGCCAAATCCCGCTCTGACCGCCAAATTGCCGAAGACATCCCCTACGGGGTGCGAATTGCTGCTGCCTGGTCGTGGCGGGCAGGACTGATCCTGCTGATGGTCGGTGCCCTGGTCTGGCTGCTGGGCAAAGTCAGTTTCCTCATCATCCCGGTCATGGTAGCTGCCCTTCTGGCCGGCCTGCTGTATCCGGTGGTGGCTTGGCTCCGCGGCCGCAACGTGCCCAACGGGGCCGCCGTCGCCATCACTGTGGTGGCTTTCATCGGCGTCATCGCCGGCGCGCTCGCCCTGGTGGGAAGGCAACTTGCCTCCGGCTTCGGCGAACTCTGGCAGGAAGCCCTGGCCGGAATCCAACAGATCCAGACGTGGCTGGCCGATGGTCCCCTCCACCTCACCGCAGACCAGATCGACCAATACATTGCCGATGGTGCCAATGCGCTGCAAAACAACAGCAGCAGCATCCTCAGCGGTGCCCTGTCCTTTGGCAGCACCGCCGGACACTTTGCCGCAGGTCTTGTCCTGGCACTCTTCATCCTCATCTTCTTCCTGCTCGAAGGCAGCCGCATTTGGGGCTTCCTGGTGCGGCTCCTGCCCAAAACCGCGCGTCGGGCTACCGACGGCGCAGGGCGTCGCGGGTGGACCTCCATGGTCAGCTACGTACGTATCCAGATGTTCGTGGCGTTCGTGGATGCTGTGGGCATCGGAGTGGGCGCTGCCATCATCCAGGTTCCCCTGGCGCTGCCTTTGGCGGTCCTGGTGTTCATCGGTTCCTTCATCCCGGTTGTGGGCGCCCTGGTCACGGGAGCCATTGCGGTGCTTCTTGCGCTCGTAGCCAACGGGCCCATCAACGCGCTCATCATGCTGGCAATCGTCCTGCTGGTCCAGCAGCTCGAAAGCCACATCCTGCAGCCGCTGGTGATGGGCAAGGCCGTGTCGCTGCACCCGGTAGCCGTGATCCTTTCCGTGGCAGCAGGCTCCTACCTCGCAGGTATACCGGGAGCACTGTTCGCGGTCCCGTTGCTCGCCGTAGTAAACACGGCGGTTCGGTACATTGCCGGGCGGACGTGGGAACATGATGAAGGATTGGGCGGTATGGAACTTCAGCCGGCAACCGCTTCTGCGGGGCCGAAGGGAGACGCCAACTTCAAGGAGGTTCACCTCCCCAAGCCCGAATCCCGCCTCGGTAAAGGCATCGCCGGCAAGAACAAGGCTGCAGGACGCCCCTCTGCGGAGGACCCTGCTGCCGACACCACTAAAGGAGAATAGTCAGTGAATACCCTCGAAACCCTGCCCGTCACGCTGGACGATGTCCTCAAGGCGCAGGAGTTGCTCGAGGGCATTATTACCAAGACTCCGGTGGAGTCGTCCCGTGCTCTCGGCAGCCTCGTGGGCGGCAACGTCTTTTTCAAGTGTGAGAATCTCCAGCGCGCGGGCTCCTTCAAGGTCCGCGGCGCCTATGTCCGCATGGCCCGGCTGACCGAGGACGAAAAGAAGCGCGGCGTGGTGGCGGCCTCCGCAGGCAACCACGCCCAGGGCGTGGCGGTGGCCGCAAAGAGCCTGGGCATCAACGCCCGCATCTACATGCCCCTTGGTGTGGCTCTGCCCAAGCTGGCGGCCACCCGCAGCCACGGCGCAGAGGTTATCCTGCATGGCCACAACGTGGACGAAGCCCTGGCCGAAGCGCAGCGCTACGCCAACGAGACCGGCGCTGTGTTCGTACACCCCTTTGACAACGTGGACGTCGTTGCAGGCCAAGGAACCATCGGGCTGGAGATCCTGGACCAGATCCCCAACGTGGACACCATCCTCATGGGCGTCGGCGGCGGTGGACTCCTGGCCGGAGTGGCTGTTGCCATCAAAGCCAGGGCCAAGGAGCTTGGCCGTGAGATCCGGGTGATCGGCGTCCAGGCGGAAAACGCCGCCGCCTACCCGCCGTCGCTGGCCGCTGACGCACTGGTGCCGCTGAAGAAGGTCACCACCATGGCTGACGGCATCGCCGTGGGGCGTCCGGGGCAACTGCCCTTCAGCATCATCCGCGAGCTGGTGGACGATGTTGTCACTGTCAGTGAAGACTCCTTGGCGCGGGCGCTGATCTTCCTCCTGGAGCGGGCCAAGATGGTGGTTGAGCCTGCCGGTGCCGTCGGAGTAGCCGCGCTGATGGACGGCAAGATCGAAAACCCGGGGAACACCGCCGTCGTGCTTTCGGGCGGCAACATCGATCCGATGCTCATGCTCAAAGTCATCCAGCGTGGTCTGTCGGCCGCAGGCCGGTTCATGACCGTCCGCATGATGCTGGATGACCGTCCAGGTTCCTTGGCCACCATTGCGCGGATCATTGCCGAGAACGACGCCAACGTCACGGGACTGGATCACACCCGCTTGGGCGGCTCCATCAGCATGGGCGACGTCTCCATCACCATCAACCTGGAAACCAAGGGCCACGAACACGGGGAACAGGTTCTCGGCGCACTGCGGGCCGAGGGCTTCCAGCCGATCGTGGTGCACTGACGGGAGGAGCACCCATGGTGCTGGGAATGCCTGAAGGATCCAAAGAAGCGGACCGGGAGTCGCTGGCCGGCCGGGCGAAGGGTGGCCTGCTGTTCATGGGCGGCTTCGTCATCCTGCTTTATGTCATTGAGATCCTCAACACCCTGATGCGCCACGGCTTGAACTTCACCTTCGGCCTTCGCCCCCGCTCCATGGATGGTGTGCTGGACATCCTGACGTTCCCGCTGTTGCACGCGAACTTCAACCACTTGCTCTCCAATACGCTGCCCCTGATCATCTTCGGTTTCCTGGTGTTCCTGTCCGGCCTCCGTGTTTTTATCACGGCGCTGGCCTTCAGCTGGCTGGGCTCCGGGCTCGCTGTGTGGCTCATCGGCGGGGGAGGGGTGACGGTGGGAGCATCCGGGTTGGTGTTCGGATTCTTCGCGTTCCTGCTGGTCCGTGGATTCTTCAACCGGAACTGGTGGCAAATCCTGCTCTCCATGGTGCTGTTCATGGCCTATGGCAGCATTCTCTTCGGTGTGCTGCCCACAGTGATGGGCTACGTGTCCTGGCAGGCGCATCTCGGCGGAGCCGTAGGCGGCATCATCGCGGCCGTCCTGTTACGTCCCAAGTCCACGCTGGCGGCCTGACCCCCACCAGCCTCGCACCAAAAAACGCCGGCCCGCCCCGCGAAGGGGTGGGCCGGCGTCGTGTATTTCGGGCCGGTGAGCCGCTGGTTAGGCGACGTACGGCTTGGCGGAGACGATCTCCACCGGAATTTCCTTGCCGTTGGGGGCGACGTAGCTCAGGCTGTCGCCTTCCTTGTGGCCGATGATGGCGGCACCCAGGGGTGACTTCTCGCTGAAGACGTCCAGGTCCGAGTCCCCGGCGATTTCGCGGGAGCCCAGCAGGAACGTCTCTTCGTCACCGGCGATGCGGGCAACAACCAGCATTCCAGGCTCGACGATTCCGTCGTCGGCAGGGGCTTCGCCAACATGGGCATCGCGAAGCAGCGCGGTGAGCTGGCGGATGCGGGCCTCGATCTTGCCCTGCTCTTCCTTGGCTGCGTGGTAGCCGCCGTTTTCCTTCAGGTCGCCTTCCTGGCGGGCAGCTTCGATCTTCTGGACGATTTCCGCCCGGCCAGCGCCGGAAAGGTGGTCCAGCTCAGCCTGCAAGCGGTCGAAAGCTTCCTGGGTGAGCCAAGCCGCAGTGGCGCTATTGGTGGTAGACACGGATTTCTCCTCTAGATCTGACAATGCAAAAGACCCCGCCGAGGTGGCCACTCGTGGAACTCAGTAACCAACTTAACGGGGTGAAGGTTTCATCCATTGTAGTAAATCCTCTGGACGAACCCAAACCGGTTGAGGTATGGGTCACACGAATGTTATTTACCGCTGTCCGTGATCCAGCAGTTGTCCACCACTCCTGAAACAGCCGGTGACTCGGTACGCAGGACCGTGCGCTGGACGGTGGTGCTGCCGCCGTCGGGGTCGTCCTGGGGATCGTTGGGGCCGACTTCCACTACCTTCCAGCCCACTACCGCGAACTTGGAGTCCAGCGCCTTGATGGCGCATTTGGCTGTGGCTCCGGGATATTTGGTGACCTGGTAGTCCACCTCTGCCTGGGTGCCGTCCACTGTGCTGTACCCGATGTCCTTGAAGGTGACAGGGGCCTGTGCGGAACCGGTGGCTACATAAGCAGCGAACCCAATCCCGATGACCAAAGCGCCGATGACGATGTTCCGCTTGGTTTTGCGGGTCATGGCGCGCTTTTGACCGCCGTAGCGATTGGCTAGGCTGGTGCTTGCCGGTACTTGGGTGGCCGATAGGTCCTCTGAAGTCACCCGTCCAGTTTAGTGCCGATCCCGGCGCCCCATCACCGCCCACACAGCTTGATCCATGAAAGAGGAGCCGTCACGTGACAGCGTCCAGCAGTTCCGACCAGCAGCTGCGGCTGCTCGCCGTCCACGCCCACCCGGATGATGAGTCCAGCAAGGGCGCGGCCACCATGGCAATGTACGCCGCCGCGGGAGTAGACGTGATGGTCGCTACGTGCACTGACGGCTCACGCGGTGACATCCAGAACCCGGCCATGGAAGACGCGCCCCACCCCAAACGCGATATGGCCGGTGCCCGGCGGCTGGAGATGGCGAATGCGGCTGCCGTCCTGGGAATCCAGCAGCGGTGGCTGGGCTTCGTGGATTCGGGCCTTCCGGAAGGTGATCCACTCCCGCCGCTGCCGCCGGCATGCTTTGCCCTCCAGCCCCTGGAACGCGCCACGGCGCCCCTGGTCCGGCTGGTCCGCAGTTTCAAGCCGCACGTGATTCTGAGCTACGACGAAAACGGAGGCTACCCGCACCCGGACCACATCATGGCCCACAAGGTGGCGGTGGAAGCCTTTGATGCCGCCGGTGACCCGGACCGTTACCCGGGCATGGGGGAGCCGTGGGCCCCGAGCAAGCTCTACTACGACCGTGCTTTCAGTCCGGAACGGTTCCGGGCGCTGCACTTTGCGTTGGAAGAGGCGGGATTGCAGTCTCCCTACGCTGAGCGGCTTGCCGCGTGGCTGGAAGCCGATGCCGAGGGCCATACTCCCGTTCCCCCGGGACACCAGACAACCACCCAGGTGGATTGCGGCGACTTCTTCGAGGCGCGCGACGACGCACTCCGGGCACACCGCACACAGATCGATCCCCTCGGGTTCTTCTTCGCAGTATCCCCGGATCTGCAGCGCACGGCGTGGCCGTGGGAGGACTACACCCTCATCAAGTCCACTGTCCCGTCCGAGCTGCCGGAGAAGGACCTGTTCGCGGGGATAAGATAGGAACTCCGGCAGTTTCTATCGCCCGTAGAAATTGCCGTCAGGCCAACCAGCTTCCGGCTACGCTGCCTGTCGGCATGCATCAGCTCCCATAGAAGGTTTGAACGTGCACCACTTGATTCTCGCCCTGACCGTCACCCCGTCGCCCAACCCCTCGGGCACGCTGCGGCCCGGCCTGTCCGAGGACCAGGTGACGCCCGGTACGTGGGGCTTTGTCCTCACGGCCTTCATCGTCATCCTGACCACGTTCCTCATTGTGGACATGGTTCGACGCATCCGACGCGTCCGGTACCGGGCGCAAGTGGAGGAAGCACGCTTGGCGGCTGAGGAAGGCCAGGCTGCGGACAGCCAGGCTGCGGAGGCCGGCGGCACTCCCGGAGCCCCTGACGCACCGTTCGCAGGCGGCGCCTCGGATGAGAACGACGATGCCGGTCCCCGGACCCGCTGAAGCCACCGGTAACGGTTCGCCCTGGGCCAGCAACGCCCTGGGCTCGGAACCTTCTGCCTATTTGCGGCAGCACGCGGACAACCCCGTTCACTGGCGTCCGTTCGGCGACGAAGCTTTTGCTTTCGCCGCCGAACGTGATGTCCCGGTCTTCCTTTCCATCGGCTACGCGGCATGCCATTGGTGCCACGTCATGGCCCACGAGTCTTTTGAAGACCCGGAAACCGCCGGTTACCTCAATGCCCACTTCGTCCCGGTGAAGGTGGACCGGGAGGAGCGTCCGGACGTCGATTCCGTCTACATGGCCGCAACGCAGGCCATCAGCGGTGAGGGCGGCTGGCCGATGTCCGTCTTCCTCACACCTGACGGACTCGCTTTTCATGCGGGAACCTATTTCCCGCCCGTTCCGCTGCCGGGCAGGCCGTCCTTCCGCAACGTTCTTGAAGCCGTCCATGAAGCCTGGATGGAGCGTCGCGATGGGGTGGAGCAGAACGCCCGGGGTCTTGCGGCCAGCATGGCCGACGGGCAACTGTCCGCGGCGGTGCGGCTGGACGAACCGCCCTGGTTGCTGGATGCTTCCCTCCTTCCGGACGCCGTGGCGCTGCTGGCCCGCTCTGAAGACCCCGACGCCGGTGGGTTCGGCAACGCGCCCAAGTTCCCGCCGTCGGCCGTTCTGGAATTCCTCATCAGGCACGCGGCTGTGCCTTCCGATACCGCTGACGCCGCCAAGGATATGGCTGGACGAGCCTTGGCGGGCATGGCGCGCTCGGCCCTGCGCGACCAGCTCGACGGCGGATTCGCCCGCTACTCGGTGACGGGGGACTGGTCCGTCCCGCACTTCGAGAAGATGCTTTACGACAATGCCCAACTGCTCCGTGTCTATGCGCACTGGGTGCGGTTGGGGGGCAACGAGGTCTATTCAGCCGACGAAGCGGCGGCTGTGGCGTCACGATGCGCAGACTGGATGCTGGAGTCGCTGAGGCTGCCAGACGGCGCTTTGGCTTCCTCCCTGGACGCCGACACCGTATTTGACGGCGTTCATCACGAGGGAGCCACGTATCTGTGGTCTGTGGAATCCTTGGCCGACGCCCTGGGCGCGGATGACGCCGTGCAGGTGGCGCGCATGATGAACATTGGCCCTGAAGGGACAGTCTCGGAGTTTGGCTCGCCGCTCCACCCCGCGCGGAAGCTGTCCGACGCCGATCGGCGGCTTTGGGAGCGTGTGGCGCCGGTGTTGCTCACTACGCGCAACCTCAGGAACCAGCCAGCCAGGGATGACAAGGTGGTGGCCGGCTGGAACGGACTCGCTGTAGCCGGACTCGCCGAGGCGGGTGCCATTCTGGGCCGCCCGGACCTGGTGTCGGCGGCGGAGAACATGGCCGGGTACCTCGCCACCGTCCACTGGGACGGTGAATCGAAGACGTTGATCCGCGTTTCCCACGACTCCCGGGCACGTGGAATTGGCGGTCTGCTGGAGGACTATGCGTTCTGCGCTGACGGCTTCCTGGCCCTCTATGCGGTGACGGGAACCAAGCGCTGGTACCTGCTCGCGGAGGAGCTCCTGCTCGCTGCGTGCACTCGTTTCGTGGAGAGCGGACAGCTTGCGGACTCGACGGGGGAGTCCGCGCAGGTCTTCAACGCCCAAGGTCAACGCGTGGGACTGGACCCGTTCGACAACGCCACGCCCAGCGGTGCCGCGGGGTTTGCCGGCGCTCTCCTGTCCTATGCCGCCTATTCCGGATCCCACGGGCACCGGCTCATGGCGGGCAACATCCTGGGCCTGCTCCCGGCCATCGCCAGCCGTGCACCGCGCGTGGCCGGCTGGCTCCTGGCCACCGCGCAAGCCGCACTCGCCGGGCCGGTGGAGGCCGCCGTCGCCGGACCTGATTCCCCGCTGAAGCGCGAACTGCACCACGCGCTGTTGACGTCTCCCAGCCCCGGGCTGGTGGTCGCTGTGCAGAAGGACGACGGCGGGGCCCCCGCTGGGGATCCGGACGTGCCGCTGCTTCTTCACCGGTCGGGCACGCCGGACGGCTTGCCGCAGGTTTACCTGTGCAGGGACATGGTGTGCGAAAGGCCTCTGGGGGAGGCCGCTGCTGTCCGGGCCCGTTTGGCGGCCATGGGATCAGGCGACTGAGCGGGTCCCTACCGGTTTAGCTCAACACGGCCAACATGATGGCGATGAAGTGGGCCGCGAAGGCCAGCACCGTGAAGGCGTGAAACAGTTCGTGGAAGCCGAAGTGCTTGACGCTGAAGTTGGGCTTCTTGATGGCGTAAAACACCGCGCCGGCGATATACAGGGCGCCGCCCACGCAGATCAGGATCGCGGCAGGGGCGTTGGCCGTGAAGAACTGCGGCAAATAGAACAACGCTCCGCAGCCCAGGGCGATGTAGACGGGAACATACAGCCAGCGCGGTGCGTGCGTCCATAGAATCCTGAAGAGCACCCCGACGATCGCCCCGGACCAGACAAGCCACAGCAAAGTGACGGCCTCGGAACGCTCCAGCAGCGACCAGGCCAGCGGGGTGTAACTGCCGGCAATGACCAACATGATGTTCGTGTGGTCCAGCCGCTTGAGGACCATGCGGACTTTGGGGGACCAGTTTCCCCGGTGGTACACGGCACTGACGCCGAACAGGAGGAAGCCGGTCAGGGCATAAATGGCGGACGTGATTTTGCGGTCCGGTGTCGGGGCAATGGTCACCAGCAGGATCCCCGCAGCGAGAGCAAAGGGGGCCGCTACAGCATGGATCCACCCGCGCCAGACGGGCTTGGTTTCGAGGAGCTCAGCCATGGTTAAACCATAACTTACGTTTCGGTAAGTTACCGCAGGGTAACAATGGGCCGAGGTATTTTTCACCCCTGACTGCACCGGCTCGCCAGCTGGGGAAGGTAGCCTAGGATGTGCGTCGTCGTCGTACAAGCAAGGAAGTCAGGTGAGAGTCCGGTGGAGCTGCCCGGTTTCCTCTATGGCTTCTATGAGCGCAAACTCCTGCGCTCCCTCAAGCAGGACCAGATCCCACGGCATATCGGTGTCATGGTGGACGGCAACCGTCGGTGGGCGCGCCAGTTCAACGCACCCACCAGCCAGGGACATCAGGCCGGTGCAGACAAAATCCACGAGTTCCTCGGCTGGTGCCAGGAACTGGGCGTCAAAGTAGTGACGCTCTACATGCTTTCCACGGACAACATGAACCGTTCCGGTGAAGAGTTGGACCTCCTCATGGGCATCATCGCCAACACCATGGACCGCCTTGATGAAGACGAGGACGTCTCCGTCCACGCCATGGGCGCTCCCGAGCTCCTGCCGGACTACCTGGCCGAACGCCTCAACAAACTGACAGCCCGCACTCCGGTCCACGAAAAGATCCATGTCAATGTCGCCGTGGGCTACGGCGGCCGCCGCGAAATAGTCGACGCCGTCCGGGAACTCCTGCACGATGCTGCCGCCAACGGCCGGAAGATGACCGACGTCGCAGATGAACTTTCGGTGGACGACATCTCCCGGTTCCTTTACACCCGTGGCCAGCCTGATCCTGACCTGGTCATCCGCACGTCAGGCGAGCAACGGCTCTCCGGTTTCCTGATGTGGCAAAGCGCTTACAGCGAGTTCTACTTCTGCGAGGCACTCTGGCCTGCGTTCCGTAAGGTCGATTTCCTGCGGGCCCTCAGGGATTATGCCGGGCGCCAGCGCCGCTACGGAGCCTAGGCGGTCCGGTTCATCAAAAATTAACGAACCGGACATGCGACTTGCCGGGCTCGGGTTGCGGAAATGAATGTGTCCGGGATTACGTTAATCACATCAGCAGGCAAAACCGCCCGCTGATCGGGGAGGCCAGTACATGGAGCGGATCATCGCACCAGTTACATGGGAGGCCACGCCCGGCCTTCCGGCCGAGCCGCTTCACCATTAGGCCGGGCGAACTGCCCGGGGCTGGAGTCGATGTGGCTATTTCTGAGCAACTGCCCGCAATGGTTTCCGACGGGGAAAGTGCAGCTACCTCTCGCGCCAAGCGGGTCCCACAAACAGCGCGGACCAAAAAGTCCGTCACAGGCCGGAGCTACGTGATCGACACCTCCGTCCTGCTGTCCGACCCCCACGCATTGCTGCGATTCGCTGAACACGAAGTCATCGTCCCCATCGTGGTCATCAGCGAACTGGAAGGAAAACGCCACGATCCCGAACTCGGATACTTCGCCCGCAAAGCACTGCGGCTCCTGGACGATCTGAGGATCGAACACGGCGGCCTCGACCAGTCCATTCCCATCGGGAAGGACGGCGGAATGCTGCGGGTGGAAATGAACCATATTTCCCCCGAGGTGCTGCCGGCAGGATTCCGCGGAGGCGACAACGACAGCCGCATCCTGGCTGTAGCCAAGAACCTGGCCAACGAAGGCCACAACGTCACCGTGGTCTCCAAAGACCTCCCCATGCGCGTCAAAGCATCCGCCATGGGACTTCAAGCCGACGAGTACCGCAACGAACTCGTCAAGGACTCCGGCTGGACCGGGATGGCCGAGGTCGAAGCCAACGACGACGAAATCACCACCCTATACGGCCACGAACCGGTCTTCATCCCCGCTGCCGCTGAACTCCCCGTCAACACCGGACTGGTCCTTCTCTCCAACCGAGGATCCGCGCTGGGCAGGGTAGGGGCGGACAAACAAGTCCGCCTTGTCAAGGGTGACCGCGACGTCTTCGGGCTCCACGGACGATCGGCCGAGCAACGGCTTGCCATTGACATGCTCATGGACCCCGCCGTAGGAATCGTCTCCATCGGTGGGCGTGCGGGTACCGGCAAGTCCGCGCTGGCCCTCTGTGCGGGCCTGGAAGCCGTCCTGGAACGCCGTGAGCACCGTAAAGTGGTGGTCTTCCGCCCCCTGTACGCCGTAGGCGGCCAGGAGCTCGGCTACCTCCCCGGCTCTGAGTCCGAAAAAATGAACCCCTGGGCCCAGGCGGTGTTCGACACCTTGGGCGCCTTGGTGAGCCAGGAAGTTGTTGAGGAAGTCATGGACCGGGGCATGCTCGAAGTCCTGCCACTGACCCACATCCGTGGACGTTCCCTGCACGACGCCTTCGTGATCGTGGACGAAGCACAGTCCCTCGAGAAGAACGTCCTCCTGACCGTTATGAGCCGTATCGGGCAGAACTCCAAGATCGTCCTCACCCACGACGTCGCGCAGCGCGACAACCTCCGGGTAGGGCGGCACGACGGCGTTGCGGCCGTCGTCGAGACACTCAAGGGACACCCGCTGTTCGGGCACATCACGCTGACCCGTTCTGAGCGGTCGCCGATTGCAGCGCTGGTGACGGAATTGCTCGAAGGGGCTGAAATCTAACCCCATCGACGCCGTGCCCGCCTAGGGCGAAGGCCAGACATCCTCTGCGTGCTAGCTCGTTCCTCGCTTTTGACGCACGCTGCCGGATGCCTGGCCTTCGCCTTTCAGTCACCCGCCGGAAGTTGTCCGATTCCGAGGTAGGAGGAGAAGGCTTCGTGGCCTTGGACTTTGAGGGTCCAGTCCGGGCGTTTGAAGGTGGTTGGGGTGAGGCGGACTTTTTGGACTTCCTCGACGGTGTCTCCCCAGCCCTCGCGGAAGATGCCGTTGGGCTCGTAACCGAGGCTGGTGGAGACGCCCAGCGACTGCTGGTTCCATGAGGCGGCCTCTGACTCGGCTACTTCGGCACCCAGGTAATCAAAGGCATAGCTGACGACGGCGGCACGCATCTCCTTGCCGAACCCCTGCCCTTGGGCGGACTGCTTGAGCCAGGAGCCAGTGCCTACTGTTTTCAAAGTGTTGAAGTTCTTGGCGCCGACGTCCTGGACGCCGAGGAACTCGTTGTCATTCCATACCGCCAGGAGGAGGGTCCAGGATTTCTTGGTGAAGTTGGCACGGCAGCGCCAGTACCACTGGGCCATATTGGGAGCGAGTTCGTGGTCCGGAAGGTCGGTCCACGGGGTGCTGAACGGGCTCTTGCCGGGTTCGTGGACACCGGACCGCGCCGCGGCGACGGCGGCCGGGATGTCGTCGTCGAAAACTGGACGGATGCTCAACCTCGGGGTGGTGAGGGTGAGTCCGAACGGGGGCCAGATGTCTGCCAGCGATGTCATCGCCGTAGCTTAGCCCGGCGGCGGGAGCCGCGCGAGTCACATCGAAGGAAGCTCGCCGAGGGGCTGGATCTCGGAGCTTGGCACTCCCGATACTGCCGGGAGCTCACTCCTCGGCGGCGGGCGCTGTTCAGGCGGCCGGGCCGATGTCCCACGGGATGTGGCGGCGTACGTCCGTGAGGTTCATGGACTCAGCCAGGAACAGGTCATCCAGCATGTACTCGTCCACGGCCAGGATCTTCAGCCAATGTCCCTTTCCGGAAGAGTCCCCATCCAGGCTTTGGCTGGCAACGCAAACCCCTGTGCCGGCGTCGATCCTGATCAACGTTCGTCCGGTGTGGGCCAAAGGCTCGGCAGGATCCGAGGGAACATAGGTCCGGCTGCGGGTCACGATGGTTTCCAACGCGAGGCGGCCCTCATGGTCCACTTCCCGGGGTTCCTCCAAGAAGACGGGGTTTGTGTCCGGGAATTCAAGGGGAACCGGTGCGTTCCCTGCCAGTTCCACGGGATCGAGGGCGGCAGCAAGGCGGCCGTTGCCGAAGGAGGGCTCACCGTAGGCGGCCTCCGGGCGACGCCTGACCAGTCCGGCGTCGTCGTAAACGGGCGTCACCAGATGGGCCGGAAGCAACCATGAACGGCGTGTTGAGGACACATACAGATCATCCCGGGAGTCGTTGATGCCCGTGGTGCTGTGCAGCAATTGGCCGTCCGGTGTTTCCAGACGAAGAGCGCCCGGCCGCCTCAGCCATGCGCGGACCATGGTGGCGCCCGTGCCGGGCCGTTCCAGGTATTCGAAGCGGAGGCTCGTCCATTTCCACGGCGAAGAACGGCAAAGATTCCGGAATGTGGAGGACAGGTCGAAACCCTGTCCTCCTGCGCTGTAGCTCCCCATATCCACAGTTTACCTAGGCGTTCAAGCGGGCCCTGCGGCCAAAGCGGGATAGCATCCGAGAGTGATCCGACGACTCTCCGACCTCTGGGACGCCAGCCCGCTGGGCTTCTGGCTGGTGATGGCCGCGTGCCTGTACTTCATGGTGATTGCGGTTCGGCTCACGGTGATAGATGTGCGGAGCCACCTGTTGCCCAACCGCATTGTGTTTCCGTCGTACGCAGTGGCAGGGGTGTTGTTGCTGGCGGCATCGATCCTGACATTTTTCGCCGATGCCGGTCCGGACCGCCACCTTTCTGCGGACCTGTTCGCTGTGCCCGGACTCCGGGTCCTCGCGGGAGGCGCTGTGCTGTGGCTCTTCTACTTCGTGTTGAGGCTCATCCACCCGCCAGGCATGGGTTTTGGTGACGTCAAGTTGGCGGGTGTGCTGGGCCTCTACTTGGGATATCTGGGGTGGAGCCACGTGTTTGCGGGGACGTTCGCCGCTTTCATTCTGGGCGGTCTGTGGAGCCTGGCCATCCTGGTGTCACGCCGCGGTACCCTGCGTTCGGCCATTCCTTTTGGTCCGTTCATGCTGGCGGGGGCAGCCGCTGCCATGGTGCTGATACCCGCATGACGCATCCCACCGTGCCAAGTGCGGCCGAACTGCAACCGTCCCCGTATTTTCGCGTTCACCGTGCTGCGGCATGCTTAGCCCAGCGAGTGTTTGGATGTGCTTGAAGGCAGCAGGAGGGCGCTGTGGGACGGATCAGCTTGACGCCCTTGCTGGATACTCGCATGCCACCATCGAATTGAAGGAAAGCTGACGCCATGGGTGCACCGGAGTTCGTGCTGAAATTGCGGGAAAAGATCGGCAACGATCCCCTCTGGCTGCCGGCCGTGCGGGGAGTGGTCTTGGACGACGAAGGCAGGGTGTTGCTGGGCCAGCGTGCCGACAACGGTCACTGGTCTCTGATCACCGGAATGTTGGAGCCGGGAGAGCACCCTGCGCCAGGGCTCGTACGGGAAATCTTCGAAGAAACAGCGATGGTGGCTGAAACTGAACGGATCATCGGCGTCGGGGTTGTGGGGCCAGTGACCTTCCCCAACGGGGACGTCTGCGACTTTCTGGACATTACCTTCCGGTGCCGATACGTATCCGGAGAAGCCCAGGTCAATGACGACGAATCACTCGCCGTGGGATGGTTCGAGCTGGACGACCTTCCGGAGATGAGCGCCGGAAACCTTGAAGCCATCAGGCTTGCCACGGAGCCCGAAGGCCCCGTGGCGTACCAAGTGGAGGGCTAGCGTTACCGACGTCCCGCATCAGCTGTGGGACGATCCTTGTCAACGTCTTCCGAAGCTTCAAACTCCGCTTCCAGTCGCGCCGTCTCCAGACGTTCGGCCTCCAGGCGGTCAGCTTCCGCACCACCCACAGCCTCACCGCGTGCCACCATTCCTGCAGTGTCGGAGAGGGGGATCTGCTTGAGTGTGATGGCCAGGATCAGGGCGATGGCAATAAACGGCACCAAGTACCAGAACACCGGCGCCAGAGAATTGGCGTAAGCATTGACGATCGCGTCCCGCAGCTGCTCAGGGAGCTGTGACAACGCCTGCGGATCCAACGTGCTGGTGGACTGCGAAGCCTGCTCGGCCGAAGCGCCGGCGCCGGTGAATGCCTCGGTCAACGATTCGGACAAGCGGTTGGTGAAGATCGCACCGAAGACGGCGACACCCAGAGATGCACCTACTTCACGGAAGTAGTTGTTGGTGCTGGTGGCCGTGCCGATCTGGTCGGCCGGAACGGAGTTCTGCACCACCAGGACGATGACCTGCATGATCAGGCCCAGGCCTGCGCCGAAGATGAAGAGCTGGACACAGATCACCCAGATGGGCGTCGACGCTGCGAGAGTGGTAAGCCACAGCATGGCCGCGATGGTCAGGGCCGCCCCGAGGATGGGGTACATCTTGTACTTGCCGGTCTTGGAAATGCGGATACCCGAGTAGATGGACGTCCCCATGAGGCCAACCATCATGGGGAGCATCAGCAGGCCCGACTCGGCCGCCGAGGTACCCGAGGACATCTGCAGGAACGTCGGGACAAAGGCGATGGCAGCGAACATGCCAAGGCCCAAGGTGAAGCCGATAGCCGTTGCATTGATGAAGATGGGGTTCTTGAACAGGCTCAGCGGAATGATGGGATCCTCGGCGCGGCGTTCTACCATGACGAACGCGAAGGCGGCCAGGACCATGCCGGCCCCAAACGCCCAGGTAAGGGGGGAGTCCCAGCCTTCGTCCTTCTTGCCACCGAAGTCGGTGAAGAAGATGAGGCACGTGGTGGCTGCGGAGAGGAAGACGACACCCAGGATGTCGATCTTCTTTTCGGCCTTCTTGTTGGGCAGGGTCAGGGTGAACCAGGCGGTGATGAACGCCGCGATGCCGATGGGGATGTTGATGTAGAAAGCCCACTCCCACGTGAGGTGGTCCACGAAGAACCCGCCCAGCAGGGGTCCGGCCACAGCGGAGAGACCGAAGATGGCGCCCAGCGGGCCCATGTACTTGCCGCGTTCCTTGGCAGGAACGATGTCAGCGATGATCGCCTGCGAGAGGATCATGAGGCCACCACCGCCCAGGCCCTGAAGGGCGCGGAAGATGACGAAGCCCCAGAAATCGGTGGCGAAGGCGCAACCCACGGACGCGAGGGTGAACAGGGCGATGGCAATGAGGAACAGGTTGCGACGCCCCAGGATGTCACCAAACTTGCCGTAGATGGGCATCACGATGGTGGTGGCAAGGAGGTAGGCGGTGGTGATCCAGGCCTGGTGCTCCACCCCGCCGAGCTTGCCCACGATGGTGGGCATGGCGGTGGAGACGATGGTCTGGTCGAGGCTGGACAGGAGCATGCCTGCGATCAGCGCCGAGAAGATGATCCAGATGCGTTTCTGGGTCAGCAACAGCGGTTCTGCTGCCTTCGAGAGTGTACTCATGCGGGGTCCTTCGAGGTTTCAAGGGGGTCGGGGCCCAATTGCTGGTTAGTGGCCAGCGGCTGGGCAAAGAGTTTCCGTGCGGCGTTGAGGTTCTGTTCGAGGATCCCGCGGTACGGGCGGGTGTTTTCCTCCGAGAAGAACTGCTGGGCTGTCTTCTTGGAGACCGCCCCGAACAACGCCGTCGCAGTCATGACTTCGGGATGCCCAGGATCCAGCCCTTCTCGGGCGGCCACCAGAGCAGCGAATTGTCGTTCCCGGGCCTCCCCTTCCAGGGTCAGGCGTGCCAGCAGTTGTGGTTCGGCCGTGATGGCAGCGATGAACTGCTGGACCTCGGTACGGCTGATGGATGAACGCTCCATCAGGGTCACGGTGAGCACATGCAGAGCTGCCAGAAGCGTCCCGGAGATGCTGTCCGGTGTGCGCGAAGGGTTCTGGTTGAACGATTCCAAGGCGTCTGCGGGCAACTCATCCGAGAAGGAGCCGATCACGGCGTCTTCTTTGGAATGGAAGTAGTTGAAGAAGGTTCGGCGCGAAATCCCCGCCGCTTCGCAGACTTCCTCAACAGTGAAACCGCTGAGGCCATGCTCAGCGGTCAGGGAACGCGCGACAGCGGTGATCGCCGTCCGCGTGGCAGCCCGCTTGCGCTCGCGGAGGCCGCCGTCGATATTTGCACTATTGCTCACAAAGTAAAGTTTTGCACTTTCGAAGAAAAAGTGCAAAAAGAGTCAGAAGTTTTTGTACAGCAGATGCCCTTGAGGGAGGGTCTTAGGGGCGTCTGCTGTACAAAAACTCCGGGTACGACGACGGCCGGTACCTTTTCCGCAAAAGGTACCGGCCGTCGTCGTGCTGTTGAGTTTTTAGACCAGGAGTCAGGCCTTGTGGGCCGGTGCCGTCATGGTGGTGACGTCCAGGGCCTTGTCGAGCTCGGCCTCAGTGACCTTGCCTTCGCCCTCGCCGACGAAGCCGAGCTTCTCGGTGGCCTGGCGGATGGTCAGGCCCTCCTTGACGGCGATCTTGGCGATCTTGGCAGCGTTTTCGTACCCGATGAACTTGTTCAGCGGGGTGACGATGGACGGGGAGGCTTCGGCCAGGAAGCGTGCACGCTCCACGTTGGCGGTGATGCCGTCGATCATCTTGTCAGCCATGACGCGGCTGGTGTTGGCCAGCAAGCGGATGGACTCCAGGAGGTTGGCGGCCATGACGGGGATGCCGACGTTGAGCTCGAAGGCGCCGTTGGTGCCGGACCAGGCGATGGCGGTGTCGTTGCCGATGACCTGGGCGCAGACCATGATGGACGCTTCGCAGATCACCGGGTTGACCTTGCCAGGCATGATCGAGGAGCCCGGCTGAAGGTCCGGAATGGCGATTTCGCCGAGACCGGTGTTGGGGCCAGAGCCCATCCAGCGGAGGTCGTTGTTGATCTTCATGAAGGAGATCGCAATGTTGCGGAGCTGGCTGGAGCCCTCGATGAGGCCGTCGCGGTTGGCCTGTGCTTCGAAGTGGTCGCGGGCCTCGGTCAGCGGCAGGCCGGTGTCGGCTGCGAGCAGTTCGATGACGCGCTCCGGGAAGCCGGCAGGGGTGTTGATGCCGGTGCCCACGGCCGTGCCGCCCAGGGGAACTTCGGCAACACGGGGGAGTGCTGCGTTGATGCGCTCGATGCCGTAGCGTACCTGCGCAGCGTAGCCGCCGAACTCCTGGCCCAGCATGACGGGCGTTGCATCCATGAGGTGGGTACGGCCGGACTTGACGACGTCCTTGAACTCCACGGCCTTGCGGTCGAGGGAAGCTGCCAGGTACTCAAGGGCCGGGATCAGGTCGTTGATCAAGGCCGACGTAGCGGCGACGTGCACGGACGTCGGGAAGACGTCGTTGGAGGACTGCGACGCGTTCACATGATCGTTCGGGTGGACAACTTTGTCGCTCCCGGCGGCTGCGAGGGCGCGCGATGCGAGCTCGGCGATGACCTCGTTGGTGTTCATGTTGGAGGAAGTGCCCGAACCGGTCTGGAAGACGTCGATGGGGAAGTCGCCGTCGTACTTGCCGGCGGCAACCTCATCGGCGGCGGCGGCGATAGCCTCGGCGAGCTCACCATCGAGCACCCCCAGTTCGGCGTTCGCCAGTGCAGCGGCCTTCTTGACTCGGGCCAGGGCCTCGATGTGGGTGCGCTCAAGCGTCTTGCCGGAGATCGGGAAGTTCTCCACAGCACGCTGCGTCTGGGCGCGGTACAGGGCGTTCACGGGGACGCGAACTTCGCCCATCGTGTCATGTTCAATACGGAACTCAGTGGTGGAAGTCATGGGGCTAGCTTAGGGCGATTGGTCGCCGCACAGAAAACCCGGAGGGGAGTGCTACGTGCTCCGGCGCCAGGGCCGGAGCACGTGCTCCTAGAGCTTGCCGATCCCGGAAACGAGGGCCGCGCGGCCCTCATCGAGCTTGTAGGACAGGCCAATGACAGCCACCCGGCCGTCGTCGATGGCGTCGGAAATCACACGCGAGCTGTCAGCCAGGCGGGCGGCGGTCTGCTTGACGTGCTCCACCACCATGTCGTTGACGTCTTCCTGGCTGTTGCGCTTGGCCGTGAGGACCGACGGCGTGATGCGCTCAACGAGGTCACGGATGAAGCCGGGGGGCATCTCGCCCGTTTCCACGGCGGCCTTGGTGGCCTTCACTGCGCCACAGCTGTCATGGCCCAGAATCACAATCAACGGAACCCGGAGTTCGCTGATGCTGTACTCCAGGGAGCCAAGCACCGCGTCGTCAATGACCTGGCCGGCGGTGCGCACAACGAAGGCGTCGCCGAGGCCCAGGTCAAAGATGATCTCGGCGGCGAGCCGTGAATCCGAGCAGCCGAAAATGACAGCGAAGGGATTCTGGTTCTCGATGAGTGAGGATCGTCGCGAAGCATCCTGGTTGGGGTGCAGGGATTCGCCGGAAACAAAACGTTCGTTGCCCTCGCGGAGACGGCGCCACGCCAGGGCTGGAGTCAGGTAAGTAGGCACGAGCCTTACTTTACGATGCCGACAGGGCAGTCCGTGAAACTGTTGCGCGGGTTAAGCGGACGGTTGCGTCGGTTGCGTCGACGCCGGGGCTGAGGCGGGCGCGCTTGCCGACGGCGCCTGCTCTGCGGACTTCACGACGGCGGCAGCGAGCGTTGCGAACTCATCCAGGCTCGCGGTGCCGCTCAAGATGATGGTGGTACCCCGGTACTCCAGGACCATGCTGCGCTTCTCCTTGCCGGAGTCCCGCAATTCCCAATCCTGGCCGCCGGCGTTGCGCGTGCCGGTGACTGGGAGGTTCTCCGTCTGCTGCAAGACCCAGGTGGGGTTGGCCTGGGTGGTCTGGGTGAGGCCGATGAAGGCCTCCTTGGGGGTCAGGAAACCAATCTCCCAAGTGGGGACGCCGCTTCCCGTGCCCGATTCCCACCGGGCGTAGTTGGGTTTGAATGTGTCGCCCGTATCCGGGGTCACCGGTGTGAATCCTGCCACACCTGTGGCATTGCGGGCGATGGCTGCCACGTCCACATCGGGCCGGAAGCCCTCGCCCTTCGGAGCCGGGTTCATCAAAACGATGGGGAGGAAAGCCAGCACGCAGACAAGCAGGGCAATGACCATGCCAATGACCGACGCGTTGGCCCGCTTGGCAGCTTTCGCCGCAATGACGGGTTTGTAGGGGGCATCCGGGATGGCCTGGGCATCGTTTTGGCTGGCCGCTGCAGCGTCGGAATGGTTCTCGGCTGCGGGCTTGTCCTGCGTTTCACTCACGTGTCCATGATCCCTTATCCCGGCAGGGAACACACATCCGGGAACCTCACCACCGGTATTGCGGGCCGTGGTCATCCAACGACTCCGGGACCACGTGGCGACTATGATCGTTGATAGAGGAACCCCGGGTTGCCCCGCGCAACCATGTCCGGTCCCGTGAATCGTCACTCGAAGAAGAGGTTCAAGTGTCTCCTGCACCAATGACCCAGCAGTATTCCACGATTTCGCCGTCGCTCGCCGTCGGCCTCGACGAACCCGACCGCAACCTTGCGCTTGAACTCGTCCGAGTCACCGAGGCCGCGGCAATTGCCGGTGGCCACTGGGTGGGATTCGGTGACAAGAATAAGGCAGACGGCGCCGCCGTCGACGCCATGCGTTCGTTCCTTCACACTGTCCACTTCAACGGCGTTGTGGTCATCGGTGAAGGCGAAAAAGATGAAGCCCCCATGCTGTTCAACGGCGAACAGGTTGGTGACGGCACCGGCCCCGAGTGCGACGTCGCCGTCGACCCCATCGACGGAACCCGCCTGACCGCCCTCGGCATCAACAACGCCCTCGCAGTGCTGGCAGTTGCTGAGCGCGGATCCATGTTTGACCCCTCCGCCGTGTTCTACATGGAGAAGCTCGTTACCGGCCCCGAAGCTGCGGACATGGTGGACCTTCGCCTGCCCGTCAAGCAGAACCTGCACCTCATCGCCAAGGCCAAGGGCGTCAAGGTCAACCAGCTCAACGTCATGATCCTGGACCGCGACCGCCACCGCCCCCTCGTGGAAGAAATCCGCGAAGCCGGTGCCCGCACCAAGTTCATCATGGACGGCGACGTCGCCGGGGCCATCGCCGCAGCCCGCTCCGGCACCGGTGTTGACGCCCTCATGGGTATCGGTGGCACCCCGGAAGGCATCGTTGCAGCGTGTGCCATCAAGTCGCTCGGTGGCGTCATCCAGGGCCGTTTGTGGCCGACGTCGGACGAAGAAAAGCAGAAGGCCATCGACGCCGGACACGACCTCGACCGCGTCTTGTCCACCAACGACCTCGTCACCTCGGACAACTGCTACTTCGCAGCCACCGGCATCACCGACGGCGACCTCCTCCACGGCGTGCGCTACCAGAAGGACCGCGTCATGACGCAGTCCATCGTGATGCGCTCCAAGTCCGGGACGGTCCGCTTTGTTGAGGCCGAGCACCACGCATCCAAGTGGGAGACGTACGCGCGCAAGCCGTAACTCCCTACGCAGTCAACAGAAGGACGGCGAGCATCGCTCGGCGGCTATCTCCTCGTACCTCGTCGATTTGATGCCGCTTTCGCGATACTCGCCGTCCTTCTCTGTGTCCGGGCGGCTTACGGTTGCCCGCGGTTTGGGGTGGGGTGTTCCTTCGCCACCTACTTTGATTGCGCAGTCCTCGGGGCGCGCCGGGAAGCAGGGTGTGTCGGGGTCAGGGCGGGCTCACAGTGGGTGGTGGCGGTACGCCTGATCGACGGCGACCGTCATCGCCGGTGACGGGGGAAGGTCCGGGCTTAGCGGAGTTTGTCGCGGAGCTTTCTGGCCAGTTGGTAGGCGCCATAGCGGAGTTTGTTGACCGGGAGGTCCCAGGTGCCGGGGTAGGAGACTTCGCGGCCGCCGAAGGACTTCTTGAACGCCGTAAACCCGGCCCACTTGTGGTCCGGCTGGTCCTCGGGCGCCACGCCCCAGAGGTCCACGTGCTTCAAGCCCTTCTCCTTGGCGTCAGCCATGAGTGTCACCAGGAGGGGGATGCCGGCGCTGAGCTTGCGGTGGGTATCGTCCAGGGCAGCGTGGGCGTAGACGCGGGTGTCAGCGGAGTCGTAAGCGAAGGCAGCAGCGATGGGTTCGCCCTCCAACTCCGCAATGAACAGTGTTCCGGCGCCGTTGGGCAGCAGCGAAGCCGCTACTTGGGTGAGGTACTCGTCGCTTTGGGGCTTGAAGCCGTTCCGGGCAGCTGTCAGGTGGAGGAAGTGCAGGAGAATCTTAATGTCTGCAGGGTCCTGGGACGCGCGGAAGGTCACGCCCTTTTTGTGGATGTTCCGGTACAGGTTCCGGTTGGTCGGCTTCATGCCGGCCAGGACGTCCTTGAAGTCGCCGTCGAGGTCCACAATCCAGCTGAGCTCAGGCTGCTGGTTGACCGGAGCGGGACGCAAGCCACGCGCGCGGAGGAGGGTGCCGGCGTCGGACGCTGTAAAACCGGCCGCTGCAGGTTCCATCCGGACGAAGACCGCGTGCTCGTCCTTGGCCAGGGTTACCAAGGCAGCCGTGGCGGCGTCGAACGCTTCAACGGACTCTGCCACTGGGCCGTAGGGGGCGTAGATGACCTTCCCAGCGGGGTTCTTCTCCTCAATGGCGAGGAAGCTCCAGCCCGGGCCGGACTGTTCGTGGACGCGGCGGCCCAGGGAACGCTGGACAGCAGCCCACGCGGGGGTTTGCAGGAAAAACTCCATGGATCAGTTCCCCAGCCCTGTGGTGACGGCAAACGCGATGCTGGTTTCCGTGGCTCCCTGGACAGGATGGACGTTCACGGGTGCCTCGAGATCCGGAATGAAGGCGGCTGCGCCGCGCTGGAGGCGGAGGTCGCTCTTGGGCGAGTCAAGCAGCACCGAACCGGAAACCACCACGACGACGGCCGGTCCGGTTTGCGCCAGGGGAACCGGTTCGGCCCCAGGGCCAAGTTCAATGCGCTGCAGCTGGAATTCCTTGAAAGGCGGGCGGTACAGTTCCTGCCCGAATTCGGTGCCACTGGCTTGGACGCGCGGCACCCCGAGGGCTTCAAACCGGACCGTCTTCAGCAATTCCGGAACGTCCACATGCTTGGGGGTGAGCCCGCCGCGAAGCACGTTGTCCGAAGAAGCCATGACTTCCACGCCCAGCCCATGAAGGTAGGCGTGAATGTTTCCTGCAGGCAGGTAAACCACCTCGCCGGGCTCCAGGGTGAGGTGGTTGAGGAGAAGCGAGATGAGGACGCCGGGATCGCCGGGGAAGGCCTCGTTGATATCCAGCATTGCCGTCAGGGCTTCCCGGTGCGGCTCCAAGGGAGCTCCGGCGGACAGGACTGCCACTACCTCGTTGATGGCGTCGGAGATGTCGCCGCCACCTTGGATAAGCCGGCTGAAAGCTGCCTTGAGGGCAGTGGGTTCTTCGGCCTGGGCGAGATCGGCGATGACGTCCTGGATGACGGACGGGATCTCCACCGCCGCTGAATCGAGGACCTGTGCCAGGTGCTCAAAGATGCTCTGCGAATCAGCAGGAGCGCGGAAACCACACAAGGCCCTGAACGGAGTGAGGGGAAAGATCATCTCCGGTTTGTGGTTGTTGTCGCGGTAGTTGCGATCCGCCGCATCGGCAGGAATCCCGGCTGCGTTCTCCCGGGCAAAGCCTTCCCGGGCCTGTTCAAGGCTGGGGTGCACCTGCAAGGACAACGGCTGTTCCGCTGCCAGCAACTTGGTGAGGAACGGCAGCCGCGGTCCGAATTCGGCCAGGCTCTCCGAACCCAGGAACCGTTGGGGGTCCGATGCGATCAGTGCGTCCAGAGGCTGGGTCACGCCGTTGGGGTGAAGGGCTGTGGAGGGGGAGTCCGGGTGGGCGCCGATCCACAGTTCGGCTTCGGGGCCACCTGATGCAGGCCGCCCCAGCAAGTCTGCGATCGCCGTCGTCGAACCCCACGCGTAGGGTCGCAAAACATTCTCAATCTGGTACACGAAAGAAAGTCCTTATCGTTGCGCTGGACGTGGGGTGGAGGGGATCTGCACGCTTACAGCGGTGCGCACTGTCCGTTGGTGGCGACGAGATCCCGGATGCCTTGCTCATCGCCCTGGGCCTTGAGGCCGTTCAGCAGTTCGATGGTGATCGGGGTACCGTCCGGTGTGGTGGTCACCGGGGTGAAATCAGCCGACGGCGAGGGAAGCTGGCTGGCGGGGAGGCGCCCTGCAACTGGTCCGGTCGCCACGATGGTGCCGGCAGCAGCGCCGTTGTGCGACACGACGGCGTCATCGGCCTTAGGGGCGTTGGACGACGCCAGGACTTCCTGGACCTTGGAGTGGATGAGGTCGAAGTCGGGCACGGTGGAGAAGGACGCGTCGAAGTCCGGAGGGCCGATGGTGAGCCGCTTGACGGGCTGGTTCTTGGACTTCAGGGCGAGGTCCACGAAGCTGCCCAGCTGGTTGGAAGAAATATTGGAATCAACAACTTTGGTCCCGGCGTTGGCGATGTCCTCGAACTTGGTCAGGAGGGTGGCCGGATCCAACTGCTTGAGCATGGCCTGCTGGACGCATTGCTGGCGGGCGATGCGGGCGTAGTCGTCCACGAATTCGCGGGAGCGGCCGTACCAGAGGGCATGGAAGCCATCCAGGTGCTGGTCACCGGCCGGGATCCAGCCGTCCGGCATGCCGTGGATCCCGTTGGCTTCATCGGTGACGGGACCACTGATGGGAACCCAGCCGCCGGCCTTGATGCGGATGCCGCCCATGGCGTCGATGAGTTTGGCGAAGCCATCCATGTCCACCAGGACGTAGGCCTGGACAGTGATTCCGAGCGTGCCGGAAACCGCCTCCAAGGTGGCCTGGGCGCCGGGATCGGCAACGCCGGGGTAGAGGTTCTGGTAGTTGTTGGTGACCTCGGTATTGACGGCATTGATGAGGCATTCGTCGCCGCAGTTGTAGCCCTCAGGGTAGATCTCACGCATGGGTGAGCCCTCGCTGAACTGGGCGTTCTGAAGGTTGCGGGGGACGGAGATGATGGCGCTCTCGCCGGTCTTGGCGTCCACACTGATGACGGAGAGGCTGTCCGGGCGGCGGCCCGTCCTGTCATCCCCGGCGTCGCCACCCATCATGAGGAAGTTATAACGCCCGTCCACGGGATCGATCGCCGGGCCGGCGTTGAAGATACTGCCGATGGCGTTCCGGCTGACGTTCAGGACGTAGGCGATGTAACCCAGCGAGCCGCTGGCAAGCACCGTGGAGGCTGCCAGGACTACGGCAATGATGGGCCGCATCCCCGGAGCCAGCAGGGCAGGCCTGATGATCCGCAAGGTGTTGAGGAACAGATAGGCCCATCCCAGAGCCAAGGCCACGAGGACCACGATGATGAAGAGCGAACCAACCGGATGGGTAAAAATACTGAGCAACACGGTGCGGTTCACCAGCGCGATGAACAGGGTAACCAGGGCAAGAGCCCACACGGTGAGCGTGACGCGCAGCGCCAGCCGGCCAAGTTTTCGGTCCCCGGCAACAATCTGGGCGCTGCCGGGGATGAAGAGCGTGAGGAGCACCAGCACGAAGGCGCGTTTGGTCCGCACCGGGGCGCTGGCCCCGGACGGATAGCGGACGGGATCAGTCAGGGCGGAACCGGGCTGATTCGAAGTCTTGTGCATGGTAGTCAACCGCTGCCTTCCTAGCGGGAGCTCCGGTCTGAAGCATTGGCAGGGGAGAAGACTTCCTCTACTTTGCGGCGCAGGTTTTCGCCCTTCTTGCTGGCGACGTCATTGAGCTCCTGGGCAAAATCGAGCAGATCCGAGCGGAGCTTCGCGGCGAGTTCGTCCGTTCCCGAGGCCAGCATCCGGACAGCAAGGAGTCCGGCGTTGCGGGCCCCGGCAATGGAAACCGTGGCGACGGGGACACCGGCAGGCATCTGGACGATGGACAGCAGGGAGTCCATGCCATCCAGGGTCTTAAGAGGAACGGGGACGCCGATCACAGGGAGCGGTGTCACCGAGGCCAGCATGCCGGGAAGGTGGGCGGCACCGCCTGCACCGGCGATGATGACGCGCAGTCCACGCTCGTGGGCAGTCTGGCCGTAGCGGATCATTTCGGTGGGCATGCGGTGCGCAGAAACGACGTCCGCCTCAAAGGGAATGCCGAATTCTGCCAGGGCATCCGCTGCAGCTTCCATGACAGGCCAGTCTGAATCCGAGCCCATCACGAGCCCTACCAGCGGGGCTGTTGCTTCTGACGTCATGCGGTCTCCTCAAGGGTGGTCTGCTCGGGCTTGCGGCCGTCGCGGATGATGTTGGCCACGACCGTGGCGCGCTGGCGGACAGAGTCGACGTCGGAGACCGAACTGCCTACGAGGTTCACGTGGCCGATCTTGCGGCCGGGCCGAACGGACTTGCCATAGGAGTGGACCTTGGCCGCGGGTTCGTAGGCCAAGGCCATGGGGAAGGCCTTGAACAGGTCCTGGTTCTCGCCGCCGAGGAAATTCTTCATGACCACTACGGGCGCCAGCGCGTCGGTAGCGCCGAGGGGCAGGTCCAGCACAGCCCGAAGGTGCTGTTCGAACTGGCTGGTGATGGATCCGTCCTGCGTCCAGTGCCCCGTGTTGTGCGGGCGCATGGCAAGTTCGTTGATGAGGAAGCCTGCTCCGACACCCGGCGTTTCAAACAGTTCTGCAGCCATGACGCCGGTGACGCCAAGCTCGTTGGCGATGCGCAACGCAGCTTCCTCGGCGGCAGCGGCCACCTCAACGGGGATGTTCTGGGCCGGTGCGATGACTTCGTCGCAGACACCGTCCACCTGAATGGTGTGGACCACGGGCCAGGCCCGCGATTCGCCGCTGGGGGTGCGGGCGACCAGTGCAGAGAGCTCGCGGCTGAAGTCCACCTTGGCCTCTGCCAGCAAAGGACTCATGGCCTGGAACCAATCCGCGGTGTCTACGGCGTCCTCTGGTGAGTGGACAATCCGGACACCCTTGCCGTCGTAACCGCCGCGTGGCGTCTTCAGGACAACGGGCCAGCCGATGCGGTCCCCAAAAGCCACCAGTTCTGGAACGCTGTTGACCGCGGACCACTCCGGATTGGGGAGGCCGAGCCGGTCGATCGCAGCCCGCATCACCAGCTTGTCCTGGGCGTTGACCAGCGCGTCGGGACCCGGCTGGACATTGACGCCGGCATCCAGAAGGGCCTGCAAATGCTCAGTGGGGACATGCTCGTGGTCGAACGTCAGCACGTCCAGGCCCTTGGAGAACTCAAGGAGAGCGTTCAGGTCCTTGTAGTCGCCGATCGGGGCTGTGGCCACCGCGGCAACAGCCGAAACGTCCTCACCCTCAGCCAAAACACGGAGTTCGAAGCCCAGGGCGGTAGCGGGCGGAGCCATCATTCGTGCGAGCTGGCCGCCGCCAACAACGCCAATTACTGGAAAAGTCACAAGGTTCAGCCTACCGAACCGGCGGCGGGATCACTGATTCTGCCGCCCTTGCGGCTGCTTTTCCACAGCTTCCGGCGGCATGAGGACGCCAGTATTGGCGTTCTCACAGTCACCTCAAAGGCAGTGCGGGGAAATGGGCGCTAAAATGGACTTGGCCCATCGGCCCACCTTTTCAACGGCCATGGAGGGTCATGATCACCACACTTGCAGATCGCATCCGCGGACTCGCCTCGCTTTTTTGGCGTGAAGTAGCGAAGTTCGGCGCCGTCGGCGGTGTTGCTTTTGTCATTGACTCGGCCGTTTTCATCTGGTTGTTTTCCGGACCGATGCACGGCAGCGAAGTGTGGGCCAAGGCCATAGCAACCATCGTTGCAAGTGTTTTCTCGTGGGTCGCAAACCGTTTTTGGACCTTCCGCCACCGCAAACAGGCGAATGTGGTCCGTGAGGCCATGTTGTTCGCCGTCATGAACCTGGTGGGGCTCCTGATTGCGTCCGGTTGTGTGTGGTTCGCCAAGTACATCCTGGACCTGAACGACAAGCCCTCGCTGTTCATCGCAGGCAGCGTGGTAGGCCTCGTCCTGGGCACCATCTTCCGCTTCTTTGCCTACCGCTTTTGGGTATTCAACGAAGAACTGGATGCCGAGCCCGAGTTCTCGCATGACCACGAGATCATCGAACTCCACCACAAAGCCAAGAGCGACGCCGGAGCTGCCAACCCCGGCACCGGCGAGTTGCCGTCCGTTAAGAACGGCTGACCCGCTCGTTCTCCAGCAGGTGCTCAGTCACCTCAAGGTCAGGGTGCACCAGCACTACCGAGCCGTCGCCATGCCACGCGCCCAGTGACGATGCCAGGCATTTCTCCAGGCCGTCTGTTGCGCGAACCAGCAAACGGACGCCGGGTTCATGGCCGGCGGCAAATTCCTCGATAAGGGCTCCGTGGGTGAGTTCGGCAGCACCCCGCACTGCGGGCAAATCCGCGGCAGGCTCGTGGTGCGCCATAAAGACGTCGCCATGGGAGCGGACTTCCGCCGCGTAGTCCACGACGCCGGATGGCAGCTCACCGGGCCAACGCATCGCAAGCGCCGCGAGCGGTACGGCCACCACCGCGTCGAAGCCGGACCCGTTGCCGTCGTCGGGACTGTCGGTGACCAGCAGATCCGCGGAGGTGCGGTCAAAGACCACCTCCATGCCCAGCTGCCAGGCCGCCAAAGCCCACACGAATGACTTCCAGTGCGCGGGGAGGTCCAACCGGATGGTCATGCCGGGTTCCGCGTCCAGCTCGTCCTGCAGGAGATTGCTGGTTTTGGCCACCCAGTTGTCCAGGACACGGCCCGAAAGCTCCACCCGTTCGGAGTCAGGCCCGTACCACGTGAGCCGTGGTGACGTTGAATGGCCGGATCGCAGGGCGGTCATCAGGTTCGCTGCCGGGATGCTCATGCGTCAATCTTGCCACGGTGGCCCCGCGCCGACCGGGGGATTATCGCCGGGATTGTGAATTGCGACACATGTGATTTACTCCAGTCGGTGGGTGCCTCGCGTCGCAAGGCTTAATTTTCCGCGGAAATTCAATGAAAGTTCACGTAAATCGATCCGGGCCTCCCGTTTTCCGCGGAGACACGCGGCGGCGCGGGCAAAATCTTGGGCGTGGCGCATCCCACGTTTCTCCGGATTCTTGATTATTATCCCGGCGCAGCTTGACTGGCGGGTAGTTACACGCGTGTAATTAGTAATCAAACGCCGCTGCACAGATATCCGGAACGTCGCCGGGAATCGGAAACACATCCACGCAGCAGCTGCAAAATCAGGAGGGACGCCATGGGGCAAGCGTTGCGTATCCAGGAAGATGCAGTCGTCGCAGAACATGCGTCGGTGAAATACCGTTCGCGGGAAGTGCCGGGGGATTGGTACGTCGACCCAGCGGATCCGGAAGCGGCAGACCGCTACAACCAGAATGTGCAGGACTCTTTGGAGGATCAGGCAACTGCCCTCCTGGCTGCACATGAGGCGCTGATCGGCGATCTGCCTGCAGGGCCCGAAGAAGACTTGGACGACCCTCCCATGGAGGTGCGTCGTCCGCTGGAAACACCGGGGCAGCCCGTATGGATCGGCCTTCCGGGCCAAGGCGACTTCGATGACGAAGGTGAACTTGGTTGGCAGACTGATGCACTGTGTGCTCAAACCGATCCGGAAGCATTCTTCCCGGAAAAGGGTGGTTCCACCAGGGACGCCAAGAAAGTCTGCGGGGCGTGCAACGTCCGTTCGCAGTGCTTGGAATATGCCCTCGCCAATGATGAGCGGTTCGGTATTTGGGGCGGACTCTCCGAGCGGGAGCGTCGTCGGCTAAGGAAGCGAGCGGTCTAATTCTCAAGGAAGTTCACGTTACCGCCGTTGTGGTCTCCCACAACGGCGGCAACTATCTCCCCAGGACACTGGCGGCACTGTCGGACCAAACACGTCCGGCAGATGCCGCCATTGGCATTGATACAGGTTCCACGGACAATTCGCTGGACATGCTTCGCGAAGCTTTCGGCCAGGGCAATGTCACCACTTTCCAGCAAGCGAAATCCGGTTTCGGTGCAGCAGTCCAGGCAGGCCTCCATGAGCTGGCGCAGGACGAGGACGCCACCGGTGATGACCACGGAAAACACGCCGGCTCTGTTCACTGGATCTGGCTCCTTCACGACGACGCCGCTCCGGCACCCGACGCCTTGGCGGAACTTCTGCACGCCGTGGAACGGGCCCCGTCGGTAACAGTGGCCGGTTGCAAGCAGCTCGGTTGGGACAATGAGCGGCACTTGGTGGACGTAGGACTCTCCACGAGCCGCTGGGCCGAGCGCCTGACCCTGATCGACGCCGACGAAGTAGACCAGGGGCAATACGACGCCCGCACGGACACCTTCGCCGTGAATTCTGCCGGGATGTTGATCCGCCGCGATGTCTGGGAGCTGCTGCAGGGATTTGATCCTGCGCTGCCCGGCAGCGGTGATGACGTGGACTTCTGCTGGCGGAACTGGCTGGCCGGCAATCGCGTGGTGGTGGTTCCCAGCGCCAGGATGTTCCACGTGGAGCACCGGCCCCATGGGTTGGGCACCTCCTCAGCCGCGCGCAAGGCCCAGATCCATCTGCGGCTCAAGCACGCTCCCTGGTGGAAGGTCCCGTTCCAGGCTGTGGGAGCCCTGTTCGGCGCCATCGTTCGACTCATGCTGAGCATTTTGGTCAAGGAGCCGGGATACGGCTTCTCGCAGTTCACAGCAACCGTTGCCGCCTTGGTCCGGCCGGTCGCCATTGCCCGGGGCCGCCGCGTTGCCGCAAAGACACGCCGTGTCCACCGTTCCGTGGTCCGCGGCCTGCAAACATCAACCCGTGAAGTCCGTTCCAACAGGCGGTCCTTACTGGAGGCAATCCGCCCCAGTGACGACTCGTCCGCAGTTTCGGACCTGCTGGCTCCCGAACCCAGCGGCGATGCCGCGGATGACTTCGCATCGTTGGCAACCAACGAACGCGGTTGGGTAGGAACAGGCGCCGTCGCGGCGGCCGTGCTGGCCCTTGCCGCTGCGTTTGTTGGACTGCTTGGGCTGCTCCGCTCCGGCGTCGTGGCCGGTGGCGGCCTCATCCCGCTCTCTGCAACGCCGGGAGACATCTGGGCCAATGCCTCCACGTGGTGGATTTCCCTCGGCGCAGGATTGCCGGGGCACGGGGATCCCTTCGGATACGTGCTGTGGCTGCTGTCCCTGTTTGGCGGGGGAGACGGCAACCCGGCCATGGCTTGGCTGCTGATCCTTGCCATGCCGCTGTCCGCTGTTGGCGCATGGTTCGCAGCGGGCGCTTTGACCACCAAGCGTCGTTTCCGGACTGTCGCTGCCTTGGCGTGGTCTGCCGCCCCCGCTCTGCTGGTCGCGATCAATGAGGGCCGCGCGGGCGCCTTGATTGCCCATGTGATGATGCCGCTGTTGCTGCTGGCACTGTTGCGCGCCTCCGGATCTGCGATTGGCCACGTGCATTCACACCCCGTCTCTTCACTGAGCAGGCGGCCCGCTCCGATTCTCGGAAAGCCGGGCATCAACGGAACACCGTCCTGGACCGCTGCCGCGGCCGGAGGGCTGGTCATGGCCATTGTGACTGCATCGGCACCATCGCTTTTGGGGCCGATTGTTGTTGCGGTGATCCTGGCCGCCGTCATCCTGGGCCAGCGCGGAAAGACGCTGTGGTGGTCACTCCTGCCCACAGTTGCTTTGTTCTTGCCTTACGGAATTTCCGTGCTGGACAGGCCCCGTGCCCTGCTGGCTGATCCCGGACTGCCGTTGACCTTCGAAGCCGCGCCGCTCTGGCAGCAATTGCTCGGGCAGCCGTTGGCATTCGACCTCGACGGCGGCCTGACCGGCTTGGCCTTCTTCGGTCCGGGCGCCATACCCTGGGCTTTGCTGCTGGCGCTGTTGGTCAGTGCGCCGATCCTGATTCTGGCAATGACGGCACTGTTCCTGCCCGGCAAGCGGACGGCCCTGGCAAGGGTGTTCTGGGTGGCCGCCCTGGCCACCTTGGCGAGTGGCTGGTTGGTGGGGCATGTCGCCACGGGCGTTAACAACAACGTCATCGTTGGACCTTTCACCGGTCCCGCCGTGTCGGCAGCCGGCATGTTGCTGCTTGGTGCTGCGGTCATTGGCGCGGACAAGCTCTTCTCCGCGCCGCGACGTATGACCGATTCCAGTGGCCCAAAGGTGCCCCTGCGGCGCGTGGCTTCCGGGCTGGTCCTGACGCTCCTCGTGGCTGGGCCCCTTGCGGGCATGGGCGCCTGGGCAGGTCAGAACGTCCTCCAGCCTTCGCCCGCGTCCGGGGCGCCGACCTCACCCGGCGCGGCCCAACCACCGTCGTCCCTTGGGGCTGAACGCCAAGTATGGCCGGTGGACTCCGGCACTTTGCCGGCCACCGCCGTCGATCGCGGAGAGGGCCCCGAACGTACCCGCACGCTGGTAATTACCAGCGGCGAGCAGGGCGCGTTTACGTCCTCGTTGATGCGCGGCGCCGGCACCACCCTGGACAGTTTGTCCACCATCGCGTCGGCCCGCACCATCATCGGTGCCCCGGGTCGCGAAGAAATTGTGGACGACGACGTCGCCACAGCCTCGCTTCGGCGGGCAGTGGCCACCATTGTGGCCAGCAGTGGAGTGGACCCGCGCGCTGACCTGGAACAGCTGGGGGCCGGCTTCGTGGTCCTGAAAGCTGCGGATAACGCAGCCCAGTTGACGGCAAGCAGAATCGACGCCGTCCCGGGCCTTGTTGCCGTTGGGCAGACCGACGCCGGATGGCTGTGGCGTGTCTCGCCACGGAACCAGCCTGCCGCTACAGCTGCTGAAACCGCGCACCGCGTCAGGATCATTGATGCCGAGGGCAAGACGATGGCCAATCTGCCGGCTGAGGAAGTGTCCGTGGACGCTACCGTCCCGGCGGGTGGCGAGGGCCGCAAGCTTGTTCTTGCCGAACGGTCCGATCCCGGCTGGACGGCCTCGATGGATGGGAAGCAACTTAAGCCTGCCACGTCCGGCTGGTCGCAGGCCTTTGAACTCCCGGCCAACGGCGGCGAGCTGGAAATCCGTTACACCAACCCCTGGGCATTGTGGTTCGGCATCATGCAGGCCGTGGTGATCGGGCTGACGCTCCTGTTGGCCATACCGATGCCCGCGCGCCGCACCCGAACCGGTATGTCGAGGGATGAAGTCTCCCTCCGTAAGGAGTACAGCAGTGTCTGAGGACCAGAAGCAGCCCGTCGACGAAAAACCGTCGCGCAGTTCCAGCAAGGGCTCGCGAAGTTCCAACCGGGGCGTCGTCACTGGTGTCCTCTCCGCAGCGGTCATCCTGGCCGCCGGTGGTGGTGCTGTTGCGGCGACGTCGATGATGCCCGAACCCTCCGGCGGGATCACCATGGACTTCCGGCAGGCCGATGTTCCGGCCGGCCGTGCACTGGGTGTGTGCCCGGAACCCGCGAGGCTGGTCAATGGAACGGTGGTGGGAACGGATGCAGATTTCAGCCCTGTCTCCACTACCGCCGCCAGCGCCCTCAACGCAGTGGTGCTCAGTAATCCGGCCGGTACGGTTCCTGGAAGCAAGGTGACGTCGCTGGAAGGTGACGCAGTTGCTGAGATCGCCAAAGCGCCGGCCAGCACTCCCACGCCTACGGCCGGACCTCCGGTGTTGTCTGCCGGTGTGGCCTCGATTTCCCCGGTCACGGCTCCGGCCGTGGTGGGAGCGGATCCCCTGGGGAATGAGCAGGCCTCCCTTGCTGCCAATCTCAGCTACGCCGCCACCGATGGAGACCTCCGCGGCCTGGCGTCAGCCCAATGCCAATCGCCGGGAAACGACGCCTGGCTGTTGGGCGCCAACACGGCGGTGGGCCGTACGGCAGTCCTGAACCTGAGCAACGCTTCGGAGACTCCGGCCACGGTTAACCTGGACATCTTTGGGGAGAAGGGCCAGATCCAGGCGCCGGGAGCCCGCGGACTCCTGGTAGCTCCCGGAACCACCCGCTCGGTGAACCTCGCCGGCCTGGCCCCCAGCGAAAGCGAACTGGCTGTCCACGTTCGCAGCACGGGTGGCCCGGTGGTTGCGACCATTCAGCAAAGCGTATTGCGCGGCCTCGCTCCCGGCGGCGTCGAATACCTTTCGCCGGGCTCAGGGGCCTCGAGCCTGCAGGTCATGTCCGGCGTCGATATCCAGGATCCGGCGGCCACAAAGGCACTCGCCACGAAGCCCGGTTTCGCCGACGCAGCACCTGCCCTGCAGATCGCCGTTCCCGGCTCCACCGATGCCGTAGTGCAGGTCAGTCTGTACGGGGCCAATGGCGAACGCAAGATTCCCAGCGGCGGAGTGGTCACTGTCAAAGGCGGATCCGTGGCTACCGTGAACCTGGAAGGCATCCCTGCCGGCACTTACACCGTCAAGGCCAGCTCAGATGTTGCCTTCGTGGCCTCGGCCCGGGTTACACGGGGAGCCAAGGCCGAGGACGCCACTGACTTCGCGTGGTCTCCCTCCTCGGCCCGTCTCGGCAGCCAGCACCTCGTGGCCGTTCCCCGCAACGGGCAGCGGTACCTGAGTTTCGGCGTCCCCGAGGGGCGGGGCACAGTCACCTATGCCCCTGTCACCGCAGACGGCGCAGTGGGCAAATCCGTAGACGTTGACATGTCCGGCGGCACCACATCGTTGATTGAACTTCCCTCAAAGTCCGGCGATTCGGTGGTAGCGGGGTATGTAGTGTCAGCCTCCGGCGACCCCATCTATGGCGCACTGGTCCTTGGCACGCAGGGCCGTCCGGACATCTCGGTAGTGGCAATCCAGGACGCGGCCGCGGGACTCGAGAAGGTCCCGGTCTCCGTGGGCTACTAGCGGGGCGTTACTGATACCGGCGGCGATATACGGGATCCAGCGTCTCCGGGGGTACGCCCAGCATTTCAGCGGTGTACTCCACTACGACGTCATGCACCAGGTCCTGGAGTTCCTCGCGGGTGGTGCAGCCTTGCTCCACCACCCTGCGGTACACCGTGATCATGGGGGCTTCGCCGCGACCACCGGGTGTATACGAGCCCAGGGGGGCGGTGCTTCCCATGGCAACAAGTTGTTCCAGGTTGGGAGGGATCTCGTCGACGGCAAAAAGGACGCCGTCAAGCTGCTTGCCCCACATGTCCTGGAGCCGCTCTGCGGAGTCCAGCACCATGTCATCGAAGCGCTCTGCGCGGGTGCGGAAGCCGGGAAGGCTGGGGAGCATCAGCTCTCCGCGCAGTCCCCGCCCATGCCGGTTGCGCCGGCGCCGCCGGAAACCGCGCACACCCGAACCGGCGTGTTGCCCTGCCTGATCGCCATCGGCGTCAGTCCACCGGATGGTGAATCCGGGAACATGTGGCTGTGACTGCATATATCGACTTTAGTCCCGAGGAACCGCCAGCGCGACATCATGGCCTGCAGCGCGCCGGAGTTGCTGATGTGCCGGCGGGTTCAGGGGAGCCACGGGCCACCAATGCGCAACTCTGTCGCCAGTTGGCGCTAATCTGGGATGTTGTGGGTGCTATTCGTCAATGTTCAAGATCAGCCTGCCGCCAGTCGGCGGTGGCCACTTTGACGTACGTGTACGCCGAGTCGACCGCCGTCCTTGGTCCCTTGGCCACGTATGCCGAACCGCACGCCTACGATCTTTGCTCACAGCATGCAGAAAGCCTGACGGTCCCGCGTGGCTGGGAAGTCCTGCGCCTGGCGATGCCGGCCACGCCGCCTGAACCTGGGCCCGACGACCTCCTGGCCCTTGCCAACGCCGTCCGTGAGGCAGCGTCAGCGGCTCCCGAAACTCCTGCCCGGCACAGCCACGGGCAGATGGAGCCGCCTGCAGCGGTCGAGGTAACCCGACGCGGCCACCTGCGCATCCTCCGCGAACCGTCCTGACGCGTTCGCTGTAGTGTCCTGTTTCTGCTTCGGACGCAATTCGTCGCCCTGCTCCAAACAGGCTGATCCTGCGCGGTAGTCTGGAATCTGCAGATAACATCCGCCACCCGCGCCATGACGGCGCCACCCAGGGAGCATCATTCATGCCAAAGGTCAGTCCTGAACTGTTGTCCATCCTGCGCTGCCCCGTGTCGGGTTCACCGCTGGTCCAGGAGGGCGAGGAGCTGGTCTCCACCGCTGGAGACTCCACCGGGGAAAAGCTCCGCTACGCAATCGAGGACGGCATCCCGCTGCTCTTGCCGCCGGAGCTCCTCGCCGCGGCCCATGCAGCCACCTCCGGCCAGCACGATTCCAAGGCCTAACCCACACTTCTTCCCGCAATCCGCACGGTACCCCTAAGGACTTCCATGACTTTCGACTTCAAAGTGGCTGACATCACCCTTGCGGAGGCTGGCCGCCACCAGATCCGCCTTGCCGAGCACGAGATGCCGGGGCTGATGTCCCTCCGCGCCGAATTCGGTGCTTCGCAGCCGCTCAAGGGCGCCCGGATTGCCGGTTCCCTGCACATGACCGTCCAGACGGCGGTCCTCATCGAGACCCTCACGGCCCTGGGCGCTGAGGTTCGGTGGGCTTCCTGCAACATCTTCTCCACCCAGGACGAAGCCGCTGCCGCCGTCGTGGTCGGTAAGGGTACCCCGGAAGATCCGCAGGGTGTTCCGGTCTTCGCCTGGAAGGGCGAGACCCTGGAGGAGTACTGGTGGACTGCGGAGCAGATCCTCACCTGGCCCGGTGCCGACACCAACCCGGAACTGGGCCCCAACATGATTCTCGACGACGGCGGCGACGCCACACTGCTGCTGCACAAGGGCGTGGACTTCGAGGCTGCCGGCGCCGTTCCTACCGCCACTGAGGAGGACCCGGAAGAATACGTCCTCATCCTGGACCTCCTCCGCAGGACCCTGGCAGCTGATCCGCAGAAGTGGACCCGCCTGGCTGCCCGCATCGAGGGTGTCACGGAAGAAACCACCACCGGCGTCCACCGCCTGTACCAGCTCGCCGAGCAGGGAAAGCTGTTGTTCCCGGCCATCAACGTCAATGACTCTGTCACCAAGAGCAAGTTCGACAACAAGTACGGCATCCGCCACTCCCTTCCCGATGGCATCAACCGTGCCACCGACGTCCTCATGGGTGGCAAGGTGGCCGTTGTCTGTGGTTATGGCGACGTCGGCAAGGGCGCTGCAGAGGCCCTGCGTGGCCAGGGTTCCCGCGTCATCGTCACCGAAATCGATCCCATTTGCGCCTTGCAGGCCGCCATGGACGGCTACCAGGTTGCCAAGCTGGAGACGGTTCTGGCCCAAGGTGACATCTTCATCACCACCACTGGCAACAAGGACGTCATCATGGCCGAGCACATGCTGGGCATGAAGAACAAGGCGATCGTTGGCAACATCGGCCACTTTGACAATGAGATCGACATCGCCGGGCTGGCGAAGATCCCGGGTGTCAAGAAAGTGGAGATCAAGCCCCAGGTCCACGAATGGGTGTTTGAAGAGGGTTCGGAATCCGAGCGGTCCATCATCGTGCTGTCCGAGGGCCGCCTCCTCAACCTGGGCAACGCCACGGGACACCCGTCCTTCGTGATGAGCAACTCCTTCGCCAACCAGACCATCGCGCAGATTGAGCTGTGGACCAAGAAGGACCAGCCCGCCGGCGAACGCGAGTACGGGAAGCAGGTTTACGTGCTTCCGAAGATCCTGGACGAGAAGGTAGCGAGGCTTCACCTGGACGCCTTGGGGGTAGAACTCACCGAACTCAGCAAGGACCAGGCCGATTACCTGGACCTGGACATTGCCGGACCGTACAAGCCGGAGCACTACCGCTACTAAAGCGGGCTGGCACTACCCAAATCGATGGCGAAAGGCCGGACACGCGAGCAGCGTGGCCGGCCTTTCGGCTAGAATTGGGTGTTCAGTATTGCTTGCCGGGGGACAGGAAGACGGAAAACATGACGGAAGTCGCCAAACGGAAGACGGGCAAGATCCTTGCCATCGCAGGGATCTGCGCCGCTATTGCCGTGGGCGGAATCGGCGTTGCTACCGTGCCCGGACTGCTGGCTGGCTCTTCGCAGGACGGCGGTGCTGCGGCGTCTCCCACGCCCACTGTGGACGCAAAGCCCGTGGAGTTGGGCATCACCCCGCTGGACGGTGCCATCGAATGGAATCCCGTGGTGGGCCCACAGATCAAAGCAGTCAACGGCAAGGTCAAAGACGTCGTCCTGGCTCCGGTAGCCGGGGGCACACCTGTCCAGGGCAAGACGAGCCCGGATGGAAGCACGTGGACTACCTCGGAAGTACTGAAGTTTAAAACCCAGTACACCTATTCCTTCACCGTGGTTGATACCGCCGGGAAGGAAACCAAGAAGACCCAAACCTTCACCACCGTTTCCGCGGCGTACGAGGCCGATGCTTCCATCTACCCCCGCAACGGAACCACGGCAGGTTCAGGCCAGCCCATCGAGATCAACTTCAGCGAGCCCGTGGTGGACAAAGCAGCCATGGAGAAGCGGGTGGCCATCACGGTGTCCTCCGGCCAGCCGGTGGCTTGGCACTGGTATTCGGACACGAAGGTCCGGATCCGCCCCGAAGCTTTCTGGGCGTCAGGAACCACTGTCACGGTGGACATGAAGCTCCTGGGCGTCGACTTTGGCAACAAGATGATCGGCAACGCGGACGTGGTGTCCACGTTCACTACCGGTCCCCAGCGTGTGGCCGTGGTGGATGACAACACCAAGACCATGAACGTTTACTCGGACGGGCAGCTGGTGCACACTGCGCCTGTGTCGCTCGGCGGCGAAGACTGGCTGTCTCCCACCGGCTACGCCGTGATCATGGAGCAGGAACGCCACTCCAACTTCAACGCGGGGACCATTGGCCTGAAGCCGGGTGACAAGGGCTACTACCCGCCGCTGGTGGTGGAGTACGCCAACCGGCTGACCTGGTCCGGCGTGTATGTCCATCAGGCCCTTGAAGCGGCCTGGAGCTCCATCGGGGTTGCCAACGTTTCGCACGGGTGCGTGGGACTGCTGCCCGCAGATGCTGCCTGGTTCTTCAACAACATGAAGACCGGCGACGTCGTACAGATCCTCAACACAGGAGCTCCCGCAGTAGAGCCCCTGGAGGGCTTCGGTGACTGGAATATCCCTTGGGCGAGCTACGCCCAGCGCTAGCCCGGCGGTTATCATGATGGCAGTGATTATTTCCTGCGCTCTTTGACCCACCTTTACTGTGCTGACCACGTGTTGGCCCTTCATTTTGTGCTGCCCTCCTCGGTGATTCCGGGTTTCCCTGCGGGGAACCCGTCAACGGGTTCCCCGGCTCTTTCCACCGGACCCTTTTTGATCACCTGGAGCACACATGACTCTTCAACCAACCCTTCGCCCGGACTGCGGCACCTGTTTCGCCCTTTGCTGTACAGCACTCGGATTTGCCCGCTCGGCTGACTTTGCCATCGACAAACCAGCGGCGACGCCATGCCCGAACATGTCCGCTGACTTTTCCTGCGCCATCCATCAACGCCTCCGGCCGCGCGGATTCCGTGGCTGCACCGTTTTCGATTGCTTCGGTGCAGGCCAAGTGGTCTCCCAGCGCACCTTTGGCGGTACCAGCTGGAGGGACAATCCCTCGTCCACGTCCTCGATGTTCGCCGTGTTCAAGGTGGTGAAGCAACTCCACGAAATGCTCTGGTACCTGGCCGAAGCTCAGCAACGGACCTTCGATCCCGACCTCGCGTCAGCGGCCGGCCACCTGTCCGGGCGTATAGCAACCACCGCCCAAGGCGACGCAACAGCGATCCTGGACACCGACGTCGAAACCCTGCATATGGAAGTGCGGGCCCTCCTGATGGAGGTCAGCGAAGAACTACGGGCATCCTACGGAGCCGAGGACACGCAAACGCACGACGACGGTACTCACCGGAACGGTGAACACAGCGGCGCCGACCTGATGGGCGCGGACCTGGCGAATCAACGCCTCTGCGGATCCAACTTCCGCAGTGCCTACCTGATAGGAGCAAACCTCAGGAACAGCGACCTCACGGCAGCAGACCTCCTGGGAGCCGATCTCCGAGGAGCCCACCTCCACGGCGCAGACCTCTCCAGGGCCCTGTATCTGACCCAACCCCAAATCACCGCCGCCGAAGGCGACCCCGCCACCCTCCTGCCACAAAGACTCACAAAACCGGATCACTGGAACTAATGCCTGCAACCGGGACAAGCCGGGCGGCCGGCGTCCGGCAGCGTGCGTCCAAGCGAGGAACGAGCGAGCACGCAGAGGACGGCGGCCGCCCGGCGTCAGCCGGTGGCGGGCACTAACCGTCAGTGAACGGCAGCTTTTGTAGTCGCTCACCTACGGTCGCGTTCCGCTTCTCCGCGTGGCGCAGTCGCACGAGTTCGCGGTTGCGTCGTTCCCCGAGGACGGCCCCGATGTAGTCCTCGGCGATGGTCCCGGAGGGCGGGAGGGGGGCCACGTATTTGGCCAGTTCGGAGGCGATGGCCGTGGCCATGTTGACCCGGGATGCCGGGGCCATGAGGTAGGCCTGCTGCACGAAGGTACCGGCCCTTCGTGCAGTGGCGTCCGGAACCCTGCCGATGTCCGCCATGGCGGCCCAGGCCTGGAGGTAGTGCGGTGCTACGGGCATGATGCGCGGTTTTGAGGGTACCCGTTGGCGGAGCGAGTAGGTGCCGGCCACGATGTCGCCGAGGCGCTTGGATTTGTCGTTGAACAGTGCCACGCCGATCGCCAGGCCGCCGAAGGTCAGATAGATCTCAAGGACGCCAAGCAGCCCCCGGATGACGGCGTGCCGGAAGCGGATGGAACCGCCGTCGTCGCGCACTATGCGAAGTCCTGTTGCGAGCTTTCCCAGGGATCGTCCGCGGGTGAGGGTTTCCACGGCGACGGGAACAATGACGATGGAGAACACAACGCTGCTAAGGATCAGTGCGCGGATCGCGGCGTCGTCGAGGTCCTCTGATGCAATGCTGATGAGGATGATGAGGAGTATCGCGAGGGCTACCTGGGAGATGATGTCGAGGATGAGTCCCAAGGCGCGGGCAGCAAAGGATGCCGGTCGCAGCTCGAGGACCACTGCCTCGCCTGTGATGATTGAACTCATGCCCAGCCCCCATGCCTCGCAAACGCTGCGGGCGCTTGGCGTGCCCGCATCACCGAGTCTAGCGGCGGGACCCACCCCGCGCGTGGACTGAGGCGCTAGGGTGGTGCCGTGGACATCGACGCCTTCTCGGCCGTACATGGGGACAAATGGTCCAGGCTTCATTTTCTTGCGCATAAGCGCCGTCTCACTGGAGCCGAGGCCGATGAGTTGTTGCGGCTGTATCAGACGGTATCGGGGCATTTGTCCCTGATCCGCTCGGTGGCTCCGGAGACAGCGTTGTCCGCCACGCTGTCCGCAGGGCTCGCACAGGCCCGGACCAGGTTCACGGGGGCGCGCTCGAATTTCATGGAGGACCTGGCCGGGTTCTTCGTTATCTCCTTGCCCGCGGCGTTCTACCGGATCCGCTGGTTGACCCTGTGGTGCGGACTGGCTTTCGTGGTGGTGGCAGGGGCGTACGCCCTGTGGATTGGAACGTCGGCGGAGGCGCTGAGGGCGGTGGGCAGTGATGCCAGGATCCAGCAGTACGTGGACGAAGATTTCATTGACTACTACTCGGAGAACCCGGCTGCCTCGTTTGCCGGCGCCGTGTGGACCAACAACGCCTGGATTTCTGCCCAGGCCGTGGCGTTCGGAGTCACTGGATTCTGGGTGCCGTACATCCTGTTCATGAATGCCCAAGGCCTGGGCATCGCCGCGGGACTTTTCCTGGCGACGGGGAAAATGGATGTCTTCTTCAGCTACATCCTTCCGCACGGACTGATGGAGTTGACGGCAGTGTTCATCGCCTGCGCAGCGGGCCTCAAAATCTTTTGGGCCATGGTGCGGCCGGGGCCCCGCACTCGGCTGCAGGCTGTGGCTGACGAGGGGCGTTCCCTGATCACGATTGCGCTGGGGTTGGTGCTTGTCCTGCTCGTTTCCGGAATGGTGGAGGGATTCGTGACCCCCAGTCCGCTGCCCGTGTGGGCGAAGATCACCATCGGCGCCCTGGTTCTGGCCGGGTATTGGGTCTACACGTTGGTGCTCGGTGGCAGGGCCGCCCGGACCGGTGTTACCGGGGACCTTGACGCGAACGACGCAGGATATCGCAGCATCGCTGCGTAGACCTTACAGTTACGTTTCGATCTGGGCGCAGCCGGGGTGGCACAGCGTGTCGTCGGAAGGCCGGGCGGTAGGCTCGAATGCAGACAAGAGAGCCGGCAGTACGCATTCGCCGGTGGATGCCTACGGAAGTGAAACCGCTGTGAGCGACAAGAGCCCAAAACCACAAGAACCGGACACGGACGTCCACGAGGACCCCAACGAACCGGCCTTCGACTGGATGAAGCCGAAGACCTCCGGTGGTGCCTCTGCGGCTGCTCCCGCCACGACGGCCACGCCCGCGCCCACGCAGGGTAGAGCGGGGCCCGCAGGTGCGACGGCGCCTTCCGCCACCGGGGCTGCGCCCACCACCGGCTCTGCGCCCACTGCCGGGGCTGCGCCCACTGCCGCGACGCCTGCCGGCGGCCAGCCTGAAAGCCGCGCCCACCGGAAAGCTGCAGAAGCGGCCGACGTCGAGCCGGAACCCCCGCTGTTCGCTGACACTCTTGCGGGCAACTCCGCTGAGAAGCAGGAGTCGCACTATTCGGAACCTTTGCCGACGTCGGCCCTTCAGGTCCGACCGCCGGAGGACGAAGTGGCGCGACGCAACGCGGAACGCGAGCAAGCCGCCAAGGTGAAGCCAATCGGACCACGGGTTTTCCAGGTTCTGTTGGCCATCTTCTACCCGGTGATCCTCCTGGTGCTCGCCGTCCGGGCGGTCACCAGCCCCCTGTTCCTGTGGGTGGAGTACAACCGGCCGGGTTTCCCGGGCGACGGCTATGGGTTCAGCACTGATGACCGTATGACCTACGGCTCGTACGCCGTGGACTACCTCAGCAACTGGGCAGGTCCCCGCTACCTCGGTGGCTTGGTCCACCAGGACGGTGCCAAGCTCTTCACGGACAGCGAAGTGGCGCACATGGCTGACGTCAAGCTTGTCATCCTGTCGTCCTTCGGAGCAGGGTTGCTGCTCATCATCCTGAGCATCATCGCCATCCTGTACTTGCGTAAGCGCAGCAACGGCGGAATCCGTCGAGGACTGTTTGCCGGATCCATCGTCACGTTGGTCATCATCATTGGCCTCGCTGTCCTGGCAGCACTGAGCTGGCAGCAGTTCTTTACCGAGTTCCACCGGATCTTCTTCGCCAACGGAACCTGGACGTTCTCGCTGGAAGACACCCTCATCCGGCTCTTCCCGGGGCAGTTCTGGATAGATGCGGGCATCGTCATCGGCGCGTTGGTGTTCCTCGTGGCGACGGTGACGTTCATCTTCACGTGGCCCACCAAGCGGCGCCGGGGTGCTGCCACAACGGCTGACCAAGCCGAGGTCTTGGACGATGACGCGGCCACAGACGATGCGGACAACCTCAGCAGAGAATCAGCCGACGCCAGGCGCTAGCAGGGCAGGCTCCGCGGCGTGCCCTGGGGCGCCAGAATGTGAACGATCTGCTCAGGGCGGTCTGTGCTGGCTATGACGGTCTTGCCGCTTTTCATCTCGATATCGATCTCGGGGCCGCCGACGAGGTACCCGACCATTCCGGGACCCATGATGCGATATCCATATCCGCTGGCCCCGGCAGTGTTGTCGGTGGTGACCGCGGCAATATCAGCCCTGGACAGTGTCCGTTTGAAAACGTCGCAGAAGACGATCACGACGCGGTGTTCGTCCACCTTGACGGCGACGCTCATGAACGCCACCAGCGATCCCACCGGGAAAGTAATTAGCGGTACCAGCAGGAAATCGATTCGCTGTTGGACTATCGACAGAATGATGAAAAGTGTGCCGAAGGCTATGAATGCCAGCCCCAGGATTCGTGGAACCATGCTGGCCCTGGCGCGGGAATAGTAAAGCGCCTGTGCCGGCCCTGCTGAACTTGCTGCCATGAGGTCCCCCTGAACGTGTGGTTCGTGAGGGCAACGCTACGGCCCAAACAAGGACCCTCAGATGAGGGAACAGTGAATTAGGTGGCGATTCTGGCGAAATTAGGTGGTGAGAAGCGTGAACTAGGTGGTGATTCGAGCCGGCCGAAGTGGTGCCGCTACTTTTCGTAGAGCTTCTCCACAACAGCCGGGAAGTCGTTCACCACGGAAGCCCGCTTCAGTTTCAGGGAGGGCGTCAGATGCCCCGACTCGACACTGAGTTCCGCGGTGATGAACGCGAATTTACGGATCGATTCGGCCGCGGAGACCAGTTTATTGGCCTCATCCACGGCGGATTGAACAGCCGCCTTCACACGGTCATCACCGGCCGCTTCGGCAGGTGACAAAGCAGCAACCTTGTTCTCGGCGCACCAGTCGGCAAGCCCCTCGGGGTCCAGGCTCACCAGCGCAGCGACGAAGGGACGGCCGTCGCCCACCACCACGGCCTGGCCCACCAGAGGATGCTCGCGGAGCTTCTCCTCCAATGGTGCGGGCGCCACGTTCTTGCCACCGGCAGTGACCAGGAGGTCCTTCTTCCTGCCCGTGATGGTGAGGAAGCCATCGGCGTCGAGTTCGCCGAGGTCGCCGGTCCGGAAGAAGCCATCAACAAACGCAGCCTCGGTGGCCTCTTCATTGGCGTGGTACCCCTTGAAAACACCAATGCCCTTAACCAGCACCTCACCGTCCTGGGCCACACGGATGGTGGTGCCGGGAAGGGGGATCCCGACGGTACCGATTCGGGTCATGCTGGGAGTGTTGACGGTGCAAGGCGCGGTGGTCTCCGTCAGCCCGTACCCCTCCAGCACGGGAACGCCGGCACCATGGAAGAAATGGTTGTCACGGAGGCTCAAGGGACTGGCGCCGGAGACCGTGTAGCCTACGTTCCCGCCGAAAACCTCGCGCACCTTGGGATAGAGAAGCTTGTTGAACGCGGCGTGCTTCATGCCCAAAAGCCACCCTGGACCGGATCCCTGTCCACGCGCGGCGAGGTCCACCGCCGTCGAATATTCCACAACAGTTGCGGACGCTGCGGAGAAGAGCGCCGACTTTCCGCTCATGGCGGCTTTGTGGCCGGCACCGGCGTAGACCTTCTCAAAAATGCGCGGCACGGCGAGCAGGAAGGTGGGCTTGAAAGTACTGAGGTCTGCCATCAGCCCACTGGCACCAGAACTGTGACCGAGCGTGATCCCCGCGGTGAGGCATACCACCTGGACGGCCCTGGCAAGGACGTGTGCCAACGGCAGGAACATCAGCGTCCGGGCCCCCTGCTGCATCAGCAGCTCGGGGAGGAACGGGATGACGTTCCGAGCCACCAGGACAAAGTTGCCGTGCGTGATCTCGCAGCCCTTGGGCTTGCCGGTGGTTCCGGAGGTGTAGACGATCGAGGCGATGTCGGAGAGATTCGCTGCGCTGCGCTGGCGCTCCAGCTCGGCGTCCATGATGCCGACCCCGACGGCGGAGACGCTGGTCAGGTTGGGGGCGTCGCCGTCGTGCTCCATCCGCATGATTACTACGGGATCGTCCCCGAGCGCCGTGGACCGGTTCACCAACGCGTGGACCAGGTCGGCCTTGGCCGTGTCTTCCACGAAGATGCGCCGGGCCCCTGAATCGGCCAGGATCCACTCGATCTGGCTCGGGGACGACGTCTCGTAAATGGGCACGGTCACGCCGCCGGCCATCCAAATGGCGAAGTCCACCAACGTCCACTCGAAACTGGACCGGGAGAGGACCGCTACGGGGTCGCCGGGGTTGAGGCCTCCAGCGATCAGGCCCTTGGCGAGGGCAGTGACATCGGCAAGGAATCTGGCCGCGGAAACATTCAGCCAACCGTTCGCCGTCTTGTGGGCGTACAGGATGCCGAACGGATCCTTGGCGCAGCGTTCAAGGAGGAGGTCCGTCACATTGGTGTCAGGGTGGGCCTCGACCAGAAGCTCCGTGCTGGCTTCCCTCACTGCTCGCCTCCTAGATCCACGATGGCATCCACATTCTCATCCGCCACTCCTGGTAGCTGATGACCTCCGCGGTCAGGACCGGATAGAAGAACGCCGTTGCCAGGACCGCCAATACCAGGACCAGGCCCACTACATAAAGCCCGGACCGACGCCGCCAGGGAGGATCACTGCTTCGGCCAAGCACCAAGCCCAGGACATAGGTCAGTCCAAGCACCAGAAACGGTTCGAAGGACACAGCATAGAAGATGAACATGGTGCGTTCCGGATACATGAACCACGGAAGGTATCCGGCGGCGACTCCGGCGAGGATGGCACCTGCGCGCCAATCCCTCCTGCCGGCCCACCAGAACAACAGGATGACCAGTGCGATGGTTCCGCCCCACCACACCACCGGATTACCCACCGGCAGGATGGCCGAGGAGCAGGTCTCCACCACGCAGCCAGGGGTGCCCTGCTTGGGCGTCTGGTAGTAGAACGAGGTAGGCCGTCCCATGAGGAGCCAGGTCCACGGGCTGGACTCATACGGGTGGTCCGAGCTGAGGCCTTGATGGAATTTGTACGCCTCAAGGTGGTAGTGCGCCAGGGACCGAACGGAGTTGGGCAGCCAATCCCAACCCGCTGCGGGGTTGGTGGCCGCCCATTGGCGGTAGTAGGCGTCCTTGGACAGGAACCACCCCGTCCACGTTGCCGCATAGGTCAAGGCGGCCACCGGAATGATGGTGACGAAGGCCAGGAGGCCGTCCTTGAGGATGCCGGCGCTGAACCAGCTGCGGATGCCGGCAATGCGCCGGGCGCTCAGGTCCCACAGGACCGTCATCAGGCCGAAAGCGGCCACGAAGAACAACGCTGACCACTTGGTTCCCACAGCCAAGCCAAGGCAGATCCCTGCAACCAGGCGCCACCATCGCATTCCAAGCCACGGGCCGGCCACCAGTTGAGTGGGGGATGGGCGGCCCCGCGTCGAAGCAGCCGCTTGCGCGGCGAGGCGGGAAGCCAGACGACGGCGGCCGTCGTCGCGGTCCAACAGCAGGGCGCCGAAGGCGGCGAGTATCCAGAATGCCAGGAAGACGTCCAGCAAAGCCGTCCGGGAAAGCACCAAGTGGTGGCCGTCAATGGCGAGCAGGAGCCCGGCAACGGCACCTAGTGTGTGCGAACGGAAGAGCTTCAAGGCGATAAGGGAGACGAGGAAAACGGTCAGGGTCCCCGTCAGCGCTGCACCGAAACGCCACCCGAAAGGATTGTCCCCGCCGAACAGCCACATGCCAAAGGTGATCATCCACTTGCCCACCGGCGGATGGACAACATACTCCGGGGTGTTGAGCAGGACGTTCGGGTTGCCGGCGTTGAAGGAGTCATTGGCGTTGGCGGGCCAGCTGCGCTCGTAGCCGCTCACCAGATAGGAGTATGCGTCCTTGACGTAGTACGTCTCATCGAACACCAGGCTGTGCGGGGCATCCAACCGGAAGAACCGGAGAATGCCGCCCAGCACGGCAGTGATGGTGGGGATCAGCCAGAACCACAGACGCAACGACGCCGGGTAGTCACGCCAGCTCTGGATACCGCCGATCAGGCGCTCCCTGAGGGCCTGTGCTGTGTAAGCCTCCGTTGGCCGGGCGATCCACCGGTGGCGTTCCAGCCCTCGGCCAGGAAGGAGCGTAGCCGCGGTGTTCTCCAAGGCCGCGGTCCGCCGTGATCGCGTCAGGTCCCCGGTGGGCCGGGCAGATGGCTGCTCGTTGCTGTCTGCGGGAGCGGGGGCATCGGATCCACCGGTTGCAGGGGACGCCACAGGAGTTCCGGAGGTGGTGGCAGGAACGGGCGACTGGTTCACCCGCCCATGCTACCTTTCCATCCTTGCCACAACGTTGAGGTGCGGTGTTGGAGGCACCGCGGCATTAGGCTTGACAGGTGGACGAACAGCGCAGCACCCCGGATGAGGCTCCCTTCAGCGACGACCTGGACGAGGCAGTTCCTGCTGCCGGCGCCGGCGCAACTCCGGGCGCAGGCAGGATCGTGCTGGCGGCCACCCCGATTGGAAACGTGGGCGACGCATCGTCCCGGCTGATTGAACTCCTGGCCACCGCGGACATCGTTGCCGCAGAGGACACCCGGCGCCTGCACCGGCTGGTGACGGCCCTGGGCGTGGAGGTCTCCGGGCGGGTCATCAGCTACCACGAGCACAACGAGGTTGCCAAGACCGGTGAACTGCTGGACCACGTTCGGGCCGGAAAGACCATCCTCATGGTCAGCGACGCTGGAATGCCCGCCGTCTCGGACCCCGGGTTCCGTTTGGTGGAGGGCGCTGTTGCTGCGGGCCTGACCGTCACTGCCGTGCCGGGCCCGTCTGCCGTGCTGACAGCCCTGGCACTCTCCGGGCTTCCCACCGACCGTTTCTGCTTTGAAGGATTCCTGCCACGTAAAGCGGGGGAGCGGAACTCACGCCTCGCCGACCTCGCAGACGAGCGCCGCACCATGGTCTTCTTCGAGGCCCCGCACCGGCTCGAAGTGATGCTCCGGGCACTGCACGAGCGGTTTGGAGCTGAGCGCCGCGTAGCTGTATGCCGTGAGTTGACCAAGACCTACGAGGAAGTCATTCGCGGAACGCTGCGCGAAGTGCTGGAGTGGGCAGAGAACAACGAAGTCCGCGGCGAAATCGCGGTGGTGGTCGGTGGTGCGCCTGAACAGGAGCCCGGCAAACCCGAGGACCACGTGGCAGCCGTGAACCAACTCATGTCCCAAGGCATTCGCCTGAAGGAGGCCGTGGCAGCAGTGGCTGACGATGCCCGCGTCAGTAAGCGGGAGCTGTACTCGGCGGTACTCGCGGCCCGCTGACGAGCGCTGTGCAGCTGCACAAATTGGCGCCCGCATGGCAGTGCGTGAAGGCGTAGACACTCCTTCTCGCGGGGCAGTACCGTGGCAGTAATTCACGCCACTTCCGGCAACGAACCCCCGTGGTGCAATTCTCCAAAGCACCCAAGACGAAGGAGTCGCCATGACTGTCACGGTTGAACGCGAAAGCGAACTGCTGGCTTCCGTCCCCACCGGCCTGCTGATCAACGGTCAGTGGCGCCCGGCCGGATCCGGAAAGACCTTTGATGTTGAGGACCCGGCCACCGGCAAGGTGCTGCTCAGCATCTCCGACGCCGGCGCTGAAGACGGCGCCGCGGCCCTCGACGCCGCTGCTGCCGCCCAGGCCGATTGGGCACGCACCGCACCGCGCGAACGAGGCGAGATCCTGCGCAGGGCCTTTGAACTGGTCACCGAACGCGCCGAAGACTTCGCGCTGCTGATGACCCTGGAAATGGGCAAGCCCCTGGCCGAAGCCCGTGGTGAAGTCACCTACGGCGCAGAGTTCCTGCGCTGGTTCTCCGAGGAAGCGGTCCGCGTCTCCGGCCGCTACTCCGCAGCACCTGACGGCAAGAACCGCCTCCTCGTGCAGAAGAAGCCGGTAGGCCCCTGCCTGCTGATCACGCCGTGGAACTTCCCGCTGGCCATGGCCACCCGCAAGGTAGCCCCCGCCGTCGCTGCAGGCTGCACCATGGTGCTCAAGCCCGCCAACCTGACCCCGCTGACCAGCTTGCTGTTCGCGCAGGTCATGCAGGAGGCCGGCCTCCCCGCAGGTGTCCTGAACGTCATCCAGACCTCCACCGCAGGTGCTGTCACCGGCCCGCTGATCAAGGATGACCGTCTCCGCAAGATCTCCTTCACCGGCTCCACCCCGGTGGGTCAGGCACTGATCCGCGAAGCCGCTGACAAGGTCCTGCGCACCTCCATGGAACTGGGCGGCAACGCACCGTTCGTGGTCTTCGAAGACGCCGACCTGGACAAGGCCGTTGAAGGCGCCATCGCAGCCAAGATGCGCAACATGGGTGAGGCCTGCACCGCAGCGAACCGCTTCATTGTGCACGAGTCCATCGCTGATTCCTTCGCTGAGAAGTTCGCCGCCAAGATCGGCTCACTCACCACCGCCCGCGGCACTGAGCCCGAGTCCAAGGTGGGCCCGCTCATCGACGGCAAGGCCCGCGACGGCGTTCACGCCCTGGTGTCCGAAGCCGTAGCAGGAGGTGCCACAGCCGTCACCGGTGGCGCCGCCGTCGACGGTCCCGGCTACTTCTACCAGCCCACCGTGCTGAAGAACGTCGCAGCCGACGCCCGCATCCTGCAGGAAGAAATCTTCGGACCGGTAGCGCCGATCATCACCTTCTCCACCGAAGATGACGCCGTCCGCCTGGCCAACAACACCGAATACGGCCTGGTTGCCTACGTTTTCACCAAGGACCTCAACCGTGGCCTGCGCATCAGCGAACGGATCGAGACCGGCATGCTCGGCCTCAACGCCGGCGTCATCTCCAACGCAGCCGCACCGTTCGGTGGCGTCAAGCAGTCCGGCCTGGGCCGCGAAGGCGGTTCTGAAGGCATCGAAGAGTACCTGTACACCCAGTACGTAGGTATCGCGGACCCGTACGCCGACTAGGTCGTATTGGATCCCGTCCGCCGCTCTCGCAACAAGAACGGCTGAGACACGCAAGGGCCCGGCTCCTGGAACCACAAGTTCCAGGAGCCGGGCCCTTTGCTGTCGCGCTAGCGCCGTTGGGGAAGCACGCCGCGCAGCGTCCGCCACCACCGCGCGAGCCCGCGCCCACCAGCCGTAGCGAGCGATCCCACGGCCCGGAACGGCGCTCCCAGCGCGTGGACCCACCGCCGCATCATCGACGGCGGCAGCCAGTCGGCGCGCAAGCGCACCAGCCAGCGGGCGTTGTTCCGCAACGTTTCACGCACGACGGCGATCCGCGTCGCCGCCGCTGGTGTCGCCGAGGGCCCAAGCTGGCGGCCATAACGCTGCCGTTCGAAGTCCGAGGTGAGCGAGGCAACCGCCACGTGCGCGGCGTCGTCCATTCCACCCGCGTCTCCGAGGGCGGCACTGGAACGAAGCCTGGTGGAGAAGTGCCTCGGCGTCTCGCTGGGCGTGGAGGGTAAACCGTAGTCCGTCGCCAGATCCTGCAGTTCCGCCCACGCCAGTTCCGGGGCCGGATCCTTGTATCCGGGCTGCGACGCGTCGGCCTCATCCGGGGGTTTCTGGTTCAGTCGACGCCGCCGCAGGATGGTCCTGCTCAGCCGCGGAGACCACAGGAAGGCAAGCAACAACGCCACGGCTGCGGCGGCCCCGCCGATGACCGGCAGCGGGTTCACACTGGGGGAACCCGTCGCCGGGGTTTCCACGCCAGGAAGTGGAACAGGGGCCGGTGTGGCCGGGGCCGGTGTGGTGAGGACTTCTTTCTCGTCCGCATTGGTGCTGAGATTGCTGGGAACAGAGGTTTCCGTGGCGTATTCCGGAACAACGCCGCGCGAAGGAGTCGGCTCAAACGGGACCCAGCCGAGTCCTTCGAAGTACAACTCGGGCCACGCATGCGCGTCGCGGGCGTCTACCTCGTACTCAGGGAAGGATCCTTGGCCGACCAACGCCACGGACTCGCCCGTGAGCCGGCCTGGTGCGTAGCCCACGGCGATGCGGCTCGGAATGCCTTCAGCCCGGGCCATGACGGCCATCGCCGAGGAGAAATGGACGCAGTAGCCGCTCTTGACGGCCAGGAAATCGGCCAGGACAGAAAGCCCGTTGCCGTCATAGCCGTTCTGCACCGGTGCCTGCAGGGAGTACGAAAATTCACCGGAGCGCAGGTACTTCTGGATAGCCAAAGCCTTGCCGTAGTTGCTCCCCGCGGACGCCGTGACGGAATCCGCCGTTTGCCTCACGATGTCAGGAAGGTTGCCCGGAATCCGGAGGAAGTCCTCCGAAATGCCCCGGGGAGTTGCTGTGGCCTGGGACAGGGATTCTGCAGTGACCTTGGGTGCTCCGGAAAACACCACGTAGCGCTGCGCGCGCGTGGTGGTCTCGGTGCTCATGATGCTCAACGTGGCAGGATCCCAGGTCCAGCGTCCGTTGAGGCCGTTCACTGAAGCAGGTGCAAACGGGGCAGGGAGGTAAGGGCTGGTGAAAAGGCCCGCATTCACGGACGTCACCGTGTTGACCACTTCGGCCTGGACGGAGTATCCGGTTTCAATCCTGTCGGCGCCCGCGCGGCGCTGGGCAGCGCGGTCGTCCGGGGCCCAGGTTTCGCCGTCGAAGTGGTCAACGGTGACGGACCTCAGGTAGAGCGGTCCGCTGGCACTCGTGGCGTAGGTGATGCGGCCCGATCCCGTGGGGCTCCTGAGGCTGTTGCCCAGGGTGATCATGGGATTGAGCCCGTTGGAGGTGCCCCACGGGCTCAGCCGGGATCCTTGGGGGAAGGTCCCTGTCTCGAATCCCGGGATGGCCAGCGGAACCACCATGGTCAGGGCCAGCGCCAGGCCGCCCGTCACCAGTGAACGCCTGAACTGGCCGGCGCCCCGCCCGGAACCGGACTGTAGCCTGGCGTCAGGGGCGAACCAGTGGCTGCACCCGAGAATCAGCAGATATCCCACGGCAGCGCCGACGAAGCCTGCAACCCCCACGCTCTGGGGTTTGATGGTGGCTGGCACCACCATGACCGCGAGGAGCCCGATGCCGCTGGCCGCGGGCATCGCCAAGGGAACTGCCAACGCGTCGATCAGAATGACCAGGAGCCCCAGGCACGCGCACATGACGAACACGATCCCGGCGTTGGGCGCCACGGGGGCGCTTTCGGAGACCACCGTCTCGGCAGCACGTTTGATCAGGCGTCCGACGGCGGTGAAGGTCCCGGCCGTGGGGATGAAACCCGCCAGGCTTTCCTGCCGGAAGAACGTGAAGCTGAGAATTCCCGCGAGCGAGGCAAAGGAACCAAGGGTGGCCAACAAGGGCTGCGCCCGAAGCGCCCGAAGAAGAGCCAGGGTCAGCGCGACAACCAGCACCGTGGTGATCAAGGGCATGAACCACGCCCAGCCCCGGAGGACACCGTTCAAGGACAAGGCAGCGCCCAGAACGGCAACAACGATCGACCCCGCCATCGCCCAGGGGTAAGGCCCGGGCCCCGGAGTTTGCGGCCGCGAGGACCCGGGCCGCTGCGGGCCGGACGTTCCGCCGGGTTGGACCGGGGCGGGGGAGCCTCGGTGGGAGGTAGCAGTCATCGCGGCACCGCCGCTCCACGACGGACGTCCATGGCTGATCCTGCCGCAGCCACGATTCCCCCTTCGTCAAAGGAGGACCAAGCGGCCGCCAGCGGGGTCCTGGACGTCACCACAGCCACGCGCCAACCAGCCAGGCGCAGGATCTCCAGGACGTCGTCATTGTTCCGGGTGGCGTCAGTGACCATCAAGGCGAAAGCGTTGGCTCCGTAGGCTGCCGCGGGAGCAAGGGACTTGGCCTCGGCCGGAGTCAGCGTGCCCAGCAGCGCAAGAAGAGGGCCGCGAAGACGGTGGGCAGAGAGCTTATCCATGAGCCGGTCATCGAAAGCAGCATCGGCGGTATCCGCGGTGGCCGGGCCCGTTGCAGCGTCTGCCCTGTGGTGCTCCGCCCGGACATGCCGGGGACCGCTGAGTTCTATGGCGGCCAGTCCTTCAGCGATGGCCTGCAACCCTCCGATGCCCGAGAACTCTTCGGAATCCGGCTCCGGCGCCGAGCGCGAACGGATGAAAGCCGGGCTCCCGAAAACATCCAGCACCCGCAACGAGTAATTCCATTCCGCCAGATGGGCTGCAACGGACATCGCTGCAGTCACCACCCATTCAAAACCGGGACTGGTAACCAGGTCCGAGTCCTCGTCATGGGCTCCGAACATGGATCCTGCTCCCGCGGCAAAAGCAGTGAAGCGCTGGTCCAGGATGAGGGTGGCTTCCGGGGTAGTGACCGATTCCTCCTGGCGGACCATCAGTTGCCCGTGGCGTGCCGTAGCCGCCCAATGCACGCGGCGCATGGGATCGCCGTGCCGGTACTCACGGGTCATGATGTCGTCGTCGCTGGGGTTGGCCCTGATGCGCGTGGCGGTTACGCCATCGTTGCCGCGCGCGCCTGCAAGTCCGGTGACGGGAAGTTCGACGGCGGCCGGCGTCACGGTGAGGACGTCGCCGTCGTCGATGGCATGCCGCCGCAGCGACAAGCCGAACGGGTCGCTGAACTCTGCCGTGACAGGGCCGATGCGGAATTGCCCGCGCTTGCCGGAGCGAAGATGGTACTCGTAACGGCTGGTGCCTCCGGAGGCCGAGCGGGCCGGGAAGCGGAACGCCGGCGGCTCGCCGAAACGGGGAGGCAACTGCTCCTCCATGATCACGTGCCCTGTGGAATACGAGGACCGTGCTACAGCCAAACGAACGGTGGTGGTGCTGGCAGTTTCCACGGTGGAGGGGTTGAACTCCCGGTACACCTGGAATTTGGGCTTCAGAACCCGGACCCCGGCGAGGGCCACCAACGGCAGGAGAAGTAACAAGACCGCGAGCGTCAGGAGATCCCGCCTGCCCATTACCCAGGCGCACCCCAGCGCGACGGCTCCGGCCGCCAGCAATCCCCAGCCGCGGTTGGTAAACAAATGCTTGGGGAGCCGATCCACGAGCGCCATTCCTGCCTCCTAGGCGGTGTTCCTGTCCCTGCGCCACGCGTTGGGCGGTTCCTGGGCAACCGGCAGGGCGGCCAGGATGCCCCGAAGGATGCTCTGCGGCGTATCACCTGAGCTTGCCGCCTTGCGGTCCAGGATGATCCGGTGGGCGAGTACCGATTCGGCCACGTCCACGACGTCGTCCGGCAGAACAAAGTCCCGCCCGTCCAGCGCGGCGGTTGCCTTGGCTGCACGCAACAGCTGCAACAAGGACCGCGGGCTGGCTCCGAGGCGGAGACGTGCGCTGTCACGGGTAGCCCGCCCGATGGCCACCGTGTACTCCTTGATGGCAGTTGACACATACACCTGCTGGACGGCAGCGATCATGGCCGCGACGTCGGCGGCAGTGACCACGGGGGTTACTTTGGCCAGGGGAGAGGAAGCCTGATGCGTCTCCAACATTTCGATCTCGGCTTCCTTGTCCGGATAGCCCATGGAAATCCTCGCCATGAAACGGTCACGCTGGGCTTCGGGCAACGGGTAGGTGCCCTCCATCTCAATGGGGTTCTGGGTGGCGACCACCATGAAAGGCAGTCCCAGCTGATAGGAATGCCCATCAACGGTGACTTGGTGCTCTTCCATGCACTCAAGAAGCGCGGACTGGGTCTTGGCCGAAGCCCGGTTGATTTCGTCGCCGATCACAATGTTCGCGAACACTGCACCCGGCCGGAACTCAAATTGCCGGGACGACTGGTTGTAGATGGAGACGCCGGTGACATCGGACGGCAGGAGATCCGGCGTGAACTGGATGCGGGAGACGGTACAGTCCACGGTCCGCGCCAGTGTCTTGGCCAGCAGGGTCTTGCCGACGCCGGGAACATCTTCCAGCAGGAGGTGGCCTTGGGCCAGCAGTACCGTCAACGCGAGCTTCGCGGCGTCGGCCTTGCCATCAATGACCTTGTTGATGGATCCCAGGATGCGTTCGCTGGCATCGTGGAACCGCTCCGCGTCCATGACCTGCGGCCTGTGTCCATTGAGTGCTGCACCATCCCGCGGCAGCGTACTGTAAGCCTCGCCCTGGAGCGGGGTAGGTTCAACGGATACTTGTCGCTTGGACTCCATGGATTGCCCTTCAGCCGTGGCCACTGCGTCAGCAATCTTGATGATGTGTTGCTGTTGTTGACCGTCTGTCCGTTCCAGACTACCCAGACATTGGCCGCCGCTGACATAGTGCTCAGGAATTTATGTGCCGAGTGGAATTTATCTCTGCCCACCCGGCCGCTGCCGCAGGGGGACCGTGGTCCGATTAAGGTGGGAACATGTGTAATTCGCTCGCCCCTGCTGCGTACCGTGCGTCATCCGAGGATACAGATTCGCGCAAGGAGTACCCGCCGGCACCGGAACCCCTCCCCGTTCCTGTCATGGACAACCACACGCATCTGGATTTCCGGCACGGACTGATCGAGGTCTCGGTTCGGGACGCGATGGACTCGGCTGAGGCCGTCGGTGTACACGGCGCTGTGCAGGTGGGCTGCGACCTGGAGTCGTCCCGCTTCACCGTGCAGGCAGTGGACGCGGATCCGCGCCTGCTCGGTGCCGTTGCGATCCACCCCAATGATGCCCCGGTGTATGCCGGGCGCGGGGAACTGGAGTCAGCGCTCGCCGAGATCGAAGAGCTGGCAGCCCACCCGCGGATCCGCGCTATCGGTGAAACTGGACTGGATTTTTTCCGGACCCACGGGGAAGGGCTGGTGGCCCAGCGGTACTCCTTCCGGCGCCACATCGACATCGCGAAACGGCTGGGGCTGACTTTGCAGATCCACGACCGCGACGCCCACGACGACGTGGTGCAGGTGTTGATGGAGGAAGGCGCCCCGGAGCGGGTGGTGTTCCACTGTTTCTCGGGGGACGAAGAATTGGCGCGGATCTGCAACCAGAACGGGTGGTACATGTCGTTTGCGGGCACCATGACGTTCAAGAATGCGGGAAACCTTCGCGCAGCGCTGGCCATCGCCGAGCCACAACGGATCCTGGTGGAAACCGATTCGCCGTTCCTGACGCCCCACCCGTACCGTGGCCGGCCGAACGCGAGCTACATGGTTCCCTACACGGTCCGGTCCATGGCGGAAGTGACAGGAGATGACCTCTCCGAGCTCTGTTCGCGTTTGGCGGAAAACACGCTCCAGGCCTACGGCTCGTGGGCCTAGGGCGCTCTTTCGGGAGGCCCTTGACGTACCCGGCGTGAATACCCGGTATGCAGAAGTCTTGGCTGGTTTATAACAGATCGGTTACTGTGTTAAACAAGTAGCCGGGGTCGGGGAAGGCCTTCGGACAGCTGGGCCGGTTGATTCCGGCCTTCATCAGTTGAATGTAATTGGCGGCGCAGATGCCGGCAGCAAGAGCGGGACCAGGCTTTGCGCCTGGCCCCTCCGTTTTGCCGCTGGCATTATTTCTGTGCTTTTCCCCGTGCCCGGATGGTCTGAGAGTTATGGGCAAACGTGATCAAGTTCTTCACAACGGATGGCAAGTTCAGCTTCCTCAAAGTCGGTGCCCAGTTGCTGGTGGTTGCAGCGCTGGTAGTCGGAGTTGTCGCCTTTGTGGGCAACAACAAGACCGTCACCCTCAACGTGGACGGCAAGGTGAGTTCCATCCAGACCTTTGGCGGCACAGTTGACCAGGTGGTCAAGGCGGCCAAGGTCGAGCTGAAGGACGCTGACAGGGTTTCACCCGCCCTCGACGCCCGTGTGGAGAACGGCTCCGTGGTCAACATCAACCTCGCGAAGGCCGTGTCCATTGAATTGGACGGCGCGCGCAAGACCGTGAACACGAACGCCCCCGACGTCGCCGCACTGGTCAGCGAACTTGGGGTGGCAAGCTCCTCCGAGATCTCCCAGCCGAAGGAAGCGTCGCTGGAAGTCACCGGCTCCTTCGTCTCGATCTCAACTCCCAAGACCATCAGCGTTGTTGCCGACGGCAAGGACACCAGCACCACCACGACGGCGGCCGACGTCGCCACCGTACTCAAGGACACCGGCGTCACCGTTGGCGCCAACGACCGCATCTCCCAGCCTGGCAACGCGCCCATCGTTCAGGACATGGTGATCAAGGTCTCCCGCGTGGACACGAGCAAGACCGCCGAAGCCACGGAGGAAGTGCCCTTCGAAAGCGTGAAGACCGAAACCGCTGAGCTGTTCAAGGGCGAAGAGAAGGTCACCCAGGAAGGCGTAGCCGGTTCACTGGTCAAGAAGTTCAAGCTGGTCCTGGTTGACGGACGCGAAGCATCACGCGCCCTCGTCTCAAGCGATGTCACCACCAAGCCGGTCACCGAAAAGGTCAGCGTCGGCACCAAAGCACGCCCCGTAGCTACTCCGGCCAAGGCAGCAGCAACGTCCAGCGGCCCCACGGGCGCCCCGAACGAAGGCATGTGGGACCGGATTGCCCAGTGTGAGTCCGGTGGAAACTGGTCCATCAACACCGGCAACGGCTACTACGGTGGCCTTCAGTTCTCCAGCCCGACGTGGCTCGCCAATGGTGGTGGAGCCTATGCTCCCAACGCCAGCCTGGCCACCAAGGCACAGCAGATTGATATCGCCAACCGCCTCTACGCCAAGAACGGCCTCCGCGACTGGGGCTGCGCGCACGCAGCCTGACCCTTCACAGGCGATACGATACCTAGGTGACTGAACCGAATTCCGAACCCGCCGCCGTCGCGCCTTTGCTGGGCGCCACAGACATCCGACGGCTTGCCGAGGAAATCGGTGTACGCCCTACGAAGACCCTGGGGCAGAACTTTGTGATTGACGGCAACACCATCCGCAGGATTGTGGCCGCCGCCAACATCGACTCCGATGAAACCGTGCTGGAAGTCGGCCCGGGACTTGGCTCGCTGACCCTCGGCTTGCTGGACGCAGCCAAGACTGTTGTGGCGGTGGAGATCGACCCCGTGTTGGCGGAAAAACTGCCGGCGACTGTGCGCGCCTGGCGCCCCGGAGCGGAAGATAACTTCCACTTGGTGCTTTCCGACGCCATGAAGGTCACCGAACTGCCCGTGCCTCCCACGGCACTGGTGGCGAACCTGCCATACAACGTTGCTGTCCCCGTGGTGCTTCACCTCCTGCAGCATTTCCCGAGCCTGCAGCACGGCCTGGTCATGGTGCAGGACGAGGTAGCTGACAGGCTTGCAGCGACTCCCGGGTCCAAGATCTACGGTGTTCCATCGGTGAAGGCCGCTTGGTACGGGCACATGCGCAAGGCCGGTGTCATCGGCATGAACGTGTTCTGGCCTGCACCGAAGATCCATTCGGGGCTCGTGGCTTTCACACGCCACGATCCACCCCAAACGCATGCCACCCGCGAGCAGGTCTTTGCCGTCATCGATGCTGCGTTCGCCCAACGCCGCAAGACCCTCCGCGCGGCGCTGGCCGGCTGGGCCGGCAGCGCCGCTGAAGCCGAACGTTGCCTGGTTGCCGCCGGCGTGGACCCCACCGCGCGCGGCGAAGTCCTGGACATCTCCGCCTACGTCAAGATCGCCGAAGCCCGCCACCCCGTGGACGCATGAACCCGGGCACCCGCAAACCCAGCAGCCTCCCGTTCGCGGGGGACCGCTTCCATGCCCGGACAGTCCGCGTCAAAGCGCCCGGGAAGGTCAACGTCTCCCTGAGCGTTGGACCGCTGCGGCCTGATGGCTACCATTCGGTGGCCAGCGTCTACCTTGCCGTTTCCCTCTATGAGGAAGTGGCGGCAACCAGCACCGAGGCCCCGGGAATCACTGTCAGCATCAGCCCCGACAGCACGCTTGACCTCGATGGTGTAGACATTCCGCTGGATGAGCGGAACCTTGCCTACAAGGCCGCGGCCATCATGGCCGAAATGTCCGAGAAACCCACCGGCGTGCATCTTGACATCACCAAGCGGGTGCCAGTAGCCGGTGGCATGGGCGGCGGTTCAGCGGATGCCGCGGCAACCCTGCTGGCCTGCGATGCCCTGTGGAACAGCGGACTGTCCCGCGAGGAACTCGCACATCTGGCGGCGGAGTTGGGCGCAGACGTACCGTTCTCGCTCCTGGGAGGCACCGCCGTCGGGCTTGGCGTGGGCGATAAACTCTCCCCGGCCTTGGCGAAAGCCCAGATGGACTGGGTGCTGGTCTTTGCAGATTACGGGCTCTCGACACCTGACGTGTTCCGGACCCTTGACGGGCTACGGGACTCCGAGGGCATGGACATTCCAGAACCAATGGCCGTGGACCCCACCATCCTCCAAGCGCTCCGCAATGGAGACCCTGAGACCCTCAGCCGAGTGTTGATCAACGACCTCCAGAGGGCTTCGATCACGTTGGCGCCGCAACTTCGCGACACCATCGGACTGGGCGAAGCGCGCGGCGCCCTGGCCGGAATGGTCTCTGGCTCCGGCCCCACTATCGCGCTGCTTGCCCGCGACTCTGTTTCAGCCAGTGTCCTCGCCGAAGAGTTGACCCACCGCGGCCACACTGCCTTGGCGGTCCACGGCCCGGTGCCCGGCGCCCGGATCATCTCCGATACCCTCCTTTAGTACCTCCGCATTCCAGCAGTAGAAAGTAGTACCCATTGGCCCACCTGCTTGGCGGCGAAAACCTCACCGTTTCGTTCGCGACCCGCACTGTCCTCGACGGCGTCACCCTCGGTTTGGAGGATGGCGACCGCATCGGCATGGTGGGCCGTAACGGCGACGGCAAATCGACCCTCATGCGCCTGCTCGCCCTGCGCTCGACGCCTGACTCCGGTCGGGTCACCAAACGGGGCGATGTCAACGTCGGCTACCTGGACCAAGGCGACGTGCTCGACGGCGACCTGACAGTAGGCGCCGCGATCGTCGGCGACCGCGCGGACCACGAATGGGCCGCCAATGCCAAGATCCGCGAAGTCATGGGCGGACTGGTGGGAGACGTCGACTGGCACGCCAACGTCCACGCCCTGTCCGGTGGCCAAAAGCGCCGCGTTGCGCTGGCCAAGCTCCTCATCGAAGACCACGACGTCATCATGCTGGACGAACCCACCAACCACCTCGACGTCGAAGGCGTCGCCTGGCTGGCCAGGCACCTGAAGACGCGCTGGCGCGCCAACCAGGGCGCGTTCCTGGTGGTCACCCACGACCGCTGGTTCCTCGACGAAGTCTGCAACTACACCTGGGAAGTCCACGACGCCATGGTGGACATGTTCGACGGCGGATACGCCGCCTACGTTCTGGCCCGCGCCGAGCGTGACCGCATGGCCTCCGTCGTCGAAGGTAAACGTCAGCAGCTCGTCAAAAAGGAACTCGCGTGGCTGAGGCGCGGCGCCCCCGCCCGGACCGCCAAGCCGAAATTCCGCATCGAAGCCGCCAACGACCTCATTGCCGACGTGCCCGATCCCCGCGACTCGGTGGCCCTCAGCAAAATGGCCACTGCCCGTCTCGGTAAAGACGTGCTGGACCTCGAAAACGTCACACTGGACTTTTTGGGCGGCGAAAGCGGTCAGAAGCTCTTTGACAACATCACGCTGCGGCTCGCCCCGGGCGAACGACTCGGCCTGGTGGGTGTCAACGGTGCAGGAAAGTCCACCCTGCTGAAACTGCTCAACGGAGAGATCCAGCCGACCTCCGGCAAGGTGAAGCGCGGCAAGACCGTGGTCACTGCCGTGCTTACCCAGGACGTCAAAGAGCTCGATGACGTCTCCGACCTTCGCGTCATTGAGGTCATCGAACGCGAAAAGCGGTCCTTCAGCGTGGGCGGCAAGGAGTTCACCGCCGGCCAGCTGGTGGAACAACTGGGGTTCACCAAGGAGAAGCAATGGACACCCGTCAGCGACCTCTCAGGTGGTGAGCGCCGCAGGCTCCAACTCCTGCGTCTCCTGGTAGGGGAGCCCAACGTCCTCATGCTCGACGAACCCACCAACGACCTCGACACCGACACCCTGGCCGCCGTCGAAGACGTCCTGGACGGCTGGCCCGGGACACTGGTTGTGGTCAGCCACGACCGTTACCTGCTGGAACGCGTCACCGACAACCAGATGGCGTTGCTCGGCGACGGCAAACTCCGCGGCCTGCCCGGCGGCGTAGACCAGTACCTCGAGCTGCGTGAAGCCGCCCTTGCGTCCGGCGCCATTGGTGGGGGCTCCGGCGCGCCGACCTCTGCCAGCTCTTCTTCCGCTGCTGCTCCGTCCGGTGCCAGCGAAGCCGAAAAACGGGAGGCCCGCAAGGACCTCAACAGGATCGACCGCCAACTCGGCAAGATCTCGCAGCAGGAAGAGAAGCTCCACACCCAAATGGCAGCGAAGTCCGAATCCGGCGACTTCGACGCCCTGGGGGAGCTCAATGCCAAGCTGCAGGAGTTGCTCGAGGAAAAGGAAGGGCTGGAGCTGGAGTGGTTGGAGGCTGCTGAAATCCTCGGCGAGTAAATGGTGAGCCGGCCGCAACGCATCCTCCGCGTGCTGGCTCGTTCCTCGCGATGAGGCGCAGCGGCACGCCTCCGGATGCCTGCCGCCGTCCCGCTGACCGATGCTCTCTCACATCCTTCGGGTTTGGGACCGATGCTCTCTCACGTCCCTAGGGTTTGGGACGAGCGCTCTCTCACGTCCCTAGGGTTTGGGACCGATGCTCTCTCACGTCCCTAGGGTTTGGGACGAGCGCTCTCTCACGTCCCTAGGGTTTGGGACCGACGCTCTCTCACGTCCCTAGGGTTTGGGACGAGCGCTCTCTCACGTCCCTAGGGTTTGGGGCGGTTGCTGTTGCGTCCCTTCGTAGCCAATGAGCCAGTGGAGGCCGTGGCGGTCCACTACTTGGCCGTCTGATGCACCCCACGGCTTCGGCGCCAGTGGGTCCAAAATCCGGCCGCCGTCCGCGAGTTTGTTGAACCATTCGTGAAGAACTTCCGGATCGGCAGCTCCCAGCAACGAGAGCATGGCACCTTGGATTTTGACTGTCGGTTCACCGCCGACAGCATCAGATCCGAACAAAGAGACCGCACCACTCAGTACCCCATGGGCGATGGCATCCGAAGGGCCGTCAGTGCGGTTGAACTCCTCCAAGCTGTGCAAGGAAAGCTCTCCGCCGAAGATCTTCGCGTAGTAACCAAGTGCCTCGCGGGCTGTTCCGGGAAAATTGATATAGAGCTGGGGTGCCGTCATGAGCACATCCTACAAACTGGCCACCGTGGGAGGTGAGAGAGGGTTGGGCTTTAGCACGTGGGAGGTGAGAGAGGGTGCCTGGTGACCAGGGGAGGGACCTACGCCTCGGAACGTAGTCCGGGCTCCTTTTGCAACCCGGTGAGGCCGTTCCATGCCAGGTTCACCAGGTGGGCGGCGACGGCGCGCTTGTCCGGTGTGCGGCTGTCGAGCCACCACTGGCCGGTCATCGCCACCATCCCCACCAGCATCTGCGCGTACATCGCGCCGTCGGCTGCGCTGAAACCGCGGCGGGCGAATTCGTCGGACAACAGGTGCTCCACCCGGGCCGTGACATGTGACAGCAGGGTGGAGAAGGCGCCTTCGGGCTGCGATGGCGGGGCGTCCCGCATGAGGATCCGGAATCCGTCGGTGCGGTCCTCGATATAACCGAGAAGGGCCAGGGCCGCGCGTTCCACCAGTACCCGGGGTTTGGCTTCGGTGCTGAGGGCCTCGGTGATGGAGTCCAGCAGGATCCTGAATTCGGTCTCCACGACCTGCCGGTACAAGCCTTCCTTGGAGCCGAAGTGCTCGTAGATGACGGGCTTGGAAACTCCCGCGCTGGCAGCGATTTCCTCGATCGTGGTGCCGTCCAGGCCGCGGACAGCGAAGAGCGCGCGGCCAATACCGATGAGCTGGGATTTGCGCTGCTGGCCGGTCATCCTGATGCGGACTGCAGGGCCGGTGGAAACGTGCTCCAAGGGCCCAGCGGTGTCCTCGGGACGGGGGAGTTCAGTGCGCTTGCTCACGTGACCATCATGCCTTACGGGCCGGCTGCAGGCCCGGCGCGGCGGGTCGGAAAGGGGTGCGGGAGGCATCCCGGGGTGCGCCGGGGCAGGGGCAGCGGGCGGTCAAGTCGCGAAGCATGCAATGGTCATGGCAAACTAGATTCTTGTGTGTGCATCCCGGTAGCCCGGGAAACCGTCAGGCCCTGCTGCTTGATGGTGTGAATCATGCACGGTCCGCTCTGGTGTAATGGCAGCACCCCGGCCTTTGGAGCCGTGGAGTATAGGTTCGAATCCTATGGGCGGAACGGTCGGAAAATGCGCTCCTCTCTGTACCTGGAACGGCTCGAACGGTGCCTGGGTCCATTGGGATGGCAGCATTCCGAAGCCGGGTTACCCGGGACATACCGAGCAAGGAGAGCCAGTACGTGAGCCCCGAATCCACCGGTCCCGCAGCGGTCATAGTTTTGGCCGCAGGCGCTGGAACGCGCATGAAGTCCCGGACCCCCAAGATTCTCCACGAAATTGGCGGACGCTCCATGGTGGGCCACGCTCTCCTGGCCGCCCGTTCCATCACTCCGCTGAAGCTGGCGCTTGTTGTCCGGCACGAGCGCGACCGCGTGGCCGGGCACGTCACCGGGCTGGATCCCGAAGCACTGATTGTTGACCAGGACGATGTCCCCGGTACGGGTCGCGCAGTGGAGGTGGCCCTCAAGGCCCTCGACGCCGAAGCCGAACTTACCGGCACCGTAGTAGTGACGTACGGCGATGTTCCGCTCCTGACGGGCGAACTGCTCGGGGAACTCGTGACCACCCACGAGGCCGAGGGTAACGCTGTCACGGTACTCACCGCGGTCCTGGACGACGCCACTGGCTATGGCCGGATCCTCCGCGCCGAAGACGGAACCGTCACCGGCATCCGTGAACACAAAGATGCCAGCGAGGCCGAGCGCAGCATCCGCGAGGTCAACTCCGGTATCTACGCCTTCGATGCCGCCGTGCTGCGCACCGCGCTGGCGAAGGTGACCACGGACAACGCACAAGGCGAGATGTACCTGACTGACGTTCTGGGGTTGGCGCGCGACGCCGGTGGCCGGGTTGCCGCCGTCGTGACCGAAGACCGCTGGCAGGTTGAGGGCGCCAACGACCGCATCCAGCTTTCGGCGCTTGGCGCCGAGCACAACCGCCGCATCATCGAGTCCTGGATGCGTGCCGGCGTGACCGTGGTTGACCCCACCACCACCTGGATCGACTCGACGGTGACACTCGATGAAGACGTCCGTCTGCTGCCCAACACCCAACTGCATGGTTCCACCACTGTGGCGCGCGACGCCGTCGTGGGTCCTGACACCACCTTGACCGATGTGAACGTGGGCGAGGGCGCGAAGGTGATCCGCACGCATGGCTCCGGTTCCACCATTGGTGCCAAAGCGAGCGTTGGACCGTTCACGTACCTCCGCCCGGGCACGGTGCTGGGGGAGACCGGCAAGATCGGCGCGTTCTACGAAACCAAGAACGTGACCATCGGCCGCGGTTCGAAGCTGTCCCACCTGGGCTACGCCGGTGACGCGGAAATCGGTGAGGACACCAACATCGGCTGCGGCAACATCACGGCCAACTACGACGGCGAGAAGAAGCACCGCACGGTGATCGGCTCGGGCGTCCGCACCGGTTCCAACACGGTCTTCGTGGCTCCCGTGACGGTAGGCGACGGTGCCTACAGTGGCGCCGGGGCCGTCATCCGCAAGGATGTTCCCGCAGGCGCCCTTGCCCTCAGCCTGGCCGCACAGCGGAACGCCGAAGGTTGGGTCATTGCCAACCGTCCCGGTACGGCTTCGGCCACTTTGGCCGAAGCCGCCCAGGAACCGGCGTCCGCCTCCACATCCTCACAATCCCCGGCAACCATAGAAGAAGGCAAACAGGCATGAGCGAAATTACCGCACACGGAGAGAAGAAATTAATTCTCGCCGCCGGAAGGGCGCATCCGGAGCTGGCGCAGGAAATCGCGAAGGAGCTGGAGACTGAGCTCCTGCCCATCGACGCCTACGACTTCGCCAATGGGGAAATCTACGTCCGTTCGGCCGAGAGCGTGCGAGGCACCGATGCCTTCGTCATCCAGGCCCACCCGGCGCCCCTGAACAACTGGCTGATGGAGCAGTTGATCATGATCGACTCCCTCAAGCGCGCCTCTGCCAAGAGGATCACGGTTGTTTCGCCGTTCTACCCGTACTCCCGCCAGGACAAGAAGGGCCGCGGCCGCGAGCCCATCTCTGCCCGCCTGGTCGCCGACCTGTACAAGACCGCCGGCGCGGACCGCATCATGTCCGTGGACCTGCACACCTCGCAGATCCAGGGCTTCTTCGATGGTCCCGTTGACCACCTCATGGCCATCCCGCTGCTGGCTGACTACATCCGCACCAAGGTTGAGGCTGACAACATCACCGTTGTTTCCCCCGACACCGGCCGCGTCCGCGTTGCCGAGCAGTGGGCCGAGCGACTGGGCGGCGCCCCGCTGGCGTTCGTGCACAAGAGCCGCGACCTCACTGTTCCCAACCAGGCAGTCTCCAAGACCGTTGTTGGCCAGGTGGAAGGCCGCACCTGCGTCCTGATCGATGACATGATCGACACCGGCGGAACCATCTCCGGTGCCGTCCAGGTCCTGAAGAACGCCGGTGCCAAGGACGTCATCATCGCCTGCACCCACGCGGTCTTCTCCGACCCCGCAGCACAGCGCCTGGCCGATTCCGGTGCCCGCGAAGTGGTGGTCACCAACACCCTGCCCATTCCGGCCGAGAAGCGCTTCCCGTCGTTGACTGTGTTGTCGATCGCTCCGCTGATTGCACGCGCCATCCGTGAAGTGTTCGACGACGGTTCGGTCACCAGCCTGTTCGACGGCAAGGCATAAGAATCTCCGTACCAGAACGGGCCATCCGCAGCCTCCGGGCTTGCGGGTGGCCCGTTTTGTTGCCCGTTTTCATGTTGGACGCGTTCCGCTGCTAAACTCGTGGGGATACCTTGGCGAGGGAGAGCACATCCGGTCCACATTGCGTGGACCAGGGTTGCGGGTCTCCGTTATCGACTGGGTCTGCATCTCCTTCAACACAGGCGGAACGGCTGCTCAGCGGCCGACCTCAGCCGGGCGTAGAAGGTCTCCAGACCTCCGCCCTTGCTGATAGACAAGCCCGGATTTTTTCCGGGCGCCACAGTAATCAAGGAGTACACATGTCTGAGCAGAAGCTCACCGCAGAACTGCGCACCGAATTCGGCAAGGGTTTCGCCCGCCGTGCACGCATGGCCGGCCAGATCCCGGCTGTCATCTACGGCCACGGCGCAGAGCCGATCCACATCAACCTGCCGGGCCGCGCCACCACGCTGGCAGTGCGCGTTTCCAACGCCCTCCTGGCGATCGACGTCGACGGCGAGCAGCACCTGACGCTCGTCAAGGACATCCAGCGCGATCCCGTAAAGCAGATCATCGAGCACGTTGACCTGCAGACCGTGAAGGCCGGCGAGAAGGTTACCGTCGACATCGCGATCCACGTTTCCGGTGAAGTTGCTCCGGGTGCTGTTGCCAGCCTCGAAGCCACCACGGTTTCCCTCGAAGCTGAGGCAACCCACGTTCCCACCGCCGTCGAGGTCAGCATCGAAGGCCTCAAGGCCGGCGAAAGCATCCACGCTTCGGACCTCGTCCTGCCGAAGGGTTCCACCCTCCTCACCGAAGGCGACACCCTGGTGGTCCGCATCGCTGAGACCGCTTCCGAGGCTGAAGAAGAAGCACCGGCCGCTGAGTAGTCTTGTGACTGCTTGAGGCGCAAGCCGTTGAGTGGCCGGGTACCTTCGGGTCCCGGCCACTTTCCTTTGTCCTTGCCCTGTCTAAGAACAGTCCCGCCGGCACATCACGTTCCCGCTGATACAACGAAACGTTCCCTAGGATGAGACCATGAGTGACACTTGGCTGATTGTCGGCCTCGGCAACCCCGGCAGTGAGTACAGCAACAACCGGCACAATGTGGGCCAGATGGTGCTGGATGAACTTGCTTCCCGGATGGGCGGAAAGTTCAAGGTCCATAAGGCCCGCGCCCAGGTAGTTGAGGGCCGGCTGGGCATCGGTGGCCCCCGTGTGGTGTTGGCCAAGCCCATGACGTACATGAACACGTCCGGGGGGCCTGTTGCGGGCCTGTGCAACTTTTTCGACATCGCCCCGGACCATGTCATAGCGGTCCACGACGAAATCGACATTCCTTTTAACACAGTCAAGCTAAAACTGGGCGGCGGCGAGGGCGGGCACAACGGCCTGCGGGACATTTCCAAAGCCCTCGCCACCAAGGACTATTTGCGCGTCCGCGTAGGAGTAGGGCGGCCTCCCGGCCGGATGGAGACCGCCGATTACGTCCTCCGGGATTTCGCCACCGCCGAAAAGAAGGAACTGCCCTTCCTGCTGGACGAGGCCGCCGACGCCGTGCAGTTATTGATGGACCAGGGCTTGTTGTCTGCGCAGCAGAAACACCACCCCGCCAAAGCTTGAGCGAATCTTGAGGTAAGCCTGAGGAAAGCCTGACGGTCCCGAGGACCCTAAGGTCTACAAACTGTCGGCGCCCGGCGGTAGTGTGCATGATACGCAGGTAAGCGGTGGGGGACTGTCGCGGATGTGTAGCGAAGGATGCGAATGTCGGCGGAGTTGCTAAACAAGGGCGGGGGAGGCGCAGCAAAGGCTGCGGCTCCCGATCTTGTGGGCGGACCAACCGACAGGCAAACGTGGTCACTGCTGGCCCGCAGCCACGATCTGTCGAAGGCGGGAAAATTCCTCGAATCACCCGATTCGTATGGGGTGGTCCTCACCGGCCAACGGGGAATCGGCAAATCCGGCCTGGCCCGCGCCGTTGTCTCCTCGCTGGGCCCCAAGGTCCACAGCCTTCAACTGCGGAACACTGTTGCCAACGGCCAAACACCGTACGGATGCCTGGGTTTCCTGCTGGCCCGGCTCCCCTCCGAAGCCGTTAGTTCTCCGACCGGCATCCTGCATGCAGTGACAAGCCTGATCAGGCAGGAAGCGGCCGGCCGGAACACCGTTCTCATTGTGGATAACGCCGGCGGCATGGACCCCATGAGCACAGGTGTGCTGCTGAACCTCATGGCCACCGGCACCGCCAAGGTAGTTGCCACAGTGCAGCGTGCCAGCGACCTCCCTGCCGACTTCCACCGGCTGGTCCTCGAAGGCGAGCTGGGCGAGGTCCATCTCAACACCCTGAGCGAAGAACAGACCAAGCAGGTGTTGGGATCGGTCCTTGGACACTACGTATCATCAACGCTGGTTGGCTCATTGCACTCGGCAGTGGGCGGAAACCCGATGCTGCTGCATGCCCTCCTGGAAGAACAGCGCCAAACCGGCAACTTGGTACTCAACGACTCCGTCTGGACGCTGCGTGACCGGATCAAACTGGAGGGCGCAACGGTGGTGGAGGACTTCGTCCGCTCCAAACTGGCGCGCGAAACGCAGGCCAGCAGGACCGTCGTTGAAATCCTGGCCTGTGCGCAGCGCGCAACCCTGGTGGACCTGGCAGCCATCTTCGGCACCGAAGTTCTGGTGGAGATGGAAGACTCCGGGCTGCTCACCGTTGAACGGGGCGATGACCACTGGGTATCCCTCCGGGATCCTTATGTTGGCGAGGTGGTCCACAGCTGGCTGAGCACCCGCCGCAGACGCGAACTGCGGCTGATGCTTCATGGCCCCAAAGAGCCTGAACTGCAGGGCCTCGCCGCGCAGGATCTCCTGAGCTATGCCGCATGGATGCATTCTTGCGAGGACGAGCCGATGCCCTCGCCGGCCCACGCATTGGCAGCCGGGCGCGCAGCACTGGACAACTACGATCCCAACTTTGCCATCCAGTGCACGTTGTCCCTGGATCCCAAAGACGAAGAGTGGGTCCCCGGACAACGGCTGAAAGCTGCGGCGTACCTCATGCTGGACTTGCCGTTGCACGCCGCCCAGGCCCTGGATGAGGTGTCCGAATCCCGCCTTGCCGCGCTGGACCCGGTGGAGTTCGCGGAAGTAACCGCCGCGAAATGCCAGGCAATGACGTGGATTGATGGTCGGGCGGGCATGGTGCCGGGGGTCATTTCAGATGGACTTGAAACTCTCGGGGCCATGGCGGGCAACTACCCGGCAGAGACAGTGGCCAAGGCCTATAACCGCCTCCACTTGTGCAGTTACGAGTACAACACCTACATGGGTGAGTACGCCTCCATCATCGATCATTTGGAAGAGGAACTCGCCAAGGACCCCGACGTGGACAGGGAGCACTGGTTGAGGTCAGCGTTCTTCCTGGTTGAGGCCCGCTGCATTCTTGGCCGCGAGCTTGAGGCGCAGGATCTTGCGCGGACCGTTTCACGGCATTTGGGCGATACTGACCGGCCTGCCCAGCTTGAAGAGGCCTTCGCCAAGCACGCTTTCCTGGTCCTGTTGCTGTCCGGGCAGTGGCGGCAATGCATCGAACTCATGCGTCGATCACCTTCCCGGTCCTCACGGCTTCAGTACCGGGGTGCCTTGACTGAACTGGGCATCGGCCTGGCCTACGCCTACGCCGGCAAACCTGCCAGTGCCATTGAACCCCTCAGGTCCGCGGTTGCCCAGCTGGAACTCCGCCCGGCCATGAATATGAACAAGGTAGCCTACGCTGCCACTGCTTTTGCTTACGCACAGGTGGGCAATTCCGTGGAAGCGGGCCGTTACCTGGACCTGTACAGGACATGCCGCGGAGAGGGAACCTTTTTCTCCGAATCAGTGGCCGATTTCTGCGCTGAGATGGCAGGGCGATGGATGGGGGATCCCGACGTCAAGCAGCGGCTCCTGGCCCGGGTCCACGACGACGTCGAAAAACAGCGGGTGACCACTGCCGGCATCTGCCTCTTCGGCGCCACGGTTGAAGGCACGGACGAAGAGTACCGGCTGCTCGAAGATATTGCGGGGCGCCGGCAGGGGCCACTGGCCAGGATTTCCGGCAACCTCGCCCGCGGTGCTTTGAACAGGAGTTCCCGGGCCCTGCTGGAGGCAGCTGACGCCGCAGCAGCGCTGGACCTGCTGGTGGTCGAGGCCAGGTGCGTGGCCATGGCACTGGACTTTGCCCGGGACGCGGGTGAGACAACCGCTGCCCGCACGGCACAGCTGAGGCTGGAACGGCTGGAGCATTCGGTGTCCGCGTTGCCGATACAACCGCGCAGCGACGCGCCGGTATTGACGGAGCGGGAACGCCAAATTGCTAAACTCGCCGGGAAGGGTGTCAGCAACCGTGAAATCGCGATGGATATTGGGGTGTCTGTGCGAACTGTCGAAGGCCACTTGTACCAGGTGTTCACAAAGTTGGGTGTTTCGTCTCGAGGCGAGCTCAATGGGCTCCTATGAGGCAGGCAGTGCCGTAGAAGTGCGGAGCGCCCATGCGGGCTGAGCACCTTGTAGGCCGGGACGCCGAGCTGGATCTGGCCATGAAGATCTTGCGCCAGGAAGGCGCAGGGGCTGTGCTCCTGGTAGCGGACCCCGGCATCGGAAAGACGGCCTTGGCCGCCGAAATTGCGACCCGCCTGGCAGGGGAAATGGTGGTGATGCGGGTCCACGGAAGCCCCGCGTTGTCTGCTGTGCCCTACGGTGTCCTGGCGCCCTATTTGCTGGACCTGCCTGTGGAACAAGCCACCTCGCCGGTGGCGATCCTGCGGGAGTTCTGGGCCCAGTTCGAGAAACGCCGTGGCGGCCAAGGCGCGCGGCTCTTGCTTGTTGTGGACGATGCCCACGACCTCGACGAAGGCAGCACCCAGATCCTGGCTGAATTGGTGACGGCAGGTTGGGCCAGGCTCGTGGCCACCGGCAGGCCTCGCCCGGGTCTGCCCGCCGCGCTGCTTCAGCTGTGGTACGACGGCCTTGCCGAACGGCTGGAGCTCCATCCCCTGGACCATGAGGGCGTCACTGAGCTGGCGGAGAAGACTCTGGACGGAACCATCATGGCCAGTGCCGCCGACGTGCTGCACTCCGTGTCCGAGGGGAATCCGTTACTCCTTCGCTGTCTCCTGGATGACTCCAGGGCGGACGGAAACCTGGTGCGACGGAACGGTGTCTGGTTCCTGACACGAGCCCTCTCGGGCAGCGGAGAAGGCCTGGCCGAGGTAGTGCGGAACCGTGTACTGCGGACCAGCGAGGCCGAGAGGGAAGCAATGTATGTCATCGCGCTCTCCGAACCCGTCCCGGCCGCCGTGCTGGACACCCAGGTTGGCAGGGAAACCGTGCGGGCGCTGATGGACAGCAGGTTGGTGCTGTCCACCAACGGGCCCGGAAGCCCCCTCAAAATGTGGCACCCCATGTACAGCGAGGCGCTGCGCCAGATAGTTTCGCCGGCCCGCAGCCTCCAGATCCGCCAGCGCATGGTCCAACACCTGCTCGCGGAGCCGCCCACGGCCGAGGGACTGCTCCGCTTGGTGAGCTGGGCGCTGGACTGTGGTGCCGACGTCGATGATGAACAGCTGCTGGAGGCAGCCTTCCTGGCGGCCAAACTGCTCCAGAACCCACTGGCGATGGCAGCAGCCGGCAAGGTCCGCTCCGAGGCGTTGCGCCCGCGCGCCCGTGCGGTCATGGCCATGGTCAGCTACAACGACGGCGACTTCCGCAATGCCGTGCGGCTGTTGGAGGAGGGCCTGGGGTACTTGGACGCCGATCCCTCGGGGCCCCTGGGGGCAGGGTTGTTGTGGGCCGCTGCGCGGGCGGCCGCGGGTGACTCATCGGCGGAAATTGTGGCCGATGCCCGGACCGCGGCGGCATCCCTCGTCAACGGCCTTAAGGAATCAGACCCCATGGTGGGGCTTGTGGAACGGCATGCCAGGGCACTGAAGTTGGCGGCGCTCGCCCACGATGGCCACTACGCAGAACTCCGTGAAGGCCTGGAGCGGTTCGGGGCAGCGCTCAGCCCGGACCAAGCGGATTTTGTCATGAACCGGGTGTTCCTCCTGGCCATGCAGTGCGAACTCCTGACGGTTGAGGGCCAGAGCGTGGAGGCGCTCGACGCCGGCCGTGAAGCGTTGGTGCTGCTGGATGAGCAGGCTGACGATCTCCTGTACTTCAGCGACTTTGTGCTGGCGCGCTACACTCTCGCAGCCCTGGGCGCGGGGGACTGGGGCGCCGCCGGGACCGCCCTTGAGCGTTACTCCGCGAGATCGGCCATGGGACTCATTGTCTTTGGTGGGGACATCCAGACCCTCAAGGGGTTGTCGCTGCTGCGTCAAGGCCGTCTGGAGCAGGCCGCGGAGCTGGTGACTCCCGCCGTCGAAGCACTCCGGGTCAGGGACCCCCAACAGCTGAAGAACCTGGGCAATGCACTGGCGTTTTACGCTGCGGCCAGGTCCGGCGACACCGTGCTCGCTGAGCGCCTGGCCGGCGAACGGGCTGGTCAGGCGGGCCGGCAGGCCGGAGGAGCTTACGTGGAGGCCCTCGCGGAACTTTTTACCTTGGCCGGCCAGGAGTTGATGACCAAAGGCTCAGGGCTGGACAAGCTCAGGAAGTTACCGGAATCTGTGCGGCTGCATCAGGAGCCTGGTGTCCTGCTGCAAAACCTGGTGCTCCGTGCCGAGCTCGGCGACGTACAAGCCATGGAGTCCATCAAGGGGATCACACCATCGATGTCCGGCGCCTGGGCCGCCGGATGGCTGTCCCTGGCGGAAGCACATCTGGGCGCTGACGGCCAAGGCTTCGTCAACGCCGGCAACCTTCTGGCCGCGGCAGGCATGCCCGGACCGGCCGCCGTTGCCTTCGACAAAGCAGCATTGTCCTTCGACGCCGAAGGAAAGCGACCTGAGGCCCGGCAGGCAGCGGTGCTGCGCGATGTCAGCGAAGCCAGCCTTGGCGATGCCCTGGTTCATGACCCCAGCACCGAAGCGGACCGCTCGGTGCCGTTGACCCGCCGTGAGCAGGACATCGTGGCGTTGGCAGTCTCAGGACTGACCGACCGCCAGATCGCGGAGAAGCTCATGGTGTCCGTACGGACCGTAGAGGGCCACCTCTACCGCAGTTACGCCAAGTTGGGGATCCGCCGTCGCGAAGATCTCGGGGCTGCTGTCCGTCATTGACCTCAGTGCTCCTTGAGTACTCACCAACCACCCACCACTCCACTTGCCCCCGCCACCGCGCGGATTTTGGCCAATCAGTGGAGTAACCCATGGGAGTGTTGTTCCCAAACCAAGTAGTGCCCCTCTGAGGGACTGAGTACAACAAGGTATAGGCCCGGAAAAAGCCCCGGACTAATCGAGTACCAACTACTGGTGTACCCCGTCCGCCACCCCGGCAGTATTGATCTTGGAAGAACGGTTCAGCCCCAAGCATCACCGGGATTCCGAATGTCGCATCATCCGCATCGGTGGTCTCTTTGAGCCGATGCACCGGACGCCGAAAGGTGTTCCGGCCCTGGACGAAGCCGGCGGCGACAGAGTCTTCTGAGACCGAGACTCTCCCCCCAGCCGCCGCCGGCTTCTAGGCCAGGTAGCCCGCACTTCGCGGAAACCACCCCTCCCGGACCATGGGACTGCTGCTATTGGAGTGCGCATGCTGCCGGATCCCTGGCTGGACGAAGACACCGTCACAGTCGGGCTGAGGCCATCACCCTTCCCGGACCGGACGAGGCTCCTGGACATCATCCTTTCCGCAGTACCGTCGCCCTCCACCAGTGGCATCGTGGTGGTGGGGGACCGAGGATCCGGAAAGACCCACCTGTTGCTCTCCGTCAAAGAGGGCCTCACCGAAACCATGGACGTCAGAAGCTTCGCCGGAAAACCAGAGCTGAAGACCACCAGTTACGGCGCCTTGGGTGCGGCACCTGAATCCGGCGGTCAAGACACACTGCCACCCGGGCTTCACATCCTCCGGGCCCTGGCCAGCACCTTGGGTGCCGCTGAATATTTGTACACACCACAGATGGGCCGACGCCGGAACAAACGCCGGGCTCAAACGGCAAGGCCGCCGTTGGTGCTGTTGGTGGACGACATCCACTACGTAGATCCGCCTTCCTTGGCTGTCCTGCTGCAACTGATACCCGGTTTCGGGGCAACCTTGGTTGCAACTGCCGACAGCCGCCGGCCACTTCCTCCGGACCTCTATCAACTCTGGGAAGACGGCTTCCTGGAACAGTACTTTCTTCCGCCCTTTACCTTCACCGAGGCACACGCCTTGTCCGAATCCGTCCTGGGTGGAAGTGTCCAACGCCGTGCCAGCAGCCTTTTAGCGGCCATGAGCGGCTTCAATGCGGGGCTGCTGGGGATCGCCATCAACGATGCACGAAGTGCCGGCCTGCTGGTGCAAAAGGACGGCTTCTGGACCATTGATGTCCGGGCCCACTGTGACTGGCCAGGTGTGGTGGCACAAGTACAGGCCGAAAACGCCGCCCGGCCCCCGGAGGAACGCCACGCGCTGGAACTCATAGCGCTTGCTGAACCTGTGGCCCTGGACGTTGTGGAACACCATTTTGGCCGGAGCGCCGTTGAACACCTTCTGGCCAACCACCATATCCGGCTGCTGGCGGGGAGGCCGCCGCTGGTCAGGACGAGTTCCTGGTTGCGGGGCGAGGGTACCCGGCTGGCCGTGCCACGACCCCGAAGCCTGGCCCTCCGCCTTGGCGTTGAGGAACCCGCGCTCACGCGCGAATCAGCCCCCACCCTGCTGCGGTGGATGACATGGACCCTGGACTGTGGCCTGACCCTTTCCGATGAACTTCTCCTGGCCACCGCCCCGGCCGCTGACAGGCCGTCAACAGCAGAACTCGTCATGCGGGCCGCCGCAGCAGTTGCCGGGCCGGGCCGGAAGGACGAGGCCAGGCTCCTCCGGGCGCGGGCGCTGGTTGCTGAAGGCCTGCTGGGCGAGGCGGCCCCGGAGCTGCGGGAGCTGGCAGCAGGTGGTGGATCGCCGGAGGTGAAGGCCGACGCCGGCAGCCGCCTCTTGGCATTGGGACTCCTGGGCGCTGTCCCGGGTGAGGCCGTGCCGGGCGTTCCGGAGGACACCAGTTCAGGGGAGAATGCGCCCGGCGACGGAGGGCCGCAGACCCTGCAGGAAGTTTCCGGCCATGTGGTGTGGAACGTCCGGGAAGCTGAACGGCTCTTACTCGCAGGATCTGCCCCGGAAGCGTTGGAACGGTCAACTGCGGCAATGGCGGCCATTGACGCGGACCCCGCCCTGGAGATGTTCAGGCCGGGCGCCCTGCTCCGGCATGTAGTGTGCCTTCGCAGCAATCTGGCCTGGGGCCAGGTGGACTCACTCCTGGAGTGTCCTGCCGCGTTTGTCCTCCCCACCTACCTTGCCGTGTGCTTGGACGTTGCCCGGGGGTACGCCGAACTCAGCCAAGGGCTTCCCCGGGCCGCTCGGGGAACCTTGGAGCCGGTCCTTGCGGAACTGTCCGACGCCGGCCTTCCGCCGGTGCTGGCGTTTGCTGCAGCCCTGCTGGCCTACTCCGAAGCGCTGTGCGGAAACCCCGTGCAGGCGATGGAGCGTAGTGGGCAAAGCCTCGCTGCTTTGCAGGAAAGCGAGGATCCCGCAGGCTTCCTTCCCCAGCTCAGCTCCCTCTATCTGGCGGCGGCGCAGGACCAGATGGCCGGTAACCCGGAGCATCTGTTGGCACTGGCAGAACAACTCCACCACCAGGGCAACGCGTTGTTGGAAGCCGAGGCAGTCTCCCTCCTGACGCTCAACGCAAGCAGTGCCGCTGTCGACGACCTTGTGCTCCAGCGGCGGCTGTCAGGACTTGCGGCGGAAATTCACGGAGCCGGAGGAGCCGCCCTGGGAACGTTTGCCTCGGCACTGTTGGACAACGACCCCAGGACGTTGGAATCGGCGGGAAGAAGCTTGTCTGCGGACAGGCTGTTTGCCCATGCTTCCGTGTGTTATTCGCGTGCGGCCAGTGGCTATGAAGCCCGAACCCGAAGTGGAGCAAGCCGGCGCGCATTGGTCCTCGTTGAACGGCTGCGCAATGCGTTCGACAGCGGCGCTGTTCCGCCGCTGGGCTGGGTGCCAGGGAGGGCCGGCGGCTGAACGTGCTGTACGGCACACCTGCGGCACCGCACGGCAGGGGCCACCGTGGGATAATAGGGAGTCCCTGAAGGATTTCCAAGGAGCGCCCCTTGACTGCCGTATCAACCCCCGCCTCACTGCTGCGGTCCGTGCATGCCATGGACAATGCGGAGGTGTTGCGGATCCGGAATGACTTCCCGGTGCTGGACCAGCTGGTCAACGGGAAACCCTTGATCTACCTGGATTCCGGCGCCACGTCGCAGAACCCGCTCAGCGTCATCGAGGCCGAGCAGGAGTACTACGAACAACGCAATGCGGCCGTCCACCGTGGAGCCCACCACCTTGCCGTGGAAGCCACGGAGGTTTTTGAGGACGCGCGCCAGACCGTGGCGGACTTCATCGGCGCGCAGTACGAGGAAACGGTGTGGACCTCCAACGCCACCGAGGGACTGAACCTCATCAGCTACGCACTGTCCAACGCCGGGTTGTGGGCGGCGCAGGGCCGTGGCGATTCACGCTTGAAGGACCTGGCCATTGGTCCGGGCGACGAGATCGTGGTCACCGAAATGGAGCACCACGCCAACCTCATCCCGTGGCAGGAACTGGCGTTCCGGACGGGGGCCACCCTCAAGTACATCCCCGTCACCGATGACGGAACGTTGATGCTTGACGCCGCAGCCGGGATCGTGGGGGAACGGACCAGGCTCCTGGCCTTCACCCACGCTTCCAACGTCCTGGGTACCATCAACCCGGTGGCCGAACTCGTGGCGCTCGCCCGCAGGGTCGGAGCCTTGGTGGTCCTGGATGCTTGCCAGTCCGTGCCGCACATGGCCGTGGACGTCAAAGAGTTGGACGTAGACTTCGCCGTATTCTCCGGGCACAAAATGCTGGCGCCCACAGGTGTCGGCGTGCTGTACGGCAAGCAGGAACTCCTTGATGTCTTGCCGCCCTTCCTCACCGGCGGTTCCATGATCACCACGGTCACCATGGAGCGGGCCGAGTACTTGCCGGCCCCGCAGCGGTTCGAGGCCGGTACCCAGCGGATCTCCCAGGCCGTGGCGCTTGCTGCCGCCGTAAACTACCTCACCGAGACCGGCATCGACCGCATCCACGCATGGGAAACGACTCTTGGACAGCGCCTCGTCAAAGGGCTCGAGAGCATCGAGGGCATCCGTGTGGTGGGTCCCGCCTCCGGTTCCGGGCGGATCGGCCTGGCAGCGTTCGACGTCGCCGGTGTCCACGCCCACGACGTCGGGCAGTTCCTTGATGATCGCGGCATCGCCGTTCGAGTCGGTCACCACTGCGCCCAGCCCTTGCACCGCCGTCTGGGCCTGACGGCCACCACCCGGGCCAGTACCTACCTTTACAACACCACGGACGACGTCGATGCTTTCCTCGACGCTGTTTCCGGGGTCCGGGCGTACTTCCAGGCCTGACCTTCGGCAGCCCTGAAAGCCAGGCAGCCTCACACCAACGATTTTTCGCAGAACAGGCAACAACCACCATGAGTCTTGACCAGCTGTACCAGCAGATCATCCTGGACCACTCCAAGCAGCGGCATGGCAGCGGACTGGCTGAAACGGCAGCCCCCGAAGGGGCGTCCACCGGACAATCACACCAGCTGAACCCGGTGTGCGGGGATGAAGTGACGCTGCGGCTCGCCGTTTCGGACGGAACCGTCCAGCAGATCAGTTGGGACGGTGCAGGCTGCTCCATTTCCATGGCCTCGGCGTCGGTGCTCAGTGAACTGGGCGAGGGCATGTCCGTGGAGGAATTGCACTCTGTGATCGAGAACTTCCGTGAGGTCCTGCGGTCGCGTGGGAAAGTCCAGGCGGACCCGGAGATCCTGGGCGATGCTGCCGCTTTCGAGGGCGTCGCCCGTTACGCGGCCCGCGTGAAATGCGCCATGATCTCCTGGGTTGCCGCCGAGGACGCGCTCAACCAGGCCACCGCCTAACCTTCCAGCAGCCCAATACCGCAGCAGCCCGGTACCCGTGCGTCAGGCGCGGGCAAAGATGTCAGGCACGCCATCGCCGTCGTCGTCCCGTTCTTCATCCGCCTGTACCTGGCGGTACCGCCGGTTACGGGCCCTGAGTACGACGGCGGCCAGCAGCGCCGAGATCAGGGAACCTGCCAGGATGGCCACCTTGGCGTGGTCATTGTGGGCTGAGCCGGTGCCGAAGCTCAGCTCGCCGATGAGCAGCGAGACCGTGAAGCCGATGCCGGCCAGAAGGGCCAGCCCGAAGAGGTCGATCCAGGCGATGCTGGAATCGAGGCTTGCGCGGGTGGTCTTGGTGACCAGGTACGTGGTGCCGAAAACGCCCACTGCCTTGCCCACTACCAACGCTGCCACAATGCCAACGGCCACGGGATCCGTGAGCGCTGCCCCCATGCCATCGAATCCGCCCAAGGCCACGCCGGCGGAGAAGAACGCGAAGACGGGCACCGCGAAGCCTGCCGAGAACGGGCGCAGCCGGTGCTCGAAGTGCTCCGCCAGTCCTTCGGCCGGCTCTCCCTTCTTGCCGCTGGCCAGGACGGGCACGGCAAAGCCCAGCAGCACTCCGGCCACTGTGGCGTGGATCCCGGAAGCATGGACGAAGCCCCACGTGGCCATGGCAAGGGGGACGAGCAGGTACCAGCTGCGGATCCGCTTTTGGACCAGGAACGTGAAGAGGGCCAGCGGCACCAAGGCGGCCAGCAGCATGAGCGGCTGGAGTCCCGTGGAATAGAAGAAGGCGATGATGCCGATGGCGATGAGGTCGTCCACTACGGCGAGGGTCAGCAGGAACGTCCTGAGCGCGGAGGGCAGGTGGGTGTTGATGACGGCCAGCACGGCCAGGGCGAAGGCGATGTCCGTCGCGGTGGGAATGGCCCAGCCCTTGAGCGTCTCAGGGGACCCGAGGTTGAACAGGACAAAGATGACGGCCGGAACTACGACGCCGCCGATCGCCGCGGCCACGGGAACAACTGCCTTGGCGGGCTTGCGGAGTTCGCCCGCCACGAACTCGCGTTTGAGCTCAAGGCCTGCGAGGAAGAAGAACACCGCCAGGAGGCCGTCCGAGGCCCAATGGCCAAGGCTCAAGTCAAGATGCCAGGGCTCGAAGCCGATCTTGACGTCGCGGAATGCGAAGTAGCCGTCCGCAGCGGGTGAGTTGGCCCAGATGAGGGCAACTACGGTGGCGGCAAGGAGGAGGGCGCCGCCCACTGTTTCCGTGCGAAGGATCGCGAGGATCCTGCGGTACTCGGGATAACTGGAGCGCGAGAAAACTGCGTTTGAGCTGCCGGGTTGCTGAGGGGCTGCAGGGGGCTTCCGGGCCACGGGGGCTCCTTACTTGCGGGGATCAATCGGTCTAAGGGGAGCACAAAGACTCCGCCGACCAGACTTCCCGGCACACCAATAACCATCTTACCCAAGTAACTGGCAGTAGTGGCTGCTCTGAGGGCTCAGATCAGCCGCTACTGCCAGTCAGTTGGGTGAAACTCAGGCGACGAGGCCCGCAATCCCAATGGCCGCCGTCGCAAGTCCCAGCACCATGGAGATGGTGACCAGCACAACGTGGACCGTGAGGAACTTGGTGGCCTTGCCTGCGGCATCGCGGGCGCGGGGATCCTTCATGACGCGCTTGAGGAACTGCGGCCACACCACCAGGGACCAGACCCCGGCAACGATCAGGACAACCGCGAGGACAGCGGGGATCTCCACGCTAGTGGCTTTCGAGCCAGGCCTGGGCCTGCTGCGACTGGATGTTCAGGGCCTTGCCCACCATCGGCTCAGCGGCGTCGGCGATCTTGCCACCGAGGAACGGCACCGAAGAAGACACGTTGCCTTCGAGCTCGATCCGGGTGTTGCCGCCATCAGCCACGAGGCGCTGAACGGCCGTGACGTCCAGGGGAGCACCCGAGATCTTGAGCGCGATGTTGCTGGCGCGCGAACCATCGGCGGCGGGAGCTTCCCACTGCTCGGTCTGGGTGACCTTCAGGGTTTCGCCAACGAACTTGCGGGCAATGTCCGGCAGGCGGGTGGTAGGCAGGGTGCGGACGGTGGTGGTGCTGAAGGCACCGGCCGGGTCGCCGTCGATCGTGAACGATTCCAGGGAGCCGCCCACCAGTTCGCTCGTGTGACGCAGGAAATCTTCGTTGACGAATACGGCAGCAACGCGGTCAACGCTGTGCGGCAGGGTGGTGGATGCGCTCAGGGCCATGGGTCCTCCGTGAATGGTGGTAATGAAGCTTTTTAGCTCCCAACATCCTACGGGGTCTCGCTGGCCACCCCTGAACCGGCGGTCTCGGGCGGGCTTTCCTGGAGGGTGATGGCCGCTGCGGAGATGTTGCGGGCCATGGACGGGAAGATCAAGCCGTGGAACGGGTAGACGCCCAGCCAGTAGAGCCGCCCGGCCAGTCCGCGCGGGAAGAAAATGGCACGCTGTTTGTACAGGCTGCCGCTCCCTTCGGGTTCAACAGCCAGCTCCAGCCAAGCCCCTCCCGGTGCCCGCATCTCGGCCCGCAGGCGCAACAGGTGTCCGCGGTCAATAGCCTCCACCCGCCACCAATCCACTACCTCGCCGGCGTTCAGCGTCTTGGGATGCCGGCGTCCCCGCAGCAATCCAGCGCCGCCTTGGAGCTTGTCCAGCCACCCACGGACCCGCCAGGCCAAAGGGAGCGAGTACCAGCCGTTCTTGCCGCCGATGCCCTCAATGATGGTCCAGACGTGCTCTGGCTTCGCTTCGCTGTGGAAGGTCCGTTCGTCCAGGAACACTTTGTAACCGGCCCAGTCGGGGTCGCTGGGAAGCGGGTCGGCGTCGATGCCGGCGTTGGCCCAGGTGGTCTCCACCTGCCCGTCCCGTTCCTTGCCGAGCGCCAAGGCAACGGCGCGGCGGTAAGGTGTCAGGCCGCCGTCGGGCTGCGGGAAGTAACGGTCGACGTCGTGCTCCCGCGAGACCGCGTCATGCTGCAGCGACTGCACCAACGGCAGGGACATGGACAAAGGAATGGGGGTCACCAGGGCAACCCACAAACCGGCGAGCTTCGGTGCAGGCACGGGCAGCGCAATGACCAGCCGCCGGGGGAGCCCACGCTCCACGGCGTACTCGTTCATCATCTCCTTGTACTTCAGGACGTCCCGGGAGCCGATATCGAAAGACCGGTTCACCTTCTCCGGGAGCGCAGCTGCAGCTACGAGGTAATGCAGGACGTCACGGACCGCGATGGCCTCAACCCGGTTGCCGACCCAACTTGGCGCGGGCATCACGGGAAGGGTTTCGGCGAGGTGCCGGATCATCTCGAACGACGCCGACCCGGAACCAATCACCACACCGGCCTGGAACACGATCGCGTCCACCGGCGAATCGAGGAACACCTTCCCCACGGTCTCGCGGGAACGCATGTGGACGGAAAGTTCCTCGTTATCCGGGTGCAGCCCGCCAAGGTAGACGATCCTGTCTACGCCGGCCTTGGCCGCGGCTTCTGCCACGAGCCGGGCCATGGCTTCCTCCTTGGCCTCGAATCCGCTGCCGGACGCCATGGAATGGACCAGGTAATACAGGACGTCCACGCCGGCCAGGGCTTCGGTGAGGCCGTCGGCGTCGGACAGGCTGTTCTCGATGATCTCCACGCGGTCATGCCATGGAACATCGGCGATTTTCTGTGGCGTGCGGACCAGGACCTTGACCCTATGGCCGGCCTCGAGGAGCCGGGGGACCAGGCGGCCGCCGATGTATCCGGTGGCGCCTGTCACCAGTACGGTCCTGGTGTCCTGCGGGGTGTTGGAATGGGTGGCTTCCGAAGGCTGCAAAGGAACTCCTGGGGCTGGGGGTAGAGGTAGGCTGGAATGACCCGGCGTTCATCTGAATTTCCGGGCATTTGTGTTGCCTGCCCTTGGACCCACCCTAGGAGTTTCTGTCATGAGCCTCAACGGTCTGCGCCGCGCATTGGCGGAGGACAAGACTTTCGCGCGCGTCCGAACGGAAGCTCAGCGGCCTTTCAGCGACCGCAACACTGACTACCAGATCAGCGCGCCCACGGGCATGCGGGCTGTGCTGCTCGCCGAAATGGCCGACGCGCTTGCTGATGCCGGTGCCGACCAGGCTACCGATGGCGCCGGCACTCCCGTGGTCCTCGCCGTCACGGCTACCGGCCGCGAGGCCGAAGACCTCACTGCCGCTCTGGCCTCCTATCTCCCAGCCGAGTCCGTGGCAGCCTTTCCCAGCTGGGAAACCCTCCCGCACGAGCGGCTGTCACCGCGCTCGGACACCGTGGGCCGCCGGCTATCCGTCCTGCGCCGCCTGACCCACCCGGAAACCTCGACGGCGGCCCCCTTGCGGGTAGTGGTGGCTCCTGTCCGCGCCGTGGTCCAACCCCTTGTGGCAGGGCTGGGGGACCTGGCTCCGGTGACCCTGCAGGTGGGACAAGAACGCTCCTTCACTGAGGTAGTCCGTGCACTGTCCGATGCCGCGTATGCCCGCGTGGACATGGTGACGCACCGCGGCGAATTCGCCGTCCGTGGCGGCATCCTTGACGTTTTCCCACCCACCGAGGACCACCCCATCCGCGTGGAGTTCTTCGGCGATGAAGTGGACCAGATGCGCTGGTTCGCCGTGGCCGACCAGCGCTCGCTGTCCGCCCCCGGCATCCACCACCCCACGGAACTGCACGCCCCGCCGTGCCGCGAAATCCTGATCACGCCCTCCGTGATGTCCCGTGCGTCGAAGCTGAAGGCGGACATGCCGGCAGCTGCGGACATGCTGGAAAAGATCGCCGGCGGCATCGCCGTTGAAGGCATGGAATCGCTGGCGCCCGTGCTGGTGGACGCCATGGTCCCGTTCGTGGACCAGCTTCCGGCCGGATCGCTGTCCGTCGTCATCGAACCCGAGAAGGTGCGCACCCGCGCGCACGATCTCGCGGCCACCAACGAGGAATTCCTGGAAGCCGCCTGGTCAACAGCGTCCGACGGCGGTGCGGCGCCCCTTGACCTGTCGTCCCAGGCCTCCACGGACCTGCATGCCGCCAGTTTCCAGTCCCTCACCGATACCCGATCGGCTGCCCTGGCACACGACGTATCCTGGTGGTCCATCACCTCACTGGCCACGGACGAGGACCTGGTCCTGGACATCGACGTCCTGAACATGCGTGCCCGTGAACCTCGTGGCTACCAAGGCGAAGTGGCGGAAATGCTTGAATTCATCGGCTCCCGCGTCCGCGAGCAATGGCGGGTGGTGGTGGTGACCGATGGTCCCGGGCCTGCCCAACGCCTGGCAGAGCTGTTCCACGATGCCGACATTCCGTGTTCCCGCGTTGAGTCGCTGGAGAAGGAACCGCAGCCAGGCATCATCGAGGTGACCACCGCCGCCGTCGGACGTGGTTTTGTCCTGGACGGCCTGAAACTGGGCCTGTTGACCGAAGCCGACCTGTTGGGTCGCGCGACGGCCAGCTCCACCAAGGACATGCGCCGTATGCCGTCCAAGCGCCGCAACGCCGTGGATCCGTTGCAGCTGCACGCCGGCGATTTTGTGGTGCACGAGCAGCACGGCATCGGCCGGTTCGTGGAGCTCATCCAGCGCAAAGTGGCCGGCACGTCGTCGTCCGATGCCGGGCTGCGCGAGTACCTCGTGCTGGAGTATGCGCCCTCCAAACGCGGCGCCCCGGGGGACCGCCTCTTTGTGCCCACCGACCAGCTGGACCAGGTGACCCGCTACGTCGGCGGAGACACCCCCGCGTTGAGCAAAATGGGTGGCGCCGACTGGGCCAGCACCAAGTCCAAGGCCCGCAAGGCCGTCAAGGAAATCGCCGGTGAACTGATCCGGCTGTACTCCGCCCGCATGGCATCCCGAGGACACGCCTTCGCCCCCGATACCCCATGGCAGCGGGAACTCGAGGAAGCTTTCCCTTATGTGGAGACGCCGGACCAATTGACCACCATCAACGAGGTCAAAGCGGACATGGAACGGGAGATTCCCATGGACCGGCTGGTGTCCGGTGACGTGGGCTACGGCAAGACTGAAATTGCGGTCCGTGCAGCGTTCAAGGCCGTCCAGGACGGCAAGCAAGTTGCTGTGCTGGTGCCCACCACACTGTTGGCGCAGCAACACTACGAAACCTTCACGGAGCGCTTCTCCGGGTTCCCGTTGCGCGTGAAGCCGCTGTCCCGTTTCCAGAGCACCAAGGAAGCCAAGGAAACGGCCGAGGGCGTCAAGAGCGGCGCCGTGGACGTCGTGATCGGTACGCACCGGCTGCTGTCCAAGGACTTCGAGTTCAAGGACCTGGGCTTGGTGATCGTGGACGAAGAACAGCGCTTCGGGGTGGAGCACAAGGAAGCGCTCAAGAAGATGCGCACCAACGTTGATGTGCTGGCAATGAGCGCAACGCCGATTCCCCGAACCCTTGAAATGTCCCTCACCGGTATCCGGGAAACATCCACCCTGGCCACGCCGCCTGAGGAACGCCACCCCGTACTGACCTACGTGGGGCCGTACACGAACAAGCAGACCTCCGCAGCGATCCGCCGCGAACTCATGCGCGAGGGACAAGTGTTCTTCGTCCACAACCGGGTTTCCTCGATCGAGCGCATCGCAGCACAAATCCGCGAACTGGTTCCGGAAGCCCGCGTCGAAGTTGCCCACGGCCAGATGTCCGAAAGCCGCCTCGAGAAGATCATCGTGGACTTCTGGGAGAAGCGGTTCGACGTCCTGGTCTGCACCACCATCATTGAGACGGGCCTGGATATTTCCAACGCCAACACCCTGATTGTCGATGGCGCGGACAAGTACGGCCTTTCGCAACTCCACCAGCTCCGTGGACGTGTTGGCCGTGGCCGTGAACGTGCTTACGCCTACTTCCTGTATCCCTCCGAGAAGCCATTGGGCGAGGTTGCGCTGGAACGCCTCAAAGCCGTGGCAGCCCACAACGAACTCGGTGCCGGGATGCAGCTGGCCATGAAGGACCTTGAAATCCGTGGCGCGGGAAACCTCTTGGGCGGTGAGCAGTCGGGTCACATCCAAGGCGTCGGCTTTGACCTCTACATTCGCCTGGTGGGCGAGGCTGTGGCCGAGTACCGCGGCGAGGCCGAGGAAAAGGCGGCGGAAATGAAGATCGAACTGCCCGTCAACGCCCACCTTCCGCACGACTACGTGCCAGGGGAAAGGTTGCGCCTGGAGGCCTACCGTAAGCTGGCCGCGGCCATCACGTACGACGCGATCGACGAAGTCCTGGCCGAACTGGTGGACCGCTACGGGGAGCCACCGCTGCCTGCGCAGAACCTCATTGCCGTGGCGCGCTTCAGGGTGGGAGCCCGCGAAGCCGGCCTGTCCGACGTCGCGCTCCAAGGCAACTTCATCCGCTTCTCGCCGGCGCAACTGCCCGAATCCAAAACCATGCGCCTGAACCGCATGTACCCGGGCTCACAAGTGAAGCCTGCGCTGGACTCCGTGCTGATTCCCAAGCCCAAGACGGCCAGGATCGGCGGACGCGACCTCCAGGACGCCGAAATCCTGCAGTGGGCCAACACCGTCATTGAAGCGATTTTCGCCGACGTACCCGTGAAGGCTGGCTAACTGAATGATGGGAGGACATCACGCCGCGTCGGGAGCCGCGGCGTGGATAGCTATTGCCTCAACCGGCCCGTATGCCCTGGGCTGGTACCCGTTGGATTCCACCGGAATCCTGATCGGCGCCATGGCGACGGCGGGAACTGCTTTGGTGGTCGACTGGGACCACCGCCACAGCACCATCGCGAACTCCCTGCCGCCGTTGTCCAACATGATTGCGGTGGGAATTGAGAAGGCCAGCGGCGGGCACCGCCAAGGGACGCATTCCCTGTTGGGGGCCTCGGCCTTTGTTGTGCTGGCAGCAATGGCCGCACAGTTCCAGATGGTGACGCCCATGGGAAAGCTGTCTGTGGGCGCGGGGCTGCTGTGCATGTTCATGATCAACCTGGCGGCCAAGGCGTTGAACCTGTTTCCGAAGTCAGGCTGGATTACCAACTGGCTGTTTGCGTTGGTCATGGCCGGCCTGGTGACCTGGTTTGCGCCGGATCAGTGGGGTTGGTTGCCGCTGTCCATGCTCACCGGCGTAGTGGTGCACATTGTGGGGGACATGATCACTGTTGGGGGCGTGCCGCTGTTATGGCCCATTGTCATCAAGCCGCCTAAATTCCTGCGAAAATCGTTGATCAGCGGAATCTGGCGCTCCAACGGTGCCTTCTCCATCCCGCTGCTGGGGCGGGCTGGTTCCCGACGTGAGTGGCTGGTCCTGATTCCGGTCAGCGGCTATGCCATGGTGGGCATGGGAGCCGCGGCATGGACATTGGCGCAACAGCACTGGCCCGGCGTTTTGGCGGCATTGGGTGGTGTGGTGAAGTTACCGTGACGGACTGACGGGATCGCCCCTGGCTGTATCGCCCTGGCTGCCTCACCAGCAGGCGTCCAAGTGGCTTAAAAGAAAGCGGCCCAGGCATCAGCCTGGGCCGCTTCGCTGTATCTCAGGGGTTTAGCTTTCGCCTGCGGAATCAGAACGGCCAAGAATGGTCTGCGGGATCCAGAAAGCCAGCGCGAACAGGCCCAGGCAAACGGCCATCGGCCACGGGTTGTCCAAGCTCAGGAAGGACAGCGAGTAGATGGAGCCCAGGAAGAGCACGATCATGACCACGAACAGCACAATGCTTGTGCCCAGGTTGTTCTCACGTTCAATGGGGGCGCTTGTTGCGTTCTTGGACATTCGTTCCTCCTCGGCCCCGCGGGGCTCAAAAATTCTCTGGCAGTTGCGGAAGCCTCAGTAGGCGGATGAACCTTGTTCACCCTTGACGATGGCAATTCCGGAACTTGCTCCGATACGTGTTGCACCAGCAGCAATCATAGCCTGTGCATCGGCCAGGGACCGCACTCCACCGGACGCTTTGACCCCGAGGTCCGGTCCAACGGTCTTGCGCATCAAGGCGACGTCCTCAGCAGTTGCACCTCCGCCGTTGAAGCCGGTGGAGGTCTTCACGAAGTCCGCACCTGCTTCCACGGCCGCTTCGCAGGCGATGACTTTCTGCTCGTCGGTCAACATGGACGTCTCGATGATGACCTTCAGGATGGCCTCACCGGCGTGGACCGTCTCGGCTACAGCCTTGATGTCGTCCACCAGTGCACCCTTGTCATTGGCCCGGGCAGAGGCCATGTTGATCACCATGTCGATCTCGTCCGCACCATCGAGCACTGCTCCGCGGGCCTCAAAGGACTTGACGTCGCTGGGCGTGGCGCCCAGCGGGAACCCGATGACCGAACACGTCAGCACGCCGGAACCCTTGAGGGCCTTGGTGACGGTTTTGACCCAGACCGGGTTCACGCAGACGGACTTGAACCGGTATTCGATGGCCTCGGCACAGACCTTGAGGACGTCTGCTTCACTGGCCTCCGGCTTCAACAATGTGTGGTCGATGTAGGAGGCGATGTTCGCCGGGGCGACGGCTTGGTTGCTCATGGGATCCTTCCGTGCAGGGCGTGGCCGGCCCGGTGGCCGCAGGGTTGTCACTGCCCGTCAAAGGACCATCTTGCCACATGGGTTGCCTGCTGCAGGGAGGGCTTGGGTGCCGTGGAAGACGGTCACCCAGGGCGGGCTAAGCCGCCATGGGGACCTGCTGCTGGTCAGAGCTGCCCCGTGTGCCCAACAGCATGCCGGAAGCGCACAACATCGCAGAAGACTCAGCGGAGAGAAGCAAACCAAGGCGGAGGCCGTCGCACGAAGCGGCATCGCCGATCGCCCAGATGCCGGGGACGGAAGTGGCGAGGTCGCGCCCCACGGAAATGCCGCCGTCGGACGCCACCGCCAAGCCGGCGCTCTCGGCGAGGTCGTTACGGGCCGTGCGTTCCTCGGCAATGACCACGAGGTCGCCCTTCATGCTGCTGCCGTCCTCGAACAGGATCCCAGTGGCCGGCAGGGTGGACTCCGGTGTGCCTGCGGCAGTGGAAACAACGGGAACAGTGGAAGCAACAGGGGTGGGATCGGCAATCACCGCGGCAGGGCGAAGGGTGGTCCGGACGGGACGGACTCCACGGGCACGGAGGACGGCCTCTGCCTGGCCCGCGGCGGGCCCACTGCCCACCAGGATTCCGAGGGGACGGCGGCCCACTATTCTTGTGACCTCCTTGACGGCTTCACCGATGGCGGCGGCGTCGTCGATGGTGGAGTAGCTGAGGCCGGATTCGGCTCCGGCTACAGGCGGGAGGGAAGGGGCAGAACCAGTGGCAATGACCAGCTGGTCGTAGGAGAATTCCAGGCCGTCCACGGTGGTGACCATTTTGGCGTCGGAGTCGATGAAGCTGGCCGGCTGCCCGAAGCGGACCGAAACCTGGGGGAGCCCGGCGAGTTCCAGCAAAGCCTCCGGGCACTCATCGCGGTTACTGAGGACGGTGATGGTTCCGTCGAAAGCGCGTTGCCGGGAGTCTGACCTTCCCGCAAGCCGCCGCACCAAGGCCTGGGCCGCGGGGCCTGCGCCTGCGATGACGATGTGGAGGGAGGGTGCGGACGGGGTGGAGGACATGTTTGGCCCTTTCGCTCAGATGACCTGCTGTTGATCATCAGCGTAGGCGGCCGGTTTTTCACGGGTGTTTCCCCGCTGTTGCCATCTGTGGCGCATCTGAAGCGTGGTGTTTACCGGCCGGTAATAACGTGCGTCACACTGGGTCTGCCGCCGGCCTCAGTACCGGCGCAAGAACTCGCGGAATCCGTTCCCCGCGAAGCCTGCTACCGCGCCCGCACGGTCCACGAATCCGTGGGCGCCCACTGGTTCAACGGAGGCCAGAAGGCCGGCAGCATCGGCCAGGCTCATGGCCAGATCGGTAGCCAGTCCGCCCACTTCCAGCCGGGCACGCCGCGAATCCGCCCAGGCATCCGGCCCCGGGTCGTCGTGCAACGTGCGGGTCACCACCAGACTTTGCCACCCGCCGTCCACCCTTACGCGGGCACGGTAGGTGACGTCGTCGCCATGGGTCTCTACGCGCCCGCCCACCAGAAATGCCCGCCCGAACCGGGAGTGTTCCAGATAGCCGCTGAGCTGCGGCGCTTCGTCCCCGGGATCCGAGGGAAGAACCACCGTGGCTTTGAACGTCACGGGCGATCCCTCCAGGTCGCCCCGAAGGGTGTCGTTGAAGCGGACGCTCGGCGCAGGCTCTGTCATCGCCGTGCAGTTGGCATCCTTGGCCAATCCGGTGTCAGTCATCGAGTCGAGGTAGGCGCGGGCGTCCCTGTAGCCCATGCCGATCAGCGTATCGGCATCGATCCTGCCCAGGTAGAACTCTGGGTCCAGAGGAAGGGGGTGCCGGGGACGGACTACGTGCAGCACAAATTCGCGTCCGGCAGCCTCGGCAGCATCGAAATCAGCCAGGAGGGCGCCCATGGCACTCATCTCGATCATGTGCACGTACTGTTCCAGCGGCCCGTCGCCCCAGTAGGGCGTATTTCCGATGCACCAGACCAGCCACACTTCGTGGGCCCCACGCCGCAGTGCTTCGGCCACGTTGGCGTCCCTGATCCAGACGGCGTCGGTCCAGACTTTTCCGTCCCGGCGCAGGGGCGTCAGGAAGATGGGAAGCGACATGCCGGCAGCCATGAGCCCGGCGTCGATGTCCGTGGCGTCTATTGCGTGGCAGCGCTTTTCGGTGAACTCCACCACGTTGAAGGAACCCTCGACGGCGTCCTGTTCCGCTGCGCGGGCCCGGATGGTGGCGTCGTTGATGCCCAAGGTGGGGAAGACCTTGCTGAGGATGCCGTCGGCGTCGCCTACGGCGGGCAACGACCATGGACCCTTGAGGTAGTCGCCCGCGGGCAGTGCTGAGCCGAAGTCCTTGACGTCGACGCCCGACCACCGGGCACACATCTCATCCGGCGAGACGCCGGAGAGAATCATGCCGGCCGTGAGGATCCCGCCGGAGGTGCCGTCGACGTGCTGGAATTCCAGGCCTTCCTCGGTGAGCGCCTTCACCACTCCGGCCTGCCAAGCCACCCGCATGCCGCCACCGGCGAGGACCAGGGAGCGCTTTGCCGTGTGTTTCATCCTGCCAGCCCGGTGGTTGCAGGTGCGGCGCTGAGACGGCGCCAATAAACGAAGAGGAGAATCCCGGTTGCGAGGTCGAAGAAGGCCACCAACAGGGCAACGGGCGCGAAGACGCCGTTGAGGACGCCGATGCCCACGGCCCCGAACGCGCCGGTTTTCTGGAGCCCGGACCACAGCACCACCTCGGGCGAGGGAACAGCGTTGAGCAGGGTGTGGAGGAGCAGTCCGCCGACCACCACCATGAACATCCCCACGGTGCCGAAGAGTTGGCGGGTTTCAGGTGTGGAGTCAGCGCCGATCAGTTGCAGGACTTGCCCGCCGAACGGGACCTGCACGGCCCCGGTCAGGACGGTGATGACGGCGATGACCGCGAGCACGGCGCGGAGGGGATCGGCCACTGCCCAGGCAACGGTGCCGGGCGGGTGTGTTTTTCGGGGGTGCCGCCCGGAGTGTGCCGGCTGGTGCGCGGTCACGCGTAGGACTCCAGCAGCCGGCCGCGGTCCACCAACAGCCAGACCATGGCGGCCCAGGTCAGGGTGGAGACGTAGAAGCGGATGTCGTTGAGCATCATCCAGCGTTTGAGCAGCGACCTGAGTTCGGCATCGTCCGCGAAGTCGCCGCCACGGATCCGGACGTTGATGGGGATGATGATGCCTTGGCCCACCCAGGTCAGGACGATGATTCCCAGCAGGCAAATGACGGCGGGGATGACCCGGACGGTTCCCCATTCAGACCAGACAAGGATGCCGCCGGAGATAAACATGATGGGCACCACGATGGTGAAGAACTTGGTGGCAGCCCGGGTGGGGATGCCGAAGTGCATGTCCACGTTGTCCCGGGCCAACGATTCCCAGGTGGGGTAGAGGAAGAACTTGAGGACCCACATGGTGCCTACATACATGGTGGCTCCGAAGAGGAAGTAGAGGGCGTTGAGCAGGAGCAGCCAGTTCACTGGGCACCACCACGGGGGTCGGCACTTGGTACGGCAGCGCCCGGGACCCGGCTCCGGTCCGGTGGTGCCAGCCATTCCTGCCCTTGGCCCAGCTCCATCACGCTGTCCATCATGTCCCCGCCGCGAAGGGCCACGGCCTCCAGCTGGGTGGGAGCAGTGAGGAACCAGGCTTCGTAGTGGTCATCCAGGACCCCATGGGCTTGGGGCAGCCAGGCGGTGAACACCGGTTTGCTCTCTACCTGCAGGTCCTTTAAAGGCTCGACGCCGGGCGCGTCACCGAGGATGAGCCGCGCCTTGGCTTGGGCGCCGAGGGCGATGTCTCCGGTGGCTTCGAAGTAGATGTCCGATTTCCAGAGCATGTTCCGGAAGACGCAGTAGTTGGACGCGGCAAGTTTGAGGGGAAGCTGGGCGGCGCCCGGTGATGCCGGCCGTTCGATTTCGATGTAGCAGCCCAACTGGCCGTCCTTGTCGTATTGGGCTGACACGGTGGAGTCCGTGACCACGAAGTCCAGGTTGGCTTGGTGCTTGGGCATGCCCCAGATTCCTTTTCCCCCTTTGACGGAGACTTCGGAACTGACGGGCAGGTCCACCACGAACTGGCCGAGCTTGAACGTCTTTTGGAAAAGCAACGGGAGGATGGGCGGGGCAGGCCTGCTGCCGTGGGTGATGGCGATGGCCAGGGAGTACTCGATGTACTTTCCGATGTCCGTGGACTTGTAGTTGACCACGGTCACCACCAGCAGCCCTTTGCCGCCGAGGGTGAACGGCCGCATTTCCGAGCCGGGGAGTGCGGCGGCGGCTGCCCGCTTGTTGATGGGGAAGGCGGCCATCAGCACCGGCGAGTCATCGGAATTGACCGGCATGACGTATTTGATCCCGTCCGCGAACGCATGCTGCCCGCGAAGCCGTTCCTGCCTCCGCGGAACAGGCGAGGGGAGGAGCTTGAGCAAGGGTACGGCCAGTTCGGTGAGGTTTTTCATGGCTTCGACTCCGGGGTTCGGTTCAGTTCGTCGACGATGATGGGAAAGGTGTCCTGCCAGGCGTGGTCGCCGAAGAAGACGTCCAGGTGGCCGTAGCCGGGGATGAGGTGGAGTGAATCCTTCCCGGGGCGGTGCTTTTGAAAGAACTCGTAGGTGCGTTGCTGGCTTTCGGGCAGGAAACACAGGTTGTCCAGTCCCGTGATGAAGGCGAACCTCGCATCGGTCTGCGGGGCTTCGGCCACCAGGTTGTCCGGCAATTCCGGATGGTCGCCGGCGGCCACCATATGCCCGGCTTTGATGCTGCGGCCCATTTCCTCGAAGAACGTCACAGGCACCTCGGCGAACTCGCCGATGAGCCATTGGTGGGTGGCGTCGTCGAGGTTCTCATGGGACCAGAGGGCGGGGCGGCCGCTGCCGTAAGTGAAGCTGACCATCTTGCAGACGGTGTTGTCGCATTCATGGTGGGTGGCTTTGACCAAGCCCCGGATGGCCCGGGTGAAGTAGCCCTGGGACTTGTACCCCCACGCCGGAGACAGGTACGGCGTGAAGGCTTTGACGACGGGCGTGAGGTAGTTGATTTTCAGCCGGGAGAACGCCGGCACTACGGGGTGCAGGGATACCGCGTTGGACACGATGGTGTCCACCTGCGGCAGCAGCCCCGCCACGGCCGACATCGTGAAGGACGTGGAGCCCTGGCAATGGATCACGGCTTTCATGGTCTCCGCACCGGTAGCGTTCAGCACATGCTCGACGGCGGCCGGATGGTCGTACACTGCGGCGTCGGCAAGCGTCCAGGACAGGGGATCAAGGTCGATCGATGCCCGCCAGTTCAGCATCCAAACATCCCAGCCGTCGTCGATGAGGACATCGACGATGGTGGTGCGGACCGGCGGCCTGAACAGCTCGGCCCGCACTCCGGAACCGTGAACCAGGATCACCGGCCCTTTGACCGCTTCGAGGGGTGAAGTGACGTGGACCAGGCTCAAAGGTGTGTTGTCCCGGGCACGGATCGGAATGACCTCGGTCCGGTGCTCGGCACGGGTGATGATCATGGGGTGTTTCCCTTCCGTGCGATGGTGATGGGTTCTTCAAGCAGCCGCACGGCTGGCAAACCGGTCAGCGGTACCAGCCGCGCGCCGTCGTCGTTCGTTGCCAGGTGCCAATCGCGGCAGACGGTGTCCACCATCAATGGGTAGACGGTGAGGTTGGCGTCGGACGAGAGGTGGATGCGGAGGAAGCCTTTGTGGTCCTCGATCGCCTGGCCGGACATCTTCCACGAGGCCACCTCGCCGCCGGGCGTCGCCAGGATGTACAGGGCGAAGGCCTCGCTGCCCAGCGCCCACCCGCCCAGATGTATCAAGGCAAGCACCAGGAGCAGGATCACGACGTCCGGCCAGCTCTCCGGCCAAGGAACCAGGATCACGACGGCGGTACTCACCGCGAGCGCAGACAGTTGGTACAACACACCACGGGCGAAAACGACGACGCCTGCCTGGGCCAAGCCCCACGAACGCGCGGGCAACGAGGCCACCGCCAGGAGAAGCGGCACTGCAAGGATCAGGACAAGGACAAGTACAGGGGTGTCTCCGCGGGTCAGGCTGCGCAGGCTGTCCACGAAAGCCTCCCCGCGGAAGGCGCTGAAGACCGTCCACAGCGTCAGCGCGGCCACCACATGCATGATGCCCAGCGATAGCCCGAAGCCGGGGTTGCGGATGGGGAGCCAGAACTGCGAGAAGGGGTTGGCCAGTTGTGGGCCGAGCAGGCGGGAGTCTCCTTGGCCGGGGAATGTGGTGGGCGTGCGGGTGAAGATGCGGCCGGTGCCTGTCTGTTGTGGGCCTCTTTGTTGTGTACCCGACTGCCGTGTGTGCCGCGCACTGGACGATTCACCGGGAGTGGCCGACGCGGCAGGCAGGGTGAGCTGTTCCGGCAGTCCGTGGGTATCCGAGAGGTAGGCGCCGCCCAGCCCGCAGGTGATCATCTGGGTCCTGCCTGGATCCGTGGTCTGGTGCTGGTTGCGGGAGTGATTTTGGGAAGGGGAGTCCTCGTAGCGGGAGTAGTGGTGGAGGTCTCCGGTGAGCCAGAGCCTGACGCTGGCACCTGTGGCGTCGAACAGTCCCGTTTCGGGGTTGAAGCGGCGGCACAGATAGTCCTGCTCGAAGAAGTTCACCTGCCGGAATTCACCCCACCCGGGCTGCGTGGCGTCAACCCAGAACGGTGCGGCGACGCAGAGGATGATCGCATCGCCGGGCTGCAGCTGCAGAGTGACGTTCCGGTAGAAATAGTCCAGTTGCGGCTCGTCGATGTACTGCCCCAGTTGGCTGTCCAGGCCCAGCAACCACCAGCCGGGGGCGCCGTTCCGCCCCGGTCCGGGAGGAGTTCCGGTCAGCCGCACGGCAAAGTAGCTCCGGTTCTGGATGGTCCGCCAGCCCCCGATGCTCCGCTGCCTGGTGAACACCCGGATGAACGAGGTGAGGCCGTCGTACCAATCGTGGTTGCCGGGAAGCGCGAGCATGACCGGAGGCGCATTGTGGGGCCCGCTGTGCGCGTCGTCGGCGCTTTTTGGGGCGCTGAGCGGGCCTCTCACCGCAGGTGGGAAGGCCGTCCGGTAGGGGCCAGCCATCCGGTTCTCGTATGCCGCCGGCGACGCCACCGGGTATACTTCGTCCCCGCCCAGGACCAGCACCCTGCCGCGGGGAAGCTCATGCCCGTCCACCGTCAGCGTGTCCTGGGCCAGCAAGGACGCCACCGTGTATGTGGCATCAAAGCCATCGCCGAGGTCGGCCGCGAAGTCGAGCCACATCTCTGTCGCCGCCGGAGCCACTGCGGGCTCATCTTGGAGATCGGCAGGCGAGGGAAGCCCACGGCTGCTGACAACGGGTTGCGCCGGTTGGCCCGGGACGGGAAGTTTTTCCAAGCGCAGGGGGTCTGAGGGAAAGCTGCCCTCAAGCTCGCGCTTATCTCCAAAATCGGCAAAGACTGTGGCCGCAGCGACCTTCAACGCAGTTCTGGCCAAAGACATGGGCGAGAGCCAACGAACCGCAGCCTGAGGTGTGAAGCCCAGTACGGCGTGGTGTTTGGCGAGCTCCCGGCTTTTCATTGCTTCGACGTGAACGGGAACGGGACGCGTCTGAGGCCCCGCCCGTAAACCTGCCAGAGTTCGCCGGCGAACAGCTTCCCGAAGGTCACCAAGCCTGCGGCCGGCGCCGGTCCTTCGGCCCGGAACGTGGTGAGTTGCCTGGCGAAGTCGAGAGGCCGGATGTAGAGGATGCCGGCGCCAACGACGCCGGCCGGGGCAGTGCCGCTTGCAGCAGGGCGTTCGGCGTCCGGCCGCGCAACGTCCGGCGTCCCTGCGTCGGGGGGCACATGGCCACGGAGGATGGTGGCGTACAGGGTGGTGGTGTCCGCCCAGAGGTCTAAACCTGCCTCGTTATGGATCAGTTTGTGCCCGGTGAACGTAAACGGCGTGCCGCCCGGGTCCCGCAGCCACAACCGGTAGAGCATGCGCCTGGCTGGTGCGCCGTCGTCGGACGCATCCTGGACAAACAGATTGAACCAACCCCGCTCTACCGGCATCCGGCCACCAAAGTAGTCCGCCAGCACGTAACCCACCGCTTTGGCCGGGTGGTTCGGATCGGTCGCGAAAGCTTCCATGTCCTCGGCGGTAATGGTCAGCTCGAACATAATCTTCCGGCTGCGGTCCCGCCCCAGGCTCCGCCCCTTTTCCGGATCGGTGGTGCCGGGACTGAACCAACCGTGCATCTGCTCGGTGAAGCGCACGGAGGTGGTCTCCTGATCAGGAGCGTCCGGAGCGCCAGGCCTGCCGAGTCCACGGCTGCGCACCTGAGGCACCTCAGACACTGCGCTCGCAGGCTGTTCCTCTGGTGCGGCTTTGCCCTTGGTAGCGTCCGGCGCCAACGCGCGCGGAGCGGATGCACCGACGTCGACGACGGCGCCCGCTGCCTCCCGCTCAGCGGCCACCTTTTCGCTGGGCCCGCCGGAGTCCTCCGCATCGTCCGGACGGATGCCCCGGTGACGCGCCTTGTCCGCGTTCCCGAGGATGTGGGCGCAGGTACGCTCTGCGAACGCCGCGATGGTCAATGATGGATTGGCGCCCACCGGACCGGGCATCGCGGCTCCATCAACGACGAATAATCCCGGGTAGCCGAACACCTCGCCATACGAATCGCAGACTGCTTCCCCCGGATGACGGCCTGAGGGGGCTCCTCCAATGGGGTGAACCGTTATGACGCGCTTGGCCCACCACAGGGGGTTGTCAATGAAGTCTCCGTCCAGGTCCCTGGAAATCGACTCCATGGTTTCGCGGACGCGGCCGAAGTACTCCTTGGATGTTGCCATGGTCCAGGCGATGGCCAGCCTCCCGTCGCGAAGGGTCATGACACCGTCGGGAATGTCCCTGCCCATCCCCAGCAGAGGCACCGAACTGGAGGACAATCGGCCGTCGCCCAATGCTGCGGCGAGGTCGGCGGATACGTTGGAGCGGCCGGCGTCGAACAGCCTGTCCTTGAGCAGTTGCCCCGCCACTTTGACCGTCCGCTTCATGGTGGTGCGCAGCTGGGCTGTTTCCATGAGCCAGTTCATGAAGGCCGGATACCCGGCATCCTCCACGTAGTAGCCGCGACCATCGCCGTCGTCGTCGTTCGAATCCGGGACCCTAATGGCTGTGGTGATCACGGGGCCGCGGCTGCCGGTCAACGTGCGGACACCCGGGCGTGAGCCGTTGGCCGAGGGAGTCTTGGCGCCCATGATGAATGTTAAAAGGTCGCCGTTGCCGCTGAAACGGGTGCCCAGGGCGTCGCTGAGCGCAGGGAGGGACGCACGGTTGCGGAGCAGGAGGAAGTTGGTGCCGAACGTGCCGGCACCCAGGATGAGCCGGCGGCAATGGATGATGCGCTCTGTGAGAAGTTCGCCTTGGCGATCAGGATGATGCACCACATACCGGACTTCATAGCCCCCGCCCTGCGTTCCAGAGTCCAAGGGCCGGATACCGCGGACATCGTGGAACGTTCTGACATCGGCACCCTTGAAGGCGGCTGCTGAGAGGTAATTGTGGTCCAGCGTGTTCTTGGCGCCGGCATTGCACCCGATGTCGCATTCACCGCTGAGCGTGCAGGTGGTCCGCACAGTGGCGGGACCATGGATGCTGCCGTAGCCGGGCAGCGGCAAGGCGTGATTGGTCCGCGGCTCCGTGCCAGGCGCTGCCGAGAACGTGACCGCAATGGGAGGCCTGGTGATGGACAGTCCCAGATTCGCCGCGGTCGTCTCCATGGCCAGGGTCTTCGCGGTGTCCTTGTAGGGGTACGGGACAGGCTGCAGCATGGCTTCGGCGGCATCGTAGTAAGGATCAAGGTCAGCCCGGGTGAACGGCCAGTTCTCGTAACCACCGCCGGGGATGGGGGACTCGTTGACGAACCACTTTTCGTCCTTGCGCAGAAGGACATTGGCATAGATGAGTGAGCCGCCGCCCAACCCGCTGGACACCAGTCCCTCCGTGCCGCGGAACGTCCAGGCATCAAAGAGCCCGTACAAGCCGCGGTCCGGATCCCAGAAGTTCCGGCCCATCTCCGACGGCGAGCGCGCGAAGCTGCCCGGCGGGTACGGTTTGCCGCGTTCCATGAGCACCACGGACTGTCCGGCTTCGGCCAGTCGAAGCGCCGCAACGGAACCTCCAAAGCCGGAGCCCACCACCACTGCGTCGACTTTCTCGATGCCACTGCCACTGCCACTGTGGCGTGGCGGATCAGAAGCGGGCTCAGACCCCGCATCCCCGCTGTTCCCGGTCCCCAGACGACCCATGGCCGTTCCTCTCAGAGGAGAGCTGACTACATAGCTGCAGCTGACGGCGCCGGGTGTGGCCGGGCGATGCCTCCGCGGACTATGGGGCTTATGTTCCCACCGGGCAGGGGATCTGTAAATGAGGTGGAGTATTTGGGTTTAAGGTGCGCTAAACGATGCGGGTGGACCGGGCGTGCAGTGGCAGGATGGGCGCATGAGCCGAGTCACCTGTGATCTGACTGTTTCCCTTGACGGATATGTTGCCGGACCCAACCAGTCCCTGGACGAACCGCTGGGGGAGCGCGGCGAGAGCCTGCACCGCTGGCAGTTCGAGCAGAGGGAGGCCAGCGCCGCTGAGATCGCGGGCATCCTCGAAGCTGGTGCCTACATTATGGGCCGGAACATGTTCGCCGGGCCTGGACCGGGTCCATGGGATCAGGGATGGCGCGGCTGGTGGGGTGAGGAACCGCCGTATCATGCACCTGTTTTTGTCCTGACCCATCACCAGCGCGAGCCGCTGGCGATGGAAGGTGGCACCACTTTTCATTTCGTCACTGACGGCATCGAATCGGCCCTGGCCCAGGCCCGGGAAGCCGCCGGGGACAGGGATGTGGCCATTGCCGGGGGAGCACAAACCGCCCGTCAGTATCTGTCCGCCGGCCTCATGGACGAATTGCGGCTTCATATCTCGCCCGTGATCCTGGGTGGTGGCGAACGGCTGCTCGACGGCGTGGGGGACGTGACGCTTGAACCGATCGAAGCGCGCGGGACCGGACTCGTCACCCACGTGCGGTATCGGGTGCAGCGCTGATCCGGACCTGGCGCCGTCGCAGCATCAGGGCTGGCGGGTGACCCTGCGCGTCTCACGGAACTCCGCGGGTACCGTGATGGCGCCCTTCGGCACGGAGACGGTAATGCCCTGCTTCGTCACGCTCGTGACGTTCTGACCCCACTGCTTCGCATATTCGACGATGGGTCGCGCCGCAGCCCTGTTGCGGACGATGGCGACGATCACGGTCGTGAGGAAACCGAGGGTCAGCAGCCCAGGCACCAGGATGGCGACCAGCGGGCTGATGAGGCCGTTCACGAACAGGGCCGGACCGAGGAACCACAGCGCGACCGTGGAGAACATCAACGCGAGAACCAATTTCCCGGAGCGTGCGTGGACGGCTTGCGCGCGTGCCAGTTCATCCGGGTAGCGTTCCTTGATGATGCGTGTGACATCGGCGCTGAGCGCATCAGCGACGTCCTTGCTCCGGGCGGTCATGGCTCTCCAATGTGCGATGCGCAGGGCGGCTGAGGACAATACCGCGGTAGTGAACCCTGCAGCCGAAGACGGTGGTTTGTTGAGTTCCTGCCAAGCAGCCTTTCGCTTGACCTTCCCTAAAGTACCTGTCTTCGCCAAGGCGCGTGAACGGCGGATACCTCCATTCCGCCGGCCTGCGCCTCAGCAGACTTCGTGGAGTGACCACAATGTCCGTCATCCGCTGTACACTCGAGTATCGAACATATATTCGAATAAAGGTGTGTTGTGGGCGTGATAGTCGGCCCCCGCGTGATAGATGCGGGCTTTTCCCTGATGTCAGTTTTGCTGGCACCTCTCCCGGTGGCGGCCGGGTATCCGTCGCCGGCGCAGGACTATTTTGATGGCCGGATCGATCTCAACGAGCACCTCATCAAGGACGTCACCAGCACTTTTGTGGTCAGGGTGACGGGGCAGTCCATGGAAGGGGCCGGGATCAGTGATGGTGATGAGCTGATCGTCAACCGTGCGCTCGAGCCTAAGGATGGGTCCGTCGTCGTGGCTGTCCTCGATGGTGAACTGACCATCAAGAGGCTCCGCCTGACGCCTTCGGGAGTGATCCTCCAAGCAGACAATCCCAAGTATCCGGACATCCGCGTCCCGGCACTGTCCGAACTCACTATCTGGGGAGTTGCCACCACGTGCCTGCACCACATCTGAGTCCGGCCCATCAGCAAGGGCCCATTCCCAGCGGGCTTTGGGAGCGGATGGGCGCTGAGTTCGGCCTGCCAAGCCTGGAGAAGGTCCGGAGCCGGCTCGCGCAGATCCATGAGGATCCGGACCCTGTGATGCAACAACTGGTGCGGGTGTTTTCCGCAGAAGGCACGTACTGTCCGGGCTTCCAGTTCCGGGAAGACCTGTCCCTGCACCCCGTGGTGATGGGGTTGTTTGTCCGGGCCATGGCCCTGGGCATTCCACATAACTACTTTGCTGCGTGGATGGTCACCGGATGCGCGGCGCTGCGCGGGGGCAGGCCGGTGGACCTGTTGGACCGGCTGGCGCCTTCGGTTCTCAGCTCTGCCCTGGAGCGCTCTTTCGAGGATGGCCCACGAGGTGGGCGCCGTTCAGGGTGATGGGTGCCAGGACCCTTCGCGGGGTGGAGCGGTGGAGTTGCGGACAACGAGTTCAGGCAGAAGGCGTTCATCCGCGATGGGCGCTTCGGGGTCCATCAGCCGGTTAAGTGCCGCGACTCCGGCCCTTCGGCCCAGCTCGACGGCGTGAAGGTCAATCGAGGTCAGGTCGATGCCGTGCAGCCTGGACGTCCTTGAATTGTCATAGCCCACCAGTGACAGGTCCGCGGGGACCGAGAGTCCTCCGGCGTAGGCGGCCTCGCGGGCGCCCAGGGCGAGCTGGTCATTGTGGGTGAAGATCGCCGTAGGCCGGTCTGCCATGCCCAGCAGCCTGGCGGCAGCGCGCTCGCCCGAGTCCTGTGTAAAGTCCTCGGCTGCCAGCGTCAGTGGCTTCAGCCCGGCGTCGCGCATTGTTTTTGCGTAGCTCTCGCGCCGGACGGTGTGGCCGTCATAAGCGGGGCCGGCCAGGTGCGCGATCCTCGTGTGGCCCAGTCGGATGAGGTGCTCAGTGGCGGCCCGGGCGCCGGCAGCGTCGTCTGAGTGGACGCTGTCCACTCCCTCGATGCGGCGCGTTACGCTGACCAGCGGCACGAGCTTGGCCAACTCTTGGGCGCGTTCGTCAGAATCCAGGAGGGTGGCGGCGATGATGATGCCCACCCGGGCCTCCATTAGAGACTCCAGGGCCCCTTGGTCCTCGCCGTCAACGGACCGCGAGACACTCAGGATGAGCCGGTTGCGGTCCTGGTGCAGTGCCGTGCGAACGCCGCTAAGGATGTCTGCGTACACCTCGTTGCGTATGTCCATCAGATAGAGGCCGACGGCGGACCGGTGCTTTCGTGCGAGGTCGGCAGCTACTGCGTTGGGCCGGTAGCCGAGGCGCTTTGCGGCGTCGAAGATGGCTTGCTTGGTTTCATCGCTGACCCCCGGTGCGCCGCGGAAGGCGAAGGACACAAGGGTTCGGGACACGCCTACCTCGCGGGCGACATCACTTTGGGTGGCGGGGCGGGGCCGGTGGTCAAGAGCCATGGTCCCCATCCTCCCATGGGGTCAAAAATCAAATCCAGGTCATTTGTCAGTTTGACCTTACATTTAAATCTTTCGCGCGTTAGTCTTGAGCTGAAGGGGGTGGATATGACCCGCACCACACTGACGAAGGAGTCCTGATGTCTGCTATGCAAACGCAGCGGGGAGGCGCCAACGGCGTTTCGCTTCCACCGCTGACCAACGGCCCGCACAGAAAGCGCCTGGGCCTCGTTGCCCTCGTGGCGACGTTTGGCGGCCTCCTGTTCGGGTACGACACCGGTGTCATCAATGGTGCACTGCGGCCCATGACGGTGGACCTCGCCCTCACGCCCCTGACCGAGGGAATCGTTACCAGCTCACTGTTGTTCGGAGCTGCCGCCGGAGCCATGGGTGGGGGTCGATTGTCTGATGGTTGGGGCCGCCGCAAGACCATTATCCTGCTGGCAGTCCTGTTCTTTGCTGGAACGGTTGCCTGCGTTTTCGCGCCAAGCTTCGAGGTTATGGTGGTAGGCCGCGTCATCCTGGGCCTGGCGGTTGGCGGCGCGTCCACAGTGGTTCCGGTCTTCCTTGCCGAGCTTGCACCTTACGAAATCCGTGGCTCCTTGGCCGGGCGCAATGAGCTCATGATCGTCATCGGCCAGCTTGCGGCCTTCGTTGTCAACGCCATCATCGGCAATGTCTGGGGAGAGTTCGGGGGAGTATGGCGGATCATGCTCGCAGTTGCGGCCCTGCCCGCCATTGCCCTGTTCTTCGGAATGCTGAAGATGCCCGAGTCGCCGCGTTGGCTCATCTCCAAGGGCCGCACGCAGGAAGCGCTTGTCGTACTCAAGACGATTCGCTCCGAAGACCGGGCCGAGGCCGAAATGGCCGACGTGAAGCACTTGGCTGATGAGGAAAGGGCCTCGAAGGCCACCTCATGGGGAGCGCTCAAGGACAGATGGATCCTGCGCATTATCCTGGTGGGCATCGGCTTAGGTGTGGCCCAGCAGCTGACCGGCATCAACTCCATCATGTACTACGGCCAGTCGGTCCTTGTTGAGGCGGGATTCGACTCCAATGGGGCCCTCATCGCAAACATCGCACCCGGCGTCATTGCCGTGGTGGGTGGAATTATTGCCCTGACGCTCATGCAGCGCGTCAACCGCCGCACCACGCTGCTTCTCGGCTTTACCCTGACCACCGTGTGCCATTTCCTCATCGGCATCGCGTCCATCGTCTTGCCTGTCGGGAACGCCGCCCGCCCGTTCGTCATCCTGTTCCTGGTGGTCGCGTTTGTCGGCTCCATGCAAACCTTCCTCAACATCGCCGTCTGGGTGATGCTGTCCGAGATCTTCCCGCTGCATGTCCGCGGCTTCGCCATCGGCCTCTCCGTCTTCTGCCTCTGGATCGCCAACGCACTACTGGGACTGTTCTTCCCAACCCTCGTGGCGGGCGTCGGGATCACCGGAACGTTCTTCCTCTTTGGTGGCGTAGGCATCCTGGCCCTCATCTTCATCTACACGCAGGTTCCGGAAACCCGCGGACGCACGCTGGAAGCCTTGGAAGAGGACGTCACCACAGGCGCCATCTACCTGGTTCACAAGTAGGAAGCGTCGGGAATCTCCTGGCTTTGCGCCTTTCTTCATGCGCCGGGAGGTAGTCCTGACGGGCTAGTTTGGAGTGAGTCCGCTGTAAGTGAGTTCGCTGTAGAGGGCTTGGACGCGGGTTTTGATGTCGTCGCGGACCAGACGCATGCGTTCCATGCCTTCGATGCCGCGTTCGGAGGGTTCGTCGGTTTCCCAGATTTCGAAGCGTTTGCCGGCCGGTGGGTCGAGTTTGGCTTCGGTTCCGAGGACGATGATGGAGTCCACGGTGTTGAGGACTTCGTCGGTGACGGGTTTGGGGTACTCGCCGGTGACGTCGATGCCCAGTTCGGCCAGGGATTCCACGGACTGGGTGTTCAACGCCGCACCGGGTTTGGTGCCGGCTGAGTAGACAGTGACATCGTCCCCGGCGAGGTCGCGCATGAGGCCTGCGGCGAGCTGGGATTTGCCGCCGTTCTTGCTGCAGACGAACAGGACTGCGGGGTGTTCGGAAATCATTAGAATGCGGCTTCTTTCGTGAGTGAGGTGACCAGGTTCTTCACGCGGTCGTGGATTTCATCGCGGATTTCACGGACTGTGTCGAGGGGCTGCCCGGCCGGGTCGGTGAGTTCCCAGTCTTCGTAGCGTTTACCGGGGTAGATCGGGCAGGAGTCGCCGCAGCCCATGGTGATGACCACGTCGGAGGCGCGGACGACGTCGTCAGTGAGGGGTTTGGGGTATTCCTTGCCTAGGTCCAAGCCCATCTCGTTCATGACTGTCACGACGTTGGCGTCGAGTTCTGCTGCGGGCAGGGACCCCGCGGAGCGGACGCGGATTTTGCCTTTGGCTTCGACGGTGAGCAGGGCCGCGGCCATTTGGGAGCGGCCTGCGTTCTGGACGCAGACGAACAACACTTCCGGGACTTCGGAGGCCACGGAGCCTTTGGACTTGGCCAGGGCGTGGAGCCTGTCGTTGGCGAAGTGTTCGGTGGTCGCGGGCAGGTAGGCGCTGACTTTCGCTGTGCGGGCCAGGGCCGTGTAGGACTCGAAGACGTAGCGTTCGACGGTTTCTGCGGCGAAGATCCCTGCGTAACGTCCGCCGAGCCGGTCACTGATGCGGTGGAGTACTTCGGTGTTGTCCTGCAGGCCGAGCATGGTTTCCTGGTGGTCGGTCATGACAGTGCTCCCATGGTTGGATTGGTGACTGGCTTATTGCTTGGTGGTAACGGAGCGGCCGTGTGCGAGCCCGGTCGGGAAGCCGACGAATGCCGGTTCCGGCGCGGCGCAGCACCCCGACTCCGGCTCCTGCGTCGTGGCTGCACCCGGGACGTCGCAGCTGGTGCCGGCGTCCGCGGAGCAGACCCCGGTTTCGGGCAGTTCAAGGTGGACAGTGTCCGCCGATGCCTGGTCACCGGCGAGGGCTGCGGCGACGGAACGGACCTGCTCGTAGCCGGTAGCGAGCAGGAAGGTCGGGGCCCGGCCGTAGGACTTCATTCCGACGATGTAGAAGTCCTTTTCGGGGTGGGCCAGAACCTTCGCGCCATGCGCAGGGACGGTGCCGCAGGAGTGGAATTCCGGGTCAATCAGCGGGCCCAGTTCGGTGGGCGCTTCAACGGCGGGGTCCAGGTTCAGGCGCAGTTCGTGCAGGATCTCCAGGTCCGGGCGGAAGCCGGTGCAGGGGACGATGACGTCAGCGTCGATGGTGCGTCCATCGACGGCTTCGACGCTCAGGTGCGAGTCGAGGTTTTTCAGGGCTGCGATGCCGAACCCGGTGTGCAGTTCGATGGTGCCGGCTTCGACCAGGCGGCGCAGCCGGGAGCCGAGCTGGCCGCGCGCAGGCAGCCCATCAGCGTCCCCGCCGCCGTAAACCTTCTCGGCTGAGTTGCCGCGGACGGCCCAGAGGATGCGGGTGTCGGGCTCGTCTTTGGCGAGGTCGGCGAGGTTGATCAGGGTGTTCGCGGCCGAGTGACCGGCGCCGACGATGAGCGCGCGGCGGCCGGCGAAGGCGGCGCGGTCGCGGCCAATAACGTCGGGCAGGGGCGAGGAAATCCTGTCAGCTGCGCTGGTCTCGCCAATGGCGGGCAGGCCGGAAGTGCCCAGCGGGTTGCGGGTGGACCAGGTGCCGGAGGCGTCTATGACGGCGGCCACGGTGTGGTCCCGTGTTTCTCCGCCGTCGTGCTCGACGCGGACGACGAAGGGGGTGGTGTCGCGGTCCCGGACGTGGGTTTTGTCCATGCCCTGCCGGGTCACGGCGATGACACGGGCGCCGGTCTGGAGCCGGGAGGCGATCTGCGCAGTGGCGGCCAATGGGGTGAGGTAGTTGTCGATGAGTTCCCCGCCGTAGGGCAAGGCGGTGGGGCGGGGGGATTCCCAGCCGGTGGGTTCGAGCAGGCGGACGGCTGCGTCGTCGAGGTTGAACCGCCAGGGGGAGAACAGCCGGATGTGGCGCCATTGTTCGATCGCGGCGCCGGCAGTGGGGCCGGCTTCGAAAATGACCGGTTCCAGTCCGCGTTCGAGCAGGTGCGCCGCGGTGGCCAGTCCTACCGGGCCTGCGCCGATCACTGCGATGGGAAGGTTCTTCGCTGAATCCATGCTGTCCTCTTGTTTCATCCGTTGGTGTGGCGTGTCGAGTGGTTAGGCGTGGGTTGGTTCTTCGACCAGGGCCGTGGCGATGCTGTCAGCATCATTCAGGGCGGCAAGGAAGCGTTCCGCGTCCAGCGCGGCTGCGCAGCCGGTTCCTGCGGCGGTGATGGCTTGGCGGTAGCGGTGGTCCACGGCATCACCGCAGGCGAAGACGCCGGAGAGGTTGGTGACCGTGGTGGGTGAGTCGACCTTGATGTAGCCCTCGTCGTCCAGGTCGATTTGTCCGGCAACCAGCTCGGTGCGGGGCAGGTGGCCGATGGCCACGAAGATCCCAGTGGCGTCCTGTTCACGGGTTTCACCGGTGCGGGTGTCGGTGAGGGTCACGCCGGTGACTTTTGTGTCGCCGTGGATCGTGGTGATGGCGGAGTTCCAGGCAAAGGTGATCTTGGGGTTGTCCTTGGCGCGCTGGGCCATGATCCGCGAGGCGCGAAGTTCATCCTTGCGCACCACGACGGTGACGGTCCTGGCGAAGCGGGTCAGGAAGGTCGCTTCCTCCATGGCGGAGTCCCCGCCACCGACGACGATGATGTCCTGTTCGCGGAAGAAGAAGCCGTCACAGGTGGCGCACCAGGAGACGCCGTGCCCGCTGAGTTTCTTCTCTTCCGGAAGCCCGAGCTCCTTATACGCAGAACCGGTGGCCAGGATGACAGCCGGGGCCTCGTGAGTCTCGCCGCCTCCAGTGACCACACGCTTGAGGTGACCCTTCAGATCAACGTCAGTGACGTCGTCGAACACTATCCGGGCGCCGAACTTTTCCGCCTGTTCCTGGAGCCCATCCATGAGCTCAGGGCCCTGGATGCCACCTGGGAACCCGGGGAAATTCTCAACCTCGGTGGTGTTCATCAGCGCACCGCCGGCGGTGACCGATCCGGCCAGGACCAGCGGGTTCAGGCCGGCGCGGGCGGCGTAGATGGCCGCGGTGTATCCGGCGGGGCCGGAGCCAATGATGATCAGTTGTTCGGTCTGGACGGCGGTGCTCACGAGAGATCCTCCTGGTACTCGGAAATGTGGGTTACTTGGCAGCCGGGACGAGGGAGGCGATCAGGCCCTCGATGCGGGTCTTGATTTCATCGCGGATCGGGCGGACGGCGTCCACGCCTTGGCCGGCGGGGTCCTCGAGGACCCAGTCTTCGTAGCGTTTGCCGGGGAAGTATGGGCATTCGTCGCCGCAGCCCATGGTGATCACGACGTCGGATTCCTTGACGGCCTCGGTGGTGAGGACCTTCGGGATCTCTGCCGACATGTCGATGCCCAGTTCGGCCATGGCTTCGACGGCGGCCGGGTTGACCTTGTCTGCGGGTTGGGAGCCGGCGGAGCGGACTTCAATCTCGCCCTTGCCAAGGGTGGTCAGGAACGCGGCGGCCATCTGGGAACGTCCGGCGTTGTGGACGCAGACGAACAGGACGGAGGGCTTCTTGGTTGTTTCGGTGCTCACGGGTTTCTCTCCTGGAATCGCGTTGAGTGATCGGTGGTGGGTTTGAAGCGGTGCGCCCGAGGGGGAAGCTCTCCGTATCAACATTGATGATGATCGATATAGCGAGTATCGGGCGATGGATTGATGAATGTCAATATTGCAGCTGTTGCCAGGTGGTTAGGCGGCGGTGATGCGGGGCGCGAGGTCGTTGATGCGGCGGGTGATGTCATCGAAGGCGTGGTCGAAGGCGGCCGCCGTGTCCAAACGAAGGGGATCCGGCACGGACCAATGGATCCCACCGAGCCCGGTCAGTTCTTCGTGGGCGTTGTCGCAGACGGTCACTACCAGGTCGGCCTCCTCCGCAACCTCTTCCATGGTGCGCGGTGCGATGTCGGGCAGGTCCAGCCCATGGCGCCGGGCGGCCTCGATGGCTCCGCGGGCGATGCGGTTTGCCGGGTGCGTTCCGGCCGAGGCTGCGGGGATGTCGCTGGCCTGCCGCCAGAGGGCGGTGGCCAGCTGGGAGCGGGCACTGTTGCGGGTGCAGACGAACAGGACGCGGCTTGCTGTATGCGCCGCCCCGGGAATGAGGCCACCCAGGGCGCCTGAGGCGAGGCGAAGATAGCTGCGGCGCTTGTCGGCCTCGGAGCGGTGGCGGGTTGCCAGGCCGGCTTCCTCCAGCGTGCGGAGGTGGTGGGAGAGCAAGTTGCCGGCCATGCCCAGTTCGGCCTGCAGTTCCGATGGTGAGAAGTCGCCCAGAGTCAGCAGATCCATGATGCGCAAGCGCGCCGGATCGGCAAGGGCTGCGTGCCTGGCTACCCGTGCCTGTAATGTGTCGGCTGCTTCAATATTCATTGATTCAATTTTGACTGAGTTAATTCTTTGGGTCAAGCTGTTGGCATGACTTCTCTCCAGCCGCCACTGTGGCGCCGTGCCATCGCGGAGTTCCTCGGAACCGCACTGCTCGTTGCCATCGTCGTTGGTTCCGGAATCGCCGCAGCCCAGCTTTCGCCCAATGATGTTGGTCTCCAGTTGCTGCAGAACAGCACGGCCACAGTGCTTGGGTTGACGGTATTGATCCTGGTGTTCGGACCGGTCAGTGGCGCGCACTTCAACCCCGTGGTGTCCCTGGCCGACTGGTTCCTTGGGCGGCGCAGCGGATCCGGCTTGTCATTGCCTGACCTCGGCCCCTACATCCTGGCCCAAGCTGCCGGCGGCATCGGTGGCAGTGTGCTCGCGAACGCGATGTTCGAGGTCGGCACCTCCATCTCCACCAAGGAGCGGGCGACGGCTGGGCATCTGCTGGCCGAGGTGGTCGCGACCGCCGGCCTCGTCCTGCTGATCTTCTCCCTTGCTGCCACCAAGCGCGGCGCTTTGGCCGCCCCGGCTGTGGGTGCCTACATCGGCGCGGCGTACTGGTTTACGTCCTCGACGTCGTTCGCGAACCCGGCCGTAACCATCGGTCGTATCTTCAGCGACACCTTCGCCGGCATTGCGCCGGGTTCCGTCCCACCATTCCTTGCCGTCCAGCTCCTCGGTGCTGCTGTTGGCGTTGGAATTCTGCTCGTGCTCTTCCCGCATGCTGGCCGGGCGGCCGACGACGTCGTCATCCCTCACTCCGCCGAAGGGGCCAGGCAGTAGCCTCACTGGGCTAAACATTGATGGGTGTCAATGTTGCGGCATAATAGGTAGATGACCTCGCTGCCCCTGCTCGAACCGGACACGCAGACCACCTGCTGCCCGCCAGCTGCACCTGCCCTCGGCGCGGAGGAGGCGCAGCGCCGGGCCGTGGTGTTCAAAGCGCTCGCAGACCCCAATCGGCTGCGACTGCTCTCCATCGTCAAAGCCGCCGACGGCGGTGAGTCCTGCGTCTGCGACCTCACTGAACCGCTGGATCTGGGCCAACCCACCGTCTCCCACCATCTGAAGATCCTGGTCGAGGCGGGCCTGCTGCACCGCGAAAAGCGCGGCACCTGGGCGTACTACTCGCTCGTCCCCGGAGCCCTGGACGACGTTGCCGGGATCCTCGCTGCCCTATGAACCAGGGTTTTGATATCCGGCCCATGCAGCCGGCTGATTGGCCCGCTGTGCAGCGGATCTTCCAGGAAGGCATCGAGACAGGGCACGCGACCTTTGAAGAGAAGGCCCCTGATTGGGAATCCTTCAACACCTCCCGGCTGCAGGCGCACCGCCTCGTCGCCGAAACCGCCGCGCAGGGCGTTCTGGGGTGGGCCGCCGTCTCCGCCGTCTCGTCCCGGCCCGCCTACGCTGGCGTGGTCGAACACTCCATGTACGTTGCCGCCGAAGCCCGCGGCCTCGGTCTGGGCAAGGCCATTTTGCAGGCACTCATCGACTCCACCGAACAAGGTGGAGTGTGGACCATCCAATCCAGCATCTTCCCGGAAAATCACTCCAGCCTCCGGGTCCACAAAGCCGCCGGTTTCCGGATTATCGGCAACAGGAGCCGCATCGCCCGCATGACCTACGGTCCCGCCGCCGGCCAATGGCGGGACACACTCCTGCTCGAACGTCGCTCACCCGCAACGTAACCATCTGATTGATACCGCTCTCCGGTTGACGCCAGCTTGTCAGTGCCTGGCAGTACAGTAAAGGTATTCGAATATATGTTCGAATGCGCGGCGTGTCCTGCTTCGAAACAGCAGCGCGGGTGCTAAGGCCGAACGGAGGTGAGCGATGTCCAAGCCAGCACTCATGCATCAGATGCAGGAGATCGCCCACGTGGATATCAACTGCTTCTATGCGTCGGCGGAGCGTGCGTTCAACCCCTCGTTGGAGGGCAAGCCGTTGATTGTGCTGTCCAACAACGACGGCTGCGCAGTGACCAGGTCTCCGGAAGCCAAGAAGCTGGGGATCGGGCTGGGGGAGCCGTGGTTCAAGCTTGCTCCACGGGCCAAGGAATGGGGACTCATCGCCCTCTCAAGCAACTACGAACTCTATGGGGACATCAGTTCCCGTGTCATGGAACTCCTGGCCCGCTACTCGGCGTGGCAGGAAGTTTACTCCATTGATGAGGCGTTCCTCGGAGTGAAAGGTCAACCGGAAGGCCTGCTGGAACTGGGACGAACCATCAAAGCTGCGTGCCAACGGCACGTGGGGGTTCCGGTCTGCGTGGGCATCGCCAGAACCAAGACCCTCGCCAAGCTGGCCAACAAATGGGCCAAACACAATCCGGACTTCAAGGGAGTGTGCCGCTGGGATTCGATCCCCGAAGCCCACCGCGAAGCACTGATGGCACGGCTCTCGGTGATTGAGATCTGGGGTGTTGCCACCAGGCTGACCAAACGCCTGAATACCATGGGGATCTTCTCCATCCTGGACCTGGTCCGGGCTGACCCCGTGGCTTTGCGGGACAAGTTCTCCATCGTCATGATGCGCACGGTGCTGGAACTGCAGGGCACCCCCTGCATCCCGATGGAGGAGGAAAGGATCGGGAGGGATCAGTTGATCTTCTCCCGCTCCTTTTCCACACCGATTACGACGGCGGCGCAGCTGCGGCAGGTGCTGAGCGTCTACGGCCAGATGGCGAGTGCCAGGCTGGCCAAACACGACCTCCAAGCGAAGCTGTTGACGGCCTTTGCTGCCACCTCGGTCTACAACCCCAACGACAAGTCGTTTCCCACCGTTAACGTCAAACTGCCCATGCCCACCTCGGACCCTGTGCTGCTGACCAGGGCCGCGCATGCGTTGGTTCCAAGGATCCAGGAAGGCGTGAGATACGCCAAGGCCGGGATCATGGTTACCGACCTCCGCCCCAGCGGCAACCAGAAACCGTTGGAGACCTTCGAGAACCGGCACGAAGAGCGTGGCATCGGCCCCCTGCTGGAGCAAGTGAGCAAGCGGTACGGCCGCGGCTCCATCGGTTTGGGGCACGCTGGAATCAAGGGAGGACCGGACTGGTCCATGAAACGGGACATGCTCAGCCCCCGCTACACCACCAACTGGGACGAACTGCCCTTGGTGAAGGCGGCCTGACGTGGGAGGAAACCACCTCGTGGAGGCAGGGAACCTACGCCCGCAGCCGGTAACCGCGCTTCACTACGGTCTCCACGAGCTTGCCATCCGGCAGGGAGGAACGCAGGCGGCTGACCGTCATGTCCAGGGCATGCACGGATCCGCGCAGGTCCAACAGGTCCGAGAGCGCTTCCCGGGACAGCACTGCTCCGCCCGCTCCGAGCAGTGCCCGCAGGAGCAGCAGGGGAGCCGGTGCCAGGTCAACCACCTCACCGTTGATCCGCAGGCAGCGCCCCCGCAGTTCGATAGTGGCGCTCTTGGTCTCCAACCGGCGTACATGGTTGAGGGACAAGTGTTCGGTCACCAACCGGATCAGGGCGCCCATGCGGTAACGGTCCGGAATCAGTGGCGTCAGCCCGGCGTCGACCAGTGGCTGTGCGGTGACCGGCCCCACAGCGGCAACAGTGACGGGCCCCTTGAGGGCTTCGATAAGCTGGCGGTAGAGGCCCATTTCGTGGGCTGTGCTCCACATGGCGTCTACGGCTGGAGCGCTGGTGAACGTCAGTACGTCCAGGTTGCCGCCCACCACTGCCTCGATCAGGCGCGGCAGCTTGTCTTCACCGTCTGGCTTCACCCAACGGTACGGGGTCACCGTCAGGACCGTGGCGCCGGACATACGGAGCCGTTCCAGCTGGCGGACATCGGTATACCCATGCAGTTGCACGGCCACGGTTTTGCCACGCACTCCTTCGGCCAGCAGCATATCCACCAGCGTGGCGGTGGTTTCGTCACTGCTGATTCCGACGTCGGCAAGACCGGCAGCGCGCACGGCACCGCGGGCCTTGGGGCCACGGACGAACATGCGGCAGGCGGACAGGGCTTCCAGGAGTTGCTCGCCGATGCCGAAGGAGTCGGCAGCCTCGCACCAGCGGCGCATGCCGTAGGCGGTGGTGGCGATGCAGATGTCCGGCTTGGCAGCAATGATGGTGCGGGTGTCCTCGATGAGGACCATGTCTTCCTGCACAGGGGCGATCTTCAGGGCGGGGGCGTGCAACACGCTCGCACCGCGGCGCTCCAGCGCCTCAATGAGGTCGCGGGAGCGGCGGTGCGAGGTGACGCCGATCCGGAATCCGTCCAGCGGCGCATCGACCGCTTCGGAAACTTCCGGAGCGGCAGTGGCGTCGTGGACTTCGATGGCGCGTGCAACAGTCATGTGTTTTTACCTTCAGGCTTCAAGGAGCGAAGCCGCGAGGCGGCTCAGTTCAGCGGATGCTTCTGCGTGATTGCGGTTGGCTTCAGCCACCCGGACCACCTCGCCGATGACCAGCACGGCCGGGTTGCTGCAGCCTGTGGCAGCTGTTTCGATCGTACCCAGATCAGCGATGGTGGTGCGCTGCCCCGGGCGGTAGCCGCGCTCCACCACGGCCATGGGCATGTCCGCATTCATGCCTGCCCGGCGCAGCCCTGCTGCAAGCTGGGGAAGGGTACCGATGCCCATGAGGACCACAATCGTGCCGCCAAGGCCGGCAAGGTGGGTGTGTTCCTTCTCGGTCAAGGGGGCATGGCCGGACACTACGGTGAACATGTGGCTGACTTCGCGGTGCGTGACCGGGATCCCGGCCGCGGCTGGGACGGAGATGGCGCTGGTGACACCGGAAATCACCTGTACCGGGACGCCGGCCGCAACACAGGCGGCCACTTCCTCGCCGCCGCGGCCGAAGACGTACGGATCGCCGCCCTTGAGCCGGACCACGTTCTTGCCCAGCAGCGCAGCTTCCACCATGAGCTTCTCGATGTCACGCTGCGTCACCTTGTGCAGGCCCGGCTGCTTACCAACATCCACCAGTTCGGCCGAGGTCAGCTCGGCCAGCTCCTGGTACGGTGCCAGACGGTCGTAAAGCACCACATCGGCATCGCGCAGGGCGTCCACGGCGCCAACGGTGAGCAGGTCCAGGGCTCCCGGACCTCCGCCCACCAAGGTCACCTGGCCGTCCGCGCCGGGTGCGGGCTCAAACGCGACAGGGATACCGGCGTCGCGGCATCGTTCCACCAGCGGCAGCCAACCGGCCTTGCCGTCGTCCACTACCGCCACCAGGAACGGGCGCTCCGGAAGTTGACCGTCGCCCGGTACACCTTCCGGGGTGCTCAGCCGGTACACGTTGGCACCGGCCCTCTGATAGCGGCGGACGGCCTGGCGGGCAGATTTTTCCGATCCCGTGACAAGGACGTCACGGCCGGTGAGATCAATGGTGAGCTGCATGGTGAACCCCTAATTTCCTGCGCCGACGGTTTCGCTGCGGACCGGGATGGTGGAAGCGATGAGTACGCCGCCCTTTTCCTCGTTCGTAGCCGGACGGATCTGGCCCCGCTCCGGAACGAAGGAGATGGACTCGTCCTTCTGGTCGGGGGCGTTGACGAAGGAACGGAAACGGCGGAGGCGCTCCGGGTCCTTCAAGGTCTCGGCCCACTCGTCCTCGTAAGTGTCGATGTGCTTGGCCATGGCGGCTTCAAGCTCTTCGGCGATGCCCAGGGAGTCCTTGACCACTACTTCCTCGACGTGCTTGATGCCGCCGTCGAGCTCTTCCTGCCAGCGTGCGGTGCGCTGGAGGCGGTCAGCGGTGCGGATGTAGTACATGAGGTAGCGGTCGATGTACTTGAGCAGGGTTTCGTCGTCCAGGTCCTTGGCCAGCAGCTGGGCGTGGGCCGGAGTGGCCCCACCGTTGCCACCGACATACAGGTTCCAGCCATCGGCCGTGGCAATGACGCCCACGTCCTTGCCGCGGGCTTCGGCACACTCGCGGGCGCAACCCGAAACACCCATTTTCAGCTTGTGCGGGCTGCGGAGGCCGCGGTAGCGAAGCTCCAAGGCGATGGCCATGGCCACGGAATCCTGGACACCGAAGCGGCACCATGTGGATCCAACGCAGGACTTCACTGTGCGGAGGCTCTTGCCGTAGGCCTGGCCGGACTCGAAACCGGCGTCCACCAGTTCCTTCCAGATGTCCGGGAGCTGCTCCAGGCGGGCACCGAACATATCAATGCGCTGGCCGCCGGTGATCTTGGTGTACAGGTTGTACTTCCCGGCAACTGCGGCGATGACGCCCAGGCCCTTGGGGGTGATCTCACCACCGGCGATGCGGGGGACCACAGAGTACGTACCGTCCTTCTGCATGTTCGCCAAGGCGCGGTCATTGGTGTCCTGAAGGGAGCCGCGGCCGGCATCCAGGACGTAGGCCGAGTGCTGGCTGGCCAGGATGGAGGCGATGGTCGGCTTGCAGATATCGCAGCCCGCACCGGTGCCGTACTTGGCCATGATCTCTTCAAAGGAGGTGAGTTCCAGGACCCGGATTGCATCGAACAGCTCCTGGCGGGAGAGACTGATGTGCTCGCACAGGGCCTTGGAGACCTCGATGCCGGACTTCGTCAGTTCGCCCTCGAGGAGCTTCTTCAGCATGGGGACACAAGAACCACACTGCGTGCCGGCGCGGGTGCAGCCCTTCAGCTCGCCGAGTTCCTGGACGGGAGCGTTGCCTTCGCAGGCTCCACATCCGTTGATGGTGTCGCGGATGGTCCCGGCCGCAACGTTGTTGCAGGAGCACAGGATGGCGTCATCCGGCAGTTCGGTCTCGGGAGCTTCGCCGCCACCGGCGGCGCTCAAGTATGCACCGGGCTCGGCCGCGAGTTCGCGACCCAGCAGCGGGCGGAGGCTCATGTAGGGGGAAGCGTCGCCCACGAAGATACCGCCCAAGAGGGTCTTGGCATCGTCTGTGGTGACAATCTTCTGATAGACGCCGCGTGCGGGGTCGGCATAGACGATTTCCAGCGAGTGCTCGGTCCGGGCGAACGCGTCACCAAAGCTCGCAACGTCCACCCCGGACAACTTGAGCTTGGTGGCAGTATCAAAGCCGGGGAACGTCGCTTCGCCACCATGCAGGCGGTCCGCAACGATCTCGGCCATGGTGTTGGCGGGTGCTACCAAGCCAAGGCACATGCCTTCAAAGTTGGCCACCTCGCCGATGGCCCAGATGCCGTCCACTTCAGTGGCGCAGAAGTCGTTGATGACCACGCCGCCGCGCTGGCCAAGGCTGAAGAGCTGTTCCTCGCCTTCTGCGGCGCGGAAGAGATCATCACGGGGCTTGACGCCGATGGCAACAATCACGAGGTCGGCATCAATGGTGCGGCCATCAGCCATGAGGACACCGGTGACGTTGCCGTCGTCGTCCGTCACTACCTCCGACGGGAAGACGCCACCGTGGACTTCGAAGCCCTTTGCCTCAATCAGGCGACCCAGCGACTGCCCGGCTCCCTCGTCCAACTGTGTATTCATGAGCCAGGGCGCGCCGTTGATGACGATCGGAGTGGCGCCCAACTGCTCTGTACCGGCAGCGGACTCAAGTCCCAGCAGGCCACCACCAATGGTGACGGCGTTGACCTTGCGGCCCAGCTTTTCGCGCAGCCCGGCAATGGCCTTGTTAATTGCCCACACGTCTTCGAGCGTGCGGTAAACATGGGTGTGTTCAGCCCCGGGAATCGGGAGACGGGCAGCGTCCGAGCCCGAAGCTACGACCAGGTGGTCGTATTCGTACTTGTTTCCCGCCGCGGTGAGGACGCTCTTGGCCGCGGGGTCAATCTTGACGGCGCGCTCGCCGGTCTTGAGGGTCAATGCCTCGTGGTCCCACATGGACGCTTCCCCCAAGGTGAGGTCAACGTCGGTTTCCGTGAGGGCTTTGCTCAACGCTACGCGGTCGTAGGGGAGGTGCGCCTCTTCGGTCAGCACCGTAACCTGCCAACCTTCAAGACCGCGATTGACCATGGCGTCAGCGAAACGGTGGGCAGCGGGACCGCCGCCGACGACGACGACGCGGCGCGGGTTCTCTGTACTTGAAGTGTGTCCGGTCACTGGTGGGCCTTTCGCAGATGTTGCAGACGGATCTGTCGCAACTTGTGGTTCCAGCCTAGGGACGGGCAGTTTCGCTTCAGTTTCCCTTTTGTTTCGTGATCTTAACTTCTGCATCACAAGCGCATTTCGTGGGGTGTGAGGTCTCTTTTACGCGTTGGACACAAACCCGGACCCCTGATGAAACACCTGGGTCCTAGCGTGGAAGAGTGGCCGCAAGCGTGGCCCGGTCCGGGAGAGTGACGGTGGGAAAAGCCACCACCCGGAGACAGTGAGAGGGGCTGAAATGACCGTAATTCTGGATCGTGCCGAGGACCTGACCACCACCGGCGAGTGGCACGTCGTGTGCCCGGTGGATGAGCTCGAAGTGGCCTGGGGCGAAGCGGCATTGATCGCCGGCCGCCAGGTTGCCCTGTTCCGCACCACGCCCACCGAAGTATTCGCTGTGGCACAGCAGGACCCGGCGACACTGGCCAACGTCATGGCCCGCGGCATCATTGGATCCCGCGGAAGCCGGCCGACCATCGCATCGCCGCTGCACAAAGAGGTCTACGACCTCGAAACCGGGGAGTGCTTCACCAACCCCGACCTGACGCTCGATGTGTTCGCCACCCGTTTGGTCGACGGCTTTGTCGAGGTTGAACTCTAAGCCAAGCCGCTGTGGAACCGCTTCCTAGAGGCCCAATGCTTCGCGGACATCCCTGAGGACATCGTCCAGGGATGTCCGTGCTGCTTGGCGTGCAGCGGGCAGTTCCGCTGCGGAGTCCACGGCCTGTATGACTTCGAGGTAGCACTTGAGTTTGGGTTCCGTGCCGCTTGGCCGGATGATGACCCGGCTTTGGTCCCGAGTGAGGTACAAGAGCCCGTCCGTGGGCGGCAAGGCTTCGCTTCCTTCGGCGAGGTCAGTGAAGACTTCGACGGCGGAGCCACCGAACGCTTCCGGCGGGTTGACCCGCAGGCGGTTCATCATGGCATCCAGGAGTCCCAGGTCGGCGACCCGGATGCTCAGCTGGTCGCTGGCGTGCAGTCCGTGGACCAGATAGAGGTCATCAAGGGTGTCGAAGATCGTCTTGCCCTCGGCCTTGGCAGCGGCGGCACATTCCGCGATAAGGACTGCAGCTGAAATGCCGTCCTTATCGCGCACCAGGTCCGGTGCCACACAATAACCCAGCGCTTCCTCATATCCGTACGTGAGGCCGGGAACCCGTGAAATCCATTTGAAGCCCGTCAGCGTTTCCTCGTGGGCGTAGCCTGCTGCCGCGGCGATCCGCGACAGCAACCGCGAGGAAACGATCGAGTTGGCGAAGACGCCGGCTCGGGGTTCCTCGCCTTCACTGACTGCCATGCGGGCCACAATGTGGGCACCCAGCAGCGCACCCACTTCATCGCCCCGGAGCATCCGCCAGGATCCCGTCGAGGGGTCCAAAGCGGCGACCGCTGCCCGGTCGGCGTCGGGGTCGTTGGCCAAAACGATGTCCGCGCCCGCGTCTGCGGCGGCCGCGAGGGCCAGGTCCAGCGCGCCTGGCTCCTCAGGGTTGGGGAACGCGACTGTGGGGAAGTCCGGATCCGGCTCGGCTTGTTCGGCAACGAGGGAGACGTCCGTGAAACCCGCTGTCTTCAGGACGGAGACAGCTGTTTCGCCGCCCACACCGTGCATGGGTGTCAGCACGATCTTGAGGTCCCTGGCGGGGAAGTGTTTACGATCCGCCAGGCCGGCCATGGCGGATTCGTAGTCGGCGGCGATGGCCGTCGGCAGCACTGTCCAACCACTGTCTGCCAGTTCAATGGAACCCAGGGCGCCCACGGCTTGGATCCTGGCGGCGATCTCTGCGTCGTACGGCGCGACGATCTGCGATCCGCGCCCGCTCTCGGACACTGCGTGTCGTCCCAGGTAGACCTTGTAGCCGTTGTCCTGCGGCGGGTTGTGGCTGGCTGTCACCATCACGCCGCCGTCGCAATCCAAATTCCTGACAGCGTAGGCGAGCAACGGCGTCGGAAGTGCTGCCGGCATCAGGAACGTCTCGATACCTGCCGCAGTGAAGATCGCCGCAGTCTCTTCGGCGAAAATGTCCGAGTTGTAGCGGGCATCGAAGCCGACGACGGCCCGCGGCCGGGTTCCCGGCGCAGCGGCAGCCACCGTTTCGGTGAGGAAGGCCGCCAGGCCTGCCGCGGCCCTGCGGACAACCACGCGGTTCATGCGGTTCGGCCCCGGGCCGAGCGCTGCGCGGAGGCCTGCTGTACCGAATTGCAGGGTGCCGCTAAAGCTGTCGCCCAGTTCCTGGGCTGCCCCCGCATCACCGCCGCTGGCGAGGTCGGCCAGCTCCTCCAGGGCAGCGGACGTCGCCGGGTCCGGATCCTGGGAGGCCCACTCGCGGGCGTCGGTGAGCAGTTGTTCAAATGCGGCATCGCTGGATGTCATAGGGTCAAAACTATCCTCAATGAGCCGCGAAGGGGCAACGAGGAGTGAGATCCCACCCCTAAGAGCGGTTGTAAAGGGTGGGATCCCGCCCCTCAGCGGGCGCTAGAGCGTTCGGGAAGCGATGGCGAAGTCCGTGTCGCCCTCCGTGCTGAACGCTGACGATCCGGTGTTATCCCAGTCCGGGAAGAAGGTGTCTGAAATGACCGCCTCTCCAGAGCCGATGAAGACCTCCACCGAGGATGAGTCCAAGAGGATCGTGAGGCGGACGGCGCGATCGTTGCCGGAGGACTGCAGCTTAACCTCATGGAACGGGCTGAACTTCTCCGAGAAGTTGCTGGTCCCGGCCTGTGACCGATCCACCCTGACGGTGCGTGTTTCCGGGGCATAGGAGATACGGAGGCCGGCGTTGCCGTCGGAGGATCGGCGGAGGATCAGACCGGCCTCCTTGGCCGAAGCAAGGTCCATCTCCAGTTCAATCAGCTGCGACCGGGCTCCGAAGTCCGGACCCAGGTCCTGGAGTGAGGACCCGACGGTGAGGTTTTTGCTCTTGACTTCACCGGAGCGTTCCAGCGTTTCCTTTGCGGCGCCGGCGATGGCCGATCGCAACTCAAACCGCTTCCCGCCCCGAACCAGGGTGAGCTCACGGGGAACGGCCATGGAACCGCGCCACGGCGTGGTGGGCACATCCTGGGCGTAGTCCCAGTTGCCCATCCAGCCCAGGAGTACGGGCTTGTCCCCGGGTGCACCGGAGATGGAATTTGCTGCGTAGTAGTCCGCGCCGTGGTCCAGCCACTGCGATTCCTCAAGCGGTGCATCAGCGGCAGCCGCGTTTTCGGGAGTGAACCGGGTTCCGTCGAACTCACCCACGAAGTACTGCATCCCTGAGCCGCCTGCGATGCCCCCGGGATTGATGCTCAGGAGCATGACCCACTTCCTGGCCGTGGAGCCCTCCACGTCCATCTGCACAAGCTCCGGTACTTCCCAGAGCCCACCTTGGGCGCCGACTCCGGAGAAGTCACTCAGGAACTCCCAGCGGAGGAGGTCCGTGGACTTGAACATCTTCACTACCTGGGCGTCGGCCACCACAGTGGTCATCACCCAGTAGCGGCCGGGCTCGTACCACGTGACTTTGGGATCGCGGAAGTTGTTGTTGGTGGGGGCGAGGTTCAGGACAGGGTTGCCCTGATACTTCTGCCAGGTAACACCGCTGTCCAGGCTGTACGCGATCGATTGCGCCTGCGCGCCTTGGGGGAGGGCGCCGTTCTTGCCGTAGGCGCTGGTGTAGAGGGCCACCATGGGCGGGTTCTCCGCCGAGCCAAGGCCGGACGCGTTATTCGTATCCATCACGATGCAGCCCGAGAAGATCTCTTCTTCGGGGCTTGCCTCCATGGCTACGGGCTGCTGTTCCCAATGCACCAGGTCCTTGCTGGTGGAGTGGCCCCAGGACATGTTGCCCCACGAGTTTCCGTGCGGGTTGTACTGATAGAAGGCATGGTAGGTGCCGTCGTGGAAGACGAGGCCGTTGGGGTCGTTGAGCCAATTCTTGCCAGCCGTCAGGTGTGCGACAGGCCGCCATGGATCCGAAGGGGACGGACGGTGCCCGCTCGGGGTGGGGGCCGGCGTCGGGCTTTGGCTTTGCGTGCAGGAAGCGGCAGAGAAGGCGACCACGACGGCGGCACTTGCGGCCAGCAATTGGCGGCGGGACAGGTGGGGGCTGGGGTAAGTCATGGGGAGAATCCTGAGGGTTGGGGTGGCAAGGGTGCCGATTCTTCTGGAACCGGCACCCCTGCCGGGGCCCGAGGGCCGGGGTGTTGCGGCCTACTTGTAGAGGCCTTCGCCGCCAACGCGGACGTTGGTAGGCAGGTAGCCAAACGGGCCAAGGCCGTTCTTGCCGAAGCTGCGGTCAACCTGCGTCACGCCGGCCTTGAAGTTCATCTTCACGGTGGGGGACAGGGAACCGCCGCGGACGCCGTCCACGTTGTCGATGAAGGACTGGACGAGTCCGCCGGGCTGCACGTAGTGCGAGTACGCCTGGAACTGCCGGCCGTTCTGGCGCGGGTCCGGACCTTCCGGAGCGTTGGCCTGCATGTTCAGGTCCGTTGGGGAGCCAAGGGCCAGGCCGCTGTTGTTGACCGGCTGGTAGTCGGAGCGGACACCGTTGCCGACGAAACCATAGACGCCGTCGGGGCCGCGCATGCCGTCTGCGTACGTGAACTGGTGGCTGATGGTGAACAGGTAGTACTTGTTCTTGCCGTTCTCGTTCTGGATGAAGATCTGCGGACGCTCAGTCTGGTCGTTGACGCAGTTGGCGGACAGGATCGGCGGGAGGAAGCTCCACTTGGTCAGGTCCTTGTTGTCTGCGACTGCCAGGCCCACGTTCGCGGTCTGGTACCAAGCGCCGGTGCTGTTGACCTGGGCCAAAGTCTCGGCGTTGGGGTCGCCGGCGGCGTAGCCAAGGTCTTCCTGCTTGCACTTGTAGGAGCCGCGGGTGCCGCCGGTGTTTCCTTCGAAGACCATGAAGGTCTTGCCGGGGTGTGCCGGGTCGGCGAAGGTGTACGGGTCACGGAACGCGAAGCCGGGGTTCTGCGCCTTGTTCTGGTAGAGCTTTCCGTCCGGTTCCAGGAGCTTGGTGTGCTGGAAACCGTCGAAAGTCACGCCGTTCTGGTTGGCGTGGATGTTACCCAGGGCCTTGGCGATCGCGGCATCGGGAGCGATCCCGCCACCGCCTGCGTTCCGCTCGGCCACGTCGTAGAACGTGGTGGCCGTGTAGAAGACGTTGATCTTGTTGCCCTGCATGAGGCGCGTGGAACCGGACCACTCCGTGTTGCCGATGGAGGTGTTGTCCAGGAACAGGTGTCCGCCGTAGTTCCACTTGTCCTTGGCGGGATCGGCGTTGGTCTTACGGAAGAAGTAGCCGATTCTGGCGTTCCAGTGGCGCTGGTCGAAGCCGTAGCCCGCATGCCGGTCAGCGACCAAGGAGAAGATGACGTCCCAGCCCTTGTAGCTGATCTGGTTGGCATTCTCGTCGGTGAGGGACCAGGTGTCCCACACCCAGACGTCGTCGTTCATGGCCGGGAAGTCCTTGGGGATTTCCGGCATCGTGACGTTGGGGCTCATCGAGTTCTGGCCGGGCGCAACGTTGGGATTGCTCTGGGCCATGATCTGCTTGGCGTCGGCCCGCGTCCACTTGGACGTGAAGTCCGCCGCGGGATCGTACGCCTGCTGCGTGTGGTTGGTAGGCAACGGGAAACCCGGTGTGGGTGCCGGCATGGTGCTCGACGGCGGATCAGCCGGCAGGTTCGCCTGCGCTGCCGGCGTCACCAGCAGGATGCTGCCGGCCACGCTGGCAGCGACTGCGAGGGCTACTGCCTGTCGCAGCCGGCGGCGCGGCCGTTGAGGGGTTGAGTGCGTGTTCATGCTTACTCTTCTCGCGGAGTGTTGGACTTCGTGGAGTGGGGCGCATGCCCTGACCCCCGGTTGGGGGTTCTCTGCAACTGTGGCGTCCATCGATCCGCTGGAGGCGTCACCGAAGGACGCCATCGTTTCGAGGTGCGGCGGAGCCTCGTGGGCCTCCACCGCGGTGGTCCCGGCACGTCGACTTACCGGAACACGTTCCACGCTAGACACGTGTTAGGTCGGACATCAAACGGTGTTTAGCGGGCGATGTGAGCTACCGGCGGGTATTTGCGCAAGCGTTTACATTGCCAACGGGCGCGCGTGCCACATCGTGGGGGGCAGGATCAAATGTTGCGCCATAAAACAGATTTATCCTGAGAATTTACTGTGCGTTTACTTCCCGCTGGAGATTGTTAGCGCGCACCTCTTAAACAGCAAAACGGGGCCACCATGGAATGGTGGCCCCGTTTCTCCGTGACGGGCTTAGAGCTTTGCGATGATGTCTGCCAGCAGCTTCGAGATACGCTTGCCGGCTGCCTGCCCGGCTTCCAGGACTTCGGCGTGGCTCAAAGGAACCGGGCTGATGCCGGCTGCGAGGTTGGTGACCAGCGAGATGCCGAAAACTTCCATTCCTGCATGGCGACCGGCGATTGCTTCCAGCGCCGTGGACATGCCCACCAAGTCTGCGCCGATCCGCTTGGCGTACTGGACCTCCGCCGGTGTTTCGTAGTGCGGTCCGGTGAATTGTGCGTACACGCCTTCCTGCAGGGAGGAGTCCACTTCACGGGCGAGGTCGCGGATGCGCGAGGAGTAGAGATCGGTGAGGTCAACGAATGTGGCACCCTCAAGCGGTGAGGTTGCGGTGAGGTTGATGTGGTCACTGATGAGGACGGGAGTGCCGGGGGTCCAATCTTCGTTGAGCCCGCCGCAACCGTTGGTCAGCACCAGGGTCTTGCAGCCGGCGGCGGCTGCGGTGCGTACGCCGTGGACTACGGACCGTACGCCGCGGCCTTCGTAGTAATGGGTCCGCGCCCCGAGGATGAGCGCGCGCTTGCCCTCCTTGGTGAGGACGGAGCGGATGGTGCCAACATGGCCCACCACTGCCGGTTTGTGGAAACCGGGGATCTCCGACGCGTTCAGGGTGGCGGTAGTTTCGCCGATGAGGTCGGCGGCCTCCGCCCAGCCGGATCCGAGCACCAGGGCTACGTCATGGGACTCGACGCCGGTCTCCGCGGCGATGAAGTCTGCGGCGGCCTTCGCGGCCTCAAAGGGGTCTGTGTTCATCAGCTCAGTGTTACTCACTGGTACAAGCTACCTTGCGGCCCCAGGACTTTGATAGGGACCCGCGGGCTGGTGAGGGTGGGCTGAGTGGCAGCCGACGCGGCAATGAGCGAGAATTGAGGATTGTGACCACCCAAGTTGACTTCAGTGCCCCCCGTATCGCGATCCTGGGAGGTGGTCCGGGCGGATATGAAGCTGCCATGGTGGCCGCCTCACTCGGCGCCCACGTCACCATTGTTGAGCGGGCAGGCCTTGGCGGCTCTGCCGTGCTGACCGACGTCGTGCCTTCCAAGACCCTTATTGCCACCGCCGACCTCATGACCCGCGTCGGTGAGGCGGATGAGCTCGGAGTGAAGTTCGACGGCGACGGCACGGCCTCGAAGCCCCGCGCCGACCTCAAGCACATCAACGACCGCGTGCTCAACCTTGCCCGCGGACAGTCCGAGGACATCCGTGCCGGCCTGGAGCGCCTGGGCGTGGAGATCGTCATTGGGTCCGGCAAGCTCCTGGACAACAACACCATCGAGGTCCTGACCCTCGAAGGCACCCGCACCATTGATGCTGACGCCATCCTGTTGGCCGTCGGCGCCCACCCGCGCGAACTCCCCACAGCCAAGCCCGACGGCGAACGCATCCTCAACTGGGCCCAGATCTACAACCTGGACGAGCTCCCGGAAGAACTGATCGTGGTGGGATCCGGTGTCACCGGCGCCGAGTTCGCCTCCGCTTACAACGGCCTTGGCTCCAAAGTCACCCTGATTTCCAGCCGCGACCAAGTCCTCCCCGGCGAGGACACCGATGCCGCCAAGCTGTTGGAAGGCGTCTTCGAACGTCGCGGCGTCAACGTTCTGTCCAAGTCCCGCGCCAACGCGGTGGAGCGAACGGACGACGGCGTCAAGGTCACCTTGGGTGACGGATCGATCGTCACCGGTACGCACTGCCTGGTGTGTGTTGGTTCCATCCCGAACACGGCCGGCGTCGGCCTTGAAGAAGCCGGCGTGACCCTCACGGAGTCCGGGCACATCAAGGTGGACGGTGTTTCGCGCACCACAGCCCCCAACATCTACGCTGCCGGCGACTGCACGGGTGTCTTCGCCCTGGCGTCCGTCGCAGCCATGCAGGGCCGCATCGCGATTGCCCACTTCATGGGCGACGGCGTGAAGCCGCTCAAGCTCAACCAGGTGGCGTCCAACATCTTCACCTCCCCTGAAATTGCTTCAGTGGGTGTGTCCGAGGCCGACCTCGCGTCCGGGAAGTACCAGGGCGATGTTGTGATGCTGTCCCTGCTCAGCAATGCCCGCGCCAAGATGCGCAACACCAAGGACGGATTCGTCAAAATCATTGCCCGCAAGGGCTCCGGCACCGTGATCGGTGGCGTTGTGGTGGGCCCCAACGCGTCGGAACTGATCTTCCCGATCTCCGTGGCCGTCACGCAGAAGCTCCACGTGGACGACGTCGCCAGCGCCTTCACGGTGTACCCGTCCCTCACGGGATCCATCTCGGAAGCCGCACGGCGCCTGCACGTGCACATGTAGCTCTTAGCGATTACGGACGCCCGCTTCGACGGTCCGCTGCGCACTCGACGATTCCTACCGTCTACCGTGCAGCGAGCCATCGAAACGGGCGTTCCTGCTCTGTAGACTTACAACGCAGCGATGGCCTCGGCCAGCGGCAGGCCTTTGCGTCGGCAGGCTCCAAGCCCAGCTCACGGCTGGACTCGAGTAAAGGTGGGGAAGGCGGGGCGAACGCGAGCACGCCGGAAACATGCGAGACCACCCGATCCGTCACAGCGAGTTCGCAGGCTTTCAGCGAATTCGTGCCCCTGGCAACGGGCTGGTCAAGCGCCCTCAGGCGGCAGCCGCTTGGAAGTGTTTTTCGATGATCCCCTTGATGTCCCCATGGCAGCCCCCGCAGCCCGTTCCGGCGCGGGTGGCCTTGGAAACTTCGCCCACGGTGCTGCAGCCGTCCAGGACCGAATCCTCGATACTGGCTGCGCTGACCCCTGCGCAACGGCACACGGTCCGCTGGGGATCGTTGTTGGTGGCGCCGTTGTCCATTTGGTCGGGACCATCGAGCCGGAGCAGGAGTGAGCGGTCGGCGGGCAGTTCCGAGGCGCGCTCGAAGAGCACCACCAGCTCAGCAGCCGTCCGGGGCATGCCCACGGCAACGAGGCCTTCCAGCACCCCGCCGCGGGTGGTCATCTTCACGTAGCGGCCGTGTTCGGGATCGGCCCACTGGGAGATCTGCCGGCGGGCACGTCCCGAAGCCGCACCGGCTTCCAGTAACTCTTCATCCCAAGGATCCGCCTGGTTGTCGCCCGCCACGGCCAGGTTGATGCCCCGTGCTTTCAGGACCACCACCCCGGGCTTCTCGATGGGCAGCGGTTCCATGGCATCCGCGGCGGCCTGGCCGTCCCGGGCAAGGACCACGAGGTACTCGGCCAACCACTCGGCCTGCCGCCACCCCGGGCCCACGAGGCCGGACGGGCCAGGGGCTGTGCGGCACTCGACGCAGGAACCGTCCGGGCAGCGCACTTCAGCGCAGTCGCCGATCGCGAACATGTGGGGTTCATGGTAGGTCCGGAGGTGGTGGTCCACCAGGATGCCGGCGCCGGTAGGAAGTCCACAGCCCTCTGCCAGTTCGATCCGGGGACGGACACCACATGACAAGACCAACAGGTCGCCGTCGATCGCTGAGCCGTCATCCAACAACAGCGCCGAGAAGCTGCCGTCAGGACCGGACGTTTCAATGCCTGTGGAACGGGCATTGCCGGCCATCCGGACGCCGCCCGCCCGCAGGCTGTTGGTAAGGACGGAGCCACTGCCGCGGTCAATACTGCGGCCCAGGGGGAACGGTCCGTTGTGGACCACCGTGGTTTGGGCGCCCTCTTCCGAGGCCGCCAGCGCGGTTTCCAAACCCAGCACCCCGCCACCCAGGACCACCACGCGCTTGCCGTCGGCAACTGCTGCGCGGAGCACGGCAGCGTCCCTCAGATCACGCAGAGCTGTGACTCCGGCCGGAAGGACGGGCCGGGAGGGATCGGGGTTGAGCCCGGTCAGGTTGGGAATGACAGGACGGGAGCCAGTGGCAAAGACCAGGCGGTCGTAGTGTTCAGAGGTGCCGTCGGAGAGGACAACTTGCTGGCGGGCGCGGTCGATCCTTTTGACCTTGGTACCCAGACGGACGTCAACGCCGTCGGACGTCAACTCGGACGCATCGGCCATCGCCAACGCCTCAGCCGTGGTGCGCCCCACGCCGAGCTCAGCAACCATGACCCTGTTGTAGGCAGCTTCGGTCTCCTGACCCACCACCAGCAGTTGTACCAGCCCAGCGCGGACTGCGGGGAGCAGTTCGTCAATGAGCCGTGCTGCCACTGGTCCGAATCCAACTACGACAATGCGCTCGCTCATGATGCCTCCTTGACGTGCAGTGGCAGTCGCGTCCCGGCAGGAACTGCGTACGAGGCCAATTCCTGGGTGGAGACTGCCCGCCGGACCCATACCCGGCTGGTCTTGAATTCCGGCATGCCGGAGATGGGATCTGTGGCCGCTTCGGTGAGGCGGTTGGCGTTTTCCTGGCCGGGGAAGTGGAACGGCAGGAACACAGTATCGGGGCGGACCGTGGTGCTGAGCTCGGCCCGGCAGAGCACTTCACCGCGTTCGTTCGTCACTGCGGCGTAGTCGCCGTCGGCAATGCCCCGCGAAGCCGCTGTACCCGGATGAATGAGGAGTCGGGCCTGCGGCTGGGAAGCCAGGAGTTCGCTCACGCGGCGGGTCTGGGCGCCGGACTGGTAGTGCTCCAGGAGCCGGCCGGTTGCCAAGGCCAGGGAATCGTCCGCAAACGAACGAACAGCCCGCTTGGAAGGAGTAACCGGAACCATGACGGCCCGGCCATCGGCGTGGGCAAATCCGTCGGCGAACAATCGCGGAGTCCCGGTGCTGCCCGCAGGGTAGGGCCAGTAGGCAGCTTCGCCCCGGTCCAGCATGGCGTAGTCGATGCCTGAGTAATCGGCCAGTCCACCTGCGGATGCCAGGCGCAGCTCTTCAAAGACGGTCTCGGGATCATCGCTGAACGTTGAAGGGGACTCAAGGAGCTCTGCCAGCCGCGCCATAAGCCACAACTCGCTGCGCACACCCGGGGGAGGAGTCAGTGCCCGGCGACGTCGGATCACGCGGCCCTCGAGGTTGGTGAGGGTGCCCTCCTCCTCGGCCCACTGCGTGACAGGCAAAACCAAATCCGCTTCAGCAGCTGTCTCGGACATGAAGAAATCGCAGACCACCAGGAAGTCCAGGCTGCGAAGTCCTCGGATTACTGCGTTCGTGTCAGGCGCCGAGACCACCACGTTGGCACCGTGCACGAAAAGGCACTTGACGCCGTCGGGCTGTCCAAGGGACTTGAGAAGTTCGACGGCGGGCAGGCCGGGACCGGGGATGAGCGACTCGTCGACGCCCCATACTCCGGCGACGTGGGCGCGCGCGGCGGGATCGGTGATCTTGCGGTAGCCCGGGAGCTGGTCGGCTTTCTGTCCGTGTTCGCGGCCACCCTGTCCGTTGCCTTGCCCGGTGAGCGTGCCGTAGCCGCTGCGTGCAGAGCCGGGCAGGCCCAACAGGAGGCTGAGGTTGATCGCCGCCGTCGCGGTATCCGTGCCGTCCACGTGCTGTTCCACACCACGTCCGCTGAGGATGTAGCTGCCGCCGTCGCGGGTTCCTTGCGCCAAGCGACGGGCGGTTTCGCGGATGAGGGTGGCCGGGACACCGGTGATGGACTGGACCCGTTCCGGCCAGAACGCAGAAAGGCTCCGCACCACGGCCGCGTAACCGCTGGTGTTGGTCTCGATGTACGCGGCGTCGGCCAGGCCTTCGTGAACCACCACGTGGCTGATGCCCAGGAGGAGAGCCAAATCGGTACCGGGCGTCGGCTGCAAGTGGAGGCCGCCGCCGTCGGACGTGAACGCGGCAGTGGCCGAACGGCGGGGGTCCACCACGATCAGTCCACCGGCGTCCCGTGCGCCCTGCAGGTGCTGGACGAACGGAGGCATGGTCTCGGCAACGTTGGAACCGAGCATGAGGATCACGGACGCGGCATCGAGGTCCGTGACCGGGAAGGGCAGCCCGCGGTCCACGCCGAAGGCGCGGTTGCCTGCCGCAGCAGCGGAGGACATGCAGAACCGGCCGTTGTAATCGATCCGCGAGGTACGCAGTGCCAGCCGGGCGAACTTGCCCAGCAGGTAGGCCTTCTCGTTGGTGAGGCCGCCGCCGCCGAAAACTCCCACGGCGTCATTCCCGTACTGCTGTTGGGTTTCCTTGACCGCTGCGGTGATGAGCATGAGGGCCTGGTCCCAGGAGATCGGCTGGTGGACGCCGTCCGAGCCTTTGAGCATGGGTTCTGTGACGCGCCCGTTGTGATGCAACAACGACGCCGATGTCCAGCCTTTGCGGCACAGCCCGCCCCGGTTGGTGGGGAAGTCGCGCCCGGATACTTCCAGGGGAACCTCGACTTTGGCGGGTTCCGACTCCGGCGCGGGCCCTGCCGCTGCTCCCGGCACTGCAGGTGCAGCCGGGGTCAGCGTCATGGCGCACTGGAGCGCGCAATAGGGGCAGTGGGTATCGGCGCCGTTGGGCATCTAGATGTGTCCGATCGTGTTGCGCTTCCGGGCAGGGCGGATGTAGCAGACCCAGCAGACGGCGAGCATGAGGACGTAGGCTCCAACGAATCCGTAGAACGCCGGGGTGTAGGAACCGCTGGCCGAGTTGGAAGCGTTCAGAACCTGCGGGATCACGAAGCCGCCGTACGCACCTATCGCGGAGATCAGGCCCAGCGAGGACGAGGCGAGCCGCGCCGTGGTGGCGCTCGGGGCTCCTGCTCGGGCGGCCCGGCTGGACGTTGCGAAGATGACCGGGATCATGCGGTACGTGGCACCGTTTCCGAACCCGCTGGCCAGGAAGAGCAGCAGGAACAAGGTGAGGAAGAGCCAGAAATTCTTCAGCGGCAGCGTCCAGATCATGGTCAGCGTGATGATGGCCATGGAGGCGAACGAGGCGATGGTCATGCGGGCGCCACCCATACGGTCGGCCATGCGTCCGCCGTAGGGGCGGGCCAGGGACCCAACCAGGGGGCCGAGGAAGGCCAGGGAGAGTGCCACTGCGCCAACATGGATGGAAGTGAAGTCCGGGAAGTAGTCCTTGATCAGCTTGGGGAAGACGCCCGCAAAACCGATGAACGAGCCGAACGTCCCGATGTACAGGAACGCCATGATCCACAGGTGCGGTTCCTTGAGGGCAGCCAGCGAGCCCGCTACATCACCCTTGGCGCTGGTGAGGTTGTTCATGTACTTGTAGGCGCCAAAGGCGGCGACGATGATGAAGGGAATCCAGATGATGCCTGCCATGGGCAGGTTGACGGTTCCGGCGGCCAGCAGGGTGATGGCGATCGGGACAACAAGCTGCGCGACGGCGGCACCCAGGTTTCCGCCGGCAGCGTTCAGGCCCAGCGCCCAGCCCTTTTCGCGGGCGGGGTAGAAGAAGGTGATGTTGGCCATGGAGCTGGCGAAGTTGCCGCCACCGAAGCCGGCGAGGGCTGCCATGAGGAGCATGACTCCGAAGGGTGTCTCCGGGTTGGAGACACAGATGGCAAGGCCCGTGGTGGGGATCAGGAGGAGAAGTGCTGAGACGATGGTCCAGTTCCGGCCACCGAACTTGGGAACCATGAACGTGTAGGGGATGCGGAGCGTGGCGCCTACGAGGCTGGGGATGGAGATGAGCCAGAAGATCTGGTTGGTATCGAATCGGAAGCCGGCTGCGGGCAGCTGGACCACCACGATGGACCACAGTTGCCAGACGACGAATCCGAGGAATTCGGCGAAGATGGACCAGTAGAGATTGCGCTTGGCGATGGACCGGCCTTCGGCTTCCCACTGGCCCTTGTCCTCGGCATCCCAGTTGGCAATCCAGCGGCCGGGGCGGTGTTCAAGGGCGGGGACGGCGGTGGCAGTGGACTGGACGGGGGCCAGTTCATCTGCGGAGCGATCAACAGTCACGGAGTGCCTCCTTGGTGGGGGACGTTGTTCTTCCAAGGTAGGTTTCGCGCATTTCGTGGACGGGCGCCGTTTGTAAACGGCCTGTGACATTTCCCTATCGGCGGGGTCACCGGCGCGTGAGGCGACGGTGAGGTAGTGTGGCGCGGACCACAGGGTGGGATTTTTCTGTGGGTCCGCATGTTGGACTTGGTTGTCCAGTCAATGGACAGCGGGAACTATTATTGAACTCTCGAATATTCCTTCGCCGGGAGTCTCTCGGGGCTTCGGCCGGCGTGAAAGAAAGCTGCAAATATATGTCTTCCACCGCACCATCCAAGGAAGGCGAGTCCACTAAGCCAGTGAACTCGCGGGGCAAGGTGATCTTCGCGAGCCTGATCGGCACGACGATCGAGTTCTACGACTTCTACGCCTATGCCACCGCGTCGGTACTCGTCTTCCCGAAGCTCTTCTTCCCGGACGCCACTGACATCAATGCGCTGCTCAGTGCGTTCGCCATTTTTGGCGTTGCCTTCTTCGCGCGGCCTATCGGCGCCGTGGTCTTCGGTCACTTTGGTGACAAGATCGGCCGCAAGGGCACCTTGGTGGCGTCGTTGCTGACCATGGGCATCGCCACGTTCCTCATTGGTCTCCTGCCCACAGCCTCCATGCCGGGTTGGGCCATCCTTGCCCCGATCATGCTGGTCATCCTGCGCTTCTTCCAAGGCCTGGCTCTGGGCGGCGAATGGTCCGGCGCAGCACTCCTGGCCACGGAGAACGCACCCGAGGGAAAGCGTGCCATCTACGGAACGTTCCCGCAGCTGGGCGCCCCCATCGGCTTCATCATCGCCAACGTCATCTTCATCTGGATGAACGTATCCCTGAGTGCCGAAGAATTCCTGGCCTGGGGCTGGAGGGTTCCGTTCATCCTCAGTGCCGTCCTGGTGGTCGTGGGCCTCTATGTTCGTTTGAAGCTGGTGGAGAGCGCGTCGTTCACCAAGGTGATCGAGCAGGACAAGGTGCAGAAGCTGCCCCTCGCAGCCACCCTCAAGAGCCACTGGCGTCCGGTGGTGGCCGGTACGTTCATCATGTTTGCCACCTACGTGCTCTTCTACATCATGACCACGTTCACCCTGTCCTACGGCACCAAGCCCACCCTGGCCGGTGCACAGGCGGCGGCTGAAAAAGCCGGCAAGCCCATGACGGCCGACCAGATTGCCGCATTCGTCCCCGGCCTGGGCATCACTCGCTCCGACTTCCTCTGGATGCTGATCATCGGCGTCGTCTTCTTCGGCATCTTCACCGTGGTCTCCGGGCCGCTCGCTGAGAAGTGGGGCAGGCGTAAGTTCCTGCTGGGCGTCACCGCCGGCATCTTCGTGTTCGGTGCGCTCTGGTTCACCATGTTCGGTCCCGGCCAGGCGGCGGCCATGGTTGGCCTCATTGTGGGCTTCACCCTGATGGGCCTGACCTTCGGGCCCATGGCAGCGATCCTTCCCGAGTTGTTCCCGGCCAACGTCCGGTACACCGGATCCGCTGTGGCGTACAACCTGTCCTCCATGATCGGTGCAGCTCCTGCCTCGTTCGTGGCCATTGCGCTCTGGTCTGCAGCAAATGGAAGCACCTGGCTGGTGGGCGCCTACATGGCCGCCGCCGCAGTGGTGACCTTCATCGCGCTCTGGCTGACGCGCGAGACCAAGGACATGGATTACGAGAACAACGTCGCCTAAGTACACCTCTTAACGACGGCGGCTCCGCACCATTGGTGCGGAGCCGCCGTCGTGTTTGGGGTATTTTGCCTTAGTCCTCGATGGTGGCGATGACAGCGCCGGCGGCAACAGTCTCGCCGGCCGTGGCAGCGAGGCCACGTACGGTACCGGCCTTGTGGGCGGTGAGGGGCTGCTCCATCTTCATGGCTTCCAGAACCACGATCAGGTCGCCCTCAGCCACTTCGTCGCCTTCAGCAGCGGCCACCTTGACGATGGTGCCCTGCATGGGTGAGGTCAGCGCGTTGCCACCTGCTGCGGCAGCCGTGGCGCCAGCTGATCGGGAACGCTTTTTGGACTTGCCGGACTTGGTGCCCGAACCGCGGGAAACTGCCGCGACACCGCCACCCAGTCCGGACGGCAGAACCACCTCAAGGCGCTTGCCGCCAACCTCGACGACGACGCGCTGGCGCTCACCGGCGTCGGGCGCCTCAGCGCCTGCTGCGTTGGCAGACCATGCCGGGATGCTGTTGACGAACTCGGTTTCGATCCAGCGGGTGTGGACCTTGAACGGGCCTTCCGCCGGGGCGAAAGCGGGATCGGTGACCACTGCGAGGTCGAAGGGGATGACGGTGGGGATGCCCTCAACCACCATTTCCTCCAACGCCCGGCGTGAACGCTGGAGCGCTTGTTCGCGGGTGGCGCCGGTGATGATCAGCTTGGAGAGCATGGAGTCGAAGTTGCCGCTGATGACGTCGCCCTGCTCCACGCCGGAATCGATCCGGACGCCGGGACCGGTGGGGTTCTTCAGGGTGGTGATGGTGCCGGGGGCAGGCATGAAGTTGCGGCCCGGGTCTTCGCCTGTGATGCGGAATTCGAAGGAGTGGCCTCGGACCTCGGGGTCGTCGTAGCCGAGTGCTTCGCCACGGGCAATGCGGAACTGCTCGCGGACGAGGTCGATGCCTGTGACTTCCTCGGACACGCAGTGCTCCACCTGGAGGCGGGTGTTGACCTCGAGGAAGGAAATGGTACCGTCCTGGCCCACCAGGAATTCACACGTTCCGGCGCCAAGGTAGTTGGCTTCCTTGAGGATGGCCTTGGAGGATTCGTAGAGTCGCTTGTTCTGCTCTTCGGTCAAGTACGGAGCGGGGGCTTCCTCGACGAGCTTCTGGTTACGGCGCTGCAGCGAGCAGTCGCGGGTGGAGACCACCACGACGTTGCCAAAAGCATCGGCCAGGCACTGGGTCTCGACGTGCCGCGGAGCATCCAGGAAGCGCTCGATGAAGCACTCGCCGCGGCCGAAAGCTGCAATGGCTTCGCGGACGGCCGATTCGTAGAGCTCGGGAATTTCGTCCATGGTGCGGGCAACCTTGATGCCACGTCCGCCGCCGCCGAAGGCAGCCTTAATGGCGACCGGGAGGCCGAATTCCTCGGCGAACTTCAGGATTTCGTCGGCCGATTCCACCGGGTCAGCCGTGCCGGGGACCAGCGGAGCGCCCACCTTTTCGGCGATGTGACGGGCCTGGACCTTGTCGCCCAAGGCCGAGATCGCCTCGGGGGAGGGGCCGATCCAGGTGATGCCGGCGTCGATGACCTTGGCAGCGAACTCGGCGTTCTCCGCCAGGAAGCCGTAGCCAGGGTGGATCGCGTCGGCGCCGGACTGCTTGGCGACGTCGATGATCTTGTCCATCACCAAGTACGACTCAGCGGCGGTGTTGCCGCCCAACGCGTAGGCTTCGTCGGCCAGGCGGACGTGGAGGGCGTCACGGTCAGGATCGGCGTAGACCGCTACGGAGGCAATGCCTTCGTCCCGGGCGGCTCGGATGATGCGGACCGCGATTTCGCCGCGGTTGGCAATCAAGACCTTGGTAAGAGGGCTGGAAATGGGCTGCGCCGGGTTAGCTGACAAGTTGTTGACTCCTTCTGTCCTTGAGGAGCCTAGCGTGATTGTGAGGGTTCCGCCCATATTGATGGGGGATTCCGTGTGTGAGGCGATGTTCCTTTGTAGGGTTGCTACAAACGGCTTTTACTGCTCGTCGTTGTCCCACAGTTCGGTGATTCCCACGTTTGCGTGGACCAGCAGATCCCGAAGGGTGGAGATGGAAAGCCCGACGACGGCGTGCGGGTCGCCGTCGACCTTGCGGATGAAGGCCCCGCCCAAGCCGTCAATAGTGAACGACCCGGCGCAGTGCAGGGGTTCGCCGGTGGCGATGTAGGCGTCGATGTCGTAGGTGCTCATTCGGGCAAAGTGGACCTCCGCGCTGGAAACGGCTCCAACCGTGGCACCTGTACCTTGGGGGGTGTCAGTTTCCGATGCGTCCTCTTCTGCGTCCGCGGCGGTGTCCCGGCAGTCCACCAGCCAGTGTCCAGTGTGCAGTACTCCCTGCGAGCCGCTCATCCGCAGCATCCGTTCCCGTGCGACTTCCGCAGTGTAGGGCTTGCCGTGGGACTCGCCGTCGAACTCGAACACCGAATCGCAGCCGATCACCAAAGCACCTTCAGCTTCGGGGAGGGCGGCGACGGCCTCAGCCTTGGCGCGTGCCAGCAATAGTGCGGTGTCGTGGGCGTCCGTCACGCCGTACTTGGCCTGAACAGCATCCTCGTCGACGTCCGAGACCAGGACGTCATGCCTGATTCCGGCATCCGTGAGCAGCTTGGTGCGGGCGGGGGACTGGGAGGCGAGAATCAATCGGGTCACGGTCCCCAGCCTAATACGATGCTCTCTCACGTCCCGCGTGCTTAAACCGAACGCTCGCTCACTTGCCTCAAGCAAGTGAGCGAGCGTTCGTGAATATCGGCTGGGATGTGGAAGAGCGTTAGTGGACCAGTTCCTCGGTCTTCCGACGATCGGTCCGCTCCAGCTTGGCGCCCTCAACATCCACGTCCGGAAGAACACGTTCCAGCCACTTGGGCAGCCACCAGGCCTTCTCGCCCAAGAGGTACATCACGGCGGGGACGATAGTCATGCGGACTACGAAAGCATCGATCAGCACACCGAAGGCCATGGCGAAGCCGAGCGGCCGGACCATGGTGAGGTGGCTGAAGATGAAGCCGGAGAACACGCTGACCATGATGATTGCAGCCGCGGTGACCACGGCTGCAGCGTGGCTGAAACCGGAGCGTACCGCGTGCTTGGCAGTCTCACCGTGCATGAACGACTCCCGCATGCCCGAGGTGATAAACACCTGGTAGTCCATGGCGAGACCAAACAGCACACCGATGAGGATGATGGGCAGGAAGCTCAGGACAGCACCCGGATTGGCGACGTCGAAGATCCCTCCGAGCCAGCCCCACTGGTAGACGGCAACCACGGCGCCGAAGGCAGCAGCCAGCGACAGCAGGAATCCGCCCGTGGCCAGCAACGGCACAACGATTGAGCGGAATACGAGCAGCAGCAAGAGCAAGGACAGCCCGACGACGATCGCCAAGTACGGCGGCAATGCAGCGCCGAGCTTGTTGGAGACGTCAATGTTGCCCGCGGTTTGTCCGGTCAGGCCGATTTTCACGTCAAGGTCATCGCTGATCACAGCACCCTTTGCGCGGAGATCAGACACCACCTGCACGGTGCCCGCACTGGCCGGGCCTTCCTTGGGAATCACCTGGAACACTGCAGTGCGGCGGTCTTCGCTCAGTGCGATCGGTACAGCGGCAATGACATTTTCAACACTGCGGAGCTGATCCGCAACATCGAACTGCTTGTTCTTGGCGTCGTTTTCGCTGAGGCCTTCAGGGAATTCTCCGACGACGACGATCGGTCCGGTCACGCCTTCACCGAAGCTGCTGCGGGTGAGGTCATACGCCTTGAAGGCCTGCGAATCGACCGGCTCGGAGCCGCCGTCGGGAAGTGCCAGCCGAAGCTGAGAAGCCGGCAGTGCCAAAGCGCCCAACAGGACGACGCTGGCCACCAAGGCAACCCACGGACGACGCGTGACCATGCCGCCCCAACCACCGCTGCTGCGCTTTTCGTCGCGTTCACGGTCGGCTGCTTCGTGGCCCGGCTCGGCGTTGTGCTTGGCAGCCTTGGCCCAAGCACGCTTGGAGATGAGTCGGCGGCCGATCAGGGCCAGCACGGCGGGCGTCAAAGTCAAAGCTACGACGACGGCGACGGCCACTGTCGCTGCGGCCGCAACACCCATGACGGCAAGGAAGGGAAGTCCCGGAACCACCAGTGCAGCCAAGGCGATGATGACGGTCAGGCCGGCGAACAACACAGCGTTACCGGAGGTACCGGTGGCCAAAGCAGCGGATTCCTCCGCGTCCATGCCGGCCAGAAGCTGGGTGCGGTGACGGTTGACGATGAACAGGGAGTAATCAATACCAACCGCGAGGCCAAGCATCAGGGCAAGCATCGGGGAGATGGAGCTCATGTCGATCACGCTGGTCAATGCGAACGTTCCGCCGACACCTACAGCAACGCCGATCAGGGCCATCAGGAGAGGAAGCCCGGCAGCGATGAGAGTTCCGAGCATCAGGATCAGGACCATGGCCGCGACTGCGACGCCCACGATTTCAGCGATCCCGAAAATCTCCGAGACGTCCTCGGTGATTTCCTTGCTGGCGTAGGCCGTGACGTCGGCCGATGAGACGCCATGGACGATCTCCTGGACCTCTTCGCGGACGGCGGGGTCAACGGCGTTGATGGAGGTCTTGAACTGGACCTGGGCTACCGCTGCTTTGTTGTCGCTGGAGACAAACCGGAGGCCTTCGGAGGCTTCGAGCTGTCGCTTGCCCAGAGCCAATGTGGCGGCGCCGTCGGCAGCTTCCTTGGCTCCGGCGTCGAGCTTTTCCTTGCCCGCCGCAAGTTCGGCGCGCTGCGGAGCCATCTGTGCTTCAATCTGTGCGGGTGTCATGCCCGAGGCGGCCAGTTGCTGTTCGGCCCCGGCCAGTTGGGCCTCGCTCGCTTCAAGCTGCGCGCGGGAAGCGTCGAGCTGTGCCTTGCCCTCGGCGGCCTTGGCTTCACCGGCCGCGATTTCGTCGGCGGACTTGTCCAACTGTTCCTGAGTGGTGAACGGGTTCACCGTTCCCTGCACGTCAGGCATGGCCTCAAGTTTGGTCAATGCAGCGGCCACTGCGTCCTTCTTGGCTTGGTCGAATCCGCCTTCCCCGGCATCGAAGACCACGCTGGCCGAACCTCCCGAGGAATCAGGAAGGGCTTCCTTGAGTTTGTCCGCCATCTGCTGGGTTTCGGTGCCCGGGATGGTGAAGTTGTTGGACATGGTGCCGTGGAACGCGGCGGCCGAGCCGCCAACTGCCACCATGACGGCCAGCCAGATGGAGATGACCAGCCAGCGGCGCCGATACGAAAACTTGCCGAGACGGTAGAGGAACGAGGCCATGTCAGAACCGATCTGTGGTGGTTGGAGCGGAAGGGGAGGTGGGGACGGACGCGTCCGACGGCGGCGCGAAGCCGGCGCCCAGGAGGCCCATCGCATCGATGAGGTGCTGGCGAAGTACCGCGAGGGATTCCGCCGAGAGGTCAGGGCCGCGATCGGCGAACCAGACGGTCATGGCGGCCTTGCCGCAGGAGATCACTGAGCCCGCCAAGGCATGGAGGTGGAGCTCACTGATGCCGGCGCCGAGTCTGCTGCGGGCGGCTTCAATGATCTGCTCGGTGCAGTGTTCCCAGGCTTCGAGCTCGGAGCGGGCCAACTGGCGGTTGTCCTGGGTCAGGCTGAAGAGTTCGGCCATGGGGGCGACGGACATGGGATCGGCCAGTGCCATGAGGGCCGCTTGAGCGGATTCGAGAATCGACTCGTCCGCCGGGCGGAGCCGGAACTGCTCCAAGGCGTGGTCCATGAAGCCGTCGGCCACGGAGGCCAGGGCCGCCTCAAGGCTGGGGAAATAGTTGAAGAAGGTTCGCCGCGAGACACCGGCGGCGGCCGCGATGTCTTCTACGGTGAAATTGCCGGACCCGTTGCTGCGCAAGAGGTCCAAGGCTGCGGAAGCGATGGAGCTGCGGGTGGCCGCCTTATTGAGTTCGCGCCTGGAGGGGGCGCTGGGCTCGGAAGGAGACGATTCCGCAGCAGCTTCCTGGCTACTGGTTTGAGTCACATACTTACACTAAGTGCAAGTTTGCACTCTGCGCAATTTGAGGCGTATGGGCATGCGAAAAGTTCCGCCCTCGTTCGCTCAGCTCACCGTTGAACGGCGAGAGAACGAAGAAGGGCGGGACCTTTGGGCTGATCCGACTAGAACTGGTGAGGCTGGGTCGGGGGAGTTGGTGGGGTAAATTGCTGCGGCTGGGCGGGCTGCTGGGGCTGGGTGAACTGCTGCTGCTGTGCTGACTGCTGCGGCTGTGCCGGCTGAGCGGGCTGTTGTGCGGCCGTCTTGGTCAGGTAGACCGACTGGCCCGTGGCTCCGGGCTCGCCCTCTCCGAGCGGCAGCACGTAGACGGCGGTGCCGTAGGCGCACACTTCCGTCCAGTTGGTGCCCATTTCCGAGGTGTCGAACCGCATGGCGACGATGGCATTGGCCCCTCGCTGCTGCGCTTCGTTGACCATGCGTGCCATGACTTCCTGGCGGCTTTCGTAGAGTGCCTTGGTCATTTCGGGCAGCTCGCCGCCGCCGAGGGAACGGAAGCCGGCCAGCATTTGCGAGCCGATGTCCCGTGAGCGGACGGTGAGGCCCATGACTTCGCCGAAGACGGCGTCGATCCGGTGGCCCGGGATTTCATTTGAAGTGACGATCAACATGGTCAGAGCCTATCCAGAGTTGGCCCCTTTAACGGGGAAATCCCCCGGGGAGAACTCCCCGGGGGATTTGCGCACTTCCAAAGAGGCTGAGGCTACGCCTTGGTGTCGGCCAGTTCGCGCTCGTTGCTTTCGGCTGCCGCCTTGTCGGCGGCGTACTCGTCGGCGAAGGCGGCACCGTTGCGGGGTGCGTTGTACAGCGACTCATCCAGGATGCCCTGACGCTTGGCCACGATGGCCGGGACCAGTGCCTGGCCAGCCACGTTGACTGCGGTGCGGCCCATGTCCAGGATGGGGTCGATAGCCAGCAGGAGCCCGACGCCGGCCAGGGGCAGTCCCAGCGTGGACAGGGTCAGCGTGAGCATGACGACGGCGCCGGTGGTACCTGCCGTAGCGGCCGAACCCAGGACCGAGACCAGAACGATCAGCAGGTACTGGCTGAAGTCCAGGTTGATGCCGAAGAACTGTGCCACGAAGATTGCTGCAATGGCCGGGTAGATTGCTGCGCAACCGTCCATCTTGGTGGTGGCGCCCAGCGGCACGGCGAAGGAAGCGTAGCCGGAGGGGACGCCGAGGTTCCGTTCAGTGACGCGCTGCGTGAGCGGCAGCGTGCCGATCGAGGAACGGGAGACGAACGCCAGCTGCACGGCCGGCCACACGCCGGAGAAGTACTGCTTGATGGAGAGCCCGTGAATGCGCACCAGGATGGGGTAAAGGACGAACAGCACCAGAGCCAGCCCGATGTAGATGGCGGCGGTGAACTTGCCCAAGGATCCGATGGTGTCCCAGCCGTAGATGGCCACAGCGTTACCGATCAGGCCGATGGTGCCCAGCGGAGCGAGGCGGATGATCCACCACAGGACCTTTTGGATGACGGCCAGCGCCGAAGCGTTGAAGGTCAGGAAGGCTTCGGCCTGCTTGCCAACCTTGAGCGCTGCAACACCGATCGCGATCGCAATGACCAGGATCTGCAGCACGTTGAAGTTGACCGCGGTGCTGACGGTGGTGGCAGCGTTGGCGCTCTCGGTCACCGTGGAGCTGGCGCCAAGACCCAGGAAGTTCTTGGGGAAGAGACCGATCAAGAAGGCCCACCAGTCACCGGTCTTGCCGGCGTACTTGGCTTCTTCGGTGATGCCGGTTGCGGCGCCCGGCTGCAGGAGCACGCCCAGGCCGATGCCGATCAGCACCGATACCAGCGAGGTGATCGCGAACCACAGCAGGGTGTTCCAGGCCAGCCGCGCAGCGTTGGAGACCTGGCGCAGGTTGGCAATGGAGCTCACCACAGCGGTGAAAATCAAGGGAACGACGGCGGTCTGCAGCAAGGAGACGTAGCTGGAGCCGATCGTCTGGAGAGTAGCCCCCAAACCGTTGGGGGCGGTCTTGGTGCTGCCCGTGTACTTGGCGATGAGGCCGAGGATGAGGCCCACAATGAGGGCTGCGATGATCTGGACGCCGAAGGAACCGGCCCACTTGGGGAGCCGGAAGCCGCTCTTGCCAGCTGCTGGGGAAGTGTTGGTTGAGGTGCTCACCGGAACACGTTAGGTGCATGGCTAATAACATAGCGAACGGACGTTGAGAAATGTTACGTGCGCAAAAGTTATTCCCGCGGTTTTGTGACGTTGGTCTCACGGGAGGGTGTTAGGGGGTGTATGTCATTGACGGTTGGCCGCGCGTGAGGAAGGTCGCCCATCTCCCGGCACTCAAGGAGGTTCGGCTTCCTCCGGTCGCGCGAGGTCTCTCAGCAACCCTCCGGGTGCGCCAACTCGGTTTTCCACAATGATTTCTCTGTTTGTTGGATTTATTGGTTGGTGTTGGTAGTTTGGGGGCGTTGCCTGGGCTGGTTTTGGTTTGGGTGTTGCGATTGTTCTTATTGGGAGGAAAGTTCTATGTCGCGTGTGTTGTCTACTGAGCAGGCCAAGGCTGCTATCGGTCAGGTGCAGTCGATTATTACTGGTGGGTTTACGGATCAGATTTCGGCGTTGGATGCGCAGGGTCGTGTGTTGTCGGAACCGAATGTGTGGGATGGTCCGTTGGCTGCTGAGTTCCGTGGTTCGACGTGGCCGGAGACGAAGGCTGCGTTGGATAAGGCCAAGGAAGAGCTGGAGCAGTTGCGGGGTCAGTTGCAGAAGATTTCGCAGGATATTTTCTCTGCCGGTGGCGGGGCCTGATTCTTTTTTTGGTGTGAGTGTGGGGGCCGGGTGATCGTGCTGCGTTGATGCGTGGTGTGGTTGCCCGGCCGTTGCACTGT
>NZ_JBIVTK010000007.1:0-328554 GCF_044756725.1 Paenarthrobacter sp. NPDC091669
GCCCTCCAACGGCGGCCTCCCACCCCAACTCACCGTCACCATCGGCTACCAAGAACTCCTCGAACAAGTCCACAACCACCAACACCACAACACCGACAGCGGCACCGGCACCGGCACTGGCAACGGCACCGCGACTTTCACGGGGCCGAACCAGTCCGGCACCAGAACAGAGACAGGGACACATTCAGGGAGTGGGACTGGGACTGGAACTGGGACTGGGACTGGGACCGCGACGTTCACCGGCCCGATGCACCCGAACACCATCCGCAAAATCGCCTGCGACGCCGAGATCATCCCCGTCCTGCTCGGCAGCGACTCCCGCGTCCTGGACATCGGCCACACCACCCGGATCTTCCCACCCCACATCCGCAAAGCCATCACCGCCCGCGACCAAGGCTGCGCCTTCCCCGACTGCACCATGCCCGCCCCCTGGTGCGAAGCCCACCACACCACCTACTGGTCCCACGGCGGCACCACCTCAACAGAGAACGGCACCCTGCTCTGCAGCCACCACCACCACCTCATCCACAAAGAACAATGGCGCATCGACATGAAAACCCGCGTCCCCTGGTTCATCCCCCCACCCCACATCGACCCAACCCAAACACCCCGACGCAACCACCACCACACACCCCACAGAAACACGCCCCACAGAACATAGGAGGCGCGGGTCCAACGTGAGTGAAGAGTCCATGAGCCCGATCTTGCTGCGGGGACGATCTTGCGGGTGCGATATCCAGATAACCGTGAGGCGCCTGGCACCAATGGGGAGCACCAGCACGCCGGACACTAACGCAGCCCACGCAACCCCTGGGCACTCAAGCCGGTCGGATTAGCGCCAGCGCCAGCACCAGCGCCGACCGCTGTGCAGAGCCGGCCGGTGTGCAGAGCCGGCCGGTGTGCACGGAGACAAAGCGCCAAGCGAGGGAACTGCCGTTGCGTACGACAGAGGGCACTCAACAGACAGAGGGCACTCAGTACTGGAAGCGCCCGACTACAACCCATCGCCTTAAGGAGATGAACCGCCGTCGAGCGCTTGCCGAACCGGTTCACCCAGCAACCCGCGGGCTTAGCGCGAGGCGGGCCACCCTGTGTAGGACTCTGCGAGGTATGCCTTCGCGTGCTCGGAAGTGACCACCGAGTGCAGTTCACCGAGTTGGCGGGCGCGGTCGAAGTCGTCGGCACCCGGCACTGTGTGCAGCATGGACGTCATCCAGTACGAGAAGTGCTGGGCCTTCCACACGCGGTCCAAAGCGCGGTCGCTGTACGAATCCAACAACGCCGCGGAGCCCTTGGAATAGAAGGAGTCGAGGCCCTCGAAGAGCATTTTGACGTCGTGGATGGCCAGGTTGAGGCCTTTGGCTCCCGTGGGAGGAACAGTGTGCGCTGCGTCGCCGGCCAGGAAGAGGTTGCCGTGGCGCATGGGAGTGTGGACGAAGCTGCGGAACGGCAGGACCATCTTCTCCAGGACGGGCCCTTCCTTGAGCTCGAACCCGTTGCCATTGACGCGCTTGCGGAATTCGTTCCAGATGCGTTCGTCATCCCAGTCGGCCACATTTTCCTTGGGATCGCACTGGAAGTACATCCGCTGCACGGTTTCGGTGCGCTGGCTGATCAGGGCGAATCCGTTCTCGGAGTTGGCATAGATCAGTTCGTCGGCGCTGCGCGGGGCTTCGGCGAGGATTCCGAACCACGCGAAGGGGTACTCGTGGAAGTACCACTTGCGGTTGGCCTCGGGAATCTGGAAGCGGCAGTGGCTGCGGGATCCGTCAGCGCCCACCAGGAAGTCGGCCTGGATTTCGAATTCCTGGCCGTCTGCGTCCGTGAACCACACCTTTGGCTTGCCTTCGAGGTCGTGAACCGCGGTGTCCGTGACGCTGTACCGGACGTCACCGCCGTCGGCCTCCCGCTTCGCGGCGAGGTCCATGAAAACGTCAGTTTGCGGGTAAAGCCACACGGATTCTCCGACGAGTTCCTTGAAGTTGATGCGGTGGCTCTCGCCATTGAACCGCAACTCGATGCCGTCGTGCCGGTCGCCCTCGCGAAGCACCCGGTCCGAAACGCCGGAATCCACCAACAAGTTAACAGTGCCGTGCTCAAGAATTCCGGCGCGAACCGTCTCCTGAATCTCCTTGCGGCTGCGGATCTCCACAACGATGGACTCAATGCCCTGTTTGGCCAGCAAATGGGAGAGCATGAGGCCTGCGGGGCCTGCGCCCATAATGGCCACTTGGGTGGTGATGAGTGTGCGTGCCATGGTTGTTCCTCGCTTCGTTGCGGATCCCGGCTTGCTTGAAAGCGGGATGAATCTGGATTCAGTGTGGCCCGCAACGGGTGATTGGCGTTACATCAATTCCGTTGAACGGAAGCTCAGTCAATCGCCGAGTTGACGTCCAATGCCACGAGCCGCCGTCTGGAGCGCGGGCACCAGCGCCTGCAGCCTCATCTCAGCCAGCGGGACCACGACACCCAGTGCCGCCACGGTCCGACGCTTGTGATTCATCACAGGAACGGCGATGCCCCACGTGTCCGGATCCACAACGCCCGCGAGTTGCGCGTATCCCTGTTGCACCGCTTCGGCCAGGAAATGACGCACGACGTCGGCAGTCACCTTTCCGGTAGGGTCCTCGAATTGTTCGAGGTACTCCGCCTGCAGTTCCCGAGATTGGTGGGACATGAGGGCCAGCCCTGCCGATGAGATATGCACAGGCATCCTTCCGGCGATCCTGGCACGGTTGGCGACTGACCCCCTCCGCGAAAGCCGCTCCACGAAGAGCGCTTCCCACCCATCCAGCACGGCAAGGTTCACGTTCTGGTTCAAAACCTGCTGGATGTCTTCCATGAAGGGCATGGCTGCTTGACGAAGGGCCAGGGTGGGCGAATTGCGGTTGACGAGTTCCCACAAACGCAAGCCAAGGCGCACGGTCCCGCCCGCGCCAAGATCCAGCAACCCATGCTCCGAGAGTTGGCGGACCAGCCGATGCGCCGAGGACAGAGGAAGCCCGGCCCGGTCAGCCAACTCGGTCAATTGGAGCGAGGTCACCCCCTCAGGGAAGGCCTCGATGACCCGCACTACGCGGTCGACTACGGAGTCACCGGATGCCGAGTTAGCCACGATGCGCTCCTTTGCTTGCTGGTCGGTTGCTTGTTGGAGACTGGGGCTGCTGCGCGGAGAGTGGTGACATCCGTGCCAGCAAAAGCTTCCATTCAATGGTAGAACGTGTGCCACACAACACCGGACGGTGATACAACTCTCATGACCGACCGAACGTTCTTTGGCCACGAAACAACCAGCCAAGGCAACAAACAACGAAGTACCGAGGACGCTATGCCAACGATGTCATCTGCCCGCCGTTCCCAATGGCCCGTTTGGCTCTGCTGGCTGGCCATGGTGCTGGACGGCTTCGACCTCGTGGTTCTCGGAACCGTCATCCCCACACTCATCAAGACCGGTGATCTGGGCTTCGACGCGGTCGGAGCCACCTTCGCTGCCACCATCTCCTTGGTTGGCGTTGGTCTTGGGGCGCTCTTCATCGCGCCGCTGTCGGACAAGTTTGGTCGCAGGAAACTCCTGATCGCCTGCGTGGCAGGCTTCTCGCTGTTCACCATCGGCGTTGCCTTCGCCCCGAACGTTGCGGTCTTCTCACTGCTCCGCCTGCTGGCCGGTCTCGGCTTGGGCGCCTGCCTTCCGGCGGCGTTGGCATACATGAACGACTACGCCCCAGCAGGGTCGGCCGGAAAGTCCACCACCCGGACCATGACCGGGTACCACGTGGGGGCTGTAGCCACGGCTCTGCTGGCAATTTTCATTGTTCCCGACTGGCGGCTCATGTTCATCATCGGTGGTGTGGCTGGGCTGGTGCTGCTGCCATTCCTGTGGGCCAAGTTGCCCGAATCTCTCCCGGAAGCAGCTCCTGCCAAGGCCGGCGAGTCCAAGGCGGGCGGCTCCAAGGCGGGCGAACCCGGGGCGGGCGCAGCCGCGAAGTCGGCAGCCGCCGTCGAACATTCCGGCGGTACTCAACAAAAGACCGGCTTCCGCGACCTCCTGCAGAAGCCCTATCCTCTGGTGGCGGTTGGTATCGGCATTGCGTCCTTCATGGGGCTGCTGCTGGTGTACGGGCTGAATACGTGGCTGCCGCAACTGATGGCCGCCGCCGGATATCCCGTGAGCACCGGACTGACGCTGTTGCTGGTCCTGAATGTGGGCGCCGTGGCGGGGCTGTTCGTCGCCGGAATACTTGCCGACAGGCATGGGACCAAGAAGATCGTGCTGCTGTGGTTCGGGTTGTCGGCGGTGCTGCTGGCCATCCTCAGCGTCAAGATCCAGAACGAATTCCTGCTCAACGCGGCCGTCTTCGTGACGGGTGTCTTCGTCTTCAGCTCCCAGGTGCTGGTGTATGCCTGGGTCAGCCAGCTCTTCCCGGCCAGGCTCCGCGGAACCGCTCTGGGCTTCGCTGCCGGGGTTGGCAGGCTGGGTGCGATCGTTGGTCCTGCGGTGACCGGAACCCTGGTGGCCGCGAATATTGCTTATCCTGCAGGCTTCTACGTCTTCGCAGCCGCCGGTCTCCTGGCCGTTGCAGCGCTGTTCCTGGTGCCGCATGAGGTCAAGGCCGCCGACACCTCCGTGCCGTCCCGCCACTAGCCCGTCTTTCGCCACCCGGGACCCTCAGCCCAGGACTTACCGCCCAGGATTCAATGGCCCGGCCCTTGACGCAGGGACTCGTGCGCTTTCGCGAGCAGCTGCGGACCTGCCACGAACCAGCGCTCCGTGGAGTTCTGCAGCGCGGGGAGTGCCAGGACCGCTGAGTCGAAATGGTGCTCCCGGATCATGTTTTCAATGGCCCGGCACCGGTTCTCCGTCTCGACGGCACCCACCATGGCGGAGGAAATCCTGAGGCTCAAGACAGCGTCCATACTGGCATCGGCATCGTGCAGGCAAAGACCAGTGGAGATTCTGAGGATCCGGCCGGGCAGCATGGACAGATATGTCGAGAGGAAGCTGATGGCCGGCGCAGAGTCGTCCAACTCCTCAGCCAGTGCCTGCAGCGTGCACGATTCCAGGACAGAATCCGTTGGTGTCCGGTGTGGTTCAGCGTGACTCGTCACTGCCCGCCAGTCACTCACTACGTGCTGTTTGGGGTTCTGCGGCGCCAGTGGCGATGACCTTGGTGATCAGCCGGGTTTCCACCTGCTGGTCTTCGACCGGGATGTGGCCGGTGACCACGGCAGCGGGCCGGGTCGCGGAGACGACGACGGGCCGGGTCGCGGAGACGGCGGAGACAGGCCGGGTCGCGGTGACGACAACGGCAGGCCGGGCAGCGGTGACGACGCAGGCAGCGGACTTGCTCCCGATTCCAGCGGGCTCCACGGCGGAACGCCGATCTTGGAGGGCTGATCCCTTGATGCTGTTGATGCTGTTGCGGGTGCTCATTGTCCTGGCGTTCCTTCCTTGTGTTGATCGGGCCTTGTGTTGATCTGGCCTTGTGTTGATCGGGCCTTGTGTTGATCGGCTTTCTGTAGGAGGTCTGTACCAAAGTCTGCGCGGCCGGGCTCAGGACTTCCTGCGGAGAACTCGCTCGGGAGTATGACCTGCTCATGAGTACGGCTGGCCCCAAATATGGCTGACCAGGAAATACCGGCGGACCTGATCGGGCAGGGGGGCGCCCGACCAGGCCCGGCGGGGCTTGATGGTGTTTCTGTTGCGGCAGTCGCAGCGGGCTGACCGTCCGGTGTTACAGCGGGCTGACGGTTGTGGGTCAGCGGGGTGGGGGTTTACTTGGTGGTTTCGGTGCGTTGGGTGCCGGTGAAGGAGAAGGCGACGGTCGACGTCGCGCCTTGGAAGTCGTTGTTCGCGGTGGTGGGGAAGGCGGTGGTGACTTTGAGGTTGTCGGTCTTGGCCGAGGTTACGGAGCTGAGGTTGGCCAGGGCTTTGTTGGCGGTGATGACCGGGGCGGAGGCCAGGACGGTGGTCTTGGTTCCGGTGCAGGTGTAGGGGGCTGCGGTGCCGGTCCAGGCCACGGAGCAGTTTTCGATGGTCAGCTGCAGGCCGTTGGTGGTGTCTGTGGTGAGCAGGGATCCGGTGGTTCCGGCGGAGGTGGTGAGGGTGACGTTGTTCAGGTCCGAGTTGCCGGTGTTGGCCAGGGTGACGAGTTTTTCGACCTTGTCTCCGGGGAGCAATCCTGCGATGGGGACGTTGAGGGTGTTGGCCGGGCCGGGGGCGCCCAGGGCGATGGTGACCGTACCTGCGGTGACAGCCTGCGACGCGGAGGTCGAGGAGGTGAACGCACCGTAGGTTCCCATGCCGGCGACGGCGGCTGCGGTGCCGACCAGTGCGACGGAGGCGAGGATTTTGCCGGAGGTGGTCTTGAGGCTGATGGCCATCTGGGTGTGGTCCTTTCGGGAGGCCACCGCGGGTCCGGCCGGCCGTTTCTTCCAGCCTCTCTGGCTGACAAGAACTACTGTGCCGGGGCTGGATCAAGAACCAATCCTGCAAACCCGCAACACTTCCTCAGGAAAACCTCAAGACTCACCACAGCCCCAGCAACCCCATATGAAACACTCATGGGGCACGTGAAAGGCCAAGGAAAGGGCACAAGGATGCCGATGTGGTTGCAGGCCATGATGTGGGGAACGCTGGCTGGCGGAGCCCTTGTCCTCGGCGCAGGCATTGCGTGGCTGTGGAAAGTCCCGCCCAAGGTTGTTTCCACAGTGATGGCCTTCGGCGCGGGCGTCCTGATCTCAGCCCTTGCATTCGAACTGGTGGACGAAGCCGTCCAAGGCGGCGGCTTGATCCCCACCATCCTGGGTTTCCTCCTTGGTGCGCTCATTTTTGTCGGCTCGAACGTTTTGCTGGCTCGCGCCGGGGCAAAACATCGGAAACGCTCCACCGGCCCCCAGCCCTCCGAGAAGGACAGCCCCGGAAGCGGAACGGCCATCGCCGTGGGTGCGCTGATTGACGGCATTCCCGAATCGGTGGTGCTCGGCGTCGGCCTCCTTGCCGGTGGGGCGGTGAGCCCGGCCATGCTGGCCGCCGTCTTCATCTCCAATGTTCCAGAGGGCCTGTCCAGCACAGCCGGCATGAAGAAGGCCGGGCGCAGCCCCGCTTACGTCTTTGGCACGTGGACCGGCATCGCTGTGTTCAGCGGACTCGCAGCGCTCATCGGTTACACCGCTTTGGAGAACGCCCCCGGGACTGTCATTGCGTTCATCACCGCAATCGCCGCCGGCGGAATCCTGGCCATGCTTGCGGACACCATGATTCCCGAGGCTTTCGAAGAGCACCATAACCTCACGGGGCTGACGGCCGCCGTCGGGTTCCTGAGTGCCTTCACGATCCATCACGTCGGCGGCTAAGGGCGAAGGCCATCAGGAGCTAGTGCGGCAGCAGCCCCAGCAATGGCAAGGCGACCGCCGTCGACACTGCCATGGCCGCCGTGTTGCCAATGACCGGGTGAAAACCGGCGGGCAGGCGAGCGGAAACCGCGCGGGCAAGGGGCGGCGCCAGGACTGCTCCCAGCACGGCTCCGCCCACCACCGAGGACCACGAGCCTCCGTAGGCCAGGACGGCGGCAGGGGCCACGGACACCACGGACGCATAGGTGGCAGCCCACCCGCCGTCGAGGTACCAGCGCTGCCAGAGGACGACGCCGAGTGCGGAGGTCAGCGCTTGGGCGAACAGTATGTGGGGCAACAGGTTGGTTCCGTACGACGGCAGCGCCGGGTTGAGCACGAACGCCGCCGCAACGGCCAGAATCACGCCGATACCGGCGAGCTCGTTGGCCAGGAAGTTGGTCTCGGTGAAGTCCTTGAGGACGCGGCGCGCAGCCCACGCGGCATCGTTTCGGAAAGTGCGGCGAACGCTCGACGGCGGGCGGTACAGTTTTGGCGGTCGGCCCGGCTCCTGCAGGGCCAGCCACGGCAACCGCCGGGCCACCATGAACGCCAACACGGAACCAACGGACATCGCGAGGACGTTTGCCACCACCACGGGCAGGCCGAGCGGGGCCGATACGGCCGGAATGAACAGCCAAGCCAGCGGCGTCGTGGTGGCTGCTCCCAGAACGGCACCGGTGACACAGGTCTTCCAGCCGGCCCCGTAGAGAAGGACCATGGCGGGAGCGACGCAAACAAACGGCACAAACGTGGGCTGCCACCCGTCGTCGAGCATCCACCCGAAAGCCAGGTTGGACAGGAGCAAACTCAGCGATGCCGACGCCATCACCCACGGCCCGAGGCCGGTCCCGTAGGTGAGCGATCCCGCCCAACTTCTCCCCCGCCGCCCGGTCCACCATGCCAACGCGGCCCCGGACAGCAGGCCGAGCGCGGCGAGATCCGACGCCCAGAACAAGGGCTCGGTCATGTCGCTGAGGAACCAGCGCAAGGCAGTCACCGGTGAGTCGGAGACGGTTTCCGGCCACCCCATGTACACCGGACCAATCCTCGGAGACAGTTGCGCGAGCGTGTGCACGAGCAACGCCAAGACCCCGACGACAGCCGCCATGCTGAACGCCCCCAAGGCGACTGCTGCCGAACGGTGATGGGTCGCTTGCTCCGGTCCTCGCGTGACCTTGGGCTTGGATGGGAGGGCGGCGGCCGGAGGAGTCGGGAAAGAGTGCGTCATTGGAACCCTAAAACGTGCGGTGGTGCGTGGCTTTGAGCAGCGTAACCGACCGTTTGACGCCACCTGCAACGGCCAAGTTATGGGGAAATTGTGACCGGCCGGGCGCCCAACCCAGCCGCCCAGATAACCCAGCCACCCCAGGCAAGCCGCCCCAGCTACCGGGTCTCACCATCTCCGCTCACCCTTAGTGGGTGATCTTTCTGTCCAATCGCTGCCGATCCAGCGCGGGCGGCCGCTGGCCGGTCCGGGCGAATCGAGAATGGTGTTGTGGTCCCGCCGGGGAACGGGTCCCTTGCCGGATGACGACGGCCCTGCCCCGGGCCGAACGAACGATGGGAAAGACACCATGAACTTTTTGGAATCGTTGTGGAGCATCATTGTCGCTTTCTTCTTCATTGCCTATTTGATCCTCCTTTTTCAGATCATTTCCGATCTTCTCCGCGACAAAGCCCTGGGTGGTGGTGTAAAAGCCCTGTGGATTCTGTGCCTGTTTGTGGCCCCGTTTATCTCGGCCCTGATCTACGTCATCATGCGTGGGAAAGGAATGGCCCTTCGCAGCGAAATACGCGTCCGTGAATCGGTGGAGGAAGCCGAGAATTACATCAGGGAGGTTGCGGGAGGACCCACGCCCACCCAGCAAATCGAGTCAGCCAAAGCACTGCTTGCCGCTGGTGACATTACCGAGGCGGAGTACGCTCGCCTGAAGGAGCTCGCTTTGGCCTGATTCGACGGCCCGCCATTCATGTACTGCCGAAAGGGACCGCATGACGCGATTGAAGGCATTCCCACTGTTGGAAGGCGGGCCGTTCCGATTCGGCCTGATAACGGCTTTGGGTGTTCTGGTTGCCTTGGCCCTGGGCTCGGCGGTCATCACGTTGCGGTATTCGCTGACGTTGATTTTCGCGGCCCTGTTTATTTCCTTGGGCCTGTATCCGCTGGTGCGCTGGCTGGAGCGCTGGAAACTTTCGCGTGGCGAGGCCGTACTCGCGGTGGCTGTTGGCTTCCTGGTGATGGTGGCCCTTTTGATCCGCTTCGTGGTCCCCATCCTGGTGGAGGAAGGCACCGCGCTGGTCCGGTTGCTTCCTTCCAGCTTTGACGCAGTGGGTGAGCAAGAGTGGTTCCGGGATTTCAACGGTTCACTGGGCGGAGCCTTGACTCCGTTGCTGGAATGGTTGGAAACCTCGGCGGCGGATCCCAACGTCTGGCTGGCAATTGGCGGCGGAGCCGTCCAGGTTGGCTACAACGTGGTGAACGGGACCTTCGCCGTGGTCTTCGTGGTTGTCCTGACCCTCTATTTCGTCGCCGGGCACGAGGTCATGAAGTCCAGCCTCTATGCACTGGTGCCGGCATCCCGCAGGGAATCATTCGCGGATATCTCCGAAACAATCATTGCCTCCGTGGGTAAATACCTGAGCGGCATGTCGGTCCTGGCCCTCTTCAATGCAATCTTCACCTTTATTCTCCTTTCCGTGGCCGGAGTCAGATATGCGGCTGTACTCGCCGTCCTGGCATTCCCCATTACCCTCATTCCTCTGGTGGGCAGTGCGATCAGCACCGCCATCATCACCGTGGTTTCACTTTTCACGTCCCCTTCAACGGCGGTTGTTGTTTTCCTCGTCATGCTGGCCTACATGCAGGTTGAGGCCTACGTCCTGACGCCCCGTGTGGTGGGTAAAGCCATCAGCATCCCGGGTTCTTTGGTGCTGATCGGCGCGATGGTGGGTGGTACGCTGCTGGGCCTGCTGGGAGCGCTGATCGCCTGCCCCACCACGGCTTCCATCCTGCTGATCATCAAAAAAGTGGTCATCCCACAGCAGAACGCCAAGTAGCGCGGCATGCAGGGATTACTGCACGACGCCGATACCGTCGCCTTGATCTTGTTGGCGCTCCACATCGTGCTCGGATCAATTGCCGCGGTGATGGTCTCGGCCAACCGGAAACCGTCGTCGGCCATTGCCTGGGTCCTGGCGATCATCTTCATTCCCTATCTGGGCACAGTGGCATTCCTGCTGGTGGGCCGCGGAAAACTCCCCAGGGCGCGGCGGGAGAAGCAACGCGCCGTCAACGAGCTCATGCTTGGACGCACACCTGGCCTCTCAGCAGTCAGCCACAGTGACGACTGGCCCGCCTGGCTGCGTTCCGCCGTCGAACTCAACCTCAGGCTCGGCGCGCTGCCCATGGTGGGCGGCAACCGCGCCGAATTGCTGGAGGACTACAGGGGTTGCTTTGACCGCATGATCGCGGACATGGACGCCGCTGAAGAGTACGTCCATGTGGAGTTCTACATTCTGGCCTTGGACACCACGACATCTCCATTCTTCGATGCCATGGCCAGGGCCTGCCACCGCGGCGTGGCGGTCAGGGTGCTCTTCGACCACCTGGCCGCAGTGGGCGACCCCAAGTACAAGGACATGCTGCAGGCTTTTGATGGCATGGGCGCCGAGTGGCACGCCATGCTTCCCCTGCGCCCCTTTAAGGGCCAATGGCAACGTCCGGACCTGCGCAACCACCGGAAACTGGTGGTGGTGGACGGAAGGGTTGGCTACACGGGCTCCCAAAACCTGATCGATGCCTCCTACAACAAGAAGCGGAACATCCGACGCGGCCTCCAATGGCATGAGCTGATGGTGCGTTTGGAGGGGCCTGCGGTGCGGGAACTCAACGCCGTGTTCGTCACCGACTGGTACAGCGAGTCCCAAACCCTGCTGCCGTTGGACACTTCACCGGTGGTCCTGGGGTCGGAGCCGGAGCTGATCGACGCCCAGGTCCTGCCCAGCGGTCCCAGCTTCGACAACGACAACAACCTCAAGCTCTACACCACGCTCATTTACAAGGCCGAGCACCGCGTCAGCATCACCAGCCCCTACTTTGTCCCCGACGAAGCCATCCAATTGGCCATCGTCACCGCAGCCTCCCGTGGTCTCAGCGTGGAGCTCTTTGTCTCGGAAGTGGGCGACCAGGCCATGGTCTACCACGCCCAGCGTTCCTACTATGAAGTCCTGCTGCGGGCCGGCGTCCGCATCTACCTTTACCGGGCCCCTCAGGTCCTCCACGCCAAGCACTTCACCATTGACCACGACGTCGCCGTGATCGGCTCAAGCAATATGGATGTCCGCTCGTTCAGCCTCAACATGGAAGTTTCAGTGCTGGTCCACGGCCGGTCCATCGTGGACCGGATGCGGGCCGTCGAGGACAGCTACCGCGCGGCGAGCACAGAGTTGTTGCTGGAGGACTGGTTGCGGCGGCCGGTGGGCCAGGTGGCTCTGGACAACTTGGCCAGGCTGACATCGTCGTTGCAATAGCGCGCCCGGGTTAAGTCAGTCGTCCAGTTGCAAATACCACGTTACTGCGGCGCTGATCCCCCTGCCCAACAGCAGCGAGACGGCAATGGCAATGACAACGGCGAACTCTGTGGAAAGCCCCGGCAAAAGCCCGGACAAGGCTCCAATGCCCACCGAGTAGGCGGACCACAGGATGCCCGCCGCGACGGAATAGAGGACAAACCTGCCGCGCGGGACCGGGGTGATGGCGCTGGCTACATTCATGGTCAGCCGTCCGAGCGGGACAAACCGGGACGTGAGGACCCAGGACGCGGAGTGCTTGGATAGACGCTCCCGGGATGCATGCAGGGCCTTCTGCGTCCGGGCGCCCTGGAGGATCTTCCAGTTGGCCATGTCCCGACGCCGGACCAATTCATACGCACCGAGGTCTCCGGCAACCGCTCCGGCCAGCATCGCGGCCACCAACAGGTATCCGTTCGGGAGATTGTCTGTGGCGGACAGGGCCCCCAAAGCCACAAACAAGGACGTGGTGGGAATGGGTGGAAAGACTGCCGACAACGCCACGAACACGGCCCCGAGCGGGTAGACCCAGCCGGAATCCGCAGCGCTCATGATGTCCCTGAAAGCCTGCACGGTGAAACCCCCTTCCGGGCTTCGCCCAAGCGTCTCACGGAGGACAACACCATCCTTACGCCCAGAGGCCGCCGCGCGGATCGCCCGTACTGGGTGAATCCTCGAAGTCCCGCCCCTACACTGAAGGAGTGGACGACCTCAGTGGTACCCGCCCGGACCTCTTGAGCCCCCAACTGATGGCGGTCTCCAAGCCGCCCTTGGACCTGCTGGCTCGGCCCCGGCTTGTGGCAAAACTGGATGCCACACCTGACACCGTCCTCCTCTGCGCCCCCGCCGGGTTCGGCAAATCGGTGATCCTCGGCCAATGGCTTGCCCGCCGGATGTACAACGTGGCGTGGGTGAGCCCGGACCACCAGGACGAGCCGGCCCTGTGGCCCTCAGTGCTTCAGGCGCTCCGGCATTGCCCAGCCATACCGGACGGTGCCTTGTGTCAATTTTCGGGAGCCGAGACGAATGCCCATGACGTCCTGGACCACTTGGCGGAGCAGTTGACCGCCGCCGAAGGGACCATCCGTCTTGTCATCGACGGCGTTGAGGGCTTCCCGGCAGATGACCGCGATCGATGGATTCCAGCGCTGCTGAACCAAGAGCATCTGCCCCTCCAACTTGTCCTGGCCACCAGGGAAAGCACGACTGTTGACCCGGGACGAGCCCGCCTCAGCGGGCGGATTCTGGAACTGCAATCGCACGATCTCGCTTTTTCCCTGGACGAGATCAACTCACTCGCGGCCAAGACCATCACGTTGCTGGGCACGCATCAACTGGGCGAACTGTTCCGTCAAACCGGGGGCTGGCCCGCTTGTGTGGTGCTTGCTTTGCGTTCGCTGCGCCAAGCCGCGGACGTAGAAACGTCCGTGGGCGACATCGCAGCCAACAACCGCCAACTCGCCGAGTATCTGGACCATGAAATTCTCCGTTCGCTCACCCTGGACGAGCGGCACGTGCTCTCCAGTACCAGCGTGTGCCGTGTCCTCGTGGCCGCCCAAGCCAATGCCCTTTCGGGCCACCGGAACGCTGGGAACGTCCTCGCCAGGTTGGCGGACCACCGCGATCTGGTGGAATCCGCAGGGAGTGGCCGGAACGTCTTCCTGGTCCGGCCACCGATCAGGGCCTACTTCCGGGCGGAGCTTGCCCGGAAGGAGCCCGACGTATTGCTCTGTCTCCACCGGATCGCCTCGCAGTGGCACGAGCAGGCAGGCGAACCCGAGCCCGCCCTCCGGCACGCCATGGACTCAGGTGACTGCCTGTTGATCGGCTCAATCCTCGAACGGCATGGAGCAACCCTCTTGGGATCAGGCGGAGTCACGAGGGTTCGGAGGGCCATCGCGGCGTTGCCGGATTCCGCCCTGGCGGCGAGTCCCAAGCTCTGCCTGGTTGCGGCGCTGGCCCATGTGGAAAGCCGACAGCCCACCACCGCTGCCCGTTACCTGGCGGCCGCGAATCGGCTGTGGACAGAAGACCCGCCCTCCGACCTCGCAGAACTCCGCGCCCTGGCAGAAGCCCGCCTTTCCTGGTTCAGCGGGGATTGGGAGAACCAGGACCCCAAAACCACCGCTGACTTTGCAGCCCTTCCCTTGTCACGGCAGAGCGACATCCGGATCGAAGCGAGGATGGTTTCGGTCACCGCCGCCGTGGTCGGGCAGCACTACGGGGCCGCCGAAAACGACGCCCAGGAGGCACTGCTCGAGGCCATTGAAGCGGGTAACGGCTACCTTGCCGGCAAGGTGTACCTCAAGCTTGCCGGCATCTCCTCAATGCAAGGCCACCTCCGCCGCGCCGGTGAATATCTTCGGCAGGCAGAGGAGAAACTTCCGGCCTATGCGTGGACTGCGGGAGCCGGCCGATCGGTGGGCGCCCTGATGCACTCCGCTGCCGCTCTTCTCTGCGCCGAACCTGCAGCCGCCCTGAAATTTGCCGCCACGGCAAGTGCGGAACTGGGACAGCTGGGGTCCTCTTCCAAAGGAGTGGGAGCCGCCATGCGCGCCACCGTGGAACTGGTCACCGCGTCCGCCCACCTGGACTCAGGGGACAGACGGCACTCCCTGGATGGCATGCGGCAAGCCAGACTGAGGATCGGCCAGGACCATCTGTTCGCCCAGCCCATGGCGGCCTTCGTCGCGGTGATGGAACACACCGCTGCACTGTCCCTTGGGCATGCAGAGCGTGCCCGCGAAGTCCTGGAGTGGGCCGAGGAGATCATCCCCGGGACAGGTGAATTGTGCTTGCTGCGAGCGCAAGGCCCCGCGGGGATCAGCCGCTTCGACGCCGCCATCGAACGTCTCCGTCCACTTCACGCGGGCGCTGTTGCACCCCTGCTGGAATGGACGTGGCTTCACGTGAACGTCCTTGAGTGCTCCATTGCCATCCGTACAGGGCGGCGGACACTGGCCGGCAAACTCCTGGAAGAGGCGCTGGGCAGGGCCGACGATATAGGGGTTATCAGGCCTTTGGCCATCGCTCCCCAGGAGGTCATGGACCTGTTGGTGGAACGGGCGGGGACCCATGGGCCGCACGAGGAACTCGCCAAGCGGTTGCTGGCTTTAAGGCCTCCCGCTGATTCCCGGCTTGCGCCTTTGTTGACGCCCCGCGAGCGGGAGGTCCTCACCCTGCTCCCCTCACACTTATCGCAGGAACAGATGGCATCAGAGCTTCATTTGTCCGTGAATACCGTGAAAACCCACCTGCGGATCATCTATTCCAAGCTCGGCGCCGGGACCCGTCATGACGCCGTGTCCGCGGCCTACAAGTTCGGGTACCTGCCGTAGGCCGTGACCTCGTCGGACGCCCATCACTCACCCGATTGGGGTGACCCTGCGGTAGTAACCCGGACCTAGTCTGAAAGAATGCTGGCCAAAGACCCCACGGGTTACCCAAGGCATCAATGACAGACGTCATCGTCACGCTTCTGGTGCTTGCCGTGGTGATTGCTGCGTTCGTATGGAACCGCCTGCCGGTTGAGGTAGTGGCTCTCGGAGCAGCCTTGGCCCTTTACGGCACCGGGATTGTGGGATTGGACGACACATTCGCCGGTTTCGGGAGCGGAACCGTGGTGTTGATCGCTGCGCTGTTCGTGGTGGCGGAGGCGATCGATGCCGCGGGTGTCACCACGTGGCTGGGAAGCTTGCTGATCAGGTTTTCGGGAACGAGCCGCACCCGGCTGATGGTGTTGATGATGGTGTTGACGGCCTTGCTGACGGCCCTCATCAGTGTCAACGGAGCGGTCGCCGCCTTGTTGCCCATGGTGGTGGTCCTCGCAGTCCGGCTGGGACGGCGGCCCTCCGAACTCCTGATGCCCATGGCCTTCGCGGCCCACGCCGGGTCCCTGCTGATTCTTACCGGTTCGCCGGTCAACATCCTGATCCTCAACGCAGCGCTGGACACCACGGGAAAGGGAATCGGCTTCTTCGAGTTCGGGCTGGTGGGGCTTCCCTTGCTGCTCGGCACCATCGCTTTGACCCTGTGGCTGGGGCCGCGGCTTCTGCCCACGCGGACTCCTGACGCCCTACCGAAAGACCTGGGCTCCCACGGCGAGACGCTCATGAACCACTACCTCGGCGGAGAGGGGCTGAGCCGGCTCAGCATCCCGGCAGGATCAGCATTGGTGGGCCAGCCGGTTGCGTGCCTTCAGGACGGGCACGACGGCGGACACCTCCACCTCATCAGCGTGCAGCGGCCGGACGGAAAACCGTCCAACAACACCCTTTTTGAAGGCGGCGATGAGATCGTGGTCCGCGGCGGGCAGCAGACAATCGACGCCCTCGCTGCCCGGCACGGCCTCGAACAGGACGACGACGCCACGTGCGGCCTCATCAGCAGTACCTACGGAGTGGCCGAGGTAGTGGTGGCGCCGCGGTCGAACCTCGTCGGCACGGAGGCTTACCCCGGGATGGTCACGGACAGCGGGGACCTGGTGGTGTTGGCCCATCACCATCCGGGTGGGCCGGAATCGTCGGGACGCACGCTGATTACTGCGGGAGACAGACTGCTGCTTCAAGGATCCTGGTCGGCGCTGGATCAGCACACGGTGGACCACAATGTGTTGCTGGTTGATTCACCGGACACCATCCGCCGCCAAACAGTCCCGTTGGGTCCGCGGGCCACACCGGCGCTGATCACTTTGGGCGCCATGGTGGTTCTGCTGGCCACCAACCTCGTCCCTGCACCCGTCGCGGCCATGCTGGCGGCTTTGGCCATGGTGGTGCTGCGCGTTGTCACAGTTCAGCAAGCCCACCGTTCCATGGCCTGGACCACCCTCATCCTGGTGGCCGGCATGATTCCGCTGTCCACGGCCATCACTTCCACCGGCACCGCCGAGATCCTCGCCGAGGGAATGGTGGCAGTAGTAGGGAATGGCGGGCCTTTGCTGTTGCTCCTGGGGCTCTTTGTGGTGACTGCCGTACTCGGTCAGCTGATCAGCAATACGGCCACTGCCCTGATCATCATCCCTATCGCGCTTTCCGTGGCCCAGGAGTCGTCCATCAACCCCTACGCCGTGCTGATGTGCGTGTCCGTGGCTTCCTCCGCCGCGTTGCTGACGCCCGTGGCGACACCGGCCAACATGATGATCATGCAGCCTGCGGGCTACAGGTTTGGCGACTACTGGAAGTTCGGGCTGGCCATCATGGCACTGTACGCGGCAGTGGCCATCCTCTTGGTGCCGGTGTTCTGGCCCCTGCAGACGTAGCCGCTTTTCCAGACCCAAGACTCCAGAACCAGGACTCCAGAACCAGAACCCAATGATCGGAGAGAGACGCCAAGGCAAACCCGCACACCGTTCCGCCAACCCCGTAGTGAGGTATTCACAACGCCCCTTCCCGTGAAGGGGCAGAGCACACCAGGAGCATGACATGGCCAGCGACCACACCACCAAGGAAACCCCACCACCCGTCAAGGCAGCTTCATGGCTGCCCTTGATCGTGGTGGTCCTCACCCAGATCCAGGCATCATTCGCCGTCAATGCCTTGACGGTTTCCATGCAGGGCATCACCACCGACCTGGACACCGCAGCGACGTCAGTGGGCACTGCCATTACTGCCGGGACGTTTTCCATGGCGGCGTTCATCCTCTTGGGAGCGAAGCTGGGTGCCCGGTTCGGAACGCGCAAGGTGTTCCAGATCGCCGTCGCCATTCATGCCGCCGCCATGGCCGGGGTGGCACTGAGCCTCAGTCCGGCGATGCTCTTCATTGCCCAGGCGTCTTCCGGCGCTGTCATCGCACTTATCGCACCCGCACTCACGGTCTTTATCGCCACCAATTACAAGGACCAGCAACAAGCCAAGGCCATCGGGCTCCTGGCTGCCGCCATTCCGGCCGCGGGTGTCCTGGCCTTGCTCATCGCCGGGTGGTTCGCCACCACTATCGGATGGCGCTACTCGTTCGGTCTCATGGTGGTCCTCGGCGCCATCAACCTGCTGCTGAGTTTCAAGCTCAAAACCGTCCCGGCACAACCACAGCTGAAGATCGACTGGACGGGCTCCATCATCGCCGCGGTTGCCGTCATCCTGCTGAGCTTCGGTTTCAGCGGCCTCTCCGCCTGGGGTACCTGGTTCGCAACCAGCCAAGCGCCCTTCGACATCCTTGGGCTCTCCCCTGCGCCGCTGCTGATCCTCCTCGGAGCCATCGCGGGGCAGGTGTTCTTCATGTGGATCCGCAAACGCCAGGACGCCAAGCTGCCGCGCATCTTCGACCTCAGGGTCCTCGCCTCACGTTCCGAGCTCGCAGTCACTGCGTGCATGGCCATCATGCTCTTCGTGGGGACGGCCGCAAACTTCCTGATTCCGCTGTACATGCAGATCGTGCAAGGACGTTCCAGCATTGAGACGTCGTTCTCGATCATTCCCTACACATTGTCCATTTTCCTTGCGAGCACTTTCGTGGCGTTCCTGTACGACAAGTTCCCGCCCCGGACCATCGCGCAAGGCGGCTTCGTCGTGGTGGCCGGTGCGCTGGTCCTTCTCGCCTTCACCATCCGCAACGATTGGGGCCAGCTGTTCGTCGTGCTGGGCCTGATCCTGCTGGGGCTCGGCCAAGGCGCAATCGTCGCCTTGGTGTTCAATACGCTGCTCAGCGCGGTTCCCCGCGAGTTGGCCGGCGATGTCGGAGCCTGGCGCGGACTGGTCCATAACCTCTCCGGCAGTGTGGGCATCGCGGTGGCGAGCGCGTTCGCCGTCGGCATGCTGTCCTCGCTGATCGCCAGCGGCGCCGCCGCGCACCCTGAAGTGTCCCAGGAGCTGATCTACAAAGTGAACGTCAACGAGGCCGACTTTATGACCAACGCGCAGGTGGAAGCGGTGATCGGCGATCGCGTGAGCAGCCCCTCCGAGCTCGCGGCAGCGACGGAAGTCAACGAGGAAGCGCGTCTTCGCGCCCTGCAGATCTCCCTTCTTGGGCTCTCCGGGCTTGCCCTGCTGGCGATCGTTCCGGCGGGCCGAATGCCCGGCCGGATGAAAGGCGACCTGCCGGAACAGCTCGAACCCGACGATCCCGACGCGATCCCGGAGCCAGGCGTCACAGCGGACCACACTGAACCAACCACAACAGAACGGGCGAAACGGTGAATCACGAACCCTACAAACTGATCCCGGAAGACTTCTCTGCCCTCCCCTCCTTGGGCGGCACCGAACCGGAACTGCACTTCGTGGACGGCTTCGGTGCGCTCGACGTGATCGGGGTACTGGTCCCCTCAGAGGGTGACGTTCCCGAGTCCGTCGGCCTGCACCGGGAGGCATTGGCCAGCGCGGGGTTTGACGGCAAACCCGGGACTACCCTGCAGCTGGCCAATGCCTCAGGAACGCTGGTGGTTGCCGTTGGCGGAGGAAAGCCGGGTTCCTTGGACGCGGACGGCTGGCGCAAGGCGGCCGCGGCCTTGGTCCGGGCAACGCAGAAACACTCCCGGATCGGTTTTGAACTGCCTGAAGGTTTTGGAACAAACGGGACAACAGGGCTCGACGCCGGGCGGTTGGGACAGGTGCTGGCCGAAGGGGTGCTGTTGGCCCGGTACAGCTACGACACCCTCAAGAGCAGGGGCAAAGGAACCGCCCTTGCCGAAGTACAGTTCCTGGCTCCCGGCATAGACACCGACGCCGCTTCACGAGGAGTGGACACGGGCCGGGTGAAAGTGCGGGCCACCGCCATAGCCCGGGATCTGTGCAACGCTCCGCCAAGCCACCTCACTGCCGTTGGATTGGGTTCGGCGGCGAAGGAGCTCGGGGAACGGTTCGGATTTGGGGTTGAGGAGTTCGATAAACAGCAGCTGATCGACCTCCGCTGCGGCGGCCTTCTGGGCGTCAACGCCGGCAGTGCCCAGGAACCCCGGATGATCAAGCTCAGCTACCAGCCCGACGGGGCGCCCACCGGCCACCTCGGCCTGGTGGGCAAGGGCATCATGTATGACTCCGGCGGTGTCAGCCTCAAACCCAGCGACCCCATGCATCTGCTCATGAAAATGGACATGGGCGGCGCGGCGGCGGTCCTTGCCGTCTTCACCGCCTTGCGCGATCTCCACTGCAAATCAGCCGTCACCGGGTTCCTGATGTGCACGGACAACATGCCCTCCGGTTCGGCCTACAAGTTGGGGGACGTGCTCACCACGCGCAGCGGACTCACCATCGAGGTCAAGAACACCGACGCCGAAGGTCGCCTGGTGATGTGCGATGCCCTGACGCTCGCGGTGGAGGATGGCGTGGACGGGATCGTGGACATCGCCACCCTGACCGGGGCAGCCTTGATGTCCTTGGGACAGCTCACCGCCCCGGTCTTCGGGAACGATCAGCGTTTGGTGGACCTGGTGCTGGAGTCGGGCGGGCGGGCAGACGAACAGCTGTGGCAGCTTCCACTGGAACGGGCCTACCGCCCCCAACTGGATTCCGACGTCGCGGACATCTCCAACCTTGGCGGACCCTACGCCGGTTCCACCACTGCTGCCCTGTTCCTGGCCGAGTTCGTGGGTGAAACTCCCTGGGCGCACATCGACATTGCAGGCACTATGCAGTCGGACAAGGACGATTCCTGGCGAAGCAAGGGTGCCACGGGGTTCGGCGCGCGTCTCCTCATCGATCTGGCCCTGGACTATTCAGCTACCTGACCCGCGTCACCCTGCACGCCCCCGGAGACAGCAGCGAGGCCCCGACGCAGCAGCGTCGAGGCCTCGTGGCGTTCAGGCGGTGTGGCTAAGGCGGTTAGGCCTTCTTGCGGGTGAGCAGTCCCCAGATGATGAGGACCAGCAGGGCACCGCCGATGGCGAGCAGCCACGTGGACAGCGACCAGAACTCGTTGATGCCGACGTTGAAGAGCGCGCTGCCGATCCAACCGCCCAGCACGGCGCCGACGATGCCGAGCAGCAGCGTAGCGATCCAACCGCCGCCCTGCTTGCCAGGCTTAATGGCCTTGGCGATGGCTCCAGCAATCAAACCCAAAACGATCCAACCAATGATTCCCATTTTTCATCTCTCTTTCATAAGTAGGACCCAGTTCGGCATAAGGACGCATGCCGCTATCGACCTGATTGTTGGCTACCAGCTGAGTCGTCGGAGCATGCCGACGGTTTGGCTGGCAGACGGCCTGCCGGCAGGATCGGGGTCTGTCATGGCATGAAGCACCATGGACCAGCGCCGCCGAACCGTGCCGGGAATTCGGGGTTCCCCCAGAGTCCTTGCCACCATTGACTCGAGGGGAGGGCCTGGGAACGCTTTGGTTCCGGTCAGGCATTCAAGTGCCACCAAGCCCAGCGAATAGATATCGCTGGCCGGCGTGGACGTACCGCCGCACACCTCTTCGGGACTCAGGTAATGCGGTGTTCCCGACGACGATTTAGGCGCCTCATGACGCCCGTCGATTGCTATCCCAAAGTCGGTCAACCTGGCGATCCCGGGGCCGTCCGGATCCGCGCGGAAGTCCACCAGGATATTTCCGGGCTTGATGTCGTTGTGGACAATTCCCCGGCGATGAAGATGCGTGAGCGCCTTCGCGATCCCGCTCATCCACGCCACCGTCTGCTCGGGGGAGGCCGGGTGCTCGTGGAGGATCGACCGGAGGTCCTTGCCGTCCATCAGATCCATCACCAGATAGTTGCGGCTTCGCTGGGAGTCCTCATCCGCCGTCGTGCCCGAACCGAGCACCGCGACGATGTTCTGATGGCGAAGCCTGCTGTGGATGTCCACCTCGCGGCGGAAGGGCGAGTCCCGGGCGGCTTCTGTTGTGGACGGGTCCGTTGCCCGGAAGATCTTGACCGCCACATGCTTTCCGGTGCGCAGGTCGAGGGCTTCATTAACGTAGGCCTCCGAGCCGTCACCCAGCCGGGCGCCGAGTCGGTACCGTCCGCCGAGCACGACTGCACTTGCCTGCACTGCCCCTGGCTGCGCCATGATTGAACATCCGGCCCCGCGATCAAGGCGGACGGCCGCAACGTCAAGCGTGGTCACGCCAGGAGTGTTTCGATCTCGGCGGCCGGAACACCGGCCACCTCCGCGAGCGCCTGGGGGTTGACTCCGGCGTCAACGGCCTTCCTGAAGGCTAAGGCAAGGGTGTTCTGGGAGATAGCGAGTTCGTGCTGGAGACTCTGGCGGCGAAGCGCGGCGATCCAGACACCACTCACGGGATCAATGGCGTCGATGTCCATGCGGAAGCCGCATCCGCAGGCCCATTCCGGCCAGATGGGCTCTACCGAGACCCACTTCATGGCGTCATAGGATGGTCCGGCGGAGATGGCCATGTGCGACCCGCAATGCACTGGCCCCACGGGAATAACCTGGTCCGTGAGAACGTGCACGTCATTCTCAGCCACTGGTGTGGAACTTGGTTCACGCAGCGCGACTGTCATCGTCTTCCCACACATTCACTAGTAAGTAGCTTGGCTATCTAGTTATATGTGTACTTATCAATTATGTCCAGCCGGGACGTCAGGGGGTTGCGACGCTGTCAATGGCCGCGCGCATGCGCCGGAGGAACTCCACCACCACGGCGGAGTCTTCCGCGCTCAGGGTTTCGGCGGCCTCCATCATCCTCGAATGCATGTCCCCCAAGGTGCTGCGAACCTCCTGGTCGGAGCCCGGGGTTGGGCGCAAAATGAGGGCACGCCGATCGGTAGGATGCGGCTCCCGGCTCACGTACCCGGACCTGACCAAACGGTCCACCAGTGAGGTCATAGACGCCGACGTCACACCGAGACGGACCGCCAACTCCTTGGGTCCCACATCGCGCCCGGCCCGCTCGGCTTCAAGCAGGTAGCGCAAGGCTACAAGGTCGGTTTCGCCCATCCCCATGGAGGCGCGCGTGCGGCGGCGCATATCAGCCTCGGCGGAGCGATAGTCCCTCAGTGCGTTCAGGACGTCCACTGCGCCCATCTGCTTACGACTCTCAAGCCCGTACCAGTAGCCCTGACGTTCACTTTTGTCGCTCATCACCAGTCCTTTGGTAGACATGTATCTCGCTTGTCTAACCAATCGATCCTAGGCGATAACTTCCCCTGCCGCTGACGTCCAGCCGCTCAGGCCTTGGCCGGACCCCCGCGTACCCGCCGCCAGACCGCCGGAGCCACCACCACTGCCACGCCGACGGCGGCACCAATGACCGTCTCGATGATGCGGTCCCGCAGGAGCAAACCAGGATCGACCGGCGCCGCCAACAGCGTTGCAATCAATGCCAGCGGAGTCACGAAAACCTGCGCCACCAGATACTGCCGGGCAATGAACATTTCCGCGCCGAACTGGCAGGCTGCGATCACCATGACCATGGCCCACGGCGCGGGATTGAGCCACAGGATCCCGGCCAGCAGCACCAGCCCAATGACCGTTCCGGCGATCCTTTGGATGCCGCGGCTCACGCGGTGGCGCGTCGAGTGGCCTACCAGCGGAACCACGGCCGCAACCATCGCCCAGTAGGTATGCCCGAACCCGAGCCGCTCCCCCACCAGCGTCGCAATGGTCCCCGCAAGGCCCGCAGCAATCAGGTAACCGCCGCCTTCCAGCCAGATTGCGCGGCGTTCGGCGTCGGTGTGACGGATGGGAGGCGGACGTTTCCACGGCGTCCGATGGCTCTTGACGACGCGGGACGACATGCCAATCAGCAGGCAGAAAACAGTGGTCAGAAGCGATACCAGCATCGCTTCCCACAGAGGCGGTTGCGCGGCGATGGACGCGATGGCGGCAAACGCAAAGATGTGAAAGAGCGAACCGCCCGGTCGGAGCCTCCAGGCCGCCACCACCACTGAGCAGACGCCCGCCACTACGGTGGTCGCGGCGGTCAGAAGCCACGAATATGCGGCACCTTCCAGCCCCGGGCTCTGCGCAAAGCGGGCCATGAGGGTCGCAAGGAGGATGATGAAAAGCATGAAGCCGCCGGCACGCAACTGGCTGCGGAAGCGGATGCTGTGGGGCTCATTGCGGCCATAGATTCCGGTGAAGGCTCCGAATGAGGCAAAAACTGCCAGGTCCAGGCGTCCGATCAGCGTCAGCGTGATCAGCGGAACAAACACACCTACAGCGCAGCGGAGGGCGGGATGGTGGTCCTTGTTTCCAGGACCCATCGTGAACATTTCCGCTACAGCCTTCAAGGGGGCGGCTCGCCTTTCGTCGCAGGATCAAACGTACGACGACGGCGCTGGCGTCCGTTTCAAGGTTACGCTCCGAGCCCTGGACTACTTGGAGTTTTTGTACAGATAGTGCCCCTAATCACGCGTTATCAGGGCATTATCTGTACAAAAACCCGGGGGTCAGAAGCGGGATGCTGCGAGGCTGTTGACCTGCGTCGTGGAGAGCTCGTTGCCGGCGAGGTCCGTCACTCCGGCTGCCGGAGCGTATCCGGGAAGTGGCGTCGGCGTAGCAGCCACCGTCAGCGTCCCGGGGCCTCCCGCCCCCAAGGTGATGGTGAGTGTCTTGGCGCCCGGGTTCCACGTCAGGATGGAGCCGCTGGTGTTGTTCCCGGCGAAGGTGAGGGCCGTGTCGGTGTAATTCCCACCGAGTGCCACACTGCCAACCCTCAAACTGGGGCAACCCGCCTGGGACACGGTCAGCACGTCGCCTGCACTGATGTTAACCAGGACCTGGCTGCTGCCGTTTCCACTCTGCGTCTGCGTTGTGGTGTTGCTGGTCCAGGCGCTGCAGATGGTGTTGGCGATCAGGATCTCGGAGAAGGTGAGCTTCACGGAGTCGGTCTGCTCTACGATGCCCGGGGTTTTCCCTGTGCCGTTGTTCAGCTGGACCGCGGTGACCGTTGGCGCTACTACATCCTTGGTGGAGGTTGCCGTCCCGGCGGGTCCGGTGTTTCCGGCCGCATCGCTTGCACGGGCCGAAGAGGAGATGGTTCCGTCAGTGAAAGCCGAGAGGTTCAACGGAGCGGCGGTCCACACACCGGAGGCAAGGGTGGTGACAGTCTGCGTCACCGGCGCTGCGCCGGCACCGGACACCGTGAGGGTCACCGAGGAGTTCGCCTCCGCCGTGCCGCTGATGGGAACGCTCCCCACGGTGGACTGGTTGACGTAAGCCGGCGCGGTAACCACCGGAGCCAGGGGCGCTGTGGTGTCCGTGACAGGTGTGGTGGCAGTGCTGCGTTGGCTCTCGGTTCCTTGCCACAGGTAAAGGGCGGGCGTCACGGTGTAGTACCAAGTTCCCGCGGCCACTCCGGCCTCAACGCAACCCAGTCCAACCACCGTTCCCGCGCATCCACCTGTCGCCGGAACCTTCGTCCCACCCGTAGCGGAACTGTAGCGCGCAATACTGTAGCCGGTGACGGACCGTCCTGCCGCCGTCGTGCCGGCCGTCCATGACACCGTCACGTTGGCGCCGGAGATGGCGGTAGCGGGCCTGGCGCCTTGGGCTACCGAATCGGCCTTTACTGCGCCGGGCCCGCTGCTGATGGAGCCCCAGAATGCGCTGGCAGCCGGACCTCCCCAGGAGACGAGGAGGATGCCGGCCACGATGATCGCGAGCCTGCTCCGCCAGCCGAACACAGCAGGTACAGGACGGTTTTGACGAAGCCGGCTCACTTCCGTACCTCCAGCGTGACGGGAACGGTGAATTCGGCGCCTTGGCAGGCGGATACCGACGTCGCGCTCATTCCTGCAGCGCCCTGGAGCGTCAGCAGGATGGAGGAGTTCGGCTGGATGATCAGCGGCGGTGAAAGCGGCACGGGAGGCGGTGTGAACGACACTCCCGTTGTGGTGCAACCGGGGTGGGCCGCGTCGGCGGTCACGGGCCCGTTGGCCGCAAAACCGTAGACGGTGACGGCGTGCGGGTTGGGGTTCGACGCGCGAAGGAGGACGTCTGCGGTTCCGCCGGGGACCAGGCTGGTCTGGGAAGTGTCGCCCGGGACCAGTGCGTCCACCGTGACGGCCTGCATGGTGCCATTGCTTGCTGAACCGCTGCCTGTTCCCGCAGCCGCCCAGTAGGCATAGGCGGAACCTGCGCCGCCCAGGACGCAGAGGGCCACGGTGGCCACAGCAGTTCGTGCAAGCCGGCCATGAGTGGGGATGCGCGGAGTTGGGACTGTGGTCATGTCAGTTCGCCTGTCCTGTTCCGCTGAACGTCAGCCGGATGGTGGCACCCTTGCACCCATCCTGGAGCTGTGACGTATCCAGCATGGTGATCTGGGGCCGTTTCGGCTCAGGAACCCCCAGCGATGAGAGGGAGCGGCTCCCCGGCGCCACTGTCAGCGGATACGTTCCGGAGTACTGGGCGAGCGTGTAGTCGGCCGGAGTGCACGGCAGGTTGGCCGCCACCGCGGCGGGAGTCCTCACCACTTGGCTGATGGCAACCGTCAGATTGCTCACCGCGATGGCCTTGTTGTTGGGGTTGGAGATCAGCAGGTCCACGGACCGTGTAACTCCCGGAGCGAGCAGCCCGCTGACAGTACCGCTCACATCAAAGGTCCGGTTTACCTCCAGGACGTGCAACTGCGCCTGCGCTGACGACTGGAGAGTTCCGGCCGTCCCCTTCACGGTGAAGTTGGTCTTTCCAGCCGGGGTGGCGGGCGCCGTGGTGATGGTCAACGCCACCTGGGCGGTGCCTCCGGACGTCAACACCACCGACGACGGCGACCATGCAGCTGCCGCTCCTGCCGGCAGACCTGTGGCGGCGAACGTCACCGGTCCCGTAAAACCTCCCGTGGATGCTGCGGACACCGTGTACGTGGCTGATTGACCCTGATCCACCGTGCGGCTTGAAGGCGACAACGTCACGGTGATTCCTTTGGTGACCTTGGCCTGACCGCCCTGTGCATCGCTTGCGGCAAGTGCCCCAACAGGCACCAATGCCACTACCAACGCCAGGAGCAGCGCGCGTAGTGGTATCGCGACTCGGTGCAATGGCGCGGTGCGCTCTGGGCGGGGGTCCATGGAAGCTCTTTTCGGACGTATTCGGTGCTGGGCAGAAGGATCAGCCGGGGATCACCACTCGCAGGATGATCCCCGGCAGGCCGGTGCTACAGGCTTGAGACGTTGACCGTCACGATTGCCGACTTGCAGGCGTCCTGGTTCTCGGTGGTGCTGTCATTGAACTTCAGGACGCCGCTGCCCACTGAGGTTCCGGTGGAACCGGCCGCCACAGGGCTGCTGCTGGTCACCGCGGTGACCTCGAACCAAGCCGGAAGACAACCGGCCACGTTGGTGGTCACATTCGCGGAGAGGGCGCCCACCACCGTGCTGGAGGTGGTCGAGTTATCGGCCGTGTAGGCCACATCGACCTGGTTGCCTGGTGCGAGCCCAGCGGCGAACGTGGCGTGGAGCGTCACCGTTCCGCCGCCGGACGCGGTGGCGGCTGAGCCGTTGCCTGAGCCCGTGGTGGTCCAGTAGGCATAGGCAGCCCCGCCGCCGACGGCTACCAGTGCCACGCCGGCGACAGCAGCGGTGATCCGGCTTTTCTTGGAAAGCTTGCGCATGATAAGACTCCTTGGTTTTTCTATGTCCCGGGGAGCCGCATCGCAACCCCCAGCATCCGAACGTTGTTGTCGAATGAAGCGATGCCCCCATGTTTCTGTGCGCCAGGCTTCCGTGGCTACCCTTTGCTGTACGCCTCTTTTAAGCCCGAACGAGGGGTCAGAAATACGCTCATACCGCATGCAAGTACTCAGGTTCTGGCGGCGGACTACTTGGATGGGCGCCGCTAAATGCAGTCAGGGCCGGGCGGTGGGTACTCAGTTTCAGTCAACGCGACCCGGGCGCCGTCCGCTGGCTTTGCGATCCTCCGCAGCACGCAGCTCCACCTGACTGCGCGAACATTGTGCCCGTCTTGAGCAAAAACTGCGCTGGTGTTCGAGTGCTGGGGTTTATGACTTAACCCCCGACGGCGGTCGGTCGCCTCTTGGAGGTGACCGACCGCCGTCGGGCATGGACGCTTCCGGTTGTAGAGCTGTTGCGGTCACACCAGGTGCGGGAGGGCGTCCAAGGAGTTGAAGCTGTAGAGCCGGATTGCCGTTGGTGGGGATGATTTCAACGCAGTGAGGGTCCTTGTGTGGGGCTTAGCCGTGGGCGGCGAGGATGGTGGAGGCTTCCTGGCGGGTGGTGCCGGAGTCCTGGATGCCCTCGGCAATGTGGGCGAGGTGGGCGGGGATGTCCCGGCCCTTCTTCCGCATCGCGGTGGCCCACAACCTCCCGGCCCGGTACGAGGACCGCACCAACGGTCCGGACATCACACCAAGGAACCCGATCTCCTCGGCCTCGTGCTGGAGGTCCACGAACTCCTGCGGCTTGACCCACCGGTCCACCGGCAAGTGCCGCTCGGACGGGCGCAGGTACTGGGTGATCGTGATCAAATCACACCCGGCCGCGTGCAGGTCCCGCAGCGCCTCGGAGATTTCCTCGCGGGTCTCGCCCATGCCCAGGATCAGGTTGGACTTGGTCACCATGCCCAAATCCCGGCCCTGCGTGATGACATCCAGGGACCGCTCGTACCGGAACGCCGGGCGGATCCGCTTGAAAATCCTCGGCACGGTCTCCACGTTGTGCGCGAACACCTCGGGCTTGGAATCACAGATCGCCGCGATGTGCTCGGGCTTGCCGGAGAAATCCGGGATCAACAACTCCACCCCGGTGCCCGGGTTCAGTTCATGGATCTTCCGCACCGTTTCGGCGTACAACCACACACCCTCATCGGCGAGGTCGTCACGGGCCACCCCGGTCACCGTGGCGTACCGCAACTGCATGGCCTGGACGCTCCGCGCCACTTTGGTGGGTTCGAACATGTCCACCGGGGACGGCTTACCGGTATCGATCTGGCAGAAATCACAGCGCCGGGTGCACTCAGACCCGCCGATCAGGAACGTCGCTTCCTTGTCTTCCCAGCACTCAAAAATGTTCGGGCAACCGGCCTCTTCACACACCGTGTGCAGGCCTTCCTTCTTCACCAGATTCTTGAGCTGGACGAACTCCGGACCCATCTGGACCTTGGCCTTGATCCACTCGGGCTTGCGTTCAACCGGGACCGCCGAGTTACGCTGCTCGACGCGCAGCAACTTACGGCCTTCAGGGGCGAGTGTCATGACGTTCCTTCGAGTTGATCTCTAAATTCTTGCGTTGCGGGGCCTGTTCTGCGCCCTTCGGCTTCGGCATACCGTGCACAGCGGGCCTCACAACTCAGCATTCGACAACGTTGACGGCGAGGCCGCCCATCGCTGTTTCCTTGTACTTATCGGACATGTCCTTGCCCGTTTCCCGCATGGTCACAATGACCTCATCCAACGACACCCGATGCGTCCCATCACCCCACAACGCCATCTTCGCCGCGTTGATCGCCTTCGCCGCAGCAATCGCATTCCGCTCAATACACGGAATCTGCACCAGCCCGCCGATCGGATCACACGTCAACCCCAAATTATGTTCCATCGCGATCTCCGCAGCATTCTCCACCTGCCCCGGCGTACCACCCATCACCTCAGCCAAACCAGCAGCAGCCATCGACGACGCCGATCCCACCTCACCCTGGCAGCCCACCTCAGCACCCGAAATGGACGCCTGCTCCTTATACAACACGCCCACAGCACCCGCAGTGAGCAAGAACTTCACCACCACATCATCCCGATCCTGCTGGGAAGCCTTGTCCATGCCCGGCGCATAATTCAACGCGTAATACAGCACCGCCGGAATAATCCCCGCAGCACCATTCGTCGGCGCCGTCACCACCCGGCCACCCGAAGCGTTCTCCTCATTGACCGCCAACGCGATCAGATTCACCCACTCCTGCCAATACTTCGGATCATTCCGGTCCTTGTCCTCCTTGAGCAGCCGCTCCAACCAATCAGGCGCACGACGCCGGACCCGCAACCCGCCAGGAAGCACACCCTCACGCTTCAAGGACGTTTCAACACAGGCTTCCATCACCTGCCAGATATGCAGCAGACCCTCCCGGATCTCCTCCTCGGACCGGGACGCACGCTCGTTGATGAACATGATGTCGCTGATCCCCAACCCTTTGGACTGGCACCGGCCCAACAACTCCGCCGCCGTCCGGAACGGCAACGGCAACTCCTTCTTGGACTCCTCAAGATCCTCAAGGGCCGCGTCTTCCTCACCCTCCCGGACAATAAACCCACCACCCACCGAAAAGAACGTCGCCTCCCGCAGCACGTTCCCCTCAGCATCAGAAACAGCAAACTTCATCCCATTGGTATGCCGCGGCAACACCGTCAACGGATGCAGAACCATGTCCTCCAGGGCGTAGTCGAGGAGGACCCCGCCAGCCAGGTTGAGCTTCCCCGTGTCGGCAATGGAAGCCAGCCGCTCCTCCACCTCGTCAGGCAGGATCTCCTCGGGGTCGTATCCCTCCAGCCCCAGCAGGACGGCCGTGAAAGTGCCGTGTCCCTTACCGGTGGCGGCCAACGATCCGTACAGATCAACCCGCAAACCGGCAATGGATTCAAGCACTCCGGACTCACGAAGCTCACGGGCAAAGACCGCCCCGGCCCGCATCGGCCCCACAGTATGCGAACTCGACGGCCCAATACCCACAGAGAACAGATCGAAGACTCCAACGGCCATGGCTATTTCCTCACTAAGTAAAACGACATTGAACCCGCCCCGCCCCCAACAAACGGAACGGACCCCAAAGCACACTTCGCCGGTTCGGGGCTTCGCTGCAAAACACGCCGCGTCCACGGCATGTCCCGCAGCAACCCCCCGAACCGGACAAAACACCAACGCATTCCCAAACCAACCCAACGCCCGAAGAAAACCCCCGGCAGCTGGACCAATCTCTCAAACAAGCGAACCCGCGAGTCGTGCCCCATCTGTGCAACCCGACTGTGTGCAACCCGGCTATGTGCAACCCGGCGGGCCCCCTTGGGGCCGGCATCCGGAAGCGGGCGTCCAAGGGAGCATCCCATCCGCCCAGCGGATGCCTATGCGACCGAGCCCGCGGAGGATGTCGGCCCCAACGGGCGAAGGCGACCGAGCCCGCCGAGGACTTCAGGCCCATCGGCCAACGCAACCGAGCGACTAGCTCAGGTTCGCGACTCCCGGATACAGCGGGTGCGCCTTCGCAAGAACATCAACACGGTGACGCAGCCCGGAAAGGTCCGCGTCGGCGTCGGCGATCAGTGCCTCGGCGATGATGTCCGCCACCTCGCGGAAGGCCGCTTCGCCGAAGCCGCGCGTGGCCAACGCCGGGGTGCCGATGCGCAGTCCGGAGGTGACCATGGGCGGGCGGGGGTCGAACGGGACGGCGTTGCGGTTGACGGTGATGTCGATCGCGGCGAGGCGGTCTTCGGCTTGCCGGCCGTCGAGTTCGCAGTTGCGGAGATCGACGAGGACCAGGTGCACGTCCGTTCCACCGGAGACGACGCTGATGCCCTGGGCGGCGACGTCGGGCTGGACCAGTCGCTCGGCCAGGATGCGGGCGCCGGCGAGGACGCGTTCCTGACGCTCACGGAACTCCTCCGAGGCGGCGATCTTGAATGCCACAGCCTTGCCGGCGATGACGTGCTCCAGCGGGCCGCCCTGCTGGCCGGGGAACACGGCCGAGTTGATCTTCTTGGCGATGTCGGCGTCGTTGGAGAGGATGATGCCGCCACGGGGACCGGCGAGGGTCTTGTGCGTGGTGGACGTGGTGACGTGCGCGTGCGGGACCGGCGAGGGGTGCAGCCCCGCAGCCACCAGGCCGGCGAAGTGGGCCATGTCCACCATCAGGTAGGCGCCCACGGAGTCGGCGATCCGGCGGAACTCAGCGAAGTCCAGCTGCCGCGCATAAGCGGACCAGCCGGCCACGATCAGTGCGGGCTTGTGCTCCTGTGCCAGGGCCTCTACTTCGGCCATGTCCACCGTGTGGGTGTCCTCGCGAACGCCATAGGGGACCACGTTGTAGAGCTTGCCGGAGAAGTTGATCCGCATGCCGTGGGTCAGGTGCCCGCCGTGGGCCAGGTTCAGGCCCATGATGGTGTCACCGGGCTTGATGAGGGCGTGCATCACGGAGGCGTTGGCCTGCGCACCGGAGTGTGGCTGGACGTTCGCGAACTCAGCACCGAACAGGGCCTTGATGCGATCAATCGCGAGCTGCTCAATCACATCGACGTGCTCGCAGCCCCCGTAGTAACGCTTGCCGGGGTAGCCTTCGGCGTACTTGTTGGTCAGCACCGAACCTTGTGCCTGCATCACGGCGACGGCCGTGTGGTTCTCCGAGGCGATCATTTCCAGGCCGTCGCGCTGGCGACCCAGTTCGTCGTCGATCTTCGCAGCGATCTCAGGATCCAGCTCGGACAGCCGCGCGTCCAACGACGCCGACACCACTTGCTGGTATTCAGTCACAGATACCGGGTTCACAGTTCTCCACCGTTCGTTGCAGCGTATTCTTCGGCTGACATGAGCGGCCCTTCTTCCGTGGCGGCCACCTTGAACAGCCAGCCCGCGCCGTAAGGATCGTTGTTGATGAGGGCGGGATCGGTGACGACGGCGTCGTTGATCCCGGTCACCTCCCCCGTCACGGGCGAGTACAGGTCGGACACCGACTTGGTCGATTCCACCTCGCCGCACGTCTCGCCGGCGGTCACCGTGGAACCAACCTCGGGCAGGTCCACATACACAATGTCGCCCAAGGCATCAGCGGCAACCGCGGAAATCCCGATCCCCACAGGCCCGTCACCATCAACGGCAACCCACTCGTGCTCAGCCGAGTATTTCAATCCAGCAACTACCTTGCTCATCAGACTCCTTCTCTCACTAATTAAAACTTTTCAAGATCACCCACGGCAGGTAGACCCATCCCCAGCGCTTAGGGGTTCAAACAGCGCCACAGCCCCGGTGGAAGTGACTTTCGGTAACAAAGCCCCTGTGGGAGTGGCATCCGGAAGCGGGCGTCCAAGGGAGCATCGCGTCCGCCCAGCGGGCGCTTCTGCGACCGAGCCCGCGGAGGATGTCACTCCCGCCGGGACCTACTTTGCCCGCTTGTAGAACGGCAGCGGCACAACTTCGAACGGCTCTGCCCTGCCGCGGAGATCCACCTCGACGATGGTGCCCGGCTCTGAATGCTCGACGTCGACATACGCCATCGCTACCGGGTAACCGAGCGTGGGGCTCGGTTGGCCGGAGGTGACTTCGCCGATGAGCGAGCCGTCTTTGAGGATCGAGTAGTGGGCGCGGGCGGCGCGGCGTCCGGCGCCCTTGAGGCCCACGAGCTTCTGGCCCAGAGCCGATCCGACGCCGGCTGCCTTGATCGACGTCAGCGCTTCCCGGCCAACGAAGTCGCTTTCCTTGGCCAGGGAAACTACGGGGCCGAGGCCTGCGGTGTAGGCGTTGACGTGGATGGAAAGTTCGTTGCCGTAGAGCGGCATGCCGGCTTCCAGGCGCAGCGAGTCGCGGGCTGCGAGGCCTGCTGGGATGAGGCCGTGGCCTTCGCCGGCTTCGAGCAGTGCTTCCCAGAGGCCCGGGGCGTCGAGGTTCGGGACGTAGATCTCGAAGCCGTCCTCGCCGGTGTAGCCTGTTCGGGCCAGCAGCAGGTCCAGGGTACCGCCGTCGAACGTCAGCCGTACCTCCACGGCGGCGTAGTACTTCAGCCCGGTGACCAGCGCGTGCTGATCGGCGGGAACCAGGGTCAGCAGGATGGCTTCGGCGTTGGGGCCCTGCACCGCGATCAGCGAAGTCTCCGCTGAGGCATCTTCCATCACAACGTCGAACCCTGCCGCGCGCTTCAGCAGCGCCGCAGCCACCACCTTGGCGTTGCCTGCGTTGGGCACCACCAGGTACTTGTCCGCACCTTCCTCGGGAGAGGGCCGACGGTAGGTGATGAGGTCGTCGATGATGCCGCCGTCGGTGTTGCAGATGAGCGAGTACTTCGCTTTGCCCACGGCGACCGCGGACAGCTTGCCCACCAGCGCGTAGTCCAGGAAGGCAGCCGCCTCCGGGCCGCTGACCCAGACTTCGCCCATGTGGGAGAGGTCGAACAAGCCCGCGGACTTGCGGACGGCGTGGTGCTCGGCGAGCTCCGACTCGTACTTCAGGGGCATCTGCCAGCCGCCGAAGTCCGTGAAGGAAGCGCCGGCCTTTTTGTGCTGCTCATAGAGAGCTGTGTAGTTATCAGGCATGTCGGGAGTCCTTAGTTTTCAAAATCTTCAAGCGGAGGGCACGAGCACACAAGATTCCGGTCACCGGCGGCGCCGTCGATCCTGCCGACGGGCGGGAAGTACTTGTCCTGCTTGAGGTGGTGGACCGGGAAAGCGGCCTGCTCACGCGGGTAGTCACGGTCCCAGCCGGAACTGACGACGGCGGCAGCCGTGTGCGGTGCGTTGCGCAGCGGCGACTTCTCAACAGTGAAATCACCGCTGGCTACCTGCTCGATCTCGGCGCGGATGGTGATCATGGCTTCGACGAAGCGGTCGATTTCGGCCAGGTCCTCGGACTCCGTCGGCTCCACCATCAACGTGCCCGCCACCGGGAACGCGAGGGTGGGCGCGTGGAAGCCGAAGTCGATCAGGCGCTTGGCCACATCTTCGGCCGTGACGCCCGTGCGGGTGGTCAGCTCGCGAAGGTCCAGGATGCATTCGTGGGCCACCAGCCCGCCCTCACCGGTGTACAAAACCGGGAAGTGCTCATCCAGGCGGGAAGCAACATAGTTGGCGGCCAACAAAGCCGACTTGGTGGCTTCCGTCAGACCCTGCCCACCCATGAGCTTCACATAGGCCCAGGAAATCGGGAGGACACCGGCCGAGCCGTAGCGCGAGGCAGAAATGGCCACGCCGTGCCCTTCCTCATGGGACGCCTTGTTCGCGTCGCCCGGCATGAACGGAGCCAGGTGGGCTTTCGCAGCAACAGGGCCAACACCCGGTCCGCCGCCACCGTGCGGGATGCAGAAGGTCTTGTGCAGGTTCAGGTGGGACACGTCGCCGCCGAACTTGCCCGGCTGGGCCAAGCCAACCAGCGCGTTCAGGTTGGCGCCGTCGACGTACACCTGGCCGCCGGCTGCGTGCATCGCGTCGCACACCTCGCGGACGTCGGCGTCGTACACACCGTGCGTGGACGGGTAGGTGATCATGATGCAGGACAGGACGTCTTTGTTGGCCTCGATCTTGGCCGTCAGATCCGCGTGATCGATGGTGCCGTCAGCAGCCGTGGCCACCACCACTACCTTCATGCCTGCCAGCACAGCAGACGCTGCATTGGTGCCGTGGGCCGACGCCGGGATCAGGCAGACAGTGCGCTGCCCATCACCGCGGGACAGGTGGTAGCCGCGGATCGCCAGCAGACCTGCGAGCTCGCCCTGGGACCCTGCGTTCGGCTGGATGGAGACCTGGTCATATCCGGTGATCTCGGTGAGGTCCGCCTCGAGGTCCTCGATCAGTTCGCGCCAGCCAACTGTCTGGTGCTCCGGAGCGAACGGGTGGATGGAGGCGAACTCCGGCCAGGAAATCGCCTCCATCTCAGCGGTGGCGTTCAGCTTCATGGTGCACGAACCCAGCGGGATCATGGTGCGGTCCAGTGCGAGGTCCCGGTCCGACAGCTTGCGGATATAGCGCAACAGCTGCGTCTCGGAACGGTGCGTGTTGAACACCGGGTGCTGCAGGAAATCACTCACTCGGACCACGTCAGCGGGCAGTTCGAACCCGGATGCGGCCCCTACCGGGCCGGCACCGAAGGCGACGGCTACTGCTGAGAGGACCTCCGGCGTCGTGGTTTCATCAACGGAGACACCAACGGTGTCGGCATCGATGAGGCGCAGGTTGATGCCGCGGGCTTCGGCTGCTGCGATGACCTTGTCGGCCTTGCCCGGGACACGGACAGTGAGGGTGTCGAAGAAGGACTCGGAGACGAGTTCCCGGCCGGCCTTCTGCAGGGCCGAAGCCAAAACACGGGCGTGTCCGTGGACGGTCTCGGCGATCGATTTCAAGCCCTCGGGACCGTGGTACACCGCGTACATCGAGGCAACAATGGCGAGCAATGCCTGCGCGGTGCAGATGTTGGACGTGGCCTTTTCGCGGCGGATGTGCTGCTCGCGGGTCTGGAGTGCCAAACGGTACGCAGGGACGCCGGCGTTGTCTTTGGAGACGCCCACGATGCGGCCGGGAAGCGTGCGCTCCATGCCTTCGCGGACGGCCATGTAGGCAGCATGCGGGCCGCCAAAGAACAGCGGGACACCGAAGCGCTGCGCAGTTCCGACGGCGATGTCCGCACCTTGTTCGCCAGGAGGCGTGATGAGGGTGAGCGCCAGCAAATCCGCGGCCACCGTGACCAGTGCTCCACGTTCCTTGGCGTCAGCAATCACAGCGGTATGGTCGAAAACCCGGCCCGAAACCCCGGGCTGCTGCAGGACGATGCCGTTGATGTCGCCGTCGGGAAGCCCGGCCGAAAGGTCAGAAATCTGAACTTCGAAGCCCAGCGCCTCGGCGCGGCCCTTCACGATCGCGATGGTCTGCGGGAGGAGGTCCGCGTCCAGGACAGTCTTGCCGTCCTTGGCAGTTTTGTTCTTGTTGGCGCGGCGCATCAGCAGCACAGCTTCAGCAACGGCGGTGGCTTCATCCAACAACGAGGCGTTGGCTACGGGAAGTCCAGTGAGGTCCTGCACCATCGTCTGGAAGTTGAGCAGCGCTTCGAGGCGGCCCTGCGAAATTTCCGGCTGGTACGGCGTGTAGGCGGTGTACCAAGCGGGAGCTTCCAGGATGTTGCGGCGGATCACCGGGGGCGTCACGGTGTCGTAGTAGCCCTGGCCGATCATCTGGACAGCGGTCTTGTTCTTGGACGCGAGCTTGCGGAGCTCGGCGAGGACCTGCACCTCGGAGAGGGCGTCCTGCAACTTCAGGGCCGTTTCCTGGCGGATGGAATCGGGGACCGCGACATCTACCAAGCCGTCGACAGAGTCGTAGCCGATGGCCTTGAGCATGGTGTCAACGTCGGCTTGGCGGCGGGCGCCAATGTGCCGGTCCGCGAAGGCGGTGGGGGTTGATTGAACAGTCAAGAGGAACTCCATGATTCAGGCGCCCAGTGAGCGCCACGATGATGTGGGGTTCCTCCCCGCTCTGTATTGGACCTGAGAGATTCCGCAGACTGTGTTTCCACATTCCGTCTGCTTGCACCGTCGGTGAGTCCGGTTACCCGGACTGCTTTCCAGAGTTGCCTAACCGCGGCGGTACATGGGCCTGAGAGATTCCTGGGGAGGATTTGCTCCTACGGCGCCTGACTGGATGTACCGGCAGGACTCTCCCGCCGCAGATCAAAAGCGTTGCATCACCATGAGTGACACGCTTCACACCATAGCGGGTTGTTTTGAGAAAGCGCAAGCAAGGTGTGGCTACTTCCCGCCAGCCCTCTCTCACATCCCGAGCCCTTCCCGCCAGCCCTCTCTCACATCCCTCCTACACCAGCTGGAAACCCCGGAGTGGTATTTTGATCTCTGCTGGAGGCAGACACTGCACCTATTCGGAGGATCATCCATGTTCAAGGGTTTCAAGGACTTCATACTTCGCGGCAACGTGATCGAGTTGGCCATCGCCGTAGTCATCGGCAGCGCGTTCACGGCACTCGTCGGAGCCTTCACCAATCACATCATCAACCCCGTGATCGCCGCCGCAGGCGGCATGAACGCCGACGGACTCGGCTTCAAGATCTGGGAAAACAACCCCGCCACGTTCATCAACATCGGAGCTGTGCTGACGGCTCTCGTGACCTTTGTGATCACCGCTGCCGTGGTCTACTTCATCTTCGTGGCACCCATGAACAAGATCAATTCCCTGGTCAAGGACCGACTCTCCACCGAGGAACCCGAGGAAGAGCCGCTTCCGGCAGATACTGCCCTTCTGGCCGAAATCCGTGACCTTCTGAAGGACGCCGCTGCCGCCCGCAGCACTGCCCGGACCTCTGGCCTCGAGTCGGACCTGGACTCCGAACTCGATTCCGACCGCACCCGCTAGAATCTTCAGCTCCCCGCGGGCGTTGGTTCCAAGTTGCTTCACCGAACCCGGTGTTCTCTCCGCGAGGGCGCCGGGTTCTTACGTTGGCGGACCCGCATGGACACCCTCAAAACCGGGGAGGAGCGCACGTTCACCGGCTCGTCCACAGAACGTGACGCGCTGGCAACCGGTGCGAAACGGGGGCAGGGCAGCATGGGAACATGAAGCCCAACCCGAGCACTTCCGTCACCGCGGATCTTCTCTGTGATGTCTGCGGTCAGTTGCCCGAACCGCCCAAAGCCCGACTCACCCTCGCCAACATCGCGGTGATGCTTCCTATCGAGCTGTTGGTTCATGCAGCCGTGGTTGGAACCACCCTCCCCTACGTGGCCAAGGTCTTGCTACTTGCAGTGACCGCCACCATTTTGGTGATCTGGGTGGCCGAACCTTCAGCTGCCAAGGTCCTCCGGGGCTGGCTGCACGCGCCGGCTCTCCGCCAACGGCACAGACTACATCTGGCACCGGCCCTGTGGCGGGCCCGAACGGTGCTGCTGGACCAGCCGGGTTCACTGCAGACGGTCACGCAGTCCTTGGCCAGGTTGGGCACCAATATCCTCAGCCTTCACGTCCACCCGGTGACGAGCGCCAGGTCCCTCGGCCCGGGACACATCGGCACTGTCATGGACGAGTTTGTTCTCTCCGCACCGGGCGACGTCACCGAGCAGGAACTGCTGAAAGCCCTGGCCGACGGCGGTGGGTGTGGGTCCCTTGTTTGGCCCACCACTGCTTTGGCCATGGCAGATGGCCAGACCAAAGCACTGACCCTGGCAACCCGGATTGCCGGAAACCCGAAGGAACTTCCGCACGCAGTCGCCGAGCTGCTTTCCGCCAAAATCGTCCCGGGCGATCCGGAGCATCCTGCACCCGCGACGAGCGCCGGCGTCGGGCCTTCACCGGACGTCCTCAAAATCCCCACCGCCTGGAACGGCCCACTGGTCTTTTCCCGACCCGGCGAACCGTTCACGCCGGCCGAGTCCGCCCGGGCGCATAGGCTGGCTGAACTCGCGGAGATCCTGGCACACAGCCCGGCGGCACCGGAGAGAGCCCGCTGCTGAACGCCACAGGGTTCAGTCTTGGTCGATCTTCTCGAGGAGCTTCCCCAAGGCATCCCGGATGTCGTCGTAGTCGTACTGGCCCGCCCTGCTCTCGGCGGCGATCACACCGCAGCGGTGGATCTTCGTGAAGTCGCCGATGGGGAACTTGTAGTGGCCCTTTTGATCGTCCGGGTGCTCGTCGTCCACCCCGAGGAACCACTTGGAGTATTCGGCGTGCCCGTGCTTGTCCAAGAAGGCATTCTCGTCCTTGGTGGAGGGTGCGTGCTCACTCCAATCGTCGCGGGCGTCCTTGACCACCTTGCCGTCCTTGACCAGGCGCTTCGCATGGTCAAAGGCCCTTTTGTTGAGTTTCACTGTCATGGCGCACCTCGCTGGGATGGGTGGCTTGGCTGAATCCGGTAGCTCGTGCAGCCCAGCTTAGGACGACGGCGGACGGGCGGGAAGGCCCGCTTGGCTGGAAGGCCGGACTGGCGGGCCCAGCGACCAGGCTCAATTTCCGCGCCAGGCCCCTGCGGTCAGTCCACCAGCCGGATCCTGAGGCCGGTTCCCCGCTCTTTCTCCACCAACCTCCGCTCTATGGGCCCGCTTTGGGCAAGCCAGAGGACCCTGCCGTCATGGGTGACGGACTCCACGCAGCCTTGGTCCACAACTTCGTTGTACCGCCAGACTTGTACCGTCTGGCCCACGAGGACCCGCCAATTGGTCACGGCCCTGCCCTCGGCTTGGCCGAAAGGCCTCCCGGGCGACGATTTTTTGTTACTGTCCTGCACGTCAATGACTCCTAGCGGTGCTTTACAAACTGTCTGTAAGGACTTGTGCCGCCAGGGCTCAGTACATGACGCGGTTCAGGGGTTTTTCGCTAGAGTCCTTTCACTGCACCCAGGACCTTGGTCAATGAATCCTTGGCATCTCCGAACAGCAAGGTGGTGTGGGGTTCGTAAAGGAGTTCGTTTTCGATACCGGCAAATCCCGGACGCATGGAGCGTTTGAGGAACACCACCTGCCGGGCGTCGGCAACTTCAAGGATGGGCATTCCGTAGATCGGCGAGCCGGAGGTGGTCTTCGCGGCAGGGTTGACGACGTCGTTGGCGCCCACCACCAAAGCAACATCGGCGGTCTTGAATTCGGAGTTGATGTCGCCCATTTCCTTCAGCGATTCGTAGGGCACATTGGCCTCTGCCAGTAGAACGTTCATGTGTCCGGGCATTCGTCCGGCCACGGGATGGATGGCGAAATCCACCTCAATTCCGCGTGCTTCCAAGGCCAGGGCGAGTTCGGCGGCGGTGTGCTGTCCCTGGGCGACCGCCAGTCCGTATCCCGGCACAATGATGACGCGCTGCGCGTAGCCGAGCAGCACTGCAACGTCCTCTGCGCTGGAGGACCGCACCGGTCGCTCGCTCACGGCCGTGGAACCTGCCGTCGAGCCACCCTTGAAGGCACCGAACATGATGCCCGCGACACTCCGACCCATCGCCGCCGCCATGGCCCGGGTCAGGATGGTGCCCGAGGCTCCCACCAGCGTTCCGGCGACCAGCAAAAGAACATTGCCCAGCACCAGCCCCGATGCCGCGACAGCCAGGCCGGTGAAGGCATTCAGGAGCGAGATGACGATCGGAACGTCCGCGCCACCCACCGGAAGAACCAAGAGAATGCCGGTAACAAGACCCAGGACCAACAGCACCAGCGCCAGCACCAGCGAACCGTTCAGGATCACCACCACCCCGGCACCCACAGCGGCCAGCAACACCACAGCCATCAATGCGGGCAGGCCAGGGAACGTCACGGGTTTGGTGGTCATGAGCCCTTGGAGTTTGGCGAAGGTGACACCGGAACCAGCGAAGGACACTGCACCCACCAGCAGCGTAAAGACGATGGCCAGGCGAACCCAGGGATCGTCTGCGTGGGAAAGTTCCAGCATGGCAACCAGCGCCGCGGCACCACCGCCAACACCGTTGAAGAGGGCCACGAGCTGGGGCATCTGCGTCATCTGCACGCGGCGGGCCACCGGTGCCGCCACACCTGAACCCACCGCAATGGCACCGAGGATCCAGGGAATGTTGTCCAACTTCACGGAGACGAAGACCGTGACCACGGCCAACAGAGCACCAAGGGCGCCGATCAGGTTGCCGCGACGGGCCGTTTTCGGTGAGTTCAGCCCCTTGAGCGCGAGGATGAAGCACGCCGCCGCTGCGAGATAGAGGAGTGCCGTCCACGTGGGATTGAGCAGCGTCACGGTTGGCGCTCCTTCGTCACGGCTTCGGCGGAGCCAGGACTGGCCGGCTCAACTTTCGACGGCGGCCGTTGCCTTCCGCGGAACATTTCCAACATGCGGTCGGTCACCACGAACCCGCCCACGAGGTTGGCTGTGGCAAGGACGACAGCCAACAAGGCCACGGCCAGCACCCACGGATCTGCAGCCTGTCCTGCAACGATGATGGCTCCCACCAGGATGATGCCGTGGATCGCGTTCGCACCGGACATGAGCGGCGTGTGCAGGGTGCTGGAGACCTTGGAAACAACCTCGAAGCCCACAAACACGGCCAGCACGGTGATCGTCAGCAGGCTCATGCCATCCATCAGCGCACTCCTTCGGTTCCGGGACGGGTAGTGCCTACGGGTTCTGTTTCGCCTGCGAGCGCCGTGAGTGCCTCCGCGGTGGGGGCGTGCCGTACTTCGCCGAGGTGGGTGAGGCAGGTGCCCGCCACTACTTCGTCGTCGAAGTCCGGTGAGACCGTCCCGTCTTTGGTCATGAGTGCCAGCAGATTGGCCACATTCTTGGCGTAGAGACGGGAAGCGTCTGCGGGCATCGCGGAGGCTGCGTCCTTGATTCCCACCAGCGTCACCAGCCCTTGGCCGTCTGCGGTGGGCACGGGGATGTCCTGTCCCGGGATGCTTCCCTCAACATTCCCGCCGGATTCGGCCGCCAGGTCCACCACCACGGAGCCGGGGCGCATACCCTGCACCATTTCGCGGCTCACCAGGAGTGGCGCCCTTCTGCCGGGGACAGCGGCGGTGGTAATCAGCACATCGGCTTGGGCAACGTGCGGCGCCAGGAGCGCCCGCTGCAACGCGCCGCGATCTGCGCTGAGTTCGCGGGCGTATCCACCGGATGCTTCGGCGGTTTCGAGGTCCAGTTTGATGAATGTGCCGCCCATGGATGCTACTTCGTCCGCCGAAGCCGGGCGGATGTCGTTGGCGGAAACCCTGGCCCCGAGCCGCTTGGCTGTGCCGATCGCTTGCAGTCCGGCAACGCCTGCGCCCAACACCAGCACCCGGGCGGGCGGGATGGTTCCGGCTGCCGTCATGTACAGCGGGAAGAAACGTGGCAAACGCATGGCCGCCTCGAGGACACAGCGATAGCCAGCCACCAGAGCCTGCGAAGTGAGCGCATCCATGGATTGGGCACGGGATATGCGGGGAACCAGCTCGAGGGCAAAGGACGTGATTCCACCGGCGGCGAGTGCCCGCACCGTAGGCAACTCCGAGGACGGCGACCCCAACCCGACAGTGACCGAACCCCGGCGGAGGGCTCCCGCCGTCGACGGTTCCATGGGGCGTACGTGGCAGTACACATCAAGCGATCCGAGAACCAACGACTGCACCACAGCGGCGCCAGCGGCCCGATAGTCGTCGTCGCCATGGCCGGACGCCAGCCCGGCGCCGGACTCGATCTGCACCTCAAGGCCCAACCCCACCAGCTGCTTCACCGTTTCCGGCGTTGCGGCCACACGCCGTTCACCGTCGAGCGTCTCGTGCGCTATGCCTGCTTTCACCCGCCACCCCTTTTCCGGAACTCTCCAGAACTCAGTTGGCATGAGTCTATGACCGCGAGGGGCCGGGCGGGAGTAGGGGCTGCGCTATGTGCATAAGTCAATTAGGGTCGGTGGGAGCTGGGGGCAACCAGCCACCACACCGTCGACGAGCCGGTTCCGGCCGTGCCGTCGGAAAGGAACGCCGCTATGGACACTTTCACCATCGGTTATTTCGTCGGAAGCCTGGCAAGCAATTCCATTAACAGGGTCCTCTCCAAGGCCCTCATCAGCGTGGCCCCGCCGGAACTCGAGTTCCATGAGATCGCCATCAAGGACCTCCCCCTGTACAGCTCCGATTACGACGCCGACTTCCCGCCTGCGGGCCGGGAGCTCAAGGAAGCCATCGCCGCGTCGGACGGCATCCTGTTTGTCTCCCCCGAGTACAACCGCTCCATTCCGGGCGCATTGAAAAATGCCATCGACTGGGGTTCGCGCCCATGGGGCACCAACTCGTTCGCAAGGAAGCCCACGGGAATCATCGGCGCATCGCCCGGCGGCATTGGAACGGCCGTGATGCAGTCGTCCATGCGCAGCGTGTTGAGCTTCCTGGACGCGCCGCAGCTGAATGCGCCGGAGGCTTACATCCGCTTCGTCGCAGACGCGTACGACGACGACGGTTCAGTTAAGGATGAAGGAACCGCTTCCTTGTTGCGGCATTACATGGAGGAATACAGCGCGTTCGTGCAGCGTGTCCTCGCCGCCAACGCCCCGGGCCACATCGGGGACCAGGAGCCGGATTCCGCCAAGCTCACGCGGTAAAGGCCGATGGGGTGCCGCTCCCGGCGCGCGGGCGGCACCGGCGAAAATCACCCACCGCCACGGTTTAGTCAGTATCCTTACGAGTATGAGGATTCACGCCACTAAACCCCTGGAGGTATCGATGTTTCGAAGATTAGCCACCACCACCTTGGCCGTGGCCCTTTTCGCGGGGTCCATGCTCTCCACGACGGTTGCCGCCACCGCGGCGCCAGCCGCCCCAAGCAGCGCCGCCCAAAGCAGCGCCGTCCAAGGCAACGTAGCCGCCACGACGCCGACACCCACGGCGGATTCCACCAACCCCTCCGGCCCCTCAACGCAAACACCAACCAACCCGGCACCATCGTCCGGGGCTCCCAGCACGTCCAATCCTGCAGGCAGCGGGCCAGCCAACCCCGGGACCGGAGAGTCTGATTCCCAGGAACAGACCCGCACGGACGCCACCCCCTGGGTGCTGGCCGGAGTAGCCACAGTCATCATCATCGCCTTGATTATCTGGACCGCGCGCAATCGGCGCGGGCGGGACAAGGGAATCAGCGACGAGCCTCGCTAGGCGACGGGCTACGCCTTGAGGGCGCCCGCCGCCAACCGGCCGATGAGGCTGCTTTCCAGGTGTTCCAGCAGGTGCCGCGGATTGTCATAGACCTCTGCGGCACCTGCGTCACGCAGCTCCGCCTCACTGATTCCGCCGCAGGTCAGGGCAATCACGGGAACACCAATGGCCGCACCGGCCTTAATGTCCCAGACTGCGTCACCAACAAAGACCGCATCCTCCGGGCTGACGCCAAGCTTCTCCAAGCATGCGATGAGGATGTCCGGCGCGGGCTTGCTCTCCTTGGCGTCATTGGAGCTGGTCCACGCATCGATGGAGGAGCCGGCGTCGAGGATGTGCCTGCTGACTTCCAGGTCTCTCTGCTGTGCTGACGATGCCAAGCCCACTGCCAGCCCGGACCCGGAGCAAGCCGAGAGAAGGTCGCGGACGGAATCGAATGACCGCAGCGTAGGCCAGAACGTTGAGAACACTGCGCTATGTGCCGATTTCAGATCTTCCAGCAGGTCTTCAGGGCAGTCAGGTACGAGGCTCTGGATCAGTCGGTCGCCTCCCATGCCCACCCGCCGGTGAATGGCGGACATCTCGATGTCCAGCCCTTCACGCCGGAACGCCTGCCACCATGCCATGGCGTGGAAATAGCTGGAGTCAATCAGGGTTCCATCCACATCAAAGAGGACCCCGCGCTTCTTTGGTGATGCTGAATCATTTGTCATGGCCAACCACCTTCGCTTTGGTCTGGATGCCCTGCGCTGCCAGGGCGGGATCGATGTCTGGTTCCTGGAGCATGAGGACTTCATACCGCTCAGCGGATCCCGTTCGCAGCAGGCCCGTCCCGGCCACTTCCCTCATGGCAGAGACTCCCTCAATGGCCTCGTCCAGCGACGAAAAACGTTTGGACAGACCCATCAACGCGTCGCTGCCGTCCAATACCAGTATGCGAAATCCTCCGTCGGGGGTCTCTACCAGTTCCAAATGACCGGCCATACCGACCTCCTTGCTTCAACAACAGTCCCCATAGTAAGACTACTTAGTATAGAGGCTGATCGACATATTTCGTCACGCGGGAAATAGGCGCCTGCAACTTCTTGTTGGCACCGCCATGACAACAATCGGAATCATCGGTGCAGGACACATTGGCAGCCAGGTTGCACGCAAGGCCGTGGAATTGGGCTATGACGTCGTCATCAGCAACTCGCGCGGCCCCGAAACGCTCGGCGAACTCGTCGCGGAACTCGGGCCGCGCGCCCGCGCCGCCACGGCAGCCGAAGCAGCAGCGGCAGGCGATTTCGCCGTCGTGACCGTGCCCCTGAAGAACTACCAGGACATCCCCGCTGAGCCCCTCGAGGGCAAGATCGTGATCGACACCAACAACTACTACTGGGAGCGCGACGGCCGCATCCCGGAGCTGGACAACGGCGAAGCCACCACTTCCGGCCTGCTCCAGAAGCACCTCCCCACGTCCAAGGTGGCCAAGGGTTTCAACCACATTTTCGCCAAGGACATCACCACCGACGGCACGCCGGCCGGCACCCCCAACCGCCGCGCCCTCGCCACCTCCAGCGACTTCCCGGAAGCCGCCGGCCTCGTCACCAAGCTGTACGACGAATTTGGCTTTGACACCGTCAACGTCGGCCCCCTGGAGGACAGCTGGCGCGTCGAACGCGACCGCCCCGCGTACGTCATCCGGCAGACCGCCGTCGAACTTCAGGACAACCTCGCCAAGGCGACCCGTACGGTCTAAACCCTCAATGCACGGCGGCGGGCAAGCGGCTGACGCTTGCCCGCCGCCTTGTTGTGGGCTGCTGCCCTGAAAAAGGGAGTGGAAACGGTGTCATGAATCGGGTCCGTGGCGCACTTTATGGGTGGCTGCTTCCTCAGGCGCTTGGCGCATCGGGCACCCGGGGAAGCAGCTGCCCCCCCAGCGCCACGACCCGAGGAGCCCCATGTCCACCAAGATTTCCACCTGGCCAGCAGCAACTCCCCTGTGGGTGGACCTGGGAGTTGACGACCTCAGCGCCGCAAAAGCGTTCTACGCAGACCTTTTCGGCTGGGACTTCGTATCCGGCGGCAAGGAATCCGGCGACTACGTCCTGGCTCACCTGAGGGGCCGCGCCGTGGCCGGACTAGGCCCCAAACAGGATCCCGGCATGCCCACAGTCTGGACCACCTTCCTGGCTTCGGACGATGTTGACCTCACGGCAAAAAAGATCGGCGCGGCTGGAGGGCAGCTCCTGGCCCCGCCCTTTGATGTCATGGAATCCGGCCGCATGGCCCTGGCCACTGACAGTGTTGGTGCGGCGTTCGGCGTCTGGCAGGCCGGCACCCACATCGGAGCTGAACGCGTCAATGAGCACGGATCCCTGTGCTGGAATGAACTCCACACCCGCGACTATTCCGCCGCCCGGTCCTTCTACTCGGAGGTCTTCGACGTCAGCTACCAGGACGTCACCGAAGAGGGCCTGATCTACTCCACCTTCCGCCGCCCTTCGGACGGCCGGGAAGTGGGCGGGATGCAGCACGATGCCGCACTTCCAGAAAACGCGCCCAACTACTGGATGACCTGGTTCGCCAGCGACTACGTGGCGGGGACAGCAACCCGGGCCGTCGAGTTGGGCGCCACCCTGCTGGGTCCCGTGGCGGAAACCACCCTGGGCCGGATGGTAGTGGTCCGGGCGCCGCAGGGTGAAGTGTTCGGCGTCATCGACGCGCCGCGGACCAGTGACTAATCAGGCTGCTGCGGGGTCCAGTGCTTCCGCGATGACCTCGTGTGCGTGGGCAGCGGCCAGGGGTGCCGCCAGGCGATGAACCGCCTGGAACGTCCTGCGCACCGCCGGACCGTGCCATTCCGGCGGAAGGTAGTCGGCAGGGAGGTTCGGGTCGCGGTACGGGAACTTACGCCACATGGTGAGCATGGGAATGTAATAGCGGAAGGCGTCGCGCCGCAGCTCTTCGGTGGAATCAGCCAGCGCCCTTGCGGGATCGCCGCCCACCTTCTCCGTCCATTGCTGTTCCGCACCTTCGTACAGACCCAGGAACTCGGTGAACTGCTCATCGAGCTCCTTGAGGTCCCACCATTCGGAGATCTTGGGTCGCATGGGGCCGTCAAAAACGTAGTCGCTCCGGAACAGGTCCACGAACTCAATCAGCCCTCCGGCGGTGAGCCGCTCCCGGGCTTGCTCCAGCTTGTGGGCCGGCGCGATCCACACCCCGTTGGCCACCGAACCGAACCCCAACGCCAATAAGGCGGAACGGAGCTGGTGGCGGCGGTTACGCATGGATTCCGGCACCGAGAAAACGGCAAGTACCCACGTGTCTACCGGAGCGGGCGGTTCCGGTGCGAAAATCCGCCGGTCGCCCTCACGGAACACATCGCTGACGGACTCGGAAATCTTGTACTTGGCGATTCCACCCTCGCGGACACTCTTCAGCACCCCTTTGGCCTTGAGCCTGGAGACCGACGACCTCACACCCGGAGCGTCATAACCGAGCGAACCCAGCATGGAAATCAGCGCAGAAACCGGCAAAGCATCGCCTGCGTTCCGGCCATAGAGGCCGAAGATCGTCACGAGCAACTGCTGGTGGCGTACCGGGGGTGCCGGGACGGCGAACATCGAAAGATCCTCATTTCCGCGCCCTCAATCAGGCGCCAGTCCAGTTCATCATAGGTGCGGTGATGGTTCCCGCCGATGTTCCGGATCAGCCCAGCGAAAGAAGCAGGAAGAGGATTGCGAGTACCAACGCCACCGGGGTCATGACACACCGCTCAGGCTTGCTGCGGGATATAGCATTCATGAAGACGCCCAGAGTGAAGTAGGCAGTAAGTACCCACATGAAGACGTCGGTGAACCCTTCGCTGATCAGCGCCGGCACCAGTTCGGCCTTGGCCAACGCCGTGTAGCCGAAGACGGCGTAGAGCACGACGGAAGCCACACTGCCTACCCTGAGCTTCTGCGGCAGGATGTCGTGCTGCCCACCCCAAGCGAATCGTCCAAGGGGCGCGCCGGCCGCCAAAGCCACTTGGAACACGGCCAAACAACCAAGGATTATGCACGCGGGAATCGCGTAGAGCTGCTCCACCGGCTAAGCGTAACCGCCCGGCGCCGTGCCATCGGCGAACCTGACATGAACGCCGGCGGAACCTGCCCTCAACCACATGCCTGAAGGCTCCGCGCGACTGGCCGCATCTTCATAAGCATGCTTACTATAGGTCCACGCTGTTTCGAGGCTGACCCGCCTCGAAAGGTCCTTTCCGTATCAACGACAGGAAGCACATCATGGCAGGAAATCTCGTAGCCCGTTCCCTTCACGACCTCACCGCCGCGGCATGGTTCGGCGGCTCACTGATGGGCGCCATCGGATTGAACGGTGCCGCAGCAGAAGCCAAGGATCCCACCGAGCGTACCCGTCTCTCAAGCAAGGGCTGGGGCAAATGGGCTCCGGTTCAGACAGCCGCTTTCGCCGGACACCTGGCCGCAGACCTGGCCATCGCGTGGGAAAACAAAGGCCGGATCGCCAAGCAGGACAGCGTTGCCGCGAACACCGTCTACAAGACAGTAGTGACCTTGGCTGGAGCTGCCGTCACCTTGTACGCCGGTGTTGTGGGCAAGAAGGTGGACGAACTCTCCGAGGAAGGCGCCGAGGGTGCCACCGAACCGCGCGCCGGGGCATCGGATGAATTGAAGGCCGCACAAACGCAGCTGAAAGCACTCCAGTGGGCCATTCCGGCCTTCGCAGCATGGGTGATCATCCTTGGCGCCAAGCACGGCGAGATGCAGCGGCCCAAGAACATCCTGAAGGGCCTGCGCTAACCGCCAACCCCGCGGTCACTACCCTGACGCCGAGACGGCAGCTAACACCAATCCCCCACTCTACATTGGTGTTATCTGCCGTCTCGCGGGGCGCTTAGGACTCTTGCCTGGCCCCGACGGCCCGGATCAGGTGATCCGGCCAAGGCTGCGCCGACGTCGTCCCCTGGGGGACATGCACCGTGGTGACCGTTCCGTACGCGGCCACCTCACCGCCGTCGGAAGTTACCTCAAAAGCCAGCGTCAGCGAGCTCCGGCCGAGCGCACTGATCTTCACCGTGGCAGTGATGCGCTGGCCGAACCACAACTTGGCCTTGTAGTTGATCACTTGCTGGACCCGGGGTGCGCTGGGGAAATAGCCAGGCAACTCCAGCGAACGGAAGAGCTCGGCTTCCGCAGCCTCAACCCAGCGCAGGATGGCCGAGTTGTGCTGGTGTCCGGAGGCGTCGGTGTCCACCCATTCCACCGTTCGCTCGACGCACGCCTCCGGAAACCTGTCCATGATTGCTCCTAGCGGGCGCTGACGGTGGCGTCGTCGGGATCAACGTCGACGACGGCGACCGGCACCTCAGGCTGTGGCTTGGGAATCATCGCCACAGCACCGGCTGCCAGTACTGCGATGCCGGCGAAGATCGCAAAGTTGGCCTCGAAAGGCAACTTGGAGCCCGCGATCCAGCCACCAATCAATGGCCCGGAGATGGCACCCAGGCGGGCGAAGCTCAAGGCCCAACCCGTTGCCGTGCCGCGGACCTTGGCAGGGTAGTAATCGGCGATATACCCGGTGAGTACAAGCGATGTGGAGATGGAACCGACACCGGCGAAGGCGACGAACAGCAGGTTGACCACCATGGTGTTCGGAAAGACCAACAGCATGATGCCCAGCCCGCCCAGGATGTAGAACACCACCAGGATGAGTTTCTTGCCGTACTTGTCTGCGGCGCGGCCCAGGAGCAGGCCACCGATTGCGGAAGCAAGGCTGAAGACCAGAAGGAAGGTCAAGGAAGAACCGAGATCATAGCCGGCCTTCTTCATGATGCTTGGCAGCCAGGTGTTCAGGCCATAGACGAGGACCAGGCCGCAGAAGAGCGAGATCCAGAAGAACACCGTGGAGCGCAGGTACTTCTTCGAGAACATGGTGGTGATGGTCTTCCACCAAGGATCAGCCTGCACACCTGCTTTGGGAGCAACGGCAACAACCGGCGTGTAGTTGGAGATGTTCAGCTTGGTGGCCAGTGCCTTGGCCTCGGTCTTGCGGCCCTTGGATTCCAGGAATTCCAAGGACTCGGGCAGGAACTTCCAGATGATCGGGATCAGCACCACGGGCGCGGCGCCGATGGCGACGACGGCACGCCAGCCACCCATGGGCAGGACGAAGAGGGCGGCGAGAGCGGCGGCGACGATTCCCAGCGAATAGCCGGAATACATGAGGCCGTAGTTGTAGGAGCGTTTGTTCGGCGCAGAGTATTCAATGGTCAGGGCTGCTGCCACCGGAATGACACCGCCCATACCCAAACCACCGATGAGCCGGAACAGTCCGAAGAGCTCCGGCGTCGGAGCCCAGGCAGCACCGGCCTGGGTAAGCGTGAAGATCGCCATGGAGGCCAAGAGCATCTTCTTGCGTCCCACGAGGTCGCTGAGCGTACCGATGAACAGGGCACCAATAAGCATGCCGATCAAGGCATATGAGCCCAGGCCGCCCAAGGCCAGCGGGCTGAGGTTCCATTCCTTGTACTCGGCAAGGGCCGGAAGGATGGCTCCGAGGACGCCGACGTCGTAGCCCTCGGCGAGGATCGCGAGCCAGCAGCAGAACAACACCAAGCCGGTGGTCTTTTTGGGCACGTTCCAGTTATTGACGGGTGCGGTGGCCATGGCTACTTCACCAAAACCGATGCGGCGGCGGACTCGGGAGTCCAGCGGAGGTGGGTGTTGGCCTCTTCGATGTCTGCTTCCTTCAGCAAGGACAGACGCGGACGGACTGCGTCAGTGCGGGAGCTCGGTGGTTTCCGGCGACCGGCACGGAACTGCGGTATCCAGTCAGCGCCGGGCCCCTGGTACTCCTGCTCTGCGGCGGCGTGAAGGGTCCACTGGGGATCGTAGAGATGCGTACGGCCCAGGGCGATCAAGTCCGCACGGCCTGCGAGGAGGATGGAGTTCACGTCGTCGTAGGTGGAGATGGCGCCGACGGCGATCACCGCCACTCCTGCCGGTGCGGCCACTTCCTGACGGATGCGGTCGGCGAACGGGGTCTGGTAGCTGCGGCCGAAGGCGGGCTTCTCCTCCTTGGCGACCTGTCCGGTAGAGACGTCCAGGCCGGCAGCGCCGTGTGCCACGAAAGCGCGGGCGATTGCCACGGAGTCGTCGGACGTGTTGCCACCCTCGATCCAGTCGGTCGCGGAGATGCGCACCGTCACCGGCTTACCGGCGGGCCACGCCGCGCGAACGGCGTCGAACACTTCCAGCGGGAACCGCAGCCGGTTCTCCAGGCTGCCGCCGTATTCGTCGGTCCGCTTGTTGGACACCGGCGAGAGGAAGGAGGACAGCAGGTAACCGTGGGCCGCGTGGATTTCAAGGAGGTCGAAGCCTGCCTCGTCGGCACGGACCGTGGAAGCGACGAACTCCGCCTTGATGGCGTCCATGCCGGCGCGATCCAGCTCCACGGGAGTCTGGTTTTCCGGGCTGTACGGCAGGGCTGAAGGCCCGACGGCGGTCCAGTTGCCGGACTCGAGCGGCTGGTCGATGCCTTCCCACATGAGTTTGGTGGAGCCCTTGCGGCCTGAGTGGCCCAGCTGGGCACCGATCTTGGCGGTGGAACGGCTGTGGACGAAGTCCACGATTTCCTTCCAGCTGTCACGCTGATCGTCCGTGTACAAGCCGCTGCAACCGGGGGTGATCCGGCCGGCTTCGGAAACACAGACCATTTCGGTCATGACCAGGCCGGCACCGCCAAGCGCTTTGGAGCCGAGGTGGACCTTGTGGAAATCACCCGGGACGCCGTCCGTGGCGGAGTACATGTCCATCGGGGAGACCACAATGCGGTTCTTCAGCTCCAGCCCGCCGATCCGGAACGGCTGGAACATGGCCGGAGCCACCTCTGTGAGTCCCTGGGATTCTGCGAAGTCGCGGTCCACGGCGTCAGCGAACTCCGGGTCACGCAGGCGCAGGTTTTCCTGCGTGATGCGGCGGCTGCGGGTGAGCAGGTTGAACGCAAACTGGGTGGGGTCCTGGTCCTTGTACTGCCCGATGCGCTCAAACCATTCAAGGGATGCCTGTGCGGCACGCTGGGTGGAAGCGACCACGGGCCGGCGCTCGGCCTCATAGGCTGCCAATGCGGATTCAACATCCGGGTGCTCGTGCAGGCAAGCGGCCAACGCCAACGAGTCCTCCATGGCCAGCTTGGTGCCGGAACCGATGGAGAAGTGGGCCGTGTGGGCCGCGTCGCCCAGCAGCACTACGTTGTTGTGGCGCCAGTTCTCGTTGCGGACCGTGGTGAAGTTGATCCACTTGGAGTTGTTGGTCAGGACCTGGTAGCCGTTCAGTTCTTCAGCGAAAATCTCACGGATCTTCGCGATTGCCTTCTCGTCGGAGACGCCGGGAGGGAAGACCTCGTTGGCGGTCTCGTCGAAGCCGGCCGCGTGCCATACGTCCTGGTGCATTTCCACGATGAACGTGGAACCTTCGTCCGAGTAGGGGTAACCGTGGATCTGCATGACACCCCACTCGGTTTCCTTCACAAAGAACTTGAAGGCCTCGAATACCTGGTCCGTACCAAGCCACATGAACTTGTTGGTCCTCATGTCCAGGTTCGGTTTGAACGAATCGGCGTACTTGGCACGGATCTGCGAGTTGATGCCGTCCGCGGCGAGAACCAGATCGTAGTTGGCTTCGAGTTCCTCGATGGCCGGGGCCAGGGTGCTGAAGCGCACGTCCACGTTCAGTTCGATGCAGCGGCGCTGGAGCAGTTCCAGCAGTTCCTTGCGGCTCATGGCAGCGAAGCCCTGTCCGCCCACCGTGATCATCTGGTCGCGGAAGTGGATGTCGATGTCCGACCAACGGGCGAAACGGCGGCTCATGTATTCGGCCACCACGGGATCCGCGTTGCCGATGCCGCCGAGCGTCTCATCGGAAAATACGACGCCGAAGCCAAAGGTGTCGCTGGCAGCGTTGCGTTCCCAAAGGGTGATGTTGTGGGACGGGTCCAGCTGCTTCATCAGTGCTGCGAAGTACAGGCCACCGGGGCCGCCTCCAACAATTGCGATTTTCATGGGTGTTGCTCCTTCTCAGGCCTGGCTCTGGCCGGCGGGGGTAAGTTGTTCGGTCTGGCTCGCGTTCGCCTTCGAAAGGCCCTCGCGGAGCTTGAAATGCTGGAGCTTGCCGCTGGGATTGCGCGGAAGTTCGGTGACGAAGCGGACGTCCCGGGGGTACTTGTACGGGGCGATGGTTTGTTTGACGAAGTCCTGGATTTCCTTGCGCTTCGCGGCGTCGCCGGTGACGCCTTCACGCAGGACAATGAACGCGCAGACGATGCTCCCGCGCTCCTCGTCGGGAACTCCGATCACGGCGTTTTCCACGACGTCAGGGTGCTGGTCGATGGCCGTTTCGACCTCCGGCGCGCCAATGTTGTAGCCGGAGGAGACGATCATGTTGTCTGAGCGGGCCTGGTACGTGAAGTACCCGTCCGCGTCCATCGCGAAGGTATCTCCGGTGACGTTCCACCCACGGACCACGTAGTTCGCCTGCCTGGGATCGTCCAGGTAGCGGCAGCCGGTGGGGCCAATGACGGCCAGGCGTCCGATGTTCCCGGGGCCGAGTTCGTTGCCGTCCTCGTCCAGGATGGTGGCCCGGAATCCCGGAACAGCGCGTCCTGTACTCCCGGGCCGGATGTCGTCCCCGGCAGCGGAGATGAAGACGTGCAGCATCTCCGTGGCACCGATGCCGTTGACCAGCCGCAGGCCCGTGGCTTCATGGACGGCTTCCCAGGTTTCCTTGGAGAGGTGCTCTCCGGCGGACACTGCGATGCGCAGGCCGCGGAGGAGATCGCCGCGCTTCTCTTTCAGGATGGCCCGGTACGCCGTGGGGGCGGTGAACAGGATGGTGGCCCCGGCTTTTGAGGCGTGCTCCGCCAATTCCACGGGCCCTGCCTTCTCGGTCAAGAGCGACGACGCCCCGAACCGGAGGGGGAAGACCACCAAACCGCCCAGCCCGAAGGTGAAGGCCAAAGGCGGCGAACCGGCGAAGACGTCCTCGGCGGTGGGCTGCAGGATGTAGCGGGCGAAGGTATCGGCGTTGGCCAGGATGTCCCGGTGGAAGTGCATGGTCACCTTGGGGACGCCGGTGGTGCCCGACGTCGGACCCAGCAAGGCAACGTCGTCGGAGGCTGTGTCTACTGCCGTGAACTTGCCACTCTTGTGCTCGCAGCGGGAGGCGAGGTCGCCGTCGTCGTCGAATCCGTTACCGGCGCCATACGTGAGGACGGTGAGGTCATCCCCGGCGGCAATCGCGAGCTCGTCCACAAACCGGTGATCCGAGATGGCCACCGTCGGCTTGGTGAGTTCAATGAGTGTGGCGACCTCAGTGGAGCGCAGCATGGGCATGGTGGTAACCACCACGCCGCCGGCCTTCAGAACACCCAGCCAGGCAGCGACGATCCACGGATTGTTGGGGCCGCGCAGGAGCACGCGGTTGCCGGGAACAACACCGAGATCCTCGGTGAGAACCTGGGCCACCTGGTTGGAACGCTTCTGGAGCTGACCGTAGGTCCAGACCGAGCCGTCAGGGGTCCACAGGGCCGGACGCTCCGCGCCGTACTGGTCGACAGCGTCGTCGATCAGCACTGCGGCAGCGTTGAGCCGTTCCGGGTAGTGGAGTTCGGGGAGGGTGAATTCAAGCGCAGGCCAGGTATCGGCGGGCGGCAGGTGGTCGCGGGTGAACGTGTCCACGTGGGCCGATGGCATCATGCTCATGGCCGGTCCTTTCAGTGGTGCGTCGTTGAAGCTGATGGTTGGGGAGGTAGAAAGCTATTCAGGCGCCGGCGCGGATCATGCCCTCTTGGGCCACGGTGGCGAGGAGCCTTCCTTGCCGGTCGAAGAAGCGGCCCATGGCCAGGCCCCGGTTGCTCTGGCCGGATATGGCTTCCTGGGCATATAAGACCCATTCGTCCGCGCGACCATCCCGGTGGAACCACATGGAGTGGTCCAGACTGGCGGTGGTGAGTCCCGGGCTGGACCAGTTCAGTCCGTTGACCCGGAGCAACGGCTCCAGGATCGTGTAATCGCAGACGTAGGCGAGGGCCGCGCGGTGGAGGTCGACGTCGTCGGGCAGGGCGTCAAAGGCTTTGACCCATATGGCTTGCTGAGGCACTGCGCCGCCTTCAAGCTCGATGTATACCGGACCGGGAATATGCCGCATGTCGAAGCTTCGACCCGTGGACCAATAGTCTGCGGCCGCTCCCCCGGTCCCGTCCAGCGCTTCCGCAGCTGTCCGCAGCGATTCAGGCTCGACGGCGGCGGGAGCCTCCGGCTGAAACTCCGGACCTTCCTCGGGAACCTGGAAGGAACCCATGGCGGCATAGACGGGCTTGCCGTTCTGGAAGCCGCGAACCGTGCGGGTGGAATACCCGCGGCCGTCCCGCAAATGTTCTACTTCGTAACGGACACTGGAACCGATATCCACGGGACGCATGAAGTAGCTGTGCATCGAGTGCAGGGTCCGGTCAGCACCCACTGAGCGCATCATGGCGGCCGCTGCTTGTGCCACCATGTCCCCGCCGTAGGCTTTTGGCCAGGGCACGTACTGGGTGGTTGCTTCATAGGCTTCGTCGAAGACCTCGGCCGTTGCCGGCGTGAGCTCGATGGCCTTCAGGAAGGTTTCCGATGTCAGGGTTCCAGTGATCATGGCTAGACGCGGCGGTAGTCTGCGAGGGTTTCGTCGGCAACGTCTTCGAGGTTGACCACGAGGTTCTCCGGCGTGCGCGCGGTGAGCCAGACGAGTTCTTCGGTAATGGACATGTTGGCCTCGACGTGGGGCATGAACGGCGGCACGAACACCCAGTCGCCGGCCTTCATGTCGATGAACTCCGAGTAGTCCTCGCCGAAGTAGATGCGGCCGTGGCCGCGGAGCACGTAGCCGCCCGTCTCGGCCTCGCCGTGGTGGTGCGGAAGTGAGCGGTACCCGGGGGTGTTGGATACCTGGCCGAACCAGATCTTGGTTGCCGGGGTGTGCTGGATGCTCACGCCGGAGACGCGGATGCAATCACCGGACTGGGCAGTATTGGTGTCTTCGGCGCCGGCGCGGGTGACAACGGGGACAACCTTGCCATCCGCCTGGGCGTAGATGGAGTTGTCGCCTTCGAGGCGGTATTCGGTGGTGGTCTGGCTCATGGGTCTCTCTCCTTTGGTGTCGTGTGAAGGTTTCTAGGCGTTTGCCGGGACGGGTGCGTGGATCCGGAACCTGTTTTCCAGCCGGCCGATCCCGTCGATTTCGGTGGTGAGGACGTCACCGTCCTTGAGGAAGCGCGGCGGGGTCATCCCCATCCCCACACCCCCGGGCGTGCCCGTGAGGACAAGGTCGCCGGGACGCAGGATGGTGAACTGCGAAATGTAGGACAGCAGCTGCGCGGGGCCGAACACCAAGGTGCTGGTGTTGCCCTGCTGGACGAGCTCGCCGTTGACGTAGCCGCGGACCTCAAAGTGCTGATCTGCCTCGTCCGCGGTGACCATGACCGGGCCCACAGGCGTGGAGCCGTCCCAGGCCTTGCCTTGGAACCATTGCAGGGTCCGGCTCTGCCAGTCGCGCATGGAGACATCGTTGGCCACGGTGTACCCGGCGATTGCCTCACGGGCCTGGTCTTCATCCGCGTGGAACAGTTCAGAACCCACGACGACGGCGAGCTCGGCTTCCCAGTCGACGCGGCCGCTGCCGTGGACTTCTACGGCGTCATTGGCGCCAACCAAGGTGTCCGCGTACTTGGCGAACAGCGTGGGGTATTCCGGAAGGTCCCGGCCCATTTCCTGGATGTGGTCCCCGTAGTTCAGGCCGCAGCAGATGACTTTGCCGGCGCGGGGAAGGAGTGTGGCGAAGTCGGCGTCTCCTGCCGCGATGATGTTCTGATCACCCGCCGTCTCTGCTGCCTTCTCGATCACAAGACGCCACTCGGGCTGGGCCAGGAGCGCCCCGACGTCAGTGGCGGGCAGCGTGAGGTAAGAGTCGGCGCCCGTGGCGAGGGCCGCCGTCGTACCTCCGTTGGCCGTACGCAAGGTGGCAAGTTTCATTGCGGGTTCCCTTCGAGATGATGTGATGTGTCGACTTTTTTACGATCGTCACATATGCTCAACGTAGCACGGCGGAAATGATCTGCACAGAGGCTTTCCAAAAGTTTTTGCAGTTGCCACAACGAGGAGGAACAGCATGAGCCACCAGACGATCAACCCGGAATCGCTGCCCAAGCCATCAGGTTTTGCGCACGGCATTCTTGCCGGCAACACTGTCTTCCTGGGTGGGCAGACGGCCCTGGACAAGAACATGAACATCGTTCCAGGCGGCATCGTGGAGCAGTTCACGCAGGCGTTCTCCAACGTCATCACCACCTTGCGCGAGGCCGGCGGACAGCCCGAGGACCTGGTCAACGTGACCATTTACCTGACGGACGTGGACGACTACATGGCCAACGGCCGCGAAATCGGACGCATCTGGCGCGAGATGGCGGGATCCCAGTACCCAGCGATGGCCGGCATCGGTGTCACAAGGCTGTGGCAGAAAGAGGCCCTGATCGAAATCCAGGGCATCGCGGTCATTCCTGAGCGCTAAACCTCTGGAGTTTTTGTACAGATACCGCCCCTAAAACCGCTTCTAAAGGTCATTAGCTGTACAAAAACTCCCGTGTATGGCGCAGGATTGGGCCATGGGAACCGTCACCGAATATCTTGTGGGCGTCAGCGAAGCCAACCGCGCGATTCTGGAGCGGATTGTGGAGATCGCCCGCGAACTCGCGCCGGATGCCGAAGAAGGGGTCAGCTACGGGATGCCCGCGCTGCTGGTTGATGGCAAGGGCTTCCTGAGCGTGCAGGAAACCGCAAAGCACCTGGCCCTGTACCCCTTCAGCGGGCAGATCCTGCCGGAGATGTCGGAAGAGCTTGGTGGATACTCGTGGTCGCCGGGGACGTTGCGGTTCTCGGCAGACAACCCCGTGCCCGACTCGCTGGTGCGCCGGATCCTGGAGACGCGGCTGGCTTCGATCCGGAAGTAGGCTGCGACGTCCTAGTGCTTCGCCGAGACGTCCTGCGAGATCGCGTGGGCGGTGGCCACCACTTCCTGCCGCACTGACTCGAGATACGCGTCCGGATCCGGCTGCGCAGAGACGGCTTGCGCCTGCAGGGACACGTTGATCGCAGCCACGTTGTCGCCGTTGTTGTGGTTCCACACGGGCGCCGCGATGGACATCAGCCCGATCTCCAACTCCTGGTCAAGCAAGCACCAGCCTTGCTGGCGGACCTGCTCGACGGCGGCCCTCAAGTCGGGCACGCTGGCGACGGTTCGCGGCGTGAGCGGGGTGAGTTCCGCCGTCGTGAGGTAAGCCTCCAGCTTGGCCTGCGGCAATCCGGCCAGCAAGACGCGACCCATGGAGGTGGCGTACGCCGGGAAGCGGGTGCCGACGGTGATGCCCACGTTCATGATCCGGCGCGTGGCGACGCGGGCCACGTAGAAGATGTCCGGGCCGTCGAGGACGGCGGCCGACGTCGACTCCCCCAGTTTCAGGCTCAGCTGCTCCAGGTGCGGCTGGGCCAACTGCGGCAGGGACAGCGCGGACAAGTAGGAGTAGCCAAGCTGCAGCACCTTGGCCGTGAGCGCAAAGGTCTTCCCGTCCGTGCGGACGTAACCCAGTTCAACCAGGGTGTGCAGGAAACGGCGTGCCGTGGCGCGCGTCAGGTCCGTGCGGGCTGCGACTTCGCTGAGAGTCATCACCGGGTTGTTCGCATCGAACGCCCGGATCACAGCGAGCCCGCGGGCCAACGACTGGACGTACTGGTCGCTGGCCTGCGGGGTAACTGCGGAGTCGGTCATGGTTACCAATCCTAGGGTGCGTTGCGGGGCCCAACTTGCGGGGCCTGCTCTGCGCCCCAAACGCGGGATCAAGCACGCAAAGCGGGCCCCACAACGGGAAGGGACCAACTTGCGGGTCCTACTCTGCCTTCTTCAGCGGCAGCGGCACGAGTTCCTGGATTTCTTCGAAGGTGCAGCCGAACGTCTCGCGGACGGTGACGCCGTCGGGTCCTGTGAGGAACACCGCCTTGTCCGTGTACACGCGGGTGACGCAGCCGACGCCCGTGAGGGGGTAGGTGCACTGTTCCACGAGTTTGGATACGCCCTCGCGGGTCAGCAAGGTCATCATCACGAAGACGTCCTTTGCGCCCGTGGCCAGGTCCATGGCGCCACCGACGGCGGGGATGGCGTCCGGGGCGCCGGTGTGCCAGTTGGCGAGGTCACCGGTGGCCGAGACCTGGAAGGCGCCGAGCACGCAGATGTCAAGGTGCCCGCCGCGCATGATCGCGAACGAGTCGGCGTGGTGGAAGTAGGAGGCTCCGGGCAGTTCGGTGACGGGGATCTTGCCGGCATTGATCAAATCACCGTCGATCTGGTCGCCTTCAGCGGCCGGGCCCATGCCGAGCATCCCGTTCTCCGTGTGGAGGGTGATGTCTTGTTCCTCGGTGAGGTAGTTGGACACGAGGGTGGGCTGGCCGATGCCCAGGTTCACAAAGGAACCGGGCGTGATGTCGCGGGCCACCAACTGGGCGAGCTCGTCGCGGCCCAGTGGCTTCTCGGAGGTCTGAATGCTGGTTTGGGTGCTCATGGTCAGGCCACCTTTTCGTTTGAGCCGGCAGAATCGACGCGGACCACGCTGTTGACGTAAATACCGGGCGTGACCACGTTCTCCGGATCCAAGGAACCCGTGGGCACGATCTCAGAGACCTGCACGATGGTGTGCTTGGCTGCCGCAGCCATGATGGGCCCGAAGTTCCGCGCAGTCTTGCGGTAGACGAGGTTGCCCTTGCCGTCGGCCTTGAGTGCCTTGATCAGGGCAACGTCGGCGTGGATCGGAGTCTCGAAAACCTGCCATTTCCCGTCCAGTAAACGGGTTTCCTTGCCCTCAGCGAGCGTGGTGCCGTAGCCGGTGGGCGTGAAGAATCCACCAATTCCGGCGCCCGCGGCACGGATGCGCTCGGCAAGGTTGCCCTGCGGGACGAGCTCGAGTTCGATCTCGCCGGCGTGGAACTTGGCGTCGAAGTGCCAGGAATCGGACTGCCGCGGGAAGGAACAGATCATCTTGCGGACCCGTCCTTCCTTGATCAGCAACGCCAGGCCCTGATCGCCCTGGCCGGCGTTGTTGTTCACCACGGTCAGGTCCTTCGCGCCGCAATCCATGAGGGCGTCGATCAGTTCGAACGGTTGCCCGGCGTTGCCGAAACCGCCGATCATCACCGTGGATCCGTCCTTGATGCCGGCGACAGCCTCGCCAACAGTGTCAATGAAATTCAGCATGACTCTTTACCCTTCTACGCCGTTGCGCCGGCAGTAACGTTTTCGAGCACCACAGCCAAGCCTTGGCCCACGCCGATGCAGATCGCCGCAACACCCCAGCGCTGCCCGGAAGCCTGCAGGGAACGGGCGAGCGTGCCCAGGATGCGGGTACCTGAGGCACCCAGCGGGTGTCCCATCGCGATCGCACCGCCGTGCTGGTTCACAATCCCGGGGTCGATCCCCCACGCGTCAACACACGCCAGCGATTGCGCGGCAAACGCTTCGTTAAGTTCGACGGCGCCCACCTGGTCCCAGCCGATGCCCGCCTTCGCGAGGGCCTTGTTCGCGGCCTCCACCGGGGCGAACCCGAAGAACTGGGGATCGTTGCCATGCGCACCGCGGCCGGCGATACGGGCCAAAGGCTCCAAACCAAGGATCGCCGAGGCAGCCTCTGAACCGATCCACGCAGCCGAAGCACCATCAGACAACGGCGAGGCATTCCCGGCGGTGACCGTGCCGCCGTCGGGCCCCGACGACTCCGGCCGGAACACCGTCTTCAAACCGCCCAGCTTCTCCGCCGAAGAACCGGCACGGATGCCCTCGTCGCGGACCAGGTCAGTGCCCGGAACCTGCGAGACCAACGAATCGTAGAAGCCTTCGTTCCAGGCAGCGTCGGCCAGATTATGCGAATCAGCCGCAAAAGCATCCTGGCGTTCACGGGTAATCCCGTACTTCTCGCGCAGCCGCTCCGTGGCCTCGCCCAGGGAGATGGTCCAGTCCTTGTTCATGGCCGGGTTCACCAAACGCCAGCCCAGGGTGGTGGACGCGAGCGTCATGTCACCGGCCGGGTAGGGCTTGGAGGTCTTCGGCAGCACCCACGGAGCACGCGACATCGACTCGGCACCGCCCACCAGCATGAGGTCGGCGTCGCCGGCATTGATCTGGCGCGAAGCGATAATCGCCGCGTCCAAGGATGAGCCGCACAGCCGGTTCACCGAGGTGCCCGGAATCGAGACCGGAAGGCCGGCCAGCAGGGTGGCCATGCGGGCGACGTTGCGGTTTTCCTCACCGGCGCCGTTGGCGTTACCGAACACCACCTCGTCGATCCGCTCAACATCCAGCCCCGGCGCCCGCTTGACGGACTCGCGGACCACATGGGCAGCAAGGTCATCGGGACGGACAGCAGCAAGACCGGAGCCGAACTTGCCAAAGGGCGTGCGCACGGCGTCGTACACAAAAGCCTGGTTCATGGTTTTCTCTTTCGTTCTCTTTCCCAACTGAGTCGCAATAGTGCGCGTTTTGGAGGGTCTAAACGCGCTTAACTGCGACCTAGTTGGGTTCGTTGGAGGGGTGGGCGGTGGCCGCGTCGATCTCGGCGAATACTTTCTGGGCCGTCTTGAAGGCCGAGTTGGCCGACGGCACACTGCAATAGATGGCGGTCTGCAGCAGGATCTCCTTGATTTCGTCCCTGCTCAGGCCGTTGTTGAGGGCCGCCTTGACGTGCATGGCGAGCTCCTCCCAGTGACCGTGCGCCACCAGCGCGGTGAGGGTGACCGCGGATCGCATGCGCCGGCTGAGGCCGGGTCGCGTCCAGATGCCACCCCAGGCGATCCTGGTGATCATGTCCTGGTAGTCCTCGGTAAAGGAGTCCTTGTTGGCGTTGGCCCGGTCCACGTGGGCATCGCCGAGCACTTCGCGGCGGACCACCATGCCGGCGTCGTAAATGTCCTGGGCGGTGGCATCGGGCTGCACGGCGCCGTTCCGCTCGAAGTTATCAGGGGACAAAGTAGTCACAGTCCGTTCTCCTTCATGAAGGTGCGCATCAATTCCGCCACAGCGGCTGGTGCCTCTGCAGGCGCGAGGTGGGCGACGCCGTCGAGCGCTACAGCCTGGGCGGTACCGCCGCCGGCGGTGATACCGGCGGCAACAGCTTCGGCGAACGACGGCGGAGCAACAGAGTCCTCTACGCCGGCAATCGCCAAAGTGGGGACGGTGATGCTGCCGAGCTGCCCGCGGACATCGAACGACGCCAGGGCTTCGCAGCAGAACGAGTAGCCGAAGCGGTCGGCATCGCGCAGGGCGTGCAGGAGGCGGCTGCTGATCTCGGGCTGGCGGTCCATGAATCCGGGCGCAAACCAGCGTTCCGCGGAGCCTTGGATCATCACGGGCGTACCCAACTTGCGAACCGTCTCTGCGCGCTCAAGCCAGCCCTCGGGCGTGCCAAGCTTGGCTCCGGTGCACTGGACGGACAGGCTGCGGAGGCGGTCGCCGTGCTTGATGCCAAGCTGCAGCCCCGTAGCCCCGCCCAGTGAGACGCCCGCGTAATGGAAGCTCGCTCCCGGCAAAACCGAGTCAACAAGATCGACGACGGCGTCCGCCAGTTCCGCAACATCGAAACCTTCGGTGGTGGTCGGCGAGATGCCGTGGCCGGGGAGGTCCCAGCCGATGACGTCGTACTCGTCACCCAGGAGGGCAGCGGTTTCGGTCCACAGCACAGTGGATGTGCCCAGCGACGGGCCCACCACCAGGAGCGGCTTCGCTCCCAGTTCGCGCTGCGGGGAGAGGAGCACGGCCTTGACAGTTGGCTTAGCCACGAGTGGCTCCCTTCGGTGAAAAAGCTGCAAAGTGGGGGTACGCGGCGAGGATCCGCCGGCTGATCTCCCGGGCTTCGCCAAGGTAGCTCGTGGGATCCAGCAGTGCCTCAAGTTCGGCGTCGGAGAGCTGGTCCGCCGGGATGGTTTCGCGCAGCAGTTTGGTGTAAATGCGGGTCTGTTCGGCGGCGGGCGCCTTCAAGGTTTCATCGACGACGGCCTGCAGCTTCTGCTTTCCCTCCGCACCAAGGAGCGGGGCGACGGCGGCCGAAACACTTTCGCTGAGCAGGAGGGGTCCCGAGAGCTCAAGATTCCGGCGCATGGCATCGGGGAAGATTCGGAGGCCCTCCGTGAGTTCGCGGAGGTGTCCGGCAGCACCCAGGGCCAACGCGAGCAACTGGCGCAGGGCCGGCCATTCGCTGTGCCAGGCACCATCCGGCCGCTCGTCGTTGAAGGTTGCGGCCGCGAGGTGCAGTTGCGATGCGAGGCCCGGCGCCTGCAATGCAGCACTGCGGATCAAGACGGACAGCACGGGGTTCTGCTTCTGCGGCATGGCCGAGGAAACTCCGCGTCCGGCAGCCAACGGTTCGCCAAGTTCGCCGACTTCCGGGCGGCTCAGGAACAGCAGGTCGGCAGCGATCTTGCCGAAGGAATCGATCAGTGCAGCGAGTCCGTCACCGAGGGCCGTGACGGCCAGCCGGTTGGTGTGCCACGGAGCGGGAGCGGGTGCGAGGCCCAGTGCGGCAGCCAGGGCATCCGCAAGAGTGAACGGCGTTGCTGGCGATCCAGCAGTCAGTTTGGTACCCGAAGCCAGCGTTCCGCCAGCCCCACCAAACTGCACCGGCAGCTCCAGGGACTCCAACCGCGCAGCCGCAGCGGCCACGCCCTGGAACCACTGGGCGGCCTTGAGCCCGAAGATGTACGGAAGGGCATGCTGCGTCAGACTCCTGCCCACGCACAGCGTGTCCGCATGCTGCTCCGCCAAGGTAGCGAGCGCCGTCGTCGTGCCCTTGACCTCTGCCAGCAACGCCGTGACGGTGCGGCTGGCCAGGAGCATGAGGGCGGAGTCGAGGACGTCCTGGCTGGTCAGCGAGGTGTGCACAGCCGAAGCCGCGCCGATTCCGGCAGTGTCCAGCTCCCGGACCCGGGCCCGCAGATCACCGAGCAGCGGGATGACCGGGTTCCCGCCACCCTGGGCGCGTTCCGCAATTGAGGCGGCGTCGTAATGCTCGACCGAGGCGGCTTCGGCCACCACAGCGGCGGATCCGGCAGGAACCAGTCCTGCGTCCTCAAGAACGGCAGCCCAAGAGGCTTCGACGTCGAGGATTGCCGTGATCACGGCACGGTCGCCCGTCAGCGCCGCCACAGCGGGCGACGCCGAGACAGGGCTAAGGAGGCCGAAGTCGCCGTCGGTCATGCCGGGTTTTCCGTATTGATGTCCAGCGAACCGTCCTGCTGGAAATCCAGGAAGACGGTCTCGTCGCCACCCTGCAGGCGGATGTCCCAGGTGAGGCCGCCGTCGGGGTCGCGACGGGCGATGAGCGTCTTGCGGCGCTCAGGATCCAAGGAGCTCAACAACGGATCGTTGGCCAGCGCTTCCTCATTTTCCGGAAGGTACACGCGGGTGAAGAGGCGGTTCATGAGGCCGCGGGCGAACACGGCCACGGAGATGAACGCGGCCGCGCCCGGTGCCGTGGGGCCCGGGTTGACGGTGGTGAAGGTGTACACGCCGGAGTTGCCCACGGAGCCACGGCCCCACCCGGTGAAGGTGTAGCCGTCGCGGACCAGGGAGCCGGTGCGCTGGACGATGTTGCCGTCGGAATCCGGCTGCCAGATTTCCAGGATGGCGTCCGGAATGGCATCACCGGCGCCGTCGTACACGGTGCCCTGCAGCCGGATGCTGCCGGGGCTGCCCGGCGCCAGGAGTTCGTTGTCCTTATTAAAGGGGAGGGCGTAGCCGTAGAAAGGGCCTACGGTCTGGCCAGGTGTGGGTGCCAGCTTGCTCATGCGCTTACTCCTCGTCCCCGGCGTCGCCGTATGCTTCGTTTTCGGTCCAGGTGCGCTTGGAACCGGTCAGGATGATGTCCCACTTGTAGCCGAGGGCCCATTCGGGGCTGGTCAGCTCATGGTCGTACTGTGCCACCAGGCGGTCACGGGCATCCTGGTCCACGATGGACTGGTAGATGGGATCCAGCGGGAAGAGCTGGTCACCCGGGAAGTACATCTGGGTGACGATTCGCTGGGTGAACTCCGAGCCGAACATGGAGAAGTGGATGTGCGCCGGGCGCCAGGCGTTCAGGTGGTTTTTCCATGGGTACGCGCCGGGCTTGATGGTGGTGAAGCTGTAGGAGCCGTCGTCACCGGTAATGCAACGCCCGACGCCGGTGAAGTTCGGGTCCAGCGGTGCGGGGTGCTGGTCGCGCTTGTGGATGTAACGGCCTGATGCGTTGGCCTGCCAGATTTCCACGAGCTGGCCCGCCACCGGTCGGCCATCACCATCGAGGACGCGGCCGGCCACGATGATGCGTTCACCCTGCGGTTCGCCGTTGTGCTGGATGGTCAGGTCGGATTCCAGTGCGTGGACATCCTGGTGTCCGAACGCCGGCGAGAAGAGCTCGATGGTCTCCGGGTCCGCGTGGTGCAGGCTCTTGGTGGGGTGGCGCAGGATGCTGCTGCGGTACGGCGCGTAGTCCAGGCGCGGCATGGTCTCCGGCCCCTTGCCGTTCTTCAACGCCTCCGCGTAGCGGTCCCCGATGCCCTTGATCTCAGCACTGAGATCCGCTTGGGTTTCCACCTTCTTGGCGTGGTGTGCTTGGTGGGCGGCGTGTGGCTCAGCGGGCGGCACGAGTTCCTCGGATTCGAGCGCCTGTGCTGTCTGTTCTTGCGGCACGGCCGGCTCCTTTCGGTTGATGGGTTCTCTTGGTTTGCGGGGCGGCGGCGGGTTTACACCCGGTGGAGCGAGTCGTATTGGACGGCGTGGCGCACCGGGGCGTTGGGCGCCCCGTAGCCGTCGTAGTTGCCGCGGCGCTCCACCATTTCGAAGAACACACTGCCCACCGTGGCGGTGTAGAAGTGGAGGAATTCGCCGTTGGCGTCCCGGTCATACAGGAGGTTGAGCTCCTTGAGGGTGGCCAGGAAGCCGGGTTCAAGATCGAACCGGGCGTCCAGGTCCTCGTAATAGTTGGCCGGAATCTGCAGGAACTCGAGGCCCCTTTTCCGGGCCTCTCGGGCCGTCGCCACGAGGTCGTCCACGGCGAAGGCGATGTGCTCCTGGTACGTTTTGCGGGCTGTTTGGGCCTGTTGTGCGGGCGCCAGGTTCAGGACCAGCCTGATGGCACCGTTGCTGGTCTCCATGACTTGGGAACGGACCAGGCCGCTGGGGCTGGGGACTTCGGCGAACGGCTGCGGTTCCAAAGCCAACGCGCTGGTGTAGAAGAGGACGGCTTCGTCAAAGTGTTGCCACGGCTGGGCCAGGTTGACGTGGTCAATCACTGCGTTCTGTGCGCTGGAAGCGTGCTCTTGGCCTTCCCCGAACTCGTGCGTCCACGCCGCGGTCCCGTCCGGACTGCCCTGGCAAAGGAAAATCTCGGTGGAGTCCGGTGCGGAGATGCCTTGGAAGACTTCCTCATCAGCCTGGACCTTACGGGCCACCACGGGCGCCTTGAGTTGCTGGGCGCGAGCGGAGGCAATCACTGGAGAGTCGACGTCGAACCCCAAAGCGGCGATGGCCGGTTCAGCGTGCGAGGCCGCCTGTTCGTTGATGATCACGCGGGCCTGGCCCATGGTCCAGAGCTGGACGTTCTTGGTGCGGTGCCGCCCCTCGAACCCGAACCCGAGCTGGCCCAGGAGCTTCTCCAACTGAGCGGTGTCGTCGGCCTTGACCTCGGCGAAGTTGAAGCCGGCGGGTTCGTTCACTTTGGGGAGCGTGGCCAGTTCCATGGGATAACGACGGCGGGACGCGGCTGCGCCTTCTGTTCCCTCTGCCGCTGAGGTGCCGGCCAGCCACTGGGCGCTCTGCTCCTCCAGCCAGATCAAGGAGCGCATGGCGTCAACGGCGGTGCGCTCGGTGTCGGACTGGCGGAAGACGTCATTGAAGACTTCCAAGGAGACCGGGCCCGTGTAGCCCGCACGGACCACGTGGCCCATGAACTTGGCGAGCTCAAACTGGCCTTCACCGGGGAACACCCGGTAGTGGCGGCTCCAGGAGAGGACGTCCATGGAGAGCTTGGGGGCATCGGCAACCTGGACGAAGAAGATCTTCTCCGCGTTGATGTCCTCGATGGGCGCCGTGTCCCAGTCGCGGGAGAGGATGTGGAAGGAGTCCAGGCAGGTGCCCAGGTTGGGGTGGTCCACCATTTCGACCAAGCGGTAGGCGTGCTCGTAGTCGTTGACGTACTTGCCCCAGGCCAGGGCTTCGTAAGCAACTTTAACGCCGTGGGCCCCAGCAAGTTCGGCGAGTTCAGCCAGTTGCGCGACCCTGAGACCATCGTCGTCGATGGTAGCCGTCGCAACGTTCGAGCAGACCAGGATGGTGTCCATGCCCAGGCGTTCCATCAGGTTGAACTTGGCCTCGGCGCGCTTGAGGTTGGCCTTCAGCAAGTCCGGAGTGACGCCGTCGAAATCGCGGAACGGCTGGTACAAATCCAAGCCCAACCCGAGGTCCGCCGCCATTTTCCGGACTTCCTCCGGGCTGTGCGGAGAGGTCACGAGGTCCTGCTCGAAGATCTCGATGCCGTCGAAGCCCGCAATGGCGCAGGCCTGCATCTTCTCCTTCAGCGTGCCGGACAGGCAGACCGTGGCGATTCCGGTGCGCATCAGTGGGCCGCCTTCGCGAGCTCGGGGGCCGCGGCATCTTCCACGGCAATCAGCTCCAGGAAGTGTGCCCGCATCCGTTCGCGGTTGGCTTCGCGTCCCGTGATGAGCTGGAAGGCGTCGGCCGCCTGGCCGACTGCCATCCGGCCGCCGTCGAGGACGTCACAACCCTTGGCGCGGGCCTCACGGACCAGTTGCGTCTCGATGGGGCGGTACACGATGTCCGCCACCCAGTGGCGCGGTTCCAGCAAGTCGATGTCCAGGGGAAGGCCCGGGTGGGCGGCCATGCCGATGGGGGTGCAGTGCACCAGGCCGTCGGCCAGGGGCATGATCTGGCTCAGCTCGTTGGTGCTCCGCGGAGTGACGGTGGCTTCGGGGAAGAGCCCACCGAGTTCTGCGGCACGTTCCGCAGCGCGGGCCGGGTCCATGTCCACGAGGTCCAGCGTGCCCACGCCGGCCGTGAGGAGCGCGTAGGCCACGGCCGAGCCGGCGCCGCCTGCGCCCAACTGGACCACGCGGTCCAGCGTTGCCCCGGGGAGTCCGTCGGCGAGCGCCGAGCCGAAGCCGGAGAAGTCTGTGTTGTGGCCGATCAGCCGACCGTCCTGGAGGAGGACTGTATTGACGGCACCCAGGCGACGAGCGTCGTCGGAAATTTCATCAAGGTGTTCGAGCACCAACTGCTTGCACGGGTGGGTGATGTTCAGGCCGTTGAATCCCATGCGCTGGGCGGCGGTCAGGAGATCCCCGACGGCGGTGGCCGGCAACGTGAGTTCCAGCAGGTCGATGGGGCGGTACAGCAAGCGAAGGCCCTGCACATCGGCTTCGCGTTCGTGCATGGGCGGCGTGAGGGAGGGCATGACGCCTTCGCCTATGAGGCCCACCAGAACGGACTCGGCTCGGTTGCTCATCCTAAAGCTCCTTTGACTTCAGCACCGCGGTCTTGTGGCGCCTTTTCGGGGCGTCGCCTGACCGGGTGTTCTTTAGATTACTACAAGTGTTCATATTCCGCACGCTTGTTCTTATCGCGAACAAGAAGCATGCGGGTCGCTCGTTGCGGGGCCCGCTTTGCGGGGTATCCCGCGTGCTTGGGGCGCAAAGCGGGCCTCGCAATGAAGGGGTCAGCGCTGGGGCAGGCGGGCCGCGAGTTCAGCCGCAGCCTCCTGCAGAGTGGGGACGTGGGCGATCAGCTCCTCCATGGTCATGCGGAACACTGGCGCGGCGACGGCGAGCGAGGCGAAAGCGTGGCCCTGGGAGTTGAGGACCGGTACAGCGACCGCCCGCATGCCAACCTCATTTTCCTCATCCATCACCGCATAGCCCTGCCGGCGGACCTGCTCGATTTCTTCCCGGAACGCATCGCGGTCGGTGATGGAGCGTTCTGTGAGGGGATCCAGGGGAAGCTCCTCCAGCAGTCGCTTCCGCTCGATCTCTTCTTCGAAAGCCACAATGGCCTTGCCCACCGACGTCGTATGGAGCGCCCCCAGATGGCCGGGGTCGCTGGTGACGCGGAAGGTCTTGGGGCCATCCACCTTATTGACCGTCAGGTGGTGGTTGCCATCGCGGACGGAGAGGATGGTGGCCTCATGCGTGCGATCGGTAACGCGCTGCAAGACGGGCAGTGCAGTGGCCGCGAACCCGTGATGGTTCGATACCCGCTGACCGAGCTGGAAGACGCGCAAGCCCAGATGGTACCGGCGCCCGTCGGGCTCGTAATCCACAAAGCCATCGCGGGTCAGCGAGCCCAGCAAGCGGTAGGTGGTGCTGAACGGCAGTCCGGCACTCCTCGCAAGATCCGCCGCACTGGCCCCGCGCGGCTCGTCGCCCAGTAGTACCAACAAGCTCAGTGCCTTGCCGACCATGTCGGTCTTTGTGTCCTCTTTCACACTCATAGCTCGATGCTCTCACATAGTGAGAGCTATTTCTAGATAGTGGTGACATCTCTTGACAAGTGACCCCACTCACAGCCACTATTGCTGTATTGCACAAGTAGCTCTCACAATGTGGTTACTTGTCTGGGATTGACCGGCCGCACCTCGCTTGGGTCTCCCCACAAAAGCCAGTCCGCGACATCGTCGTCACAGAAGGAACCACCCATGAGCCAAACAATGCCGTCAGCGACGCCAGGCACTGAAACCGCCGCCGGAACCCCTAAGAAAGCCGCGCTTGCCAGCTTCCTGGGCAGCGCGGTTGAGTACTACGACTTCTTCATCTTCGGCTCGGCCGCGGCCCTGATCTTCCCGCACGTGTTCTTCCCGTCCGCCGATGCCAACGCGGCCATCATGTCCTTCGCGACCTTCGGCTTCGCATATATTGCCCGCCCCGTGGGCGCCGTGATCCTGGGCCACTTCGGTGACAGGATAGGCCGGCAGAAGGTGCTCATGTTCACCTTGGTCCTGATGGGTGCAGCCACCTTCGTGATCGGCTGTCTCCCCGACTTCAAGACCATCGGCTGGTGGGCTCCGGTCCTGCTGGTTCTGGCCCGTCTTTGCCAGGGTCTCTCGGCTGCCGGCGAGCAGGCCGGAGCCTCGTCCATGACGCTGGAGCACGCTCCGGACAACCGCCGCTCGTTCTTCACCTCGTGGACCCTCACCGGCACCCAGGGCGGCCAGATCCTGGCAGCGCTGGTCTTCATTCCTGTGGTGGCCCTGCCTGACGAGATCAAATACGGCATTGGCTGGCGCATCCCGTTCTGGCTCAGCGCCGTGGTGGTTCTGGTGGCGTTCTTCATCCGCCGCACCCTGCACGAGCCGCCCGCCTTCGCTGAAGCCAAGAAGAACAACGAGATCTCCAAGCTCCCCGTAGCCGACCTTCTCAGGCTGCACTGGCGCGATGTCCTCCGCGTGGTCTGCTGTGCCTTCATTGCCGCAGTGAGCACGGTCTTTGGAACATTGGCCATCAAATACGCCCAGGATGTTGCCGGCGTGAGCAGCACCATCACGCTCTGGCTGGTAGTAGTAGCCAATGTGGTGGCCCTCGGAACCCAGCCGCTGTTCGGTATGCTCGCGGACAAGATCGGCCGGAAGCCCGTCTTCATCTACGGCGCTTTCGCCAGCGCCATCATGACCCCCGTGTTCCTGCTGACCCTGGAATCCGGCGTGGTGCCGCTGATGTTCCTGGTGTCCGTGGTGTTCTTCTCGTTCGGGTACGCCGCTGCCAACGCGGTATGGCCGTCCTTCTACGGTGAAATGTTCAGCACCAAGGTCCGCTTCTCCGGCCTGGCCATCGGAACGCAGCTCGGCTTCCTCATGGCAGGGTTCGCCCCGGCAATCGTGACTGCCCTGGGCGGAACCAAGCCCGGCGGATGGGTTCAGATCTCCATCTTCACCGCAGTAATCTGTGTGATCGCAGCCGTCTCAGCGATGACGGCCCGCGAATCCGCCAAGACGCCCACAGCGGAACTCGGCCTGCCCCAGCAATAGCAGCACGCCTAAAGCCTGAGGCTTCTTCCCAGTGAGCTGGGACCGAAGCAGCGAAAACCCGGAGTGTCACCTGACATTCCGGGTTTTTCGCTTGCCTCAACCTGAGGGGCCCAGGAAAACCAGCAGCGCTCTCTCACCTCCGAGGGCGGGCTACCTCGGGTCCAACGCCACCGGCTTGAACTTTCCCGCACCCGTCCCGGAGTAGAGCAGCAGTGTTCCATCGCCGGCTACCCCTACGAGCGTCGGATCGCCCGTGCCCGTGAAGGCGTTGCCGAGGGCCGCGAAGGAGGTGAACATGTTCCAGCCAGAGCCCAGGTACTGCCGGGCGAGGAACCCTCCGCTGCCGTTGCCCGGGTAGAGCCACAGGGCGCCGTCCGTCCCTCGGGCAAGGACGTCTTCCCTGCCGTCGCCGTTGAAATCACTGCCCTGCATCACCGCGTTGAAGATGTTCCACCCGGTACCGATCTGCTTCCATGCCTGGAATCCGCCGGCGCCATTTCCCGGATAAAGCCACAAGGTCCCGTCCGCGGCGCGTGCCAGGATGTCGGCCTTTCCGTCACCGGAGAAGTCGCCCGGCGCCAGCATCTGCGTGAAACCCTGCCAGCCAGTACCGATCTGTTTGCGGGCAAGGAACTGGCCCTTCCCGTCGGTCGGGTACAGCCACAGCGTCCCATCGGATGCCCTGGCCACCAGATCCGGGTGCTTGTCGCCGTCGAAGTCGCCCACGCTCAGGACTGACGTAAAGACGTTCCAGCCCGTCCCCACCTGCACGCGCGGCAAGAAGCCGCCCGAACCGTTGCCAGGGTAGAGCCACAGGATGCCGTTGCTGCCGCGGGCCAGAATGTCAGCGACAGCATCGCCATCGAAATCCCCGGCCTCCCACACCTGGCTGAACTGGTTCCAACCGGTTCCGATCGGCAGGCGGTCTGCGAAGCCGGTGCCGTCACCCGGATAAAGGGTCATCCCTGAACCGACGCCGAGAACGTCAGCTTTGCCGTCGCCGGTAAATTCCTGCCCGCCGACGATGTCGCCCGCCAGGTTCCAACCACTTCCGACGGCGGTACGCGGCAGGAGGCTCCCCTTGCCATCGCCGGGGTAGACGTAGAGGGTGCCGTCCGACGAGCGGGCCAGGAGTCCTGCCGTCCCGCCCCCGAACGTCCCCGCCGCAGAAAGACTGGTGAACGCATCCCAGCCTTGGCCGATCTGCCGCTGGGCCAGGAAGCCGCCGGAGCCGTTTCCGGGATAGAGCCATAGCCGGCCATCGGTTCCGCTTGCCACCAGGTCTGCCCGGCCATCGCCGTTGAAGTCACCGGGAGCCACCAACTGTGTGAAGCCCTGCCAGCCCACGCCTACCTGCGTACGTGGCAGGAAACCGCCCTTGCCGTTGCCAGGGTAGAGCCACAGAGCGCCGTCGCTGCTGCGCGCCAGAATGTCAGCGAAGCCGTCACCGTTGAAATCGGAGGTGCCCAGTACAGCGTTGAAAATGTCCCAGCCACTGCCGATTCGCACGGGATCCTCAAGGCGGTTCCCGGGCAAGCCTGCAAAGAGCAGGAGCGACCCGTCCGCTTCGCGGGAAAGGACGTCGGCCAGCTTGTCGCCGTCGAAATCGCCGGCGGAAAAGCTCATCCGCGTCTTCAGTTTCGTGTCAGCGTTGATGGTCACGGTTGCCGAGGTGGCGCTGACCGAGTTGATGGTCACCCTGGTGCCTGTGTAGGTGGTGAAAGTACTGCCCGCCTGCCAGGCGTGGTTCTGGCTGTACCAGCCATTGAAAGGCGTGGTGTCCGGCATGAGGACCAGTGACGAGGCGATGGTGGCGCCGCCGCGCTGGACGATTTTGACGCCTTTGTTGCCGCCTGAGAGATAGCTGTCGTAAGCCCCCACCGGCTGCCGGAGTTCCAGGTAGTAGACCTCCCGGCTGACGGGATCCGTGAACTTGATGGCACGCTGGGCCTCTGTGCCGCCCCAGGGCTTCAGGGTGTAGCTCTTGACTCCCGTAGCCACGCCGGTGTCGCGGATTTCGTCGCCTCGCCCGAGGCCTCCGTAATCCCAAAACGTGGAGCTGATGACCGGCGAGTTCCACTGCGCAGCGCCCATGATGTCTGTGGTGTCGCCGTACTCGCGGATGTAGCAAGACGGGTCCGTGAACTGGCCATTGCTGTTGACGCCGACGTCGGACGCCCCGCTGCGGCACTGCAGGGCATCGGCGTGCATCATGCCAATGACGTGCCCGAACTCATGGCTCATCACGTTGTTGGAGAAGTTGCTGATCTGCGGCATCAAGACGCGGCCACTGTAACTGCCACTGCTGTAGCCGGCGCCAAGCGCGTTCCCGGACAGGGTGGTGGTGGGAATGTAGATCACCAGCGCCGTGTACGGGCTCGCGGACCATTTCAGCTCGCTGGTGATGGTGGAGATGATGGAGCTGTAGCTGTCGGTCGACTTCGCCCTGGACTGGTGCCCGGCAACCTTGCTGCTCACGGTCATGGAAAGCTTGTTGGCCGACATCGCCTGCCAGTACTTACTGCTGGCCGCCACCGTCTTTTCGGCATCGGCCATGGAGACAGTATTGGTGTTGTCCGCCAGCTTTGCCGTAACCAGCCGGACGCGGATGTCCCCGGCGGGGCCAATCGCTGCCGCACCGTCGCGGAGGGAAGAGTCGACGTCGGACTGCCCCTTGGGCGCGTCATCAACCGGTGGCGTTTCGAACGTGTGATCAGAGTGCGGAGTGCCCTCGATGAATTGGACGTTCGGATGATCCGGACCGGGCACTGGAACGGCCGTGGCGGGGGCCTGAACAAAAAACAGGCCGGTGGCGAACACCACCAAGCCCGTGGACAGCGCGATCGATCGCCGCAAAACACCCATTGAATCTCCCCGGGGACGGAGCCTGTGGTTCCTGTGAGTCTCAAGAACCGAGATCAGGTTACAGCCGCACCCGCAATGCGCCGGGAAGGCGGGGCTGGATCACCGGAAATGCAACCAACCCGGAATGCTAACCGGACCCTAACCGCCCCGAAATACCGTGGCAACATTGCCGCGCCACACTGGAAGAGCCGGCAAGTGCAGGCACCAGCTCCAGCCCAGGAGGCCACCATGTTGAAGGAAGTCACAACACACACAACACGAATACGCGCGATCAGCCAGCTCCACCGTGGAGACGAGATCGAAGCCCGACTGTCCGTGGGACCCGCCTATGATGACGTGGTCATCCGCCGCGGACAGGTCCAGGAAACCGCGCCGGGAATCGGCGTTGTCTGGATCATGGATCACGCCTCCGGGATGAGGAAAGCCATCAATACCGACGAATGCAGCGTCTGGCGCGTCGCCTGAACCGGCTTGACCCCAAACCCTGCTCAGCCGCCGGCCACGGACTGGACAATCAGGACCTCCTGGCCGGCCGCGACCTCCGTATCAAGACCCTTCAGACGCCGGACCTCATCACCGTTCACGTAAATATTCACGAAACGGCGGAGTGCCCCGGTTTCATCCCGCAAACGCCTGGCCAGCACCGGATAATCTCCGGTCACCGCATCAAGCAACTGTCCAACGGTCACAGCCCCGTCGGCGGACGCAGTCAGATAGGACTGTCCGCCGACGAGTGGCTGAAGGACACCAGGCAACAGGACCGTAAAGTCAGCCACAACGGGCCTACCCAGGTACCGGGGCGCTGGCTTGATCGCCCGGCGTGGGGTCAATCTCCTGGGCCGCTGCCTCCACTATCAATGCGGCTTCGGCAATCACCGTGGCTTCCCCCGCAGCCAGTGGGACTTCCACGCCTGCCGCATTGCCCACCACGACAGCGGCCCTCACGCACAGGACGTCCGGCAAGTGCGAGGCCACTTCAGTGAAGGTCCCGCCCTCGTCGGCACTGGCGTAGACCGCACCTCCACGGGTACCGAAATACACGCCAACAGGTTCTGCCGTGTCCACGGACGCGGCGTCGCGCAGGACAGCGTTGTATTCGTGGTCAGGCAGGCCGGTATGAAGTTCTGTCCAGGTGTTGCCGGCGTCGTTGGTGCGGTGAACACTGAGCTTGCTGCCCGGCGGGATGCGTTCCCCGTCGGCCTTCAGCGGAATCACCCACGCCGTTCCTTCACGCCGCGGATGCGTCAGCATGACAAAGCCGAAGTCCGCAGGCAGCCCGTCCGCGATGGAATCCCAGTTCTCCCCGTTGTCATCGGTGCGGTACACGCCGTGATGGTTCTGCGCGTACAAACGGCCCTCGACGGCGGCATCCGCCGCGATCTTGTGCACGCACTGCCCGAACTCCGGGTTGGGATCGGGCATGAAATAGGCCGAGATTCCTTTGTTCCGGGGCTCCCAGGAAGTCCCGCCGTCGAGCGATCGGTAAACGCCGCCCGTGCTCATGGCGATGTGGACCTTTTCCCCGGACGGATCAACCACAATCGAGTGCGCCGCCGCGCCACCATAGCCGGCACCCCACTCGCTGCGGTGCGGGTGGTCCCACAGTCCGCGGTTCAGCTCGAAGTGTTCGCCGCCGTCGGTGGATTTCCATACTGAAATCGGCTCGCAACCGGCCCAGACAACGCCAGGGCGGGAGTCGGCGTCGGGGTGGATCTGCCAGATGCGTTCCAGGGCGGCGTCAGTGCCGTCCGGGAACTTGATGGCACCTTGCTCGGGCTCGGTCCAGGTGGCGCCAAGGTCATCGGAGTGGGCCACGGTGGGTCCCCAATGCTCTGATCGCACGCCCACCATGATCCGGGTTTTGCCGTCCCGCGTGTCTATGCCGATGCTGGGAATCTCGCTCATCAGGAAGTGCGGGCCGGAGAGGGACCATTCCTTGCGGTCCGGGCTGGTTGCCAGCCACAGGCCTTTCTTGGTCCCGATCGCAATGACATAACTCTCTGCGGTATCTGCGGTTGCCATGCGTTCCATCGAACCATCAGGGCGGGTGGGTGGCAACGGTTTTTTGGCCTATGTGGATAGTCAGGCCTACAGGGCAAGAACAACCCTTACGGTTACAGTGTGCCCAAACTCCGGATCGTGACGCGAAAACAGAAAAAAACTTTAAGGAACTAAAGCGACGAACCTCCACCGGGCACTGGAGAAAACGTGCTTGACTGTGGTTTTGCGGTCATGAGGCCGGAACAACTTATTGGGGGATCAGATGTTTTGCGAGGTCAAAGAGCCATGAGGCCATCACGAGGGAACTCCGCGGTTGTAGCCCGGTAGCGGGGCCGCGTCGTGATTGCAGTTTCGCTGCAAGAGGGAACGATTGTTCTGGACCCCTTCTCCGTCAGGATGGTCCTCGGCTTGGTCATTCTGACCCTGATCGTCATTTCCTGTGTCTCGTCCCAGCGGAGACGCTCGCCCTACGCCGAGTGGTGGCGGGTAGCCCTGTGCCTCTTTTTAGCCGGCAATGCCGCCTTCCTGCTGAACGGTACTGACTTCCAGCCGTGGGCCAACCCCTTGGGCAAGGCCCTTGTTGTTGCCGGAACCTTCTGCATCTGGGCGGGAGCGCGCACACTGCGCGACCAGCGGGTGCAGCCTTGGATTCTGGCGGCTGCGTCCATTCCCGGTTTTGTTGCCTCCGTTGTGGATGACCCCGGGAACAGCGTGTGGTCCGGCGGCTTGGTGTACCTGGGCCTGACCACACTGGGACTCACGTTGGCGGGCCTGGAACTGTGGTTCGCCAAACCCGTCCGGTCCAGGATTACCAGATTCCTGTCGATCATTGCCGGGCTGACAGCCTTGTATTACCTGTTCCGGGCTATCAGCTTTGTCCTGGACGGGCCCACCAGCCACGTGTTCCAAACATTCTTTGGGTATGCTCCGGCCGCCCTGATGCACCTGATCCTGCTGGTGGCCGTGTCCTCCACCATGAATACGCTCAGCAACAAGCAGTTGATCAAACGCCTCCGGGAACGTGCCGATCGTGACCACCTGACGGGTCTGCTGAACCGGGGTGCCTTCCTGGAACTGGCGTCCCGGTCTCTTGCGGAGTCGTCCCCGCGGGGTGCGGCGCTGATCCTTGCGGACCTGGACAACTTCAAGGCCGTCAACGATGAGCATGGTCATGCAGCGGGCGACGCCGCGCTCCGGGCTTTTGCTGCGGCCTGCACTTCTTCGGTCAGGTCCACAGACGTCGTGGCGCGGTATGGCGGGGAAGAATTCGTCCTGCTGCTGCCGGGAGCCACACAACAGCGGGCCGAAGCCATCGCGTCCGAAATCAGTGGTCGGCTGGCAGCCATGAAGGGTCCGGATGGCCTGCCGTTTCCCACAGTGAGCTACGGCGTGACGTCCACCGGAGCGGATGTCCAGGACCTTGCCTTCATGATCAATGTGGCCGACGCCGCGCTCTATAGTGCCAAGGCCCAAGGACGGAACAGGGTTGTAGGTGCGGACCCCGCGGACGTGGAGTCCGCACCTGAAGCCAGCCGCCCGCCGTCGTAATTCACGCACGTTCGTAGTACACGGACGACGCATTGCGCCGGGCCGCACCCTTATGGCCCTCGGCAGGCGCTTGGTATCGCGTTGCGTGACGTTATGCCTAGGCTGTGGGTGGCAAGTGGGTTTGGTTCCCACCCCTGGAGCACGGAGAACAACAGTGACGGAGAGAGCGACGATGACTGAAGCAACCACCAATGCACGTGCACAACAGCTGAAAGCCCTGCACGAAGCCCCTGAAATCCTGAGTGTGGTCAACGTCTGGGACGCCATCAGTGCCCGCACTATTGCAGGACTTCCTGAAACGAAGGCCATCGCCACTGCAGGGCATTCCATTGCTGCAGCCTTCGGCTATGCCGACGGAACCATGCCCTTGGACGTGGCGCTGGACGGGGTGAAGCGGATTGTCGACGCCGTGGATCTCCCGGTCACCGCAGACCTGGACGATGGCTATGACAACCCTGCCGAAACCATCCGCCGGGCGATAGGGATCGGCGTGGTGGGCGCGAACGTTGAAGACCGCTTGCGGCCCTTCGACGAGGCCGTCGCCCGCGTACAGGCCATCATCTCGGCTTCTGCCGGCGAAGGCATTCCGTTCCAGCTGAATGCGCGCACCGACGCGATTGCCAGGGGTGGAGACCGGCCGATTGAGGAGAGTATTCAGGACGCCATCGCCCGGGGACGCGCTTTCCTGGACGCCGGAGCTTCGTTGGTCTTCGTGCCAGGTGCCATGACCCGGGAGGTCATCGAGCCGCTGGTGGAAGGGCTGGGACACGGGAAGCTCTCCGTGATCGGAGCCCCCGGAGCCCTCCCGGCTGCTGAACTCCAGCAACTTGGCGTGGCGCGCGTGTCCTACGGTCCGTTCACCCAGCGGGTGGCCCTGCGGGCTCTTCAGGATCTGGCCTCGGATCTGTACGGCTCCGGGGTCATCCCTGCCGACACTCCGGCGCTGAACTAGCTGTACTGCCCGTGATTGCCTGTACCTGTCCCGTCCGCGACGGCGGGACAGGTCAGGAGGCTGAGCGGGTATCGAACGCCGCCGCGGATTCCCTGAGGAGCCGGGACACCGTGTCCACGGGCAGGCTGGCTGCCCGTCGCCGATCGAAGCGCCGCAGGGCGATATGGCGGGTTCCCAACCCAGGAACGTCCAGGATGTCCACATGGTCGTGGACAACGCCGGTCAGCGCCAAAGTGGGCACAATGGCCACGCCCTCCCCGGCAGCGACGAGTGCCAGTGCGGTGAGGGTGTCGTGGTACTGATGCACAGTCTCAATCCGGGCACCTGTCGAGTGGCGGAGGCGTCCCAGTACGGCAATATTGGCTGCTGACGGCTCCACCCCCAGCCATGGCAAGTGCAGGCGGCTGAGGTCGATGTTGTCCGTGCCGAGCAGGCTTCCTGCGGGCACCACCAACTTCCATGGCTCATCCAGCAGGGGTTCCTGGACCATTCCGGCCGCCATCGGATGCTGCTCTGCCGCCGTCGAATCCTGTTCTATGACCACAGCATCCAGTTGTCGCTGGCGGAGCAGCCGCATCACTGCAGGGAAGCTGTCCTCAACGATCTGAATCTGCAGCTGAGGGTATTGGCTGCGCCACTCGGGAAGTCGCGGGATCACCACTGTGCGCATGAAACTGGCGAATCCGCCCACCCGCACGACTCCCGCGATGTTGACCTCGCTTTGCATCCGGGCGCGGGCAACGTTGAGGGCTCGCTCTATCTCTTCCCCTGCCTCTGCCATGGCCAGGCCGGCGGGAGTGAGGACCGATCCTTTGGGGGTGCGCAGGAGTAACGCCTGCCCTGCCTCAGTCTCGAGTTTGCTGAGTTGCTGGGACACGGCGGACGGCGTAATCCGCAGTTCATCAGCCGCCGCCAGAACGCCGCCAGTTCGCGCTACTGCAAGAAGAACCAGCAGCCGGCGCGGGTCCACATCCATGTTAAGCACTCCTAAACACCGTCTTCAGAATATTGCAATTGATCTAAAGCCCATAGTCGCTCAATATTGACTCAAAAGCACGATTCAGCAACACACCACCGTCTAGCGAATCAAGCCTCCACTCCGGACCATACGCCGCCCGCCGGCGTCATCCGGGTGCCCAAAAACCTTGAAAGGACTCCCATGGAACTGCTGTTCGAAATCACCGGCTGGGCCGGCGCAGTGGCAATGCTCGGCGGCTACATGGCAGTGTCCATGGGCTGGTTGCAGGCAGGCACCACCTTCCAGACCGTGAACCTCTTCGGTTCGTGCGCCTTCATCATCAACGGCACGCTCCATGGGGCCTGGCCCTCCGTGGTGACCAACGTGGCGTGGTTCCTCATCTCCGCTGTGGCGCTTCTCCGGATGCGGGCCAAGGAGCGGGCGGAGCGGCCGGCGCAGACTGTGCAGGTGGCGCCCCATGCTCAAGAGATCCACTCTCTTGCCCCCGACACTGCCGCCCAAGTCATCGTCGCGGCCACCCGCCCAGTCGCCACCTGCGCCTAGCGCGGCCGCAAGCTGCGCCTGGTCCGGGCGTCACGGGCAGTCCTGCCGCCATAAACGGTCCGGGCATCACAAAAGGTAACGTCCCGCCGTCGTCCGCAGGACCGGAGCCTATTCTGGGCAAGTAGCCGCCGCCCTACCGTGAAGGAAGCCCATGCCCACCCCCGAACACCCCCTGCGCAAGCTTGGTTTCCTCACTATTGGCCTGTTCGATCCCGCGGATCCAGCTGCCGGGCACCAGTCCACGTTGGAGATCATCGAGCTCGGGGAGAGGCTGGGCTTCGACAGCGCGTGGCTCCGTCACCGCCACCTGCAGTTCGGGATCTCCTCGCCGGTTGCGGTCATGGCCGCGGCCAGCCAGCGCACCTCGCGGATTGAGTTGGGCACCGCGGTGACTCCGTTGGGCTGGGAAAACCCTTTGCGCCTTGCGGAAGACCTGGCCACCGTGGACCTGCTCTCCGGCGGCCGGATCAATCCAGGGCTGAGCGTAGGGGAACCCATGAATTACGACACCGTAAAACATGAGCTCTACCCGGACACTGCCGGTGTGGAGGACTTCAGCTACGCCCGCGTGAACCGGCTGGCCCGCCTGATCGCCGGGGAGAAAGTGCGGGACTTCTCCGGCAAGCAGGGCGTGGTGGAAGAATTCTCCAACCGCGTGGAGCCGCACTCTGCCGGGCTGCGTTCGCGGCTTTGGTATGGGGCTGCGAGCATGAAATCGGCGGTGTGGGCAGGAGAAAACGGCTTCAATCTGCTCTCCAGCAGCGTGATCTTCCCGGACAAGGACCAGGAACCGGACTTCGCCGGAGTCCAGCAGTCACAGATCCGCGCCTACCGTGAAGCCGCTGCCCAGTCAGGGAACACCGCCCGTGTCTCGCAAGGCCTGGTGGTGATTCCCACAGACACAGCTTCACCTGCCCAGCGGGAGAAATACCAACGCTACGTCGATGAACGCACGCCACGCACACGCGCGCCCCAAGGGCCGAAGGGCATGATGTTCGCACAGGACATCATCGGCACCAGCGATGACATTGCCGAACAGCTCTATGCCCATCGGGGATTCCAGGAAGTGGACGAGGTGGCCTTCGCGCTGCCCTTCAGCTTTGACCACGAGGACTACGTACAGATCCTCACCGACATCGCGGGCAAACTGGGGCCTGCCCTGGGCTGGAAACCTGCCGGCTAAGCCGAAGCCCGCCCAGCCCAGTCAGCCCAGCCAGTCCAGTCAGTCCACGAACTCCGACTGTGTCTCGATGAAGTCCCAATCCGCTTCGGTCAGCACGCCGCTGACCTTGTCCGGATGGGGTCCGCCGGCCTCGGCAATATGCTGCAGCACGGGCAGCGGAAGTTCGTCGGCGCGCAGGTTCTCACGCAGCCATTCCTTGCTGTCCAGATGCAGATCGAGCCACCACATGAAAATTTCCATCGCGGACCGCCTTCCGTCGGAGGAGCCACGGGTTCCGATGCGCCGTGGGCCCGGATTAACCGTAGGCCGGGTCCGGAGCGTCTACAAGGGTCCGGCTCTTGTGGCGGGCCGGGCTTAGGGCCAATCTATTCCTAGGGGTGCTCCCGGCCCACTCGATGTTCGGCCGGACCGCCCGTCACGCAAGGGATCCGCGATGGACTGTGACATCGAGCTGGAGATTGATGCCGGCTCTGCACGCGGCGAATATACGGTGCGCGTGGTCCGTGCACCGGCGGGAGGCCACGCCTCGGGCATGTTCACCCTGGACGTGGAGGGCATCCTTGAACGGCTCCCCCAGCTTGAAGCCACCGTCCTGGCGTCTGCCGTGGCCGCCCGCAGGACCATGCCCGTGGCTGAGATGGCTGTCCGTGAAGTAGGCCAGCAGTTGTTCCAGGCCTTGTTCACCCGCGAGGTTTATGGAACCTACCGGGCCAGCCTCGGCGCGGCGCAGCATGCCGGCCAGCAGCTCAGGGTGGTCCTGAGGTTGTCCGCCCCTGAGCTGGCCACCATGCCGTGGGAGACCCTGTTCGACCCCGAAACCGAAACCTACCTCTGCCAGACCGAGCCCCTCCTCCGCCACGTCCCCGCCCCCGACTACAACCTGAATCCCCTGGATGTGGCACCGCCCCTGCGCATTCTGGGGATCGTCGCCTCGCCCCGGGACCTGCCCGGCTTGGACGTCACCGCCGAGAAGGACCACCTGGGCCGGGCCCTGGCCGGGCCGGTGTCCGAAGGCCGGGTGGAGCTGGTCTGGGCAAAAAGTGGAACCTGGGATGACGTGCAGTCGATGCTGCTGGCCGGGCCTTGGCATGTGGTCCACTTTGTAGGCCACGGCGACTACGACTCCCGCACCGACGAAGGCAGGATCGCACTGGTGGGACCCGACGGCAGGGCCGCCATGGTCCGCGCCGTCCGCCTCATGGCCTTGCTCAGCGTCGCTGCTCCCCGCCCACGGTTGGTGGTGCTGAACTCGTGTTCCTCGGGGGAAATGGGCCAGTCGGACCTCTTCTCCGGCACCGCGTCCGCGCTGGTCCGAAGCGGGATCGGCGCCGTGGCCGCCATGCAGTTCGCCATCAGCGACTACGCCGCCATCGCCTTCGCCCACGGCTTCTACGCAGCAATCGCCAACGGCCGCACCGTGGACGAGGCGGCACGTGTCGGCAGAATCTCCGTCATGGCCAGCCCGGACGGAACGCTCGAATGGGTCACCCCGGCACTCTACGTCCGCGGCGGCACCACCCAGCTGTTCACACTCACAGGAACACCGCGCGCGCCGGCTTCGGTTGAAAGTTCGACGACGGCCGGGACCTCCGGCGGTCAGGCTACGGGACCAGCCCACGCAAGTTCGCCGGCCTCGCCGCCCGGAACGGGACAGGACCACGCCATACCGGCCCAAGCGGCGCCGGTACCGGCCACCCAGCCGCTGCCCGGCGCCGGGCAGGCCAACGCCGGACAGGCCATGAAACGGGCGCAGCTGCGGGCACTGTACGTTCAGGCGTCCGCTGAGTTGCGGGCCCGGCGCTTGGAACAGGCCGTGGAACTGTTCGATGACCTCCTCACGCTGGAGCCTGGTTACCGGGATGCCACGGCGCTCAGAGACAAGGCCCGGCACCGGCTGGAGCTGGACCGCACTTACCGCGAAGCCCTCAAGGCAGAGGAAACCGAAGACTGGCTGGCCGCGGCGGATGGCTTTGCCGCGGTGCAGGACGACCCCGGATTCCCTGACGCCGCCGTCCGACGCCAGGACTGCGAGCGCCGGCAACGGATCTCGGACCTGCAAGGCGAGCTTCGATACCATTCCTCCCTGGGTTCCTGGGAAGCAGTGCTGGATGTGTCGGCGGAGTTGGCCACCGTGGACCCTGATGCCGCAGATCCCGATGGGCTCGCAACCGCCGCCCGGACAGAGATCCAGAAGGCCAAGTCGAAAGAACCACCTCCCGTTGAAACGGCTGAGGTGCCTCCGGCCTCTGACGATGAGAAGCCCCACGGTTCGTACACGGCAGCGGATCTACCGGTGCGGCCACCGCGGAAAAAAGCCCCTGCCCGCGCCAACCCCGCCCCTTACACCGCCCCCAGCCCCAGCCGCCAAGCGGGTTCAGCACTGAACCCGGCCCCATCCGTGGCCAAACCCGGGGCACCCGCTGGCGTCGCGCCGTCTAACGCTGTCCTCCGGGGGTCAAAGCCCGGCGGCTCAGCACCCGCCCCCGCTGGCGGGTCGGCTCCTCCGCTGCGGACGCCGCTGCTGTGGGGCGGCGTCGCACTGATCGTGGCGGGCGGACTCGGGGCCTGCTTCGCGGTCTACTTCCTGTGGTTGGACGACAACTACTGGTACGAAAGCGGCGGAGACGGCTCCCTCCGCATCGTTTACGGCCTGGTGGCACCTCTTGGGTACCTGCTGTTGGCGGTCGCGGGCCTTCCCGATCGCACCGCCATGGCCCGGGTGGTGATGGCAGGGGTCGTTATTTCGGGCGCTCTTTTTGGACTCTCGGGACTCACCGAAACGGTGGACCCGACCACAGTCATCGCCGGCTTTGTGCATGCGGGCTTCGGTTTGTGGGCGGGGATCCTGGCCCTGCGATCCCGCCGATCCGAGCCGTTCGGGTGGCTGCTGCTGTGGCCCACGGTGACGGTTCCGCTGGTCTGGGTGCAGGACAAAGGCGTCTTCCTTGAGTCCTGGTACCGGACGCACGCTTACTTTGTGCTGATTCAGCTGCTGGTCTTGTGTGCATCCGGGATCGGTTTCGTGGTGGCGGTCCGCCGACTGCGGGCGTCGGAGAAGGGACAGGAACATGAGCAGGCTGGTTGAATTCACCACCGACGACGGCGGCACGGTAGTTGTGGAGGTCGCGAACGCAGCGGGGAGCCTGGTAACCAGGGGTGGTGACCACGCTGGGGACCATTCGGGGGTTTTCGCGCGGGCGCAGCAAACCTTCGAGCGCGCACTGGCGCATGTGCGTCCAGCGGTGCAGGGCGTGATCGACGAGCTCCTGAGTTTGGAGAACCGTCCGGATGAGGTCAGCGTGGAGTTCGGCATTGACCTGCACGCGGAGGCTGGCGCTTTCATCGCGTCGGCAAGCACGGCGTCCAATTTCAAGGTGCGGCTCACCTGGAACAAACCGACTGAAACCTGACACCGGCTACCGCCGCAACAGCCTGTTCTTTGGATCGCCCCGGCGCAACAATAAGGGTATGGCTGCGGAAAATTTCAGCGGACCGGTTCCCTTGGTGGTGGGAGTTCTCCCGGACCAGCATGTGGAAGTACTCCAAACCGCCCGGACCTTGGCGGAACGCCTCGGCGTGCCGTTGGTGTGCGCTTACGTGGACGAGGCCAGTTACCTCGTCGAGTGGGACCCGTCCCGGGAGACGCACCGGATGTCGCTTCACCCGGAGAAGGAAGATGCCGACGTCGAGGCCGTGCGCGGCGACCTCGGCAGGGTGATCGCGGAGGCGATGGACGGCGGTACGGCCGATTGGACCTTGCGCCTGCTGGCAGGTGACCCGGCACGGGCGTTGGGCAGGCTCGCCGCTGACATCAACGCGTCCATGATCATCGTGGGGACGCCCGAGCCCGGTTTGGGGCACAGGATTTCCGAGGCACTGAACGGATCAGTTGCCGCGTGGCTGAGCCATCACCAACGCCGTCCGGTGCTGATTGTGCCCCAGAAAAAACGGCCGGAAGCTGCCCACAGAAACTAAAGCGAAAGTACTTATTCGAGGTGGTGGCGAAGGGGTTGCGCGCAACGTAGAGTGATTACTGCAGGTCAGCGAAAGCGCCTGCTCAAAGGCCGCTCCGGAGTGCGTATCCCCCAATAACGCACTCCGGAGCTCTTTTGTTTAACCCCTGGATCGCTCTTCCACATCCCACGCCCTTCAGCCGGTCGCTCTTCCACATCCCACGCCCTTCAGCCGGACGCTCTTCCACATCCCACGCAGACGGAACGACGGCGGCGCTAAAGGTGAGTGCCGTCGTCGAGCCTTATGGGGGCGGCCTTCTACGGGTGGCTGGCTTCATGCCGCGTACCGTCGCCACCCACTGTGGGTATCCGGGCAGAGCAACACGCCGCATTCACCGGCGTGTCCAAGCGTCAGCGGAGTCAAAGTGGGTGGTGGCGGGACGGCCGCGCTCGGGTGAAACGGCTCAGCCGAACAGCCACGCCGCCCCAAGAAGCAGCGGCACGGCCAGGATGCTGGTGAACACCGCCGTGGATTGCGCAATTCCTTGGCCCACGCCGTACCGGACCGCATAGAGCACCACGTTTTGGCCGGTAGGAAGGATGGCGCAGGCGGTGACCACGAACGTACTGAACGGGTCCAGGTGGAATACGAATGCCGCCAGGATCCAGGCAAGCGCTGGCTGGACAGCGGATTTGAGGATCACGGCCACGGTTGTGGGACCCCTGTCACCGACGCCGGGCCGGACCGAGAGCCCGTGCAGGGACATGCCGAAGATGATCAACATCAGCGGCACAGCCAACTGGGCTACAAGCGCCAAGGGGTCGAGGATGAGCGCGGGTACTTCGATGCCCAAAGCGCTCACGGCCACCCCGAGAATTGCTGCCACAGTGACAGGGTTGCGAAACGGTATGGACAGCACCCGCCAGACGGAGACCTCCTTGCCCGCAGGATCTGTGAGGTCGAGGATCGTCAGGGCGATGGGAGTCACGATGGCCAACTGAAACAGCATGATGGGCGTGACGTACGTGGCGCTGCCAAGGATATACAGCGACAACGGCACACCCAGATTGGTGGAGTTCACGATTCCCACCGACAGCGCGCCGATGGTGCTCCGACGAACACCCCAGCGGCCAATGAGGCCGGCCACCGTAAACACCAGCATGACCGCAACCGCGGTGACCACCGAAATCAAGCCCGTGGCACTGAGGACATCTGATATGTGGCGCGACGCAATCGCCGAAAACATCAGGCAGGGCAGTCCCACCATGAAGGTCAGTGTGGAGAGGACTTTGCTTCCTTCGGGACCCAAAGCTCTGGTTCTGCCAAGGATGTAGCCAATGAGCAGCACCACGCTGACCACAAAGAAACCCTGAAGGACTCCGTCCACACCGTTTTCCTCAATCCGTAACTCTGGAGGCCCGGCTGGTGACGCAGGCTGGCTGGGAACGGATTAACCCTATCGGGCCGGCCTTAATCGGGCTGCCCCGTACCGTCCCCACCCACTTTGAATCTAAAACCACCCCGACACGCTGCAAAGGCCGGCGTGTCGGACGGAAGCCGCACTCAAAGAAGGTCAGGAAGGCACGCGCCGCCCCACCACGGATGCCGGAACGGCCGGGATGCGCTGCCGTTTGGCGTAGACCCTGGCCCGCTGGCTGGACAGCGCCAGCAGGACGAGGATGTCCGAGGCCAGGCCGGAGAGGCCCGCTTCGAGGGTGAGATTCGCGGTCCCGGTAGAGTAGTCGACGGCCTGTACCAGGATCGAGATGGAGCTCAGGGCCATGGCGATCACCCGGGCCCCGTTGCTGCCAAGGAAAATCCGCCATGCCAGGAAGACTTCACCGAGCCCGAAGAGCAGGACGATGACAGCCATGGTGACGATCGTCGTCGTCGTGGTTTCCGGGTCCAGGGGGACATCTTCGAGCCCGATGTCGCCGCCGGAGGTGAGCAGTGTCATCGCCAAGGTAAAGGCGGCAATCGCCCGGATGGCAACCAGGACAGCGCCGGTCACGATGGGTGCCGGGCGCCGGTCACGGCTGTCGGTCCGGCTGGGCGGCTGGTTGGCGGGGACCTGGACGCGGCTGGCGTCGATGATGGGCAGGTCGCCGTCGGTGGAGATGGAATCGCCGCCGCCGTTGCGCGTGTGATATCCCGTGGAGAAGTCCTCAATCACCTGCACTGAGACGGCAGGATCGGCAGTCGAAACGGTGGACACGATGTGGTCCCGCTCCACGTCCGTGTTCTGCTCGATCTTGTGCGTGATCTGCAGGGTGAAGAGCGAGAAGCCGACGCTGCGGTCGTACGTTCCTGCCGCAAGCCAATCCACTTTGTGCCCACCGGGGAGGAGCCACCCCTCGGGGCAACGCCAGAAGCGGACGTGGTGGCGTTTGCCGGGGGTGTTGTTGACCTCTTGTTGGTACGCGAAGTCCTGTTGCCGATCGAAAAGATACAGGGGGCTGACCGGCGCCTCGGTATAACTCTGCCGAAAAATGGTGGAGCTGATGATGCGGCGGCTGCTGGCGAAAGTGACGTCGTCGGCCATGGTCCACCCTGCGGACCTCATGAGCGCGTGGATCTGCGGTTCGGCTCCCAGCAGCGCCACATTAACGGGATCGCCCAGCAGCCCATCGCTGGTGCGGGCGCGGCCGATGAAATAGCCGGGCACGTAGATGGTGGTCAGGATCCGGTGCAGCCGCGGCAAAAGCAGGTAGGCAAGGAACGCCCAGAACACGAAGGAAAACCACAGCTGGCCCCACCCCAAGTGGAAGCTCTCCCCCACCAGCAGGAACGCCAGCCACACCGCGGCAGCTCCACCCAGGACGAAGAACCCGTGATCGAGCCGGCTGTCCGTGACGCCGTTGTTCGGCACTTTATCCATGAAGCTCCCCCTGTGGCCCCTTAAGCTTCGGGCCTCGGGTGGCCGTTGTACAGGCCTAGGTCAGCAGTTTTGGCACATCAAGTTGCCCGTTGCTGATGAGCCACTGCACGGACTCCAGCACTGCCTGCTCGGGTTCATAGCGTGGCGCGTACCCGATCAGTGACGTCGCTTTGTGGATACTCACGCAGTGATTGCGGGAGAGGTGCGCCCAACTGATATCGGCAGATTCCCCGGGAGTGGTCCGCCGGAACTCCTCCCAGCCCACAGGTTCCATGCGCGGCTCCTGCCCGAACCAGGAAGCAGCGACGCTCACGTAGCCCCGCACCGTCAGGGCGATCGGCGCAACAATATTGAAGTCCTCCCCGGCCGCCGCGTCCCGATTCAGGATGGCTTTCTCAAAGGCCTGCGCGACGTCGTCGGCATGCACATGGTGCATCAGCTCAGTACCGTTCCCGGGAACCTGGAGCGGTTGTCCGGAGGCAATCGTCTGCCACACCCCGGGATCCAGGTTGCCCAAGGGGCCGATCGGCTGCCAGCCAGGACCCACGATATGCCCAGGATGAATGGATGTTGTGGCCAACCCTCCGGCAGCAGTTTCTTCCTTGAGCATGCGGGCGATGTCACGCTTCTGGATCCCGTATTCATCCACCGGCTCCCCGGCAAAATCCCGGCCTTCGGCAAGGGGCAACTTCAGACTGACGCCGTATCGCCAAATGGAGCCGCAGTGCAGCAGATGGCCTGTTTCGCCGCGCAAGCGATCCACCAGCGCAGTGGCTGATTCGAGCGTGAAGCACAAAAGATCAACCACGACGTCGGCGCCCAGTTCCGCTACCCGGTCGCCAAAGATGCCCTTGCGTTCCTCGTGCTCGCGGTCCGCGGTGACCTGGCGGACCTGCTGCCACTCGGGGACGTCGACGTAGGGCAGGCGGCTTCCGCGGCTGATGTTCACGACCTCGTGTCCGGCGCGCACAAGCCTGGGGACCAGGAAGGACCCAATATGGCCGCTGCCGCCGATTACTACGATTTTCATGGGTTCTCCGATCTCCACGAGTCACGGTACTGGCTGAGGAGGGTGCATCGGTAGGGTCGGACGCAGTTCCGGGAACCTGAACGCCGCCAGGGTGTGGCGGTCCTCGTAAGCGAAGCCCGACGTCGGCACTCACGTGAATGCCGACGTCGGGTGTTGGTATGGTTGACCTCCCAGTCGACGTACGTCAAGCCGCCGGATGATCACGAGACTTAGTTGTTCCCGGGTTCGACAAACCGCAGGCCAACGTGACTAGCATGAATAGTCCGGGCAAGCCCGGGTACGTGACCTCTTGAACGACCCCCCCCTCGGACGGTCGGCGTTGACGCGGCGACCACGTAAGGAGACAACTGTGCGGGAGCCTGCAGTCAACACGAGCGTGTCAGAAATCAGCGGAACTCCAGAAGAAAATCCGGAGGAGACGCCACAGGAAACGCCCGATGAAATCGCAAGCGAACCGGCGGAAATCACCTTCGACGAGCAGTTCTACCCGGCCCGGCCCAAAGCGCTCCGGCCCATCGCCCGCAGAAGGCAATTCTTCGCGGCCCGCCCTTCCCTGGAATTTGACGGCCTGAACTCCACCTATGTGGACTGGCTCAGGAACCAATCCATGTTGGGCGACGCCAACACCATGGCCCGGCAACTCTCCGGCCAGGCCAGCATGTGGCAGAACTCGTATGCCCGGCCCAACCCGCGCGCAGCCGTTGAGCGTTCACCTGTCTGGTTCACCGCCTACCCGTTGTCCTTCATCACCAAGGACGGCCAGTCCTTCCTTTCGGCATTGGGTGATCCCGAGCTCTGGGATGCGTTCAGCAAAATCGGCATCCGCGGGCTGCACACGGGCCCGGTGAAGCTGGCCGGCGGCATCCGCGGCTGGTCGCAGACGCCCAGCGTGGACGGCCATTTTGACCGTATCTCCATGGCGATCGATCCCGCGTTCGGGACAGAAGAAGAGTTCCGTCAGATGTGCGAGGTTGCCAACGAGCACGGCGGCACCATCATTGACGACATCGTCCCCGGGCACACCGGCAAGGGTGCCGACTTCCGGCTCGCCGAGATGAACTTCCGGGACTACCCCGGCATCTATCACATGGTGGACATCCCTGAAGAGGATTGGCACCTGCTGCCGGACGTCCCCGAGGGCGAAGACTCGGTGAACATCAGCCCGGCGGCTGAGGAAGCCCTGCAAAAAGCGGGCTACATCATTGGGCGGCTGCAGCGGGTCATTTTCTATGAGCCCGGCGTCAAGGAAACCAACTGGAGCGCCACCAAGCCCATTATCGACACCACCGGAAAGACCCGCCGCTGGGTCTACCTCCACTACTTCAAGTCCGGCCAACCGTCCATCAACTGGCTGGACCCAACGTTCGCCGGCATGCGCCTGGTGGTCGGCGACGCACTGCATTCGCTGCTGGACCTCGGCACCGGCGCGTTGCGGCTTGATGCCAACGGCTTCCTGGGCGTCGAAAAGACCGCGGAAGAAGAGCCGGGATGGTCAGAGGGCCACCCGTTGTCCGAGGCGGCAAACCAGCTGATCGGCTCCATGATCCGCAAGGTGGGCGGGTTCTCCTTCCAGGAACTCAACCTCACCATCGATGACATCAAGGCCCAGTCAGAATCGGGCCCCGACCTCTCCTACGACTTCATCACCCGGCCCGCGTACCACTACGCCTTCGTCACCGGCGATACCGAATTCCTGCGCCTGACCCTGCGCCTCTCCATGGAGATCGGGGTGGACCAGGCCTCCTTGGTCCACGCCCTCCAGAACCACGACGAGCTGACGTATGAGTTGCTGCACTTCGCCGCCGGACACAGGGACGACGTTTTCGAACTCGGCGGCGAAGAACTGACCGGGGCCGAAGTTGCGGAAAAGGTGCAGGAGACCCTGCGGGAACGTCTCACGGGCGACAACGGGCCCTACAACGCACTGTTCACCACCAACGGCATCGCCTGCACCACGGTCAGCTTCATCATGGCCGCACTGGGTATCAAGGACCAGGACGCCATCACCCCGGAGCAGGAAGCCCAGGTACTGGACGCCCACGTGCTTTTGTCCATGTACAACGCGCTGCAGCCGGGCGTCTTCGCGCTCTCCGGCTGGGACCTCACCGGCATCACGGCCCTGGACCGCGAAACCGTCAAGGAACTCACTTCGCAGGGCGATACCCGCTGGATCAACCGCGGAGCCCACGACCTCATGGGCACCAGCCCGGACGCGAAGACCTCGCTGGCCGGCATGGCCCGCGCCCGCAGTCTCTACGGTTCACTGCCCGAGCAGCTCAAGGATTCACGCTCCTACGCGCGGCGGCTCCAGCAGATCCTCACAGTGCGGGAGGAGTCCGGCATCGCCACCAGCACTCTGCTGGACGTGCCTGACGTTTCCAACCGGGGGCTGCTGGTTTTGGTCAACCAGCTCGCCGACGGAGCACTGCAGGTCACGGTCCTGAACTTCTCGGACCAGGACATTGCAGGCAGCATCCAGTCCGGTCACCTTGTCCCCGGCGCCAGCGTGCACGACCTCTTCAGCGGCGACAACGTAGGCCAGGTGGACGACCTCCACAGCTTCTACCTCGAGCTGCCCGCCTTCCAGGGCACGGCACTGCTGTTGAAGGACCCGGTTGTTGAGGAAGAGTCCGCCGAATAGAACGCACGACGTCGGCACTCACGGTGAGTGCCGACGTCGCGGTTGTTGTTATTCACCTGGGCCATGGGTAATTGCCGACGTAGGGACGCACGTCCTCCATTAAGACAAGCTGACGGCCGTCTGCGCACTGTCCCACGTCTCTCGACTCCACGTCCAAACCCCCAAATGAGATGACATCACCCATGCGGAAGAGTGTTCCGTCAGGCATCATTAGCCCGGTGTCCGTGACTGTGGTTCCAGTGGGAAACAGTAGGCCGTTGCCGATGCAACCGTCCTTGTCCGCTTCAAGCTTCAGTATCCGGAGAACATCCGGTCGCATGTGAATGCCCTCAGAGATGAGTCGGTCGATTTCAGTACTGGAAGCGGCCAACTTACCTGCACCGCCCGTCACGATGACGGCTTCCACGGTCGGCGTTGGGGAGCCGGTGATGAGGGGCGGTAGCTCACCGGGGGAGACAGCGTGAGACGCCTCGTCCAGTTGCGTGGCCGCTGGAGCCCCCTGCAGAACCACTCCGGTCGGCGCGGAGAATGTCACGAAGACACCCACAACAACTGCAGCGGCCGCTGCTGCCAACCCATAACGTGCCAGCAGAGGCATCGGTCGCCCGGCGGACCTCCGGTGGAAGTCATGGATGGAACCTCCCACGGCAAGCTGCTCGGCGTCGGTAGCCATTACCGCCAAACTCTTCTCCCGGCTCCGGGCCAACTCATCTTCGGTGACCGTCAAGCCGGGGTCTGCCGCGGCCAGGCGATCCAGGGTGGACGTGTCGTTGTTACGCATTGCTGGGATCCTCCGTGAAGTGGTCTGTCCGAAGCAGGTTGCTGAGTCCTTTCCGTGCCCGGTGCAGGCGCATCCTGACGGCAGTGGCGGTGACATTAAGCAGGTCCGAGACCTCGGCTGAACTGAATCCGTCCCAGTACGTCAGGAGAAGGACTTCGCGTTCCTCAGGCTTGAGCCGGTCCAGCGCTTCCCTCACCACGCCGTCGTCGGAGCCCAACTCCGCCGTCCGCTGCCGCTCCAACTGCTGCGTGAGATTCTGCGAGCGGACGGTCGAACGGTAATGGTTCCGGAGGACGTTGCGGGCGATGCCAAAGACCACAAGCACAGAGAGTTCCTGGTCCTGTCGGGACTTTTCCCACGCGATCCGGAAGACGTCTGCGGTGAGGTCCTCGGCAGTGGACGCACCCTCCGTTCGGCGCCGGAAATAGCGGTACACCTTGTCATGGCACGCGGCGTGGGCCGCCAGAAAATGCTTCTGCCTGGCCAACTCCACGCGATCCCCCTGCTCCGTTTGCAAGCCCATACCCCGTTAATGTCCGGCCATCGGAAAAATGTAACTGATTCCCGGAAAAACCCCGCGAGTTAGTCGCCTACGGCGTCGCGGCCGCGTCGGAGGATCAGTGGATCGGCGTCGTAAACCACCGAGGTGTCCTTGTCCTCATAGTCGAACTGGTTCAGGAAGTAGCGCATGGCGTTGATGCGGGCGCGCTTCTTGTCGTTGGACTTGATGGTGATCCAGGGCGCATGGTCGGAGTCGGTATGCAGGAACGTTTGTTCCTTGGCGTCGGTGTACTCCTCCCAGCGGTCCAGGGATGCAAGGTCCATGGGCGAGAGCTTCCAGCGGCGGACGGGGTCGATCTGGCGGATGGCGAAGCGGGTCCGCTGCTCCTGCCGGGTGACGGAGAACCAGAACTTGGTCACGTGGATCCCGGCGTCCACCAGCATCTTTTCGAAGACCGGTGCCTGTCCCATGAAGGTGTCGTATTCGTCGTCTGTGCAGAAGCCCATGACTTTCTCCACGTTGGCCCGGTTGTACCAGGAGCGATCGAACATGACGATCTCGCCGGCTGTGGGAAGGTGCTGGATGTAGCGCTGGAAATACCACTGACCCTGTTCACGGTCCGACGGCTTGGCCAGCGCAACTGTCCTGGCGGATCGGGGATCCAAGTGCTCAGTGAAGCGCTTGATGGTGCCGCCCTTGCCGGCGGCGTCCCTGCCCTCGAAGACAATCACGTGCTTGAGTCCGCGGTCCTGGCCCCAGTACTGGAACTTCAGCAACTCAATCTGGAGTCGATACTTCTCGATCTCGTACTCATCGCGGGTCATCCGCTCCTGGTACGGGTAGTCCTCGTTCCATGTTTCAACGGCCGATCCACCGGGATCGATCAGGTCCGGGTCCTCCCCTTGCCCGCCGCTGATGGTGTAGCCCAACTCCACCAGGTGATCGATGGTCTCCCGAAGGTTGTCCCTGACCCACCAATCGTCCAAGGATGTGGATAGTGAGTTTGCCTCCGTCATGCGGTCCTCCTGGTCAGCCGTGTAGTGCCCGGCAGCCTAGCAACCGATGGTGACGGGAATATGAACAGGCCTTTCAGTGTCTAGCCGTGGTTGCGGCGGGCCTCCGTTTTGGTGAACAGCAGCCAGCTCAACCAGACACCCACAAGGATGGCGGCACCAGGCACCAGGTCCAACGGTGCGATGTCCCGCCCTTCAGGGAGGAGGCCGAAGCCGATCCACACAGCGGCAACCACCACGATCAAGCTGATGGCGTCGGAAACCAGTTCCACGGATCTGCGGCGAACCAGCTTGATCACCAGCTCTCCTGCCATGATCAGCGCGATGGCCGAGCCCATTCCCAGCGGATAGGCGCTGAAACCAGGAACCAAATCCTGCGATGCAGTCCACGCCATGAAGATCAGCAGACCCGCAAAGAGTGCAAGCGAGGTGATGAGCGACGCCGCGATGGTCATTCCCGTCATGCGCCGGTCCTTGTCATGGCGCTTCCGGGGAATGTAGTCCCACGCGCCGCCCGTGAGCTTCACACTGATCCACCCCGCAATCACCACCAGGACCAGGGGGACCAGAACGGGCGTGACGTAGTTGTTGCTGACGGCCCACAAGACGGCCAGGAGCGCCGTGTAGACCTGGGGCGTTGCGAAGACTCCCAACCACCAGCCCAGCAGGAATTCCCTTCGAGCTCCGGGCAGGTCAAGAGGATGGACAAGAAAGTGGGTTTTCGGGTCCGGTAGCTGGACCTTCTCTTCGATCGGATTCACGATGTCCTCCAAGGGACCTGCTCAATGTAGGGCGGACGAAGACCTGCCCGTGCAATTTCGTACACCTTCTGGCGTGCCACCCCGAGCTCGGCGGCCACCGTCACGGCGCTGTACTCGTCCAGGAGTTCAGCGACAGCCGCTGACCTGATTCCGGACGCCCTGGAATTTAGATGTGCGGCAAAGACACTGACCTCCGCGGACAGCAGTGCCACGGCCAAAGGTCCGCCGAACGGTTGTGCCCAGCCGGGACCGCCCGCCGCGGCTGCCGCGTACAGGGCATCCCCGCCATCGGTCAGGACGGCGCGGAGCTGCCCAGGGGTGATCCCGCGTTCCGCGAATCTTTTGGCTGCGGCTTCGCGGGAACCGTCGTCGGCCGGACGATGGCTGAGCACGTGCTGCCACTGCGGATCAGTGGTTTGGGAAGCTGCATTGTCACCCCCGGGTTGACTTGTCATATGTCCATAGTCACCGCACGACAGCGCGGCGTCAACCCTGGGGTGACAAACTTACTTGCCTGAGGAGGGGGCGAGCTCAATCCAGTAGCGGCGGAAGGCCTTGCCCTCGCCGTCCAGGCGCACATCTTCCAGCACGCCACCGCTCCGCTCAATGGTCCTCGCAGATGCCGCGTTGTCGTCATCACAGGTCAGGAGTACCCGGCCAGGCCCTCCCCCGGCAGCCAGGCTGGAGCACATTTCCCGCAGGGCCCAGGTTGCCGCACCACGGCCGCGGTCTGAGGGGCGCACCCCGTAACCAATATGCCCGCCGGAGTTCAGGAGGGAAGCCGTGAGGTAGTGGCGGAAGGCAATCGAGCCGACGTATCGCGACTCCTCTGTTATCCAGCGATAGGTGCAGGGAACAATGCCGTTCACTTCCTGGGCATGCTCAGCGTCCGCCAACTTTCGGACCCACGCGGCGAAACCCTCGGCCGTGCTGATGTCATCCCCGGCAAACAGCCCGGCGCCATCCTGATGGGCGCCATCCCACTCGCGGTGGGACTCGGCAAAAGACTCGTAAAAGGACGCATCCGGAGCGGTAAGAGTAAACATGGTGACGACTCTAGGCCCCGCTCATCCGAACTTCTTGTCAAGCCAATTTACGGCCCTGGACCGCTGCGTGCGTTTTCTTTAGGGCAGAGACGGACGCGTCGTAGGAACGTTGGGCCACTCCAACGAAGAGACAGTCAACCACCATCATCTGGGCGATCCGGCTACCCATGGCCCCGGACCTGAAGGGGGTCTCACGCGCGGCAGTACTCAGCACAATGTCGGCCGTCCGCCCCAGCGCAGAATCGGCATGGTTGGTGACCGCAATGGTGGTTGCCCCTGCCGCCTTGGCTGCCAGCAGGAAGTCGACCGTATCCATGGTGGTCCCCGAGTGGGAGACGGCGACAGCAACCCCGTCGCCGTCCAGGAGCGCCGCAGACGCCAGCGCCGCATGGGGGTCCGACCAGCTGAAGGACGTCAGTCCAATCCTGTGCAGCTTCTGCTGCAGGTCCTCGCCCACCAGGCCGCCGGCCCCAACACCGAAGATGTCGGTCTTCCGCGAGGTGGAGATGGCCTCCACCGCCTGGGCGAGTTTGTCGACGTCGAGCACTTGGGCCGTGTCGGCGATGGACATGGTCTCGTTGAAGGCAATTTTGGAAACGATGTCGCGCAGCGAATCGGACGTGTTGATGTCCTCATAGACCCCCGCCGGCACGTTGTTGGCCAGGCTCTCGCGTGCGGTCTCCCGGGCGAGGTCCAGACGCAGGTCCGAGTATCCGCCGTAGCCCACCTTCTTATAGAAACGGACTACCGACGTGGTGGACGTTCCGCCCTGCTCGGCAAGATCTGCGATGGACATCATGGCCACACGGGAGGGATCCGCCAGGACAAGCTCGGCAATGGCGCGCTCGGAGGGGCGCAGCGACGGCAGTGCGGAACGGATCCGCACTAAAACGGTCCGCGATAACTGCCCGCCAAGTGCCTCTTCCATGGTGTTTCCTTCCAGCCGGCCCAGCCAATCCACAGTAGCGGTCGGCCCATGTAAATAACTTACCCAACTGCAGCAGTGATGGTAAACGATTGACGCAGATCCTTCCAGCGAATACGGTCGATGTAAGCGACATCACAAAAGTTGTCATGCCCCGCTCATCCGGAAAGGCTCCCCATGACACTCAACCGCCGAAAACTCATCCATGCGTCGGGACTGGCCGCCGCGGCCGCCGTCGTCGCGCCCTTTGCCCCAAGCGCCAGTGCCTCCACCGGCCTGGCCACCCGCCCCGGAAAGCCGGGAACCGTAGTCACCGGTGCCGACGTTGCCGCCGCCGACAACTGGAGCATTTTCGCCGGCCGCCGGGTGGGAATCATCACCAATCCCACCGGAGTCCTGGCCAACTTCCACTCGATCGTTGATGACATGGCGGATAACGGCGTGGACGTAAGGGCCGTTTTCGGCCCAGAGCATGGGTTCCGCGGCACTGCCCAGGACGGCGGCAGCGAGGGCACCTCAGTGGATCCCCGCACCGGCATCACCGTTTACGACTCCTACGGCGCCGACGTGGACCAGTACGTGGGCTTCTACGAAAAGTCCGGTGTGGACACCATCTGCTTCGACATCCAGGACGTGGGCGCGCGCTTCTATACCTACATCTGGACTATGTGGGGTGCCATGCAGGCCGCTTCCCGGACAGGTGCCAGGTTTGTGGTCCTGGACCGTCCCAACCCGATCGGCGGGCAGGCAAGGGGACCGGTCCTGCAGAGCGGATTCGAGTCCGGAGTGGGGAAACTGGGCATCGCACTCCAGCACGGCATGACCGTGGGTGAGCTCGCCAAGTACTTCAACGCGGTGCATTTGCCGGCCGCCGGCCTCGCTCCCCTTCACGACCTCCAGGTGGTGGAAGTGCAGGGGTGGCGCCGCGAGATGACCGGCCCGGACAACCGTGCGTCCTGGATTCTGCCGAGTCCCAACATGCCCACCCCGGAGACAGCGCTCTTGTACCCGGGCACGGCACTTTTCGAGGCCACCAATATGTCCGAAGGCCGCGGAACCACCCGGCCCTTCGAACTGATCGGCGCCCCCTACGTGGATTACCGCTGGGCCGAGGCGCTTAACAGCAAGGGCCTCGCAGGAGTCACGTTCCGCGAGGCCTACTTCCAGCCCACCCTGTCCAAGAACCAGGGCGTCATCTGCGGGGGAGTCCAGGTGCACATCACCGACCCTGCCCGCGTTGAGGCCGTGGAAATCGGCACCCACATGCTGGTGGAAGCCAAGCGGCTATACCCGGGCTTCGCCTGGCGCGGCGACGCCGGACGCTGGATGGGGCTGCTGAGCGGGTCCGCCCGCTTTGCTGAACAGCTCGACGCCGGTGCTGACGCCCGGACCATCATGGACAGCTGGCAGGCGGAACTGGGTCAGTTCGTCCGCGATACCCGCCAATACCTCCTCTACAACGGGCCGCGCTAGGCCAGCCGGAAATACTCAGACGATTGGGATGGGAATTCACATGCTCAGAAAAGGAACTACCTTGCTGACGGCCGCAGCCACGGCGCTGTTGATGACGGGCGCGGGGGTGGCGGGCGGGGTCGCTGCGGCCGCCCCACCCACCACGGCACGTACGACGACGGTCACCGCCTCACCGGACATCGAGGCGATGATCTCCGGCATGTCGCTGGACGAAAAGATCGGCCAGATGACCTGGACCCACGTCTACGGATCCTCGGCCGATGACACATCCATGGCCGCAAGCAACCAAGCACGCTACGGCGTCAATACGCCGGCTGAAGTCGTGGCCAAGTACAACCTTGGCGGTGTCCTCTACTTCGCATGGTCCGGGAACACCAACAACCCCCGGCAGGTTGCCGGGTTGTCCAACGGCCTGCAACAAGCTGCCGTGGGCCAGGACGGAACCGGCATTCCGCTGGCGGTCACCATCGACCAGGAAGGCGGCCTGGTTGCCCGCATCGGACCGCCGGCCACCGTCCTCCCGGGCAATATGGCATTGGGAGCCACGGCAGACGCGGAACTCGCGCGGGCACAGGGCGAAATCCTGGGCTCTGAGATGCGCGCCATGGGTATCAACGTGGACTTCGCACCCGTGCTGGACCTCAACTCCAACCCGGACAACCCCGTGATCGGCATCCGCTCCATGGGCGAAGATCCCGCCTTGGTCAGCGCGCTCGGCGTGGCGCAAATCGACGGCATCCAGGAACACAACGTCGGCGCGGCAGCCAAACACTTCCCCGGGCACGGCGATACGTCGGTGGATTCCCACTACGGACTCCCCACCGTCACCTACGACCGCGAGACCCTGAACCAGCACCTGAAACCCTTCAAGGCCGCCATTGACGGTGGCGTGGACATGGTGATGACAGCGCACATCATTGTGGAGGCCATTGACGCGGAGATGCCCGGCACCCTGTCCCACAAGGTCCTCACAGGATTGCTTCGCGATGAGCTGGGCTTCAAGGGCCTGGTCACCACCGATGCCTTGGATATGGCCGCGATGGCCGCCGAATGGCCCCAGGAAGAAATTGCCGTCAAGGCCATCCAGGCCGGCTCTGACATCCTGCTCAACTCCCCCGATGTGGACGCCTCGTTCGCAGGGGTCCGTGCCGCCGTCGAGTCCGGTGAGCTCACCGAGAGCCGCCTTGATGAGTCTGTCCGGCGGATCCTCGAGTGGAAGGTCAAGCGGGGAGTCTTCGCGCAACCGATGGCAGACCCCAACGCCGTGGACACCCTTGTTGGAAGCGCAGAGAACCTGGCCACGGCCAAGCTGATCTCGGACCGGGCAGTGACCCTGCTCCGCAATGAGGACAAGATCCTGCCCCTCGCATCCGGCAGCTCGGTACTCATGGTGGGCGCCGGTTCAGCGTGGCCGGAGCTCGCGGGACCGATGCTCAAGGAGCAGGGATTCGCCGTTACTGAAGACTACGAGGATGGGGCAACCCCCTCCGCGGCGTACCGCGCGCGTGCGGTAGCCGCAGCCGGCACCGTGGATGCCGTGGTCTTCGCTTCGTACAACGCCACCGGCAACGCTGCGCAGCAGCAGATGGTTGCGGAACTGGCAGCCACTGGTACGCCCGTCATCGTTGTGGCCACACGCAATCCCTACGACATCAGCGTCTTCCCCGGCGCCGACGCCGTGCTCAACAGCTACGGGGTCAAGGACGTCAATTTCCACGGTGCCGTCCGTGCCATTTCAGGTGCGGTGAACCCCGGTGGCAAGCTTCCGGTCAACATACCGGAAGCAGACGGCGACGGCGTCCTGGTGCCTTTGGGATTCGGCCTCCACTACGACACCGCGACGCCGGCAGCGGTCACCTTCACTGACAAGCCGGGTCAGGGACAGGACGCCTACACTGTTCCCGCCGTGGACGGAGTGGCGTATCACGTGGACGGCAAGGAGGTCGCGGCCGGGACCTACAGGAAGCCGTCCGGAACCGTGACGGTCACTGCAGTCCGCGACAAGGGGTACGTCTTTACCGAAGGTGCCGTCACGGAATGGAGCCACACTTTCACCACGGGGCTCCCCAAGCCGTAGGGCCGGGTTCATCGGCCCCGGGCTAGAGGGCTTACACCACGGACGAGTTCATCAGTGCCACCGTGATGAGCAGGGCAACCCCGAGCATCGGCAGGCAAAGGACCATGTTGGTCAGGCGGTTGTCCCTCATCACGGCCACGAACTCTCGAAGGAAGGCGCTGGGCACAAAGTATCTTGCGGTCGGAGCACCCACTACTTCCGCGTTGATCTTCTGGCGTCGGGACAGGAGGGCAGCGCGGAGGACGTGGTAGTTGTTGGTGCACACCAGCAAGGGCCCTTGGATTCCCTTTTCAGTAAGCAAGGCAACGGAATAGGCCAGGTTCTCGCGGGTGGTGGTGGCCTGGTTTTCTTCCAGCACGTCGCCGGAAGCAGCGCCCTTCGCCACCAGATACTCCTTCATTGCCGTGGACTCGGGCCGGGGTTCATCCGGGCCTTGACCCCCGGAAGGCACCAGGACCGGCCTCACCGGTGCGCCGCCGTCGTAGATTTCCAACGCCTTGTTCAGGCGCGCGGCGAGCAACGGCGGGACCTTGCCGTCGATCAAACCCGAACCCAGGACAATGACGGCCGCCGGGTTCGCGCTGAAGCGCATCCTCGAATACACCAAGGCATACCCGAGGAACACCACAAAGGCGCAGCCCAGGTAAGCGCAGAGGAAGAAGGCCAACGCGGCGAGGCCTGCCAGGACGGGCTGCCCGCTCAGGACGAAGAGGAACGCGACCACCGGAGCGAGGAACACCGCCAGCCCCACCGCAACGGGCAGGAAGCTGCTGATGCCGGGGCCTTCCCTGCGGACCATGGTGATGCCGTTGGCGATCAGGAAGCCGGCGAACACAAAAATGCTCACCACCGGAACCACCACGACCACCAGGTTCAGCCATTCGAACCACGGGTTCAGGTCGATCAGGAAGTCCAGGATGGCCTGCAACAGGAACCATAGCGCCACCAGAAGCAGCACGCCGTTGCGGAGCCTGCGCCGATCGGACTGGTAGGAGGCAAGGAAGAGCCCCGCAAAGAGAAGTCCAAGGACCAGGTTCAGCATGGTCCAAGCCTATGCGCTGGGGATGGCGCCCTCGCGGTGCCCGGCTCAGGCCGATTCGCGGATGACCAGCTCGGTGGGGATGGTGACGGCGGCGGGGCGCTTGCCGCTGATGACGTCCAACAGGAGCCGCACCATTTCCTCGCTGATCCGGTCAAAGGGCTGGCGCACGGTGGTCAGTGGCGGCGCTGCCTCCTGGGAGGCTTTGATGTCATCAAATCCGACGACGGCTACATCACCTGGCGTTGTCAGGCCGGCGTCCCGCAGGACGTCCATCGCGCCGAGTGCCATGAGGTCGTTCGCCGCGAAGACGGCGTCGATCGCCTTGGTGCGGCCCAGGAGTTCCCGCATGGCCTTGGCCCCGCTGTCGCGGCTGTAATCTCCGTGCGCGATGAGGGCTTCATCGATGTCCTCCCCTTGATGGTCCCGGTACGCTTCGAGCCGGCGCGTACCGCCCGAGGTGTCCGCAGGGCCGGCGATGGTGGCAATCCGCTGCCGCCCGCCGTCGTGCAGGTACCGCAAAACATCCCGGGCGCCCTCGTAATCATCGGCCGCGACGTAGCCCATCTTCTTCTCGAAGCCCAATGGGACGCCACAGGCAATGGCCGGGACACCCGCGGCGATAATGTCCGCAATGATGCCCTTCCGGCTGCCGTGGGACGAGATCAGCAGGACGCCGTCAACATGGCCCGCGGTGAGGAAGTCGGTGGCGCGCCGCTGCTCGTCATCCGTACCGGCCATGATCAGCACCAAGGGGATGTCGTGAACGGCCAGGGCGTCTGCAGCACCGCGCATGAGCACTGCAAAGTTAGGGTCCTCGAAGAGCCTCTCCTGCGTTTCCGTGAGCAGGAACGCCACCGAATTGGCCCGGTTGGTAGCCAGGTTCCTCGCATGCGGGTTGACGCGGTACCCGGTCTTCTTGATGGCTGCGTTGACCGCAGCCAGCGCAGACGGGCTGACCCAGTGGCCTCCGTTAAGAACCCGGGAGACCGTACCTCGCGAGACGCCTGCCTCTGCGGCCACGTCGTCGATTTTGGGCCTTGGCCGATGGGTGGGTTGCGTCATGACCAAAGCCTACCTAGGACTAGGCTTTGACGGCGCCGGCGGCCAGATCGACCCGCCAATAGCGTTGCAGCAGAAGGAACATGATGACCAGCGGGACGATCGACAGCAGCGCACCGGCAAGGACCAACGTGTAGAGAGCCGGCGCGGAGGCACCCTGGTTCAGCAGTCCGTTGAGGCCCACCGTGATGGGGAACAGGTGGTCATCGCCCAGCATGATGTACGGCAGCATGAAGTTGTTCCAGATGGCGACGAACTGGAACAGGAAGATGGTCACCAGGCCCGGCAGCATCATGGGCGCGGCGATGCGGTTGAAGATGTACATCTCCTTGGCGCCCTCAGTGCGGGCGGCCTCAATGACGTCGCCTGGAACTGAAGCCGCAGCATAGATGCGGGCCAGGTAAATGCCGTAGGGGCTGATGATCTGGGGCAACAGCACGGACCAGTAGGTGTTGGTAAGGCCTGCCTGCGCCAGCATCAGATATTGCGGAATGGCGAGGATGACGCCGGGAACCAGCACCCCCATCAGCAGGATCTTGAAGACTCCGGACTTTCCCGGGAAATCGAACTTCGCCAGCACGTAGCCGGAAAGGGCTGACACCCAGGTGGATAAGATTGCGCCGACGCCCGCGTAGAGGGCGGTGTTGAGCATCCATCGCCAGAACAGGCCGTCGCGGTATTCGGTGAGTTCCACAATGTTGTCCCACAGGTGCGTGCTGGGGGCCAAGGTGAAGGTGGAGAACAGCTCGGTGCCGTCCTTGCTCGCAGCAGCCACCACCCAGATCACCGGGAACAGGCAATAGAGCGCACCCAGGATCAGGATGCCGGTGGACAGGTAGCTGGGCTTTTCCTTCACATACTCCGGCCTGGTGGCCTTGCCTGGCTTGCTTGGCTTGGGGTTGGCGCGGCGGCTTTTGGGTGGCGTGGCGAGGGCAGTCACGGTCAGTTCTCCTGTCCGAAGGCCCGCTTCTGCACGATGCGCAGGAACAGGAAAGAAATGATGAAGGTAGCCAGGGCGATCACGATGCTGGTGGCAGCTGCGGAGAAGACGTCGTTCCGCGTGAAGGCGTCGCGGTACACCAGCATGAGCGGGGACCAACTGGTGGAAAGGCTGTTGGCCAGGGGACGGAGTGTGGTGGGCTCGGCGAAGACCTGCAGCGTTGCGATCATCGAGAACAGCGCGGTCATCACCAGGGACGGGGCAATGATGGGGATCTTGATCCTGATGGCGGTCTGGATTTCAGAACACCCATCCAGCTTGGCGGCCTCGTAGATTTCGCTGGGAACAGCCTTGAGCGAGGTGTACATGACAATCATGTTGAAGCCCACGCCACCCCACAGCGCGATGTTGCAGATGGCGAACGTGACCAGGTTGGGATCCAGCAGCGAGGGCAGTTCCATCCCGAACTGACGGGCCAGGAAGTGGAACGGGCTGACACCGGGAAGATAGAGGAAACCCCACAGGAGTGAACTGATCACTGCCGGGACTGCGTAGGGCAGGAAGATCGCTGTGCGGGAGAAGCTTCCGGCCCGCGTACGCCGCGAATCCAGCAGCAGCGCGAACAGCAGGGCAAAGCCGAGCATCAGGGGAATCAGGATGAGTCCGTAGGTCAGGACCCGGAGGACGCTGCCCAGGAATTCGGGATCCGTCAGTGCGCTGACGTAGTTGTCCAAGCCAGCGAACGCAGTGCTCTGCGAGCCTTTGCCGAGGCCCAGGCCGCTGACCTTCTTCTTCTGGAAGCTGAGCACCAACGTGTAGATGATGGGCGCTGCCATGAAGACGAGGAACAGGATGATGCCTGGGGCCAGCATTGTGTAAGGGATGAGCACCCGGGACTTGAAGTTCTTGGCCCGCCTGGGGGTGTCAGCTGTTCTGCCGGCCGCCGGACCGGGCCTGGTTGCGGTCATTGCCACGGTGCACTTCCTTGTGGTGGTTCGGGGGTAAGACTCTGGGTGGAGATGCTGCGGGAGGGCGGGGCACCACCCTCCCGCAGCTGGTGCGCTTGCTTGGAACGGCTACTTGACCGTGAAGCCGGTCTTCTTCAGGTCATCAACGGTGACCTGCTGCATGCTGTTGACCGCGTCCAGGAAGGCACTCTTCTGCTTGGACTGGGCAGCCTTGGCGAACTGATCGTTATAGGCGTTGTAGGCGACGTTGACGTTGGGGCCGTACGTGAAGGAACCCACATTCTGTGCGGCCTCTCCCACCACCTTGTAGAAGTCCGGCTGGTTGGAGAAGAACGCGGGGGCCTCGGTGAGGGAGGACTCGGCGCCGGCGGAGTCTGCCGGGTAGATTCCGGTTTCCTTGACCAAGGCCTTGACTGCCTCAGGGTCCGTGTTGAGCCACGTGGCGAACTTGGCGGCGGCGTCGAGGTTCTTGGACTGGGAGGTGACAGCGGTGGATGAGCCTCCCCAGTTACCGGTGGACGGCTTGGAGGCATCCCACTGCGGCATGGGTGCTGCCTTCCACAGGCCTGCTGTGGCTCCGGCGTTGCCCTCCAGGACGCCCGGGCCCCACGCTGCGCTGAGCCAGCCAACCTGCTTGCCGGTGTTGAGCGCGGTGTTCCACTCAGGCGTGTACATGGGCTTGTTGTCGATGATGCCCTCTTCGACGAGGCCACCCCAGTATCCGGCCACTTTCTCCGTGGGCTCTTCGGCAATCTTGACGTTCCAGGCATCGCCGTCAACACCCCACCAGGAAGCACCGGCCTGCTGTGCCATGCCGGTAAACCAGCCGGCATCGTTGGAGGAGAACGTTCCGAGATAGGCCTCCGGATCGGCTGCATGGACTGCTTTGGCCGCTGCTGCGTACTCATCCCACGTCGCGGGGACGGCAATGCCGAGCTTCTCGAAGATGTCCGCGCGGTAATAGAAGACCATGGGGCCGGTGTCCTGCGGGACCGAGTACAGCGCTTCGCTGCCCAGCGTCACGGAGTTCCAGACGCCTTCGGGGAAGTGGCTCTTGGTGTCATTGGCTGCAGTGCCGGACAGATCGGCGAGCGCGTCGGCGGCCACCAGCGTAGGAATCTTCTGGTACTCGGCCTGGATCAGGTCCGGTGCGCCGCTGCCGGCCTTGACGGCGGTGAGCAGCTTGGTGACCGCGGGGTCGCCGCCGTCCTGCTTGTTGACCGTGACGTGGATGGTGGGGTTCTTCTCGTTCCAGAGTTCCACCACCTTGTCCAGATTCGGGGCCCATGCCCAGTAGGTCAGTTCCACCTTCTGGTTGGGGTCGCTGGCTGCAGCATCCTGGCTGCCGGCGCTGGAGCCTGCGGAACATCCTGCGGCGAGCATAGTGGCCGCTGCGAGCATGGCTACGGCGCCTGCACGAAATGACTTGCGCATTTCGTCCTCCTTGTCGAAAAGCTGAATGGGGTCTGTCTGAGTTTCACCGCTCATCCGAACCGAGGTCGCATGACTGTGAGCGGTTCCAGTTAGTCACAGCCCTGTGATCCATGTCAACCCCAAATTTGATCTAGCCAGCGGAATTCGAGCTGTGATACTACTGGGAGCGCACACAGTTCTTAGGAGATTTGATGACAGACGTCCTGCAGGCCCCCGCCACCCAACCCGCACTGGCGCCTTGGGTACAGCGACCGGCCGGCCTTTGCTATGGCGGGGATTACAACCCCGAGCAATGGCCCCGCGAGGTCTGGGTGGAAGACATCGCGCTGATGAAGGAGGCCGGGATCAACCTGGTCAGCATCGGCATCTTCTCCTGGGTGTTGCTGGAGCCGCGCGAAGGCGAATACGACTTCGAATGGCTGGACCACCTCATGGATCTGCTGGCCGATGCCGGCATCAGCGTGGACCTCGGAACTCCCACCGCCGCACCGCCTGCCTGGTTCTGGAAGAAGTACCCGCATGCGCGTCCCGTGACCCGCGATGGGGTCACGTTGGGCAACGGATCCCGCGGCATGGCCAGTCCCAGCTCACCGGAATACCGCCGCGCGGCCACCAACATCACCGAGCAACTGGCACGCCGCTACGCCTCCCACCCCGCTCTGGTTCTTTGGCATGTCCACAACGAATACGGCGCCCCTGTCAGCGATTCATATGACCAGAACTCCGTGCTGGCGTTCCGTGACTGGCTCCGCCACCGCTACGGCACCTTGGACGCCCTGAACCAAGCCTGGGGCACCCTTTTCTGGGGACAGAAGTACGGCGCATGGGACGAGATTGACGCCCCCAGGGTCTCAGCAAGTGTCAGCAACCAGGGCCAGCGCCTGGACTTCCACCGGTTCACCTCCGACGCCATGCTCCAGTGCTTTATCGCAGAGCGCGATGTCATCAAGAAGTACACGCCCCACCTGCCGGTGACCACCAACTTCATGGCCACCAACTGTCTGTCCCCGGACTATTGGGCCTGGGCCAAAGCGGTGGACATCGTGGCGAACGACCACTACCTCGTCGCCCAGCGGAAGGACAACCACGTCCTCCTCTCCATGGACGCCGACCTCACCCGCTCCCTGGCAGGCAACCGTCCCTGGATGCTGATGGAACACTCCACCGGGGCCGTGAATTGGCAAGGCCGCAACATCGCCAAACGCCCCGGCGAACTGGCCCGCAACAGCCTGTCCCACGTGGCCCGCGGCGCCGACGCCGTGATGTTCTTCCAGTTCCGCGCTTCCCGCTATGGCGCGGAAAAGTTCCACTCCGCCATGCTCCCGCACGCCGGCACCGGCACCCGTGTCTGGCGCGAAGTCCTGGACCTCGGGGACGACCTGGGGAAGCTCTCCCCCGTCAAGGGCTCCACCGTGTCATCACGCGTGGCCATCCTCTGGGACGTGGAATCGTTCTGGGCGCAGGATCTGGAATGGCGGCCCAGCAGCGATCTTGACCACCGCGAACGCATCGAATCCTTCTATTCCGTCCTGTGGAACCACGGCATCAGCGTGGACTTCGCCCATCCCGAAGCCGACCTTTCCGGCTACGATCTGGTCCTGGCCCCGGCGCTCTACCTGGTGGGCGACAAAGCGTCAGCGAACCTGAGCCGCTACGTCCACGACGGCGGCCACCTGATGGTGTCCTACTTCTCCGGCATTGTGGACTGCAATGACACTGTCCCGGCTGGCGCCTCCCCCGGCGGCCTCCGTGATGTTCTTGGCCTGGAGATCCACGAATTCCTTCCCCTGCGCGAGGAAGAAATCGTCACCCTCGGCACCGGCGCCACCGGCACCGTGTGGTCCGAGGAAATCCACCCCGGCACCGCCACAGTCCTCAGCCGCTACACCAGCGGACCCGCGGCCTCAGGACCCGCCATCACCCGCAACGATTTCGGCAGCGGCACCGCTTGGTACGTTTCCACCAAGCTCGACGGCGGACACCTCGCCGACGTTGTCCTGGACGCCGTCCGGAATGCCGGAATCGATACCGGAGTCCAGCCCCCCGCCGGGCTGGAAGTGGCTTCACGAACCTCCGAGGACGGCACGTTCACCTTCCTCATCAACCACACCGATGCGGACGCCGAATACCCGGCGACCGGGCTCAATCTGCTCTCCGGCGAAGCCGTCGGCGGAACCGCGCATGTTCCCGCCGGCACCATCTGCGTCATCCATGCTCCAGCGGAACACCCCTGACCCGCTGAACCCAGGCTGCCGGCCCGGACCGACCACGGTCCGGGCCGGTATTCCAATCACCAGCTCCCAGCTTTTTATCCGAAAGGTGCCCCATGAACACCGCCACCGACACCTCAGTGGAAGTCCGGGTGGAAACCGCCACCCAACTTGAGGACCAGCTCAACGCCGCCATCCAGCACCTGCAGCCGCAGGCCACCCGCAGCGGTCACGGCATCCTGGTGACCCGGCTCAACCCCGGGCACTTCACCATCTCCGTCAGCGACGAGGTCCCTTTCGGCCTCACCCGCGAGCGCAGCCACTAACCCGCAAACAGTTCCACTTCCAGGTAAGACCCCGGCAGCACCCGTCAAGGAGGACGAACCATGAACCACCCCGCGCTGAGTACCCCCGGAAGACTGAAACAGCAACGACGGCTGCTACCCGCCGTCGTACTCGCTTTAGCCCTGGCAGGCGCAAGCCTGCTTGCCCCGGGCGCAGCAACAGCTGCCGGAACCGTCACCAATGCAGGTTTCGAGGCAGGCCTGAACGGATGGACTGTTAACGGACACAGAGATGCGGCCAAAGTGGAGTCTGGTGGGTTTCAATCCAACAGCCGCCTGACGCACTGGCTTCCGGGCAATGGGACGGTCACAACGTCACAGACCCTTAGCGGTCTTGCGAAAGGCTGGTGGACGTTCCGGGCAAACATCAAATCCGGCGGCCCCGTGGAATCGTCCCGGTTGACCCTCACCGGTTGCGGGGTGCACGGGACAACGATTCTGCCCTCCACCGAAACGGATGACCAATGGTTGTCGATGGCCGTGAGCGCCAACGTCACCAGCGGCAAGTGCACACTTAAGCTGACCACCAGCGGCGCAGGTGCCTGGGCGAGCATGGACAACGTCACCTTCAACCCGGGCAAGGTCGATCGTAAGGTCCGCGGAGCAGACCTCAGCAGCATTCCCAAGAACGAAGCGAACGGCGCCGTTTACGCTGACGCGGACGGCAACTCCGTGGATCCAGTCGAAGCGTTCGCAGACGCAGGAACCAACCTTGTCCGGTTGAAAGTGTGGGTCAACCCGGCGGACGGCTTCAACATGAAGGAACAGGTCGCCGCCATGGCCCGGCGCGCCGACGCCCAGGGCATGCGTGTCCTGCTCGACTTCCACTACTCGGACCGGTGGACGGATCCCGGTGCCCAGGGAGTCCCGGCCGCGTGGCAGGGACACTCTCCCGCAGGGCTCGCGGACGCGGTGTACAACCACACCCGTGATGTCATGGCTGCCGTTAGAGCTGCTGGTGTCACCCCGCACGCCGCCCAGATCGGCAACGAAATCAACCCGGGCATGCTGTGGCCCTACGGCCAGTCCTACGATGTGGACCCCAACGATTCGGTGACAGGCGCCCAGTGGGACAACTTGGCGTCCTTCCTGAAGGCAGGGGCGCGCGCAGTCAGCGACGTCAGCCCCGGCACCCAGAAGATCCTCCACCTGACCAACCTGAACAACGGGATTGACGGGATCAACTGGTGGTACGACCAGGCCACCGCCCGCTCCGTGCCGTTCGACATCATCGGGTTGTCCTACTACGGCTACTGGCACGGCACACTCGCCACCCTGCAGAGCTCCGTGACCTCGCTGTCCGCCCGGTACAACAAGGACGTGATCGTGGTGGAAACCTCGTACCCGTTCACCCTCGCGGACAACCCGAATGCCCCCTGGGAGAACGTCATCGCCACTCCGGGCCAGCTGGTCAAGGGCTACCCGGCCACGCCGTCCGGGCAGGCCGCAAACTTCCGCGCAGTCCAGGATGTGGTGGCCTCCGCCCCGGGCGGCCGCGGCCTCGGCGCTGTCTACTGGGAGCCGGCCTGGACATCCGTCCCCGGAAACGGCTGGGACCCGGCAGACCCGTCCTCCGGCAATGCGTGGGAAAACCAGGCCATGTTCGACTACAACAACCGCGCGCTCCCGGCTTTGGATGCGTTCCGGCCGGACGCAGGATCGACGCCGACGCTTCGGTAGTAGGTCACCACATGAGTAAGGTTCGACGTCGGCACCCGGGTGGGTGCCGACGTCGGGCTTTTTGGGGGGGTTCAGTTCTTGGTCTCGTTCGCTTGGCTCGTATGCATCTGCCGGGCGAACTGGTTCAACGCCGCAGCCACAGCACCCGGGTGGCTCAGTGTGGCGTAGTGGCCGCCCGGGATCTCCACCGGTTCGATTCCCAGCCGATCCTGTACTTGGCACCGCATGAAGGACGCTGGAAAGAACAGGTCGTCACGGCACAGAATGGCCAGTGTGGGCACGTCCGGATGCTGGCCTGGCCAAGGCCCAGACATCCAGGCCCCCTGCTGATCACGCTCCTTGTCCCGGGCTTGCTCTGCAAGATCGTCAGGGACGAGGTTAAAGAACGCCTCGTCGGGGATGGTCTCGCGGTCATGCCCGGTATTGGTCCACCAGTTTCCGAAGGTCTCGCCCGGCATCGGAATCATGGCCGAGAGATACACCAGGCCATCTGACGTGAGTTCATTGCTGACCAAGGGTGCCGTAAAGCCACCCAGCGAGTGGCCCACCACGATGGTGTGCCGGGCGCCGTCGGCCGCCTCCGTTGCCGCGCGGGTGTAGTCCTCAAGCATCGCGTTCTTGTCTTCGATGGGCAGGTCGACCGCGATGACCTCGTGGCCAGCAGCCTCGAGCAGGGGCTGGACCAAGTGCCAGTCCCACGCCGTGGAACCGCCACCATGAATCAGTACGAAAACCGCCATCTTCCTACCCCTTCAAGACATCGCTCCACTAGTGCCTGCGCCGGTGATTACGCTGCATCGAAGGCACTGACTTCAGTATCGGACGAGCCAAGGCTTTTCCCCAGTCCGGATTCGTGGACAGATACCCCCTAGGGGTACTTGACGCATACCCCCTATGGGTATATGTTCTAAATATGAGCACGCCAGACCTGAGCATGAGTCAGCCGGATGCACCCACCATCAACGTGGAACCGGAGCACCCCGCACCCCACGGGTACACCAGCAATAAGGACGCGTACCTCAAACGCTTGAAACGGATCGAGGGGCAAGTCCGCGGCATAGCACGGATGGTGGAGGACGACAAATACTGCATCGACATCCTCACCCAAGTGGCTGCCGCCACCAAGGCCCTCCATGCCGTCAGCCTGGGACTCGTCGAAGAGCACATCGGCCATTGCGTCGTTGGCGCCGCCTCCGAGCCCAACCCTGAAGCCCGCGCCGAACAGATCGACGCCAAAGTGAAGGAGGCCACCGATGCCATCGGGCGCCTGCTGCGGTAATTCCGCCAACAACCACCACACCATTCAACTCACCACCAAGGAGACCACCATGAGCCAGACCATCCAGACCAACGTCAACGTTTCCGGCATGACCTGCGGCCACTGCGTCTCCAGCGTGAGCGAAGAACTTGAGTCTCTCAACGGCGTCGAAAACGTGGCCGTAGACCTCAACCCCGGTGGACTGTCCACCGTAACCATCACCTCAACCAAGGAGCTCTCGCCGTCTGAAATTGGCGAAGCCGTGGCAGAAGCCGGCTACCTGGTGGTAGCCAACGAAGCTTAGGAGTCCTCTTGAGTAGCCAGGAGACTTTCAACCAGCCTGCACACAGGGTCATCGAGCTGGACATCGAGGGCATGACCTGCGCCTCGTGCGTCAATCGAGTGGAACGAAAACTGGGCAAACTTGAAGGAGTCGAGGCCAGCGTCAACCTGCCCCTCGAATCAGCCCACGTCACCGTCCCGGCAACCGTGACAGACCAGCAAATCGTGGACACGGTCAACGCCACAGGCTACAAAGCCACAGTCCGCCAAGCCCCACCCCCAAACACCCGTCCCCGGCGCGCAGAGGGAAGCAACAACCAGAAGGATCACGAGGGCCACGGACACAAGTCCACCCTTCACGACGATGCGGCACCGAAAGACACGGCCCAAAGTTCGCCTGCGGGAACGGAGCACGACCATAGCGGCGCCGCTGGCGGCGTGCGGCAGCATGCGTCTAAGGGAGGCACGACCGAGCATGCAGAGCACGGCGCCAGCGGCGCCGCAACAGCCGAGCCCATGGAACACGCCGGGCACGAAGACCATATGGCCCACGGCCCAACGGCTTCAACACTCCGCCCCCGCCTGATCGTCGCCGCCCTCCTGACCGTTCCAGTCTTCGCCATCTCGATGATCCCCGCCCTCCAGTTCGCCAACTGGGGCTGGATTGTCGGGGCTATGGCCCTGCCGGTGGTGAGCTGGGCGGCGTGGCCTTTCCACAGGGCTGCTGCCATCAACGCACGCCACTTCGCCTCTACCATGGACACGCTGGTGTCCATCGGTGTGATCGCCGCATACCTCTACTCTGCGTGGCAGTTGTTCGCGGACCCCCGAATGACTGAACACCCCGGTATGGAAAGCATGTCCGGCGGCGGGCTGTACTTCGAGGTCGCTGCGGTGGTCACCACGTTCCTGCTGCTGGGGCGCTACCTTGAGGCGAACGCGAAGGCCAAGGCCGGCAATGCACTCAAGGCCCTGCTGAATCTGGGCGCCAAGGATGCCACGATCCTGGTGGACGGCGTGGAGCAGAAGATTCCTGCCGATCAGCTTTTGGTGGACGACGTCATTGTGGTCCGCCCAGGCGAGAAGATCGCCACTGACGGCGTGGTCACTGATGGCGCTTCCGCTGTCGACGCTTCACTGGTGACAGGCGAATCGGTGCCGGTCGAGGTCGGGCCCGGAAGCGCGGTGACGGGCGCTACCATCAACACGTCCGGCCGCCTGCTGGTCCGTGCAACCCGTGTTGGTTCGGACACGACGCTCGCCCAGATGGGTCGACTGGTCAGCCAGGCGCAGACCGGAAAAGCGCCCATTGCGCGGCTGGCGGACAGGATCAGTTCGGTGTTCGTGCCGATCGTGCTGGTCATCGCCCTGGTGACGTTCCTGCTGTGGCTGTTCTTCTCCGGTGACCTTAACGCAGCCTTCACGGCCGCCGTCGCGGTCCTCGTCATCGCCTGCCCCTGCGCCCTGGGTCTGGCCACTCCCGTCGGCCTGCTGACGGGAACGGGCCGCGGCGCTCAGCTTGGCATCCTCATCAAGGGCCCACAGGTTCTTGAGGACACCCGGCACGTGGACACCATCCTGCTGGACAAGACGGGCACCGTGACCAGCGGGAAGCTCGCCGTGGACCACACTTCGGGCCTCAACGGCTACTCATCGGCCACCGTCCTGACATTGGCAGGGGCCGTTGAAGCCGCTTCCGAGCACCCGATCGCCCACGCGATCGCCGCCTCGGCGCAGGAAGCAACGCACGACGGCGGCCGCCTGCCTGGCGTTGAGGGCTTTAGTTCCGCTCCGGGCGGCGGTGTCCGGGGAACCGTAGCTTTCGAGGGAACCTCCCAGACTGTAGTTGTAGGGCGCTCCGGCTGGCTCGAGGAGAACGGCATCACCCTCGACTCCAGCCACCGGGAAGCCCTGGCTGCAGAGGAAAACGCGGGCGCCACGGCGATCTGGGTTGCCGTTGACGGCCAGCCGGCCGGCATTATCAGCCTGAGCGACACCATCAAGCCCGGCTCGGCAGCGGCAATCCAAAAGTTGAAGGACCTGGGCATCCGCCCCATCCTGTTGACCGGCGATAACGCTGCCGTGGCCGCCCAAGTGGCTGCCGCCGTCGGGATTTCACCTGAGGACGTGTTCGCCGGCGTACTGCCGGAGGGCAAGGTCGAGGCTGTCAGGAAGCTGCAGGCTTCCGGCGCCACGGTGGCCATGGCCGGTGACGGCGTGAATGACGCTGCAGCCTTGGCACAGTCGGACCTCGGCATCGCGATGGGCTCGGGCACGGATGTTGCCATCGAGGCATCCGATCTGACGGTGATGGGCAGCGACCTTGGTCAGCTGGTGCAGGCGATCGAGCTGTCCCGCAAGACCCTGTCCACCATCAAGACCAACCTGTTCTGGGCGTTCTTCTACAACGCGATCGGCATCCCGGTGGCAGCACTGGGATTCCTGAACCCCATGATCGCCGGCGCAGCGATGGCAGCGAGCTCGGTGCTGGTAGTAGCCAACTCGCTGAGATTGCGTTCTTTCGGGAAGTAGCCCCAGGAACGGAAGCAGGGCCCGGCTAGGCTGTCCCGAAACGGACGGCCGACCGGGCCTTTGCCTTGGCTGCTTCCTCGTCCCGGTTCTTCGCCGGAGCATTGCTGACCAAGGAGTCCAGGAGATGTTGCGTAATATGCGCGATCTCGTGGACAGCCTCTGCGAAGGCTTCCTCGTTGGCCTTGGAAGGCTTGGTGGATCCGCTGATTTTGCGCACATACTGCAGCGCTGCGGCCTCCACTTCGGCATTCGTGGCATGCGGTTCGAAGTTATGCAGGGTCCTGATATTGCGGCACATAACCCCATGCTAACTATGGGCAGCGCTGCATGGGGAGGGGTGCCCATCGACGGTTTTTGGATTCCCGGGATAGGTTTTAGTTATTGGATCTTCCGGATGAGCCGGAGGCCGCTGGGGATGCCGAAGAGCTCGGGTCCGAACAAATGAAGGAGAATCTCATGGCTATTTGGGGTGCAGATGTTGATCAGCTTCGTCAGCTCGGTAACAAGCTGAAGGCAGGTGCCGAGAACATCGAGCAGCAGCGTTCACAGCTCAAGGGCGCGCTTGATGGCACCGACTGGAAGGGCCCTGACGCTGACAAGTTCCGCGGCGAGTGGGACAGCCAGCACGCTTCGAACCTGAAGAAGGTTGCCGACGCACTTCGCGAAGCCGGCGACCGCGCTCAGAAGAACGCCGAGCAGCAGCAGCAGGCTTCCAACTAAGACAGTTGGGAAGAACCCGGACGCACCAGCGTCCGGGTTCTTTGCTTTTAAGGGAGCAGCGAGCCCCGGCGTTGTTCGCACACGCTGCCGTTGTTCGGCGGAGATTTCGAACAAGCCCGGGATTCCTCCGGCTTAGTCGCGCGGCGCTTTGGTGACGGACCCTATCGGGACGGGTTCGACGTCGTTCGGGTGGTCCAGGACCCGGGCCGCGGCCTCAGCGGGCCGGCCAGCAGCAGTGCGGCGATCTCCGCGGAGTTCGTCGACGCGGACCAGGACGACTCCGCCCACAATGAAGAGGCCACCCAGCAATTGAATGGGCCCGGGAAGTTCGCCCAGCAGCAGCCATGCCCAGATCACGGCGAAAAGAACTTCGGTCAGCGAGACGAAAGATGCCACCTTGGAACCCAGGCTCCGCGCGGCCATGATCCCGGAAACATAGGCAAGGACAGTGGCCAGGATGATGAGTCCGACGGCGGACACCCACCACGGCGTTGTCCACGGTCCGAGGGTGGTGTCGGCGGTGCTGAACGTCATGGGCAGCAGTCCCAACAGGCCCACCAGCCACATCACCAGCGCACCCACCATGAGCCCGCCGGACGCGAGCACCAGCGGAGGCAGGGTGTCGTTCTCCTTGGCAGTAATGAAGAAGTAGATGACCAGGCACACGGCCGCGGCCATGCCCCAAAGAACACCGATGAAGTCCACTTTCACGGCACCGGTCAGGTCGAGCACCAGAACCAGGCCACCCAGTGAAAGGAGCGCGCCCACGGCGGTAAGTGCCCGGGGCCGGCGGCGGCTTGCGATCCACAGCCACAGGACGATCATCACCGGAGCCAGGTACTCCAGCAGCAAGGCAACACCCACGGACAATCGCGCGACGGCGTTGAAGTAAAACAGTTGGCAGCCTGCCACCCCGATCAGTCCGAAGAGCAGGATAGTCAGCCAGTTGTCCTTGAGTTGGTGCCAGCGGCCGCGGAGAACCACGACGGCGGGTATCAGCAGAATCAGAGCGGCACCGGTGAGGCGCACGGCAACTGCGGCGCCGGGTGACCAGCCGGTTTCCAGCATCGACTTGGCGAACGAGCCGGACGTGCCAAAGACAGCGGAAGAAAAGAGTGCGATGCCGAGTCCTGATGCCAGGAAACCTTGTGCATCAGCCTTCGTCGTTGGAGCTGACACAGCAGCCTCCTGTCAGGAGTAAAGTGGGCTTATGGTCATGACAGTACTCCCGAAACTTGTAAGGAGTCAAAGTGCTTTTTGCGCCTGACACCGAAGTTGCCCTTCGCAGCGTCGTCAACCTCATCAACACCGCAGCCAATGGGCAGGAATCACTCGTCACCCTCGAGGACCTCGATGCGTTCCTGAAAGCTGAAGAGTTCACCGGTTCGCGGGTCAATTCCCCTGCCGAGCTGAACAGCATCAAGCGCCTTCGCAGCGAACTCACGGCACTCTGGAGCGCCGATGAGGACACGGCCGCAAAGTCCGTCAACAAGATTCTGGCCGACGCCAAGGCACTCCCCCAGCTCGTAAAGCACGATCACTGGGACTGGCACCTCCACGCCACCACCCCCGAAGCTCCCCTGGCAGACCGGATGGGCACCGAAGCCGCCATGGGCATCATTGACGTGATCCGCAGCCGGGAAATGGAGCGCATGCGGGTGTGCGCGGCAGAGGACTGCGATGCCGTGGTGCTGGACCTCAGCCGCAACCGCTCCAAGCTCTACTGCGACACCGGCAATTGTGCCAACCGAGCCCACGTCGCCGCCTACCGGGCCAGGAAGGCCGCCGAGGGCGAGTAAAGGGCATAATGGCGCTATCCATGCGCTCGATATAGAGGACATCCACCATGACAGCGAGTTCCATCAGCGAGTACATCGACCAGTACGACGGTGATGTACAGCAACGATTGCTGACCGTGTACCAGATGATCAAGTCGGCCGTACCGGCTGAAGCGGTGGAATCGATCAGTTGGCGCATGCCCACTTTCAAACTCGGCGTCGAGCCGTTGTTCTTCTTCACCGGAACCAAGCGCCACGTCGGGTTCTACCCCACACCGCAGGCGATCACGCACTTTTCAACGGCTTTGAGCGGCTACGGAGCCCCCGAGCACGCCATCCAACTGCCCCACAATGCGCCGCTCCCCATCGAGCTCATTCGCGAGATCATCGATTGGCGGCTGCAGCAATTGCCTTCAGACGAGGCATGACCGGTTCGCTCAAGCTGCACTCCCCGGCCACGGCACACACAAAAAAGCGCTCCCCCACCAAGGTGAGGAAGCGCTCGAAGGTCAGCGGCCGGCGTCGTGCGTTTCCGTGCCATCGTCCGGAGCAGCCGGGCCGCCATGGCCGGGACGCTTGGAACTGAGGTTGACTCCGGATCCCTTGCCGAGGTGGTCGGCGTTTTCCTTGTGGCTCATGGACAACATGGCCGCCACAACGAGGCTCACGATGAACGCGATGCCGGCGCCGGTGAAGGCGAGGTCGAACCGCGGGGCCTTCGCGCTGCCGCCGGAAGCGAAGATGAGAACAGCCACGAAAGCCAGTACTGCAAAGAACGCGGAGAACATGAGCGGTCCCTTGACCGAGGTCCGCATCTTGCGCGGTTCTCCTGGTGTCTGGTCAGCCACGGTCATTCCTCCAATGATGGCGGTTCGTGCCCGCCGGTCTGCAAAAGTTCTACAACGAGTAGAACGTCCAGCTACTAGTTTACGGCCTCGGGCGAAGCGCCGGGAGCAGTGGCCTGGGCCGTGCCGCCGGCAGCAGCCTTGGCGTCGTGCCGCAAGGTCAGCCCTGACAGGATCCACAGAACTCCGGAAATGATGGCCCCACCACCGGCAACGCCCAGCAGCGCATGCGCCCCGAGCGAGGTGAAGAAGGGCAGCAAAACTGCCGTGCCAACGGAAATGACGCCGGAAACGAGCCAGTCACGCGCCAGGGAATCGCGCTTCCTGATCCCGTGCACCAGCTCGAGGAGGCCCAACACCAGCAGCGCCAGCATGGCTGAAAGAGCGACTCCCGCGTCAGACTGCGTGACCAGCGCCCCGATTCCGCCGAGCGCCACCACAGCAGGCACCGCCACGGGCAAAGCGCGGGACATCCACACGGCCACCGCAGTCGCGAGCAAATACGGGCCCACAGCCCACGCCAGGACGTGCACGGAGGGGGTGGCCCAGAAGATCGTGACCGCGCCGAACGCCAGCGCAACAGTGGCACGGATCAGCACGGGTTTCGAGAGTCCGGCCGCGGAGGCAGAAGGAGTCTGGGCAGGAGTCGCTGGGAGAGTCACCCGTCCAGTTTAGTGCGAACCCAGCACCATCCACCGATCCGTGCGTGCACGTAGCCCCAAAGTCACCCCGCGGGCCAGCATGTAACCCAGCGCAAACGCGGCCCACAACCAGAGGAGCCCCGCCTCGCCGTCGGGCCTTAACTGGTGGATGGCCACCAACAGCGGCAGGTAGACCACCAGGTTGACGACGCCGGCAATCGCCAGATAGCGCGCGTCGCCGGCGCCGATGAGGACTCCGTCCAGGACGAAGACATAGCCCGCCAACGGCTGCCCGACCGCCAGGACCCAGAGGGCGACGGTGAGGGCGGAGCGGACACCGGCGTCGGGAGTGAAGAGGTATCCGGCCCACGGGGCAGCAATGGCAAGGAGTAGACCGGTGATCACACCGAAGCCCAGGCCCCAGCGGATCATGGTGCGGGTCAATTCACGGACGCGTTGGGCGTTCCTGGCGCCGAGTTCCTTGCCGATCAGGGCTTGCGCGGCAATGGCCAGGGCATCCAGGGCGAACGCGAGGAACGAGAAAATAGTCATGGCCAACTGGTGCGCGGCCAGGTTCACGGCCCCTTGGGCAGTGACGACCAGAACAGTGGCGAGGATGGCGAGGCGGAGACTCACGGTGCGCAACATGAGCCACGAACCCACCTTGGTCATGGCCCGGATGCCATGCCAGTCGGGCTTCAAGGACACACCGTGTTGCCGGGCGTTGCGGCTGACCATCACCAAATAGACCGCCGCCATGGCCCACTGCGCAATGCTCGTGCCGATCGCCGAGCCGGCTACCGAGAGGTTCAGACCGTAGACGAAGAACAGATTGAGGGCGATGTTCACGGCGAAGCCCGCGGTTGCCACGACAAGCGGCGTCCGGGTGTCCTGGAGTCCGCGAAGAACACCCGTGCCGGCAAAAATGAGGAGCATCGCGGCCAGGCCCGGCATGGACCAGCGCAGATAATCGACGGCGAATTGCTGCACGTCTCCTGTCGCTCCCATGAACCCCACCAAGGGCTCGGCCGCCACAAAGCCAACCACCGCGAGGACCAGGCCCAGCAGCAGCGCCAGCCACACGCCGTCGCGCCCTGCCGCCAAAGCCTTGCCCAACTTCCCGTCGCCGATCGCCCTGGCGACCGCCGGCGTCGTTGAATACGCGAGGAAGACCATGAGGCCAACTGCGGTGTGCAGGATGGTGGACGCGAGCCCCACACCGGCCAGCTGGTCGACGCCCAGATGCCCGACGATTGCGGAGTCGGCCAGCAGGAACAGGGGCTCAGCAATGAGCGCGCCGAATGCGGGGACGGCCAGGCGGAGGATCTCGCGGGCGTTGGAACGGGTGGGAGTGGTTGTGGTTTGAGGCACTAAACCAGACTAGTCCGCCGCGGGCCGGGTACATTTGGGCCGTGTCACATGAGCATCCCGTCACCGTTTCCGTCGCCCGCACCATCCTCCCGGGCTACACCCGCCAAGCCAATGCGTGGGCCCACGCCGGCCAGGAACTCGCCCGCGAATGGCCCGGATATTTGGGATCGGGGTGGGTTCGCAATGGGGTGGATTCCACCGAATGGCACATGCTTTACCGCTTCTCAGACGCAGAGTCGCTGCAGGAGTGGGAGGACTCCGAGGAACGGCGTTGGTGGATTGACAGCGCCAGGGACATGATGGAGACCACCCGCGTGGAACGCCACACGGGGATTGAAGGTTGGTTCTCACGGCCCGGCGACGTGTCGGTGGTGGTGCCCGAAACGGTGGTGCCGCCGCGCTGGAAGCAGGCCATCAGCATCTTCCTGCCGTTCTTTCCGTTGAGCTTGCTGGCCAATTTCCTGCTGCATCCGTTGACGCAGGACTGGCCGTTGGTGTTCGGGGTCCTCCTCAACATCGTGATCCTCACGCCGTTGATGACGTACATTTTCCTGCCGATCACCACCCGGCTGCTGCAGCCGTGGCTTCAGGCGAAGCCCCGCCGCGCCCGCCCGGCCAGGACCAAGGGGACTGCGCGATGAAATACGTTCTGTCCGCCGACAAGGACCGCGTTGATCGCGATTGGCTCTGGAATGAACTCTCCACCAACGTCTACTGGGGTACCTGGCGCACTCGCGCCGATGTTGAGGCACAGTTGGACAACGCTTGGCGGATCGTGGGCGCCTACGATTCCCGCACCGGCGCCATGGTGGGTTACGCCCGGGCGTTCTCCGACGGCGTCGCCATCGCTTACCTGGCCGACGTTTACGTCCAGGAATCCGCGCGCGGCCAGTCGCTGGGCAAGGCCATTGTCCGGGAAATGATCGACGCCGGGCCGGGGGCCAACTTCCGCTGGATGCTGCACACCAGCGATGCACATGGACTGTACCAGCAGTTCGGTTTTGCAGAACCGGATGCGCGCTACCTTGAGCGTCGCGAAGTCAGGTAGCTGGGAGTTTGGTCATAAAAAGCCACGATTAGTTGACACTTCAACTTATCTCCGGAAGGGTTGAAGCATGAACAAGTCCAGCTTAACCACCACAGCCCTGACCATCCTGCGCGTTATTGCAGGATTTCTCTTCGCCGCGCACGGTTGGCAGAAGTTCAACGAATTCACCATTGCCGGCACCCAGGCCTCCTTCGCCCAGATGGGCGTCCCGGGCGCTTCGACAGTAGCCCCGATTGTGGCAACCCTGGAGCTCGTGGGCGGCATCGCGCTGATCATCGGGCTTCTTACCCGCGTGTTCGCAGCGCTCCTGGCCGTCAATATGCTCGGCGCGCTCTTCCTGGTGCACGCACCGGCCGGCGTCTTCGTCGGCAATGGCGGCTACGAGCTGGTGCTGCTCTTCGCCGGGGCCGCTCTTGCCCTCGCGCTGGCCGGCGCAGGCAAAATCTCCGCCGACGCAGCACTGTTCGGTCGCTCCGGATCAAAACTCCGTGTCCTGGCCTAGTCAGACCCGCACCAACCCCCACCGACCCCCTCTCACATAACAGCCCCTATACGCCAACGGTCTCTCACTTCCTTCAGAAAAGTGAGAGACCGTTGGCGTTTAAGCAGCGGGATGTGAGAGAGGATCGGGGGGCGGGAGGGGCTAGCCCTTGACGCCGGTGAGCTCGTTCGGAACGTGCTCGAGCTGCGCCGACTTCGCCACCTTGCCGGTCTTCAAGTCCACCGCATGAATGGTGCGCGTCGCCGGCTCGGTGACGAACGCCGTCGAGCCTTGGACAAAGAGTGTCGGCCGCGGGTCCTGCCACGTTGTGGATTCCTCCCAAGCCCCAACCACCGGGATTGTCGACGTGACGGCCCCGGTCAGGGGGTCGATCACGCGCAGTCCGCCATCCGTGCCAAGCACCAGCGCCTCACCGGCGGGCCCACGGCCGAGCGAGCGGAAGGAGTAACTGGTGCCGATATCCACCAACTGCAGGCTGGCCGTCTCAGTGTTGACCAGGGAGATCCGCGTGGGCCGTTCGAGCTCGGCAGCCTTATCCACTTTGTAGTCACCGAGAATGACAGGCGACCTTTCGGAGCCCGCCTGGTTTCCCATCCGGCCGTAGGCGTCAGGGCTGGCGACCTTGGTGATGGCGCCGTCCTTATAGATGAGCATTCCGTTTTCGCAGCCGACCACTACGGCTTCATTGGCGGCTACGGCTTCGCCGTGAACTCCGGGGCAGTCTTCATTGCGCACCACTTCCGTGCGTTCCTGGCCCTTGCCCGCCGACAGCACCGCGATGCCCGAGCGCCCCTCCTCGTTACCGAGTGTCACCAGGAGCTTGCCGTCTTCCAGCTCCACAGCCACACCGTGATGCGCCTCGGGCGTGGTGTAGACCTCTGTCGCAGGCAGCTTTCCGTCCTCAACGGCAGCGGCCAGCGCAGAGGTTTCGAAGCTCTCCACCTTCCCGGAACCATCATTGAAGAGCACAGTCTTGTCTCCGTGCAACACCACGTGACCGGCCTTGTCTGCCGCAAACGCCAACTCAGTCAGCTTGGGCTCAGCCACATAGTGGTGGCTGTGATCACCGTGCGGCTCCGTCCAGGCGCCTGCGTCGAAGAGGCGGAAGGAGTCGCCGGTGGATACGAAAACGTGCCGGCCATCGCCGGCCGGGTTAAGCCTGTTGAAACCGGACATTTCCGCACTTCCCACCTGTTCAAGCGAGGTAGCGTCCAGGACGGAAATGCCGGCGTCGTGGGTGTAAACGAGCCGGGGAGTGGGCGCCCCGGCCTCCTTTGCGCTGGGTGAGGAGGTGGCGTGGGGTGTTGCGTCGATTGCGTTGCCGGCTGAACCACCAGGGGCGGCGCATGCTGTCAGCAGGAGGGCAGAGAGCCCGACGGCAGCAATCGGCTGTGCGCGAAGCCTGGTTTTGCGCGGGGTGCGGACAGGGGACACGGGGGTGGGGTGATGAGGCATGTGTTAAATGATATTGATTCTCATTTATGGTGCAACTCGGCCGGTCAGGTAGCGGCTTGGTTGACAACTACGGACCGCGATTCGTTCCACCGCGTTTGGTTCGAGCTGCACGAGGATCTCATCGCTACCCTTGGCATCCAGCGCACGTGACCCGTTCATCCCCCTGGAGCCGACTTAGTCACGTAACAGAAACCTGCCAACAGTAAGATTCCAAGCATGAGCGATGACGCCGCCAATTCAGTGACCCTCCGCTTCCTCGCGGCTCCCATGGACATCGGACACAGCGGGTCAGTCGACGCCGGCACGGTCCTTGAGTGGGTGGATAAGGCAGCCTACGCTGCAGCAGTGGGCTGGTCGAAGTCGTATTGTGTCACCGCTTATGTGGGCAACATCCACTTCACTGATCCGGTCAACAGCGGCGACATGGTGGAGGTAACGTCCACCATCGTCTACACCGGCCGCTCCTCCATGCACATCCACACCGTGGTCAGCTCACGCGATCCCAAGGGCGGCCCTGAGACGATGCACAGTCAGTGCATGGTGATCTTTGTGGCGGTGGGACCCGACGGCAAGCCGATTCCCGTCCCCCAGTTCGAGCCGACTACGCCTGAAGAGATCGAGCAACGCGACCATGCTCTGGCGCGCATCGAGGTCCGCGAGCAGATCGTCAATGCTATGAACGCCCAGGAATATACCGACGCCGGGACCGCCGAACGCGTCGTCCTGCGGTTCATGGCGTCCCCCACTGATGTGAACTGGGGCGGCAAGGTCCACGGCGGCATCGTCATGAAGTGGATCGACGAAGCCGCGTATGTGTGCGCCTCCCGGTACGCCGGGAAGGACACAGTGGCCGTATTCTCCGGTGGCGTGCGTTTCTACCGGCCCCTGCTGATCGGTCACGTCGTAGAGGTGGAAGCCCGTCTCGTCTACACCGGCGCCAAGGGCATGCACATCGCGGTCCACGTCCGCTCCGGGGATCCCAAGAACCGCGAAATGAACCTGACGACGTATTGCCTCACGGTGATGGTGGCACGCGATGAAACCGGCACTGCCGTGCCGATTCCGTCCTGGGTACCAGTCTCCGAGGAAGACAGGAAGCTACACGCCCACGCCCGCGAACTGCTGGAAATCCGTGGTCGGGCCCCGGGAAACCGGCTGCCGGATCACCTGCTGACGGCGCCGGGCAACTAAGGTCGCGCAACTAAGGGAGCCGGCTCGCCCTGAGTGTCGAAGTGCGCGTGAGCTGTCCGTCATCGATGAAGGCTCACCGTCGGCCGGGCTGGCCCCGGCTGCAGCCATGCCATCGCTGCCAGATGGTCGGTGCCCGGAGTCTTGATGACGGAGGCGCCAGAAAGGGTGAATCCGCGGAACAGAATGTGGTCCGGTCGGGTGGCCGGGAGGCTGGCCGGCCAGGTGAAACCGAAGCCGGCCCGGGCGTCGTCGAGTATCCCCAGCAGTGGACCAAAAGAGCGGTCTGTGTTCGCCGTATTGAAGTCTCCGACCACCAAGAGCCGCGACGACGGATCCGCCTCCACCAGCCTGCTGAGCTTGGCGAGCCCGGCGTTCCGACTGCGCACTTCACCGGGTCGGACCGAGGGCAGATGCACGGCATAGAGCTGGACAGGGCCGTCCGGCGACTCCACCTGAACACTCATGGCGCGGGACCAGCCAAGGCCCAAAGTCAGGGGCCTGCCTTGGCTCAGGGGAAACCGGCTCCACACTCCCACCGTCCCGGCTACCTGCCGATACCCGAACGTCCGGTCCATCAACGGGGCAATCCGTTCCAGGGCTGGCCCGGTGAGCTCCTGAAGGACAACGACGGCGGCACCGGACTGGATCACCTTTTCCACCGCAGCCTCGGCCTCCGGATTTCCGGCGCGGAGGTTCTGCGTGGCCACGCTCCATCCGTTGGCTGCCGCCTCCGAGGCGCCTGGAGCGGGAGCAGGTGCGGTGCCCGTCGTCATGACTGGCAGGAAGACCACGCACCAGGAAACCAGAGCGGCCGCCGCAGGGATGGAGCCAGCCCACGCTTTCGAGAGAACCGCCACGATCAAAAGGGCAGCTATGACCACCCCCAGCCATGGAAGGAAGCTCTCGATGGCGAGCGCTATCCCGTGAGCCTCCGGCACCAGTCTGTGGCCGAAGATCAAAGCAATCATTGCCCCGGCAGAGATGCCCACAACCCAGTCCCTGACACGGGGACGACGCCGCCGCGACGTGAGCAGACCTCGCTGCGCGGCGGTTGCGAAGGTGGTTCCGATGTCCTTTTCCATAGACCCATGGTTCAGAATTGAACTTAAAGGATTCTGAAGCCGCGCAAACTATGCTGGGGCCATGAAGGAGCCCATAACAGTCCTGGTCGTCGACGACGATCCGGACATCAGGAGCTCCCTGCAGTCCCTGCTTGAAGCGGCCGGCTACCAGGTTGAGTCGGCAGCTGACGGCCGGGAAGCTCTCGAAAGGGTGGCCGCAACGTCCCCCGACCTGCTGGTGGCGGACGTTGTGATGCCGGGGATGGACGGACTCGGTCTCTGCCAAATGCTCCGGGCAGCCGGCAATGCAGTTCCGATCCTCTTGCTCACGGCCCGCAGCGATGTGGCCGACTGCGTTGCGGGTTTGGATGCCGGGGCGGACGACTACCTTTCGAAACCGTTTGACCCGAATGAGCTGCTGGCGCGTCTGAGGGCCATGGCGCGCCGGACAACCCACCTTCCGGCCAGTCCCGCTGGATACGACGATTTGGAATTGGTGCCCGAGGCCCACGCCGTGAGGCAAAACGGACGGTGGATTGACCTCAGCAGCACCGAATACGCCATTCTTTGCGTCCTCGCGGAAAACCCTGAGCAGGCACTCAGCCGAGGCCAGATCAGCGACGCCGTGTGGGGATATGCAATGACGCCGGCCTCCAATTCATTGGAGGTCTACATCAGCTACCTGCGACGAAAACTCGAAGCCGAGGGTGAACCACGGATCATCCAGACCGTTCGCGGCGTCGGATACCGGCTGGCTGCGTCGTGACGCTGCGGCTGAGGATGACGCTGGTCATCGCAGCGGCCATCACCCTCACTGTTTCAGTGTTCGCAGTACTGGTGTACGTCTTTGTGGGTCACGAATTGCGCAAGAACGAGGATCTCTCCCTGAGGCGTGAATCGGATCGCATCATCCAGCTGATCCAGACCGATCCCAACTGGCAAGGCTTTTCGCAGTGCACCTGGGTCCGTTCGCCTGCCTGTGCCCAACTCGTGGCGCCGACTCCCAGCGAAGACCCGGACGCCGGTGCCGGGCCGGCATTGCCCATCACCGGTCAGATGCGGGAGGTGGCGTCCGGCAAGAGTGCGGCCTTCTTCACGGAAGCGGCCATCGGCGACGACCCCATCCGCGTGTATGTCAGGCCTCTGCCGGATCAGCGAGCGTTGGTAGTGGGTGTCAGGGACGACAGGGTGCTGGCGTCCTTCGAGCGACTCAGTTGGCTGCTCGCGGCAACAGTGTTGGGCGCCCTGGTGGTGGCCGCAGGCACTGCCTACATAGCGGCACGACGCGGACTACGTCCTGTAGATCGGCTCACGGCCGTAGCCGAGAGTATCGCCCAAACCGGCAACACTGACATCAGGATCCCTCACAGCACAACCACTGAGATCAACCGGCTCAGCAACGCCTTCAATACGATGCTGAGCGAATTGGAACAATCCCGCCACCAGCAGGAGCAGCTGATTGCCGATGCCTCCCATGAACTGCGGACTCCCCTGACGTCGCTGCGGACCAACGCAGCCATGCTCAGGAACCCCGAGCTTCCCCAGGGCAGCAAAGAACGCATTACCGGGGCCCTGGAGCACGAACTGATAGCAATGCAGTCCCTCATCGAGGACCTGATCGACCTGGCCCGAAACAAGGAGTCCCCTTCCTTCATCGAGGAAGTTGATCTCAACGAACTAGTTCTCTTCTGCATGGGCAATGCAGAACGGCGTTATCCCGGGGTAGCTTGGTCCCTGGAAGGACCCGGCGGACCTCTCCTCGTGCCTGGAGAACGCGTCAGGCTGGCCCGCGCCATCACTAATCTGCTGGACAACGCCGGCAAATTCACGCCCGAGCCGGGCCAGGTCCGGGTAGCCCTCACCGCTTCAAAAGGAGGTGTCACTCTTGACGTGCGGGATACGGGGCCGGGTATTCCGTCGGAGGATCTGGACCGTGTCTTTGACAGGTTTTATCGTTCCAGCAGTGCCCGCAGCGTGGCGGGATCCGGTGTGGGCCTCGCCGTGGTCCACAACGTAGCCATTGCCCACAATGGCATGGCAAAAGCGCATCCGAGCCCAAGCGGGGCACACTTCAGCCTTACCTTGCCGTTGGCCGAAGGCAGCTAGACACCCCGCCTGTCCGTCATCCTGGTCGTAGCACGCAGAATTCGTTGCCCTCAGGATCGGCGAGGCACCGCCACGACGCGTCTCCTTGTCCGACGTCGGCGTCAACGGCACCCAGCGTATGCAGCCGGTCAACCTCAGCCGTTTGATCGTCACCGGAGTAGGGCATCAGGTCGAGATGGATACGGCTCCGCAGCGAGTCGGGGTCCGTCGTGCGCAGCAACTCCAGATATGGTCCGACTCCCGTGGACGAACGCAGCCTGGCGTGTTCGTCCGTCACCTCGTGGAGGGTCCAGTCCATCGCCCCGCTCCAGAAGCTGGCCATGGCCCTCGGATCTGCGCAGTTGACCACCACGGTGGCAATGGGTCCGGTGTCCTGGTAGATCGGGCGGGGTTCCAGGACGCAGAACAGGTTGCCCTCGGGATCTTCCAGCACCTCCCATGGCACCTCTCCTTGGCCTATGTCGGCCGGAGTCGCGCCGAGCTCCTTGAGTCGCGCAACCAGCTCCGCCTGATGGGCAGCAGAGGTGGTAGCCAGATCGAGATGCACCCGGTATTTCACCGTTTCCGGGTCCGGAACTGCCACGACGTCAACGCAGACGGCTGAGGGGTCCGGCCATGTGAAGCCCACGGGTTCAACGTTGGTCACACCGGGTCCCTCGCTGGAAATACCCCATCCGAGGGCGTCAGCCCAAAACTTCCCGAGAGCAGAGTCATCCCGGGCTTTGAAGTTCACTTGAACAAGTCGCAGGGCCATGACGCCCTACCTTATACCGAGCCAAGGCAATGTCGCGGCCGGCAACGTCCTGACCAAGGCATGGATCCCGACGTTCATGTCCTACGGTGTCCTCCATGAACGAACTGATCCTCCTGAACGGTCCACCCGGAATCGGGAAATCGACTCTCGCCGGACTATATGCGGATCGCCATCCCGGCGTCCTCAACCTGGATGTGGATAAAGTTCGCTGCTTGATCGGAGGCTGGGAGAAAGACTTCCAGACCGCAGGAACCTTGGTCCGCCCGATCGCGCTCAGCATGGCCACCACCCATCTGGCAGCCGGACACACTGTGATCATGCCGCAATATCTCGACGCCGGGGCTGAAGTCCTGCTGTTCCGGGAGGCCGCTGAAGGGGCCGGAGCCAGCCTCAGGGAAATTGTCCTCATGGACACGCGCGAGGCATCCGTTGAAAGGTTCTATTCCCGCACGGACAGCGATGATCCCTGGCATGCGAGTGTCACCGCCATCGTGGAACAAGGCGGAGGGCCGCGGCTGTTGGAGTCGATGTACCAGGACCTCACCAGCGGCCTTGAGGCCCGTCCGACTGCCACCGTGATCCCGAGCCGCAGGGACCACATCGAGGAGACCTACCAGCTTGTGGTGGAGGCGCTGGCGCCGGCTGCTCGATAGGCAGCCGAAGGCCGCACAGCCGGGAAAGAATCCTGCACGTGCGGCCTTGAGCTGACGGGAACTACTTGATCAGCGCTGCTGCCTGGTCCATGAGGGCACCGACAGCTTCCGGGCCGCCGGCTGCGCCGTCATTGGCGGAAGCCGTGGCGGAGATCAGGACACCATCCTTGATGGCATGTGCCGTGTAGATGGCGCCTGTTCTTCCATCGGGGAGGACCATCACGGTCTTGAAACCCGCTGTTCCGGGTACGCTGCCCATGCCTTCGACCTTCTCGGTGGAGGTGGTGAGGGTATCCCCTTCAGCGGAGTAGGCCACTTTTTTGCACTGCTCGGCCTGGGCCTTGCTTGTATCCAGGTCCTTCTGGAGCCGCGCACCATCGACACCGGAGGTCATGGATACGTTGCTGATGAACCCACCGGCTTTTGTGCGGGCTGTGCCCGCCGTCGTGGAACCGTCGATGGCCCGTGGGGCACCAAGCAGGATCGGGTCATCGCACGCCGCTGGTTCAATGGTGGCCTCTTCGAAACCCTTTGCCACCGAATCAAATTGACCCAGCAACTCCTTGCCGGAAAGTACAGCGGGGCTGGTGCCGTCGCTCAATGTAATCTTTCCGACGAGGCCAATGAGCTCTTCGTTGGTGTACTGCTTCACGGGCGTCGGCGTGGGAGTGGCCGCCCCGCTGGATTGCGACGACGTTGGTTCGGGAGATGCCGTAGACCCACCGCACGCAGTCAATGCCACAACCATCAATGCCGTTGCCCCGATTCCGGGCAGCAAATGCTTCTTCATGTGTTTCCCCAATAACTTTAGAAATTCCCGCGCACGCGGGGCACGGACCACACTACCGCCAAGGGGTGCCTGCGCGGGAACCAGGACCGGGCGGCCTAGAAGCCTCCTCCACCGGCGCCTGCATCGCCTGCCATATTGGCAAAACGCGAGTAGTGGCCCTGGAAAGCAACAACGATGTCCTTGGTGGGACCGTTACGGTGCTTGGCAATGAGGATGTCCGCTTCGCCGGCGCGGGGGGATTCTTTGTCGTAGACGTCTTCACGGTGCAACAGGATGACCATGTCGGCGTCCTGCTCGATGGAGCCGGATTCACGGAGGTCGGACACCATGGGGCGCTTGTCCTGGCGCTGCTCGGAACCACGGTTCAGCTGCGACAGGGCGATGACGGGAACCTGGAGCTCCTTGGCCAGCAGCTTAAGCGCACGGGAGAACTCGGAAACTTCCTGCTGGCGCGATTCAACCTTTTTGCCGGAGCTCATGAGCTGAAGGTAGTCGAGGATGACCAGTTTGAGGTCGTGCTGCTGCTTCAGGCGGCGGCACTTGGCCCGGATCTCCATGAGGGACATGTTGGGGCTGTCATCGATGAACAGCGGAGCATCGTTCATGCGACCCATGGTGGTGGCGATCTTGGACCATTGCTCGTCCTTGATGGTGCCCTTACGGAGGTCTTGCAGACCAATAGTGGCCTCTGCGGAGAGAAGACGCATGGCAATCTCGTTCCGGCCCATTTCCAAGGAGAACATGACTGTAGCCAGGTTGTTCTTGATGGCGGCGGAACGGGCGAAGTCCAGCGCGAACGTGGACTTACCCACGGCAGGACGCGCTGCAATGACGATCATCTGGCCGGGGTGGAGTCCGTGCGTCAGTTCGTCCAGCTCGTAGAAGCCAGTGGGAACACCGGTCATGCCTTCGCCGCGGTGACCGGAAGCTTCGATCTCGTCCACGGTGGATTCCATGACGTCCTTCAACGCCACGTAGTCCTCTGCAGTGCGCTTTTCCGCCACAGCGTAGACCTCGGCCTGGGCCTGGTTGACAAGGTCTTCCACTTCGCCGTCCTGGCCGTAGCCCATCTGGACGATCTTGGTGCCGGCGTTAACAAGGCGGCGAAGGACAGCACGCTCGGCAACAATCTCGGCGTAGTAGCCGGCGTTTGCCGCGGTTGGTACGGTCTGGATGAGCTCGTGGAGGTAGGCGGGGCCGCCAATCCTGTTGATTTCTCCGCGCTTGGTCAGTTCATCCGAGACGGTGACGGCGTCGGCGGGCTCGCCACGACCGTAGAGGTCAATGATGGACTCATAGATGGTCTCGTGGGCCGGACGGTAGAAGTCGTGCCCACGGACGATCTCGACGACATCCGCGATCGCGTCCTTGGACAGCATCATGCCGCCAAGTACCGACTGTTCAGCAGGGATGTCCTGGGGAGGTTTCCGGCTCGAGTCCGAAGCGCGTGTGCCCTCGATTGAGTCCAAGTGCGTAACTGACAAAGCCGTCCTCCATTTGTGTACCGCTGCAGAGATTTACTCCCCGGCGGCCCGTAAACCGCAGTGTGTGGTGACGAAGTCCGCCCGGTGTCTCTGACGATGTCAGGGAGGGCCGACAAAATAGCATTCCGTATCCACAAGTTATCCACAGTCGATTCCCCACGCCCGCTGCAAATGGTGGGCTTGAGCAGCGTCCGGGAAACTCAACAAGGGATATTCGCATCCGAAATGGACACTCCAGACACGTTACAGCAGGCGCCTGACACCCCCTGTGGAAAACCTGTGGAATACCAGCCCCACGTTGTGCACAGACTGTGCGTTACCCTGTGGATAGAGAAATTCTTTTACGGGAAATTGGCGTCTGACCTGCGGAAACGTTGATCACAAGCTGTGGACCAAAGAAAGATTCGGCGCAATTTCATCCACAGACGCCCCGCTCCTCCGAGCCTCATGGAGGGTGGAATGAACCCCAAACATGCCGCAAATGTGATGCATCTTACAAACCGGCCCCAAATTTGACACCACTGTCTCAGAAGCCTATGCCGGAAGTGGAATGTGCTGTGGATAACCAAGTTCTGGCATAAGCTCTAAGCATGGGGATGAACTTTGGTGACGTGTTGACGCTTGCCCTTCCGCTTCTAGTCCTCGTTGGCCTGTTGTGGGCACTCACGGCGGCCTTCAAACCGCGGGATACCGGCGTCTCCGACGCGGAGAGGTATCAACGTGAACTGGCGGCCCGTTCGGCTGCGCACCAAGCGTCCCAAGTCCAGGAGGCGCTGGCCCTGCGCGCCCGGATCGAGGCCACTACCAAGCCGAGCCAGAATGAGGCAAGCCACCGGGAACAGGCGGAGAACTCCAGGTCCGCTATCCAGGCCCAGGCCGCCCGTTCACATGCTGCCGGCCAGACCGGACACCAGCCCGCCGTCCTTCCCAATGGCCAACTGAACCCGCAGCTTGCGCTCGAGCTCCAAAACCTGGTCCGCAGCGGGAAGAAGATCGAGGCCATCAAGGTTCTGCGCCAGGCCACCCACTCGGACCTGCTTACCGCCAAGAACTACGTAGATCGGCTCTGACAACGCCATGGATTCCATCCTCATCCCGCTCCTGATCCTCGTTGCGGTCATTGCGGGAGTGCTCCTGCTTATTCGCTCTTTCACCAAGCGTTCCGCTGAAACCACAGCGGGCGTCGCTGCCGCGAACGCCCCGAAGGATCCCGTGGATCTGGCCAGGGAGTCTGCCGCCAAGCTCAACCAGGAGCAACACCGCCAGCTTTACTCACTGATCGCCCGCGGACAGGGCATGGCAGCGATCAAGCTCTACTTGCAGGCCACTGGCGAAGGCCTGCGTGCCTCGCGTGAAGCTGTAGGCGCCTTGGCCGCCCACCCGCAGCCTTTCACGCCGGAGCCAGCCGCCAAGGATCTGCTGGCGGATGACGATGACGAGCCCGAGCGCTTTCCCTACCGTTACAGGGCGATTGTCAGCAAAGGCGAGGTAACGCGGGAAGTGAGCAGCAACATGCTCAACGATGAGATCTACGGACGAATACGGACGCTCGCCAAAAGTGGAGATGTCGAGGGCGCCGCGATCGCGTTGACGCGCCACTCAGACATCACCATCAAACAGGCCCGCGAGTTTATTGAGCTGTTGGACGACTAGGAAAACCTAGAAGTCGAACAGGTCTCCAAGGAAGCCCTCTTTTTTCTTGCGCTTACGGCCGTGCCCATCGCGATCGTAGCCTTCGCGCCGATCGCCGTCCCGCCGGTCGTAGTCACGCCTGTCCCTGTCGTCATAGCGCGGCTGCTGCGGTCGGGACTCAAACGGATTGTAGAGGGGTGGCGGCGCGACGGGTGGCTGGGACGGCGCAGCCGCCGGCCGGGAGGGAGCAGGGATGGTTTCTGCTGCGACGCGATCAATGATCTTGTCCAGCTCCCCACGGTCCAGCCACACACCCCTGCATTGCGGGCAGTAATCAATCTCCACGCCGCTTCGTTCGCTCATCACCAGGTCAATGGAATCCACAGGACACTTCATGGTTGCCCCAACGATCAGCCGCGTGAAAAAGTTCGGGCCAACCAAGCGGTGGGATTCACCAAGCGTCCAGCACCACGTGCATACTGATCGGATGCTTCATCCCGATGTCCTTCAAGCCCACCGGCTGGTGAACCTCCTGGGGCAGATATGCTCCCTTCCCGTTTCCGAGTCGGACAACACTGAGTATGGCGCCGCAACGTCCACCTGTGGGACCGCAATGATCCGTTTCCGGGTGGGCAAGGTGACGCCTACCAAGGTGGGCCTCTTCGTTGCGGTGTGGCGTCGGTCAGCTGCCGGAGGTACGGAACCGTTCCCTGCGGACCACCCGGAAGCCAACGATGCCGACACTTTGGTGATCTCCGTCCGGGAAGCGGAAAACTCCGGACATTTCGTCTTTCCCCGGTCCGCCTTGGTCACTCACGGCATCAGTTCCCTCAATGGAAGAGGCGGGAAGCGCGGGTTCCGCGTCTATCCTCCGTGGTCCGAAACCGCCAACCCCCAGGCACGGAAGACCCAGGCGTGGCAAAGCCGGTATTTCCACTACTCCCCTGATCGCGGGCTACCGACCCGCTGAAATACCTGCCAACAGCTGTTCGAACGGCAGTGATTCAAGGGCTTCGGGCTTGCGGTTCGGCTGCGGTCCGCTGAGCAACTGCACCAGTTCACCCGCAGCGCGGTCAACGCGCGCCGAAAGGGGCGAGCCGCCGTCGTCGGTATTTCCCCAGTCCTGCGGCCCCGCGAAAACGCCCGTAGCGGCAATCCTGGTGCGCAGGTAGGTGAACAGTGGGCGCATGGCGTAATCGAGGACCATCTGGTGGCGGTCTGTGCCGCCTGTGGCGCCCAGCAGGACAGCCTTGCCGTCCAGCGACTTCGGGTCCAGCACGTCGATGAAGGACTTGAACAAACCACTGTAGGAGGCGCTGAAGACGGGGCTGACGGCGATGATGGCGTCGGAATCGTCGACGCCGGCAATCACCTCCGCGAGGCGCGGCGCCGCATAGCCGGTGACAAAGTTGTTGGCGATGTCCACGGCAAGATCGCGCAGTTCAACGGTGTCGATCTTCACGTCGTACCCTGCAGCCCGCAACTGCCGCTCGGCGGAGGCGGCCAGCTGATCGGCCAGCAGGCGGCTCGACGACGGGACGCCGAGTCCGGCGGAAAGGACGGTGATGCGGCGGGTTTCCATGGCATTCTCCTGTTGCTTGTTCATCCAGCTTACATGCGTTTGCATCTAAATCAATGAACAGGCGTATACCCGGAACTATTCCCGGCGGGCCTTAGCTCCCGTTGATCCCCGTCAAGAAGGCAACCGTGGCGGATGCGATCTGGTCCTGGGCAGCGTCGCGGTCCACGGTAGGTTCGCCGTCGCCGGGCTGCGGTCCGTAGTCCCCGAAGAACGCGTGGTTACCGCCCTGAACCTCCACAAATGCGGCGTCCGAGGGCAGCAGTTCGCGGGAGGCGTTGATCTTCTCCGGCGTACTGAGCCCGTCCTCCGAGCCTGAGATGGAGAGGACCTTCAGCCCCGCGCGGTCGCGCATGGAGTCCAGCGGGTAGGAGGCGTACAGCAGCAGGCCGTCCACGTCCTGGTTGGACAGGGCAAATGAACTCGCACTGACCCCACCCAGGGAATGACCCCCAACAGTCCATGTGGAAATTTCCGGATGGGCCTCCATGACGCCACGGGCCTGGCTTCCGTCCAACAAGCTGAGATTGAGGGGTGCCTTGAGGATCACCACAAGGACCCCGGCATCCACGGCCGGCTTGAGGATGTCCGCATACGCCCGCGCCTCAACCCGGGCGCCGGGGTAGAAGACCAGCCCTTTGCTGACCGGCGCGCCGTCGGGCCTCATCACAATCGCCGTCGGCTCTTCAATCACCGAGGCCGAGGGAGACGATCCGGCCGCTACCGCGCCTTGTTGGTAGGCGAAGGGATTCAGCCACACCAGCATGGCCACCAAGGCCAGCACAGCCACGCGCCCCACCCATGCACCTGCAGCCCTCAGCGCTGTGCGCTTGCGGGACACGCGGCGGCGGCGCCACAGCAGAACAGCCCAAAGAAGTCCGACGACGACGGCAGTCACCAACAGCGCAGGCAGCAGCGGGTGTCCGCGCAGGACGGCGGGATTCCCAAGCAGCATCCACAGGGGCGCCAGGACCAAGGCGGCAACACACAGGGCAGAGGCCCAGAAGAGCACTGGCCTGCGTGTGACGGACGAGACATCAGGGGAGGAGGTCATGCTTCCATAATAGTTCCATCATGGAGATACTTTGCGCTTCCCAGAAGAGCGGACGATCAGCGCCGCGGGGCGTGCGTGGACAGGAAGGCGAACGTCTTGTCCCGCGCTTCCCGGGCTTCGTCGAAGTTCAGGTGGAACTGGTATTCGTGCGGCAGTTCCGGCTCATGGGTGGCGGGCCAGAACAGCTCGGTCACCGGAACGCCGACATCCTTGAGGCGGTTGCTGTAGGGCACGGACTGGAGCCAGGTGAGCCCGTCGCCGTTGCCGCCGCTGATGAACGTCGGCGGGAAGTCGTCGGTGACAAAGTCGATGGTGGACATGGTGGCCCCGGCGTAGGTAGCGGACCAGTCCTTGGTGCCTGTGTACGCCCAAAGGGAGGTCTTGAATCCCCACGCCACGATGCCGCTGAGGTCAGCCATGGCCCGGAGATCGTAGACACCGCAGTGCAGGATGGTGGCGGCCAGCTCCGACTTTTGAAGGGCCGGCTGGATCCCCATCAGATTGGCGTACTCGGGGTTTACGGTGAGCGTGGTCATCTGGCTCGCAAGCTGGGCCCCGGCAGAGTCACCGGCCAGCACAATACGGCTGGTGTCCACGTTCAGTTCGGCCGCATGGGCCTTGATGTAGGCAAGGGCGTCGTTAATGTCACGCACGGCAGTGGGATAGGTGGCTTCGGGGGCGATCGGATAGCTCATGCCGATGGTGGTGTAACCCTCGGCGGCGATGATCTGGAGATACGGATTCACGTCGCGCTGCGCCCCGGAAATCCAGGCACCCCCATGAATCCACACCACTGTCGGCAGCGGCGCGGTGGTCCCCTCAGGGCTGAAAACATCAAAAGTGGACCCGGGCTTGTACACCACGCCGGCCTGGGTTTGCAGTGGCGCATCCGGCACGTAAGGGGTCATCTCGTCAATGGTCGCCTGCGCCCCACGCTCAAAAACACTGCGGATCAGCATCGCGGATGGCCACGGGGTAGCGGACAGCGCCAGAAGGACGATCAGGACCAGAAGAATCGCAACGTCCAGCTTCTTAAGCCGCGACGACCGTGCTCTCGGAGGACGCGAACGTGACCCCGCGCCTGCTGATTGGCTCTTGTCCGCGCTTCTTTGGATCGATTCCAACGGTCCCATCACACACTCCCCCGGTCGGCGCACCTGTGGACTATGCTAAGGCAGCCGCGGCGTTTGCCGACGTCAGCACTGCGGCCGTGCCGCTGACAGCAGCACTCCTTCGCCGCCGTCGAACGCTACGGTGTGAAAACGGGCGCCACGCGCGACCTCCCGAAAGCCCCATCTTCGGTGCAACGCCAGCGACGCCTCGTTGCCCGCATTGACCACATACCAAGCGAACTCCGCCCGCTCCCACATCCAGTGGAGACGGGCCTCAGTCAGCTGAGCCGCCAGGCCCCTGCGCCGGAATTCAGGCCGCACGGTGACGCCACCCAGGTATTGCCCGGCCGGCGCGGGGCCGTCCGCATAGTCCCAGTGATGCGTTTTGGCCCAACCCACGACGCCGGACCCACCTTCCGCGTTGGCGTCATCATGCGCTTCGGCCACCACGACGAGACGGGCGGGGTCCGCGACCGCGGCGCTGATGCCCGCAGCGAATCGCTCAGCGTCACTGGGCGATGTCCGCCCAGTGACGATGTCCGTGGCGAGGATGACCTGTACATCGGCCGGGCGGGCGGGCCTGATAGTGAAGTACACCGGCTCAGTCTATTTGAGCAAAAGACTTTCATTATGAGTTGCAGCCCATAATATGGGATAGGTAATGGAGCCCTCGCGTCGGGACCCAGGCCATGGGCCGGCTGTTCTGCCAGGCCCCGCAACACAGTCCCGCGCCCGCACGAAAGAAGCCCATGACACACCACACCATCGCTCCTCTGGACGGCGTCCGGGTCCTGGAACTCGGCAACTACATCGCCGCACCCACGGCCGGCAGGCTGCTGGCCGACTTCGGAGCCGAGGTCATCAAGGTGGAGCGGCCCGGCACAGGCGACGAACTGCGCAACTGGCGCCTGCACAAGGGCACCACGTCCATGCTGTACCGCACGCTGAACCGCAACAAGAAGTCCGTGGTCCTGGATCTCCGCACCAAGGCGGGCAAGCAGGCAGTGCTGGAGCTGGTGGCCAAGTGCGACATCCTCCTGGAGAACTTCCGGCCCGGGACGCTGGAAAAGTGGGGTCTGGGACCGGAGGTCCTCAACGAAGTGAACCCCGACCTCATCGTCACTCGCATCTCCGCCTTCGGGCAGACGGGGCCGCTGTCTGAGCGGCCCGGTTTTGCCGCCGTCGCCGAAGCCTACGGCGGGTTCCGCAACCTGGTGGGCGACCCGGATCGCGCTCCCGTTCGCGTTGGCGTCTCCATAGGCGACTCAATCGCGGGCCTGTACGCCGCCTTCGGCTCCATGATGAGCCTGTACCAGCGTGAAGCACGACGCCGGGACTCGGCCGGCGCCGTTCCGCTCACCGAGCGCATCATCGACGTTGCGCTGAACGAGGCAATGTTCTCGATGATGGAATCGCTGATCCCTGACTACCAGGCTTACGGCGTGGACCGGCAGCGCGTGGGCGGCCGGATGGAGGGCATCGCTCCCTCCAACGCGTACGTATGCAAGGACGGTGCGAGCATTGTGGTGGCAGGCAACGGTGACTCCATTTACCAGCGGTACATGCAGACCATCGGGCGCCCCGACCTCGCTGAGGACCCTTCGCTGCAAACGAATGCCGGGCGCTGGGCCCAACGTGAGGAGCTGGATCAGGCGATCGGCGAGTGGGCAGCGACGCTTTCAGGTACTGAAGCGCTGGCCGCCCTTGAGGCCGCGGGGGTTCCGGCCGGACCCATCTATACCGCCGCAGACATCAGCACGGACAGCCAGTATGCCGCCCGCAACATGATCCAGGAGTTCGACGTGTCCACCGGCGAGGAAATCCTCCCCGGCGTGGGCTTCCCGGGCATTGTTCCGGTGATCGGGGCCCAGTCCCTGCCCATCCGCAACCTGGGACCGGACCTGGGCGAAAATACGCAAGAAATCCTTGGCGGGCTCCTGGACATGGACGCCGCACAGATCAATGCGGCTTCCGGCCGCGAGGAGGCCCTCCGACCATGAACCGCTTCGAAAGCCCCTTGGCTTCAACGCTTGGCAATGTCATCCTGCGGGACGTCACGCTGCGCGACGGGCTCCAGCTGACCGGCAAACTGCTGCCTGCAGAGCAGAAGATCGAGACGGTGCGGGAGCTGCTCCGACTGGGAGTGCCCGCCATTGAGCTGGGCTCCATGGCCCGCGCAGACCTGGTCCCCACCATGGCCAACACCCTGGAAGTGGTCCAGGCCCTCACCCCCGAGGAACTGGAAAGGTGCTGGATCTGGGTGGCCACCCCCGGTCACGTCGCCAAAGCATCAGCCGCCGGAGCACGGAACTTCCAGTACTGCTTGTCCGCCTCGGATTCCCACAACAAGGCCAATATCGGTCGGACCACTGATGAGAGCCTGGCCGCTTTGCCCGAGGCTGTCGAGTACACCCGCGCAGTGAACGGCCACATCCAGCTGTGCATCGCTACGTCCTTTACCTGCCCCTTCGAGGGTTACGTTCCCGAGGAGCGCATCCTTTCCATCGCCAACGACCCCCGGGCTGAGGGCACTACGGACATCGTCATCTGCGACACCTTGGGGCAGGCCGTTCCAGCGCAGGTCGCCCGTCTCATCTCCCGGGTTCGGGACGAGTCCCCTGCACGCAGGATCGTCTATCACGGCCACGACACCTGGGGTTTGGGTGTAGCAAACACACTCGCCGCCATCCAGGCCGGAGCCGCGATGGTGGATGGTGCCCTTGGTGGACTGGGCGGCTGCCCCTTCGCGCCCGGCGCCAGCGGCAATACGTCCAGTGAAGACATTCTTTTTGCAACCCGCCCTGAATGGCTGACTCCGGACGTTTTCGGCGAACTTGTGGTGCTTTCGGAGAAGCTGCTGGCGGAACTGGGTGAACCGAACCGCTCCAAGGCAGCTCAAGGAGCGCGGTCCAAGGCCGAGGCTTTTGACTGGGTTATGCCTGCCTCCTAGCTCTTCTTGCCCGCTCCGCCCACAGCCATAAGTTCCAGACGCTTGAGCGTCTCGCGGTTCCGCACTGCTATCACGGGGTCCCGCAGCGCCTTGGGGATCAGCTTCCCCGGGCCGCGAACGGCGTCTTCGGCGATGGACACCCGGCACTGGGAACCGCCAAGGTCTTCCAAGGTGATCAGGATTCTGGCTTCACCCAGAGGCCAGCCCTTGGCGAGGATTTCCAGCTTTCTGCCAGGTTCCACAGCTGTGACCCTGCTGCTGTCATCGATCAGAAAGGGCCACGACCCCACGGAATGATGCAGCTTGGAACCCACCTGCGGCCACTGGTCGTCGACGGCGCGGATCCGTGAAGCACCCACCACCCAGCCGGAATAGAGCCACCCGTCCTCAATGACTTCCCAGACGTCGCCGGCGGGGGACCTGAACAACTGCGTGACGGTGGACATGTGGACCCTTTCTCAGCAGATGCGGCCAAGGCAATGAGCTCAAGCTAAGCATGCTTATTGATTGCCCGCCATAGGCCGCTCCCAGTCACGGCTGTGGCTTGCTGGCCTTGCCGTCCAGCCAGAGCATGTCCGACTCGTCCCGGTGCGTGCCGTCCGAGCCCACGTGCTTGCTGTCGATCTGTGGGCCCTTCTTAATGACGTGCACCAGCGCCATTCCATGGCCGCGCCCAAGTTCATAGTCGGCTTTGAGCCATTCAAGGATGGTCCCGGCCTTCACCGAAGGGTCACTGAAGCCCTTGGATTCGGCGATTTCAACCAATTTCCTCGGAGTGAGGCCGGTCTTGTCTTCAATGGCATCGAGATAAGCCTGGAATGACATCGACGTCACCTTTTCGTTGTAGATTTCAGGGACAGGACTGCGGAGTCTGCGTGAGCCACATCGTACCGCCGCCAAGCCCCCGGTATGCGGGGCTTCGATGTACGACTCGCTGAGGTAGGGCCGTGAAAGCGTCAGCTCAGCATTAACGCGGCGGTGTCCTGCGCGGGTACCGGGCTGCTTGCCGGCGCCCCTACACTGATCGCATGATGAGCCGACGGTGGCCTCCTTTTGTTGTGGGTATGGCCATCGCTGTGACTATGCCCCTTTTGGCCGCGTGCGACTCCGGCGGAACCGGTGACGGCGGCTCCGTTTCGGATCCCTCCAGCGGAAGATCAGGCCCTATCGCCGTTGAGGTCAACCAGTCCCGGGACCAATATGGCAAGCAGGCCATCCTGCTGCAGCTCACCAACACCACGGACGCTCCCCTGACGGTGACCGCCGCCCGGCTGCGGTCCACGCTATTTGCCGATGACATTTCCTGGGAGCCGTCGGAAGGCGGCCTGGAGTTGCCACCCCGTCAGCCAAAAAGCCTTCCCGCAATCTTGCCCGCGGCCGCCTGCGAAACATCAGGGGATGCGTCACCGGAACTCAACGCCAGAATCACTTACGCAGCACCGGGCAAAGAACCCGCGGAGGGGATCACCGACGCTTCCGATCCCTTCGGTGTCCTGACCAGAAACGCCGGCGAGCTGTGCCTCGCAACAGAAGTCGCCGCCGTCTCCGCCATAGTTCTGGACCCCGCACTTGAGGTGGCAGCGGACGGTCGCACCGCCGTCGTGCGCCTTGTCATTACGCCAGCCACGCCGGGTGGATCGGCAAAAAGCCTCACCATTGAATCGATCGACGGAACCACTCTTCTGGTGGAGGCTCCCTCTGATCCCTGGCCTCGGAACGTCACCATCGCACCCGGTGACTCCACACGCGATTTGGCCTTGCGCATCAGACCTGCGCGCTGCGACCCACATGCTGTCGCCGAGGACAAGGTGGGGACACTCCTGCCATTAAGGATCACAGTGGGAGAACGGCAGGGGTCGGTGAAGATCGCAGCGTCGAACGAGCTCCGCGGCCGGATCTACGACTTCGTCACCGCCGCCTGCGCCACTGCGGGCTAAGCGCGCCTAGCCGAGAGTGGCCAGGGCGCGGGGAGCGCACTCCACTGTGACCTTGACGTTCGCTTCAACGCTCTTCACCTCGCCATCCATTTGATACGGCAGCGGCTTGAGCGTGGTGAATTCGTACTTGCTCATGCTCGGTTGGTCACCCAAGCCCTGCGTGGTGGCCTTGAGCGCAGTCAGGAGAACGCGCCACTTGGGCATGTGCGGGAAAGTGATGACCTCGAATTTCCCGTCGGATGGGTGGTTTGCCGCTTCACTGAGCGTGGCGTACTTGGCCATTTCATTGATGTTGGCGAAGACGAGGCTGTCGAACTTCCGGCGCTTCCCGTCAGCCGTGCGAATACCAAAGGGCTCGAACTTGGAAAACGTCTGGATCACGGTGACCATTTCCGTCAGGGCACCTTTACTGCCCTTTTCGAGTTCAGTGGCCACCACCGGGGTCAAGCCGAATCCGATGTAGGAATGCGCGTATTCGAGGGGCTCATTCTCTTTTTGGCCCGTATGGATGCGGAGAAGGTCAATGTTGTGAACATGGCCTTCCGCGATGGCTTCTTCCAACGGTTTCGTCGCCATGATCCTGCTATGGTCGTTGGCGTTTCCGGCAGCCCTGACTGCACAGACAGCCCTGGGGTTCCCGGCCTGCATCACACCATTAACCACCTCGTTGTAGCCGCCATCGCCGCTGACGGACACCACCAGGACGTCTCCGCCCCTGCCGGCCGCTTCCCTCGCCAGATCGACGGCGTGTCCGGCGTGCTCGGTGGGCTGGAGGATGATCTCAGGCTGGTAGGAGAGGAGCTCCTTCAGCCGGTCATGCAACTGCTGCGCCAACTCAGGCGCATCCCCCGTGCTGTTGGGGTTGAAAATGATGACGATCGACTCAAAGGTCCGGGCAGAATCCACAGTGTGCTCCTGATTCATTGCGAGGTCCCTCTTCAGGCGGTAGTTTCCCTCGGAAGTTCCCATAGTATTCGCAAAGCCGCTGGGGTTTCGGATGAGCCCTGAACGTGCAAGCATGAAAATGCACGTTAAGAAGCAGGATCCACCTCAATCAGCCTGATGCAGTTTAGTGCTGTGTCAGGAGTCGGGAAAGGTTCATGGAAGACTCACGCCAGACGGCCCGATCACTGGTCATGGAGCATGAGATCACCCTGGACGATTTATGGGCTTGGTATTGGGCCAACGGCGGGAACGCCAGGCCATGGGATTTCGACGCCTACCTCTTTGGCATCCAGGAGCGGGATCCCTTTGACCTGAAGATCCTCACGTGGGCCATGGAAGATCTTGAGGCGCGTTCACTGCTCTGATTCCCCTAAGGCATTGCTGCATGGGCCGGCGAAATCACGCATCAGTGTTTCCGTCGTCTTTCCGCCGCGAGCTGGCCAGCAACCCTGCTGATCAGTTGGTACGGGATTGGTTTGGTCAAAGGAAACTTCAGGGTTCCTTTCCCGGACAGATACTGCTCCAACTCGTTGTTCAGAGTTTCGTCTCCACGAGGGACCGGATACACCGAAATGTGGTGTGCCCAGGCAGCGAAATACACCACATAATGCCCATCAATGGTGACTGTGGGAATGTCATAGCTGATCATCTCGCCGGCATCGGGAACTGCTGCGTGAATGCTCCTGCGGATTTCCTTGAGGATCAGCTGAGTATGTCAGCCTGATCGGAGCCCACCAGGACGGCTTGATTGGTACCCACCTCTGCGACATGCCGGACCTGATGACGGCTTGATTGGTACCCACCTGTGAACGTTGATCCCATCCAATTGGGATCTACCACGGGAGGACCAGGATGGGGTCAAGAGTGGAGTTGTTCGCGGGAATTCGGAGAGACGCCAGGGTCGAGGAGCTGTCGATTCGAGAGCTAGCGCGCAGGTACCAGGTATCGCGGAAGACCGTCAGACGGGCTCTGAGCTCACCGATTCCCCCGCCACGAAAGACGCCACAGAGAATCTCGCCCCGGCTTGAGCCCTTCAAGTCTGCGATAGACCTGATGTTGATTGAGGACACGACGGCACCGAGGAAGCAGCGCCACACCGCTAAGAGAATCCTTGCCCGGCTGATCGAGGAGCATGCAGCGCAGGATCTGTCGTATTCAACGGTGCGGGATTACGTCAGAGTGCGTCGAGCCCAAATCGATGTTGAAGCCGGTCGGCGGGTTGAAGTGTTCGTGCCGCAGGAACACGCCCCAGGCGCCGAGGCCGAAGTTGATTTCGGTGAAGTCTGGGTTGTGTTAAACGGGGTGAAGACGAAATGCCACATGTTCGTGTTCCGGCTCTCCCGATCCGGCCGCGCTATCCATAGGATCTATCCAACCCAAGCCCAAGAGGCATTCCTTGAAGGGCATATCGAGGCTTTCCGGGAAATCGGCGGCATCCCAACGAAACACATACGCTACGACAACCTGACCTCCGCAGTCACAGCCGTGGTGTTCGGACAGGGCCGCCAACGGGTCGAGAACGAGCGGTGGGTCCTGTTCAAATCAGCCTTCAATTTCGACGCCTTTTACTGCCAACCAGGAATCGCCGGGGCTCACGAGAAGGGCGGGGTTGAGGGTGAAGTTGGATGGTTCAGACGAAACCGTCTCACACCCATGCCGGTAGTGGAGTCCCTGGATGAACTCAACGACAGAATCCGGGTCTGGGAAGAACAGGACCAGCGGCGCCGGATCAACGACAGGATACGAACAATAGGCGAAGACTTCACCGCCGAACAACCCTTCCTCGCCCCTTTGCCAGCCGAAAGCTTCGACCCCGGGCTGGTACTCACCCCCAGAGTCGACCGATCCTCGATGATCACAGTCCGGATGGTCAAATACTCCGTCCCGGCACGGCTCATCGGCAGGAAAGTCCGCGTCTCACTCCGGGCTTCCGAAATCATCGTGTTCGACGGCAACACGGTCGTCGCCCGCCACGCCAGGCTCTCTGCCAAAGGCGGCCAATCGGTACAGCTCGATCACTACCTGGAAGTCCTCAGAACCAAACCCGGTGCCCTCCCCGGATCCACAGCCTTGGCCAGGGCGCGGGAGACCGGCGCGTTCACTTCCGCGCATGACGCGTTCTGGGCAGCATCGCGCAGGGTCAACGGTGACGCGGACGGGACAAGGGAACTGATCGAAGTTCTGTTGCTGCACCGCTCCATGGACGCGGAGGATATTCAGGAAGGGATTGCCGCTGCTCTCTCCGTCGGTGCTGTCAGTGCCGATGTCGTGGCGGTAGAGGCCCGCAGGCACGCTGCAAGCGTCCCGGCTGTGACAGCAGGTGGGTCCGGTTCAGGCCGTCATCCCGGTGCTCACGACGAAGTGAAAGTGCAACAAGTTGTCAGTCTCACCCAACGCCGCCTCATGGACCCAGCAGCCGTCATAGCCGGCCTGCCTCAGGACAAACGTCCGCTGCCCACGGTCAACATCTATGACGAGCTGCTGGCTAAACGCACTCAAACCCCGGCATCCGCAGGAACTGCCACAAAGGAGAACATCTCATGACACCCACGGCCCCAGCAGCTTCAATCACCCCCGTTCTGCGCAGACGCCGAGGACTCACGGAGCAGGCCGCCGTCGCGGCCGTGGACCAGGCCTGCCGGCGACTGCGCTTACCCACTGTCAGGGCTGTCTTGGACGAAGCCCTGGCAGTAGCCGGGAAAGAACAGCTGTCGTATCAAGGTTTCCTGGCTGAACTGCTGCTGGCAGAGTGTGATGACCGGGACCGGCGCTCCTCAGTCCGGCGTGTCAAAGCAGCAGGTTTCCCGAGGGACAAGTGGCTCGGGGACTTTGATTTTGAAGCGAACACGAACATCAACCCCGCCACGATCCACACCCTGGCCAGTGGCGACTGGATTCGGAAAGGATCCCCGCTCTGCCTCATCGGAGACTCCGGGACAGGCAAATCACACCTCCTCATCGGCCTGGGAACCGCCGCGGCTGAGAAAGGCTTCCGGGTCAAGTACACCCTGGCAACACGGCTCGTGAACGAACTCGTTGAAGCTGCAGACGAGAAAATCCTCGCCAAAACCATCGCCCGCTACGGCCGTGTGGACCTGCTCTGCATCGACGAGCTTGGCTACATGGAACTCGACAAACGCGGTGCCGATCTTCTCTTTCAGGTCCTCACCGAACGTGAAGAAAAGGCTTCCGTCGCGATCGCTTCCAATGAGTCCTTCTCCGGCTGGACGAAGACGTTCACCGACCCGCGGCTCTGCGCGGCCATCGTGGACCGCCTCACGTTCAACGGCACCATCATTGAAACCGGAACCGACTCCTACCGACTCGCCCACACCATCGCGCAACAAGCCAGCTAGCCGCAGACAAACGAAGAGCGGCTGGGCGTAGCTCGACTGCCGGGCGGTCGCTAAGGTAGGCCACCACTACACACCCGAAAGAGCGTCCCGCAGAATGCGGAACGCTCTTCGGTTGAGGCAACTAGCTAGGTTGGCCCGGGACCTTTCTGTATGAACGTAGTGTCCCGGCAGCGCGATTGGCCAAATAGACCAGGCGCACCACGAGTAGCAACCACAGCGCCGGCCCAGCAAACATCACGATGCTCTCCAGGAGTGTGAAGTATCCAAAACCTGTCGTTTCCACTCGGTTACTAGAGATCCAAGTGAGAACCCACGCATACATGAGCAGGAAAACGGTCAGCGCCGAGAAAGCGGCGAGTGTAAATCCGAAAGTTCGGGATTCCTTGCTGTTCCAAACTGACATGGTCGTTCCTTTCAGAGATCTACCAGTTGCACCCATGGATCCAGTAGTGGTTGTAATTCCAGGTTGTGCCACGGTAGTTTTCAAGATCCCAGCTCGGGCTACCGCCACTGCTTGCAAAGGGAGCCCCGTTCGCGTGACAGGAGAACTGCTGGTACAAGTTCTCATTCTGAATGGTGGGCCCCATCTTGGTTACGGCCTCGGGCCACGAAGCGATGAATGCTTGTCCGGCCGACCATGCAACACCCATCATGGGCGTCGTGTTGAGGTGTGCAACCAGGCTGCTCCCGGAGCCCGTCCACCAAGTGGCGCTGAACAGGTCTACACCCAAATATGGGTCCGCGACAACCGGGTACTTCAGTTCCAAAGACGTGTGATTGACAACTTGCCGCAGCAGCGATCCCTCGACCTCGTAGTGTGTTTCCACCTTGGAGCCGCCTGCATCAGTTGCCCAAGGCGGTGCCACTGCCCCAAGATAAGATCCAGCCGCGTCGAGGATCAGCACCCCACCTTCTTCAACCAGCTGCAAGGTGGAACCCGCGGCAGCCTCAATCTCGTACTCGTAGATAGTCGGTGCTGCTGGGGATGAAATGATCGTATGGACAGCGACGCCGCCCTCTTCCTGCGGAACGGGCACCGTCTTACTCCCGTTCCCGTTGTCGAACGAAACTATGCCATTCCCTAAGTGGGAGCCGTTGGCGTTTCGATCCCCAAATGGCAGCCTCAGGCCTATCTCATGGCCAGTCACGGACGACCTTACCTTCAGCCTGTCCGCAGAACGACTAGGAAGGACAGCTCGGTTCCGGGCGTCCTCTGGAAGGCTTCGAGCATTTGCGACTGCCTCCGGCGCGGCCGCGGAGATGACAGAGAGGTCATCTGCTTGAGTGGGCGGTGCATGGCCAGCACTCAGAGTCGCAGCAACCAAAGCTCCAATTGCTGTCGCTGCTGCCAGCCTGCCAGTGCGCACGAAAAATCGGTTCAATCTTCCCCCAAAGACTCTGTACTGCTACGCGATCTACGTATATGTGCACCCTGCCTTGTATGACTCCATCCGTCAAGAACCTAACAAACGCATGAAACACGCCAAACAAAGGATGCGTCCCGGATTCTCGCAGTAGAAAACAACCAACACCGTCTGGACAACACGGGTAGTGCATCTCCGTTTCAGCCTCGCCTTGACAGCGCGGATGGGCATCAGAGCGGCATGCAAGCCGTCCCCTTCCGTGGCCATAAGTGGGCACCAAACAAGCCGTCACGGTGGTACCCAATAGAGTTGACACAATCAATCAGCCGGGTGGCCTCAGGCTGGGCTGCGATGTAGGCGTCCACCGTTGAGTGTTTCTCAGCCATCGTCATTCTCCCTCACCTTGATTGCTCAGCTCTCGCCGGGAAAACGTCCGCCGATCAGCCTGGTCATGTGCTCAGCGGTAGCCAGCAGGGGCTCCACCCAAGCCTCGCACGTCTTCAGCGGCATCCGAAGGGTTGGTCCACTGATGGTTACGGCACCCACGAGGCCGGCGGCCGAATCGAAAACCGGCGCGGACAGCCCTGATGCACCGTCTTCCCGCTCACCCACGGTGATGGCAAACCCGTCCGCGTGGGCCTTCCTTACGGCCGCTTCGAGCTCCTCGGAACTGGTGATGGTGTAGTCCGTGATGGATTCCAACGGATCCTGCAGGACAGCTTCCATCAATTCCGGTGACCAGGCCAGGAGCACCCTGCCTGCCGACCCTGCGTGAAGCGGGACAATCTTCCCCAGGTGCATCTCCCGGCGGAGTGCGTGATGCGTGTCTGCCATGGCCACGCAGACCCGGTAGTGCTGCTCTGCCTTGAAGAAGCACGCAGTCTCGCCGGTGGTATCCCGCAGTGCCTTGAGCAGCGGACTCAGGATGTCCACCACCTCCATGCCGCGGGTTGCCGGCGCTGCCCAGTAAGCCATCCGCATGCCAATGCGGTACGCGTCGCCCTCCCGGTCCAGGAAGCCCTGCGACGTGAGGTTCGTGACCAGTCGCTGCACCGTTGACGTGGGCATGCCGGTGAACTCGCGGATGTCGGCCAACTGCAAGACAGGCTTGGACAAAGAGAAAGCATCCAGGATGGACGTGATCTTGCCCAGGACAAGCAAAGGGTTGCCGTTGGCCTTCGCGGAGGCATCGGATGCTGACATAGGACTCACGCTAAACGCTCAGACAGGGTCGCGCCAATCCCGCCGGTAGGGTTGCAGCATGGGGACAGTTCTGGAAGCCGAAGGCTTGCTGGTGGGATACGCCGGGGCTCCGGTGTGCGGGGAAGTTTCTGCATCCGTGGACGCGGGTGAGGTCTTGGGAATAGTGGGTGTCAACGGCGCCGGGAAGTCCACGGTAGCCCGCACTCTTGCGGGTCGGCAGGCGTCCTTGGCCGGCGACGTTAAAGTCCACGGCCTCCTCATCGACCCGGACGCCGTTCCCTTCCGCCGGCAGGTTTCCGCAGTGTTTGACGACGACCTCTTCTTCCCGTCCCTCACAGTTCGGGAACACCTCCTCCTCATCGCCCGCGGCCATTCATTGGAGAACCCCGAAGCCCGCGTTGAGGAAGAACTGGATTTCTTCGGACTCCTGGGCAGGTCGCACGCCATCCCCGACGCCCTCTCTTCCGGCCAACGGCGCCGGCTGCTGCTGGCAGCAGGACTGATCCGCCCGTCGTCGCTCCTGATCCTTGATGAGCCGGAGCAACGGCTCGATCCACGGATGCGGGTGGCCCTCGGTGAGCGCATCGCCGCCCACGCCAACGACGGTGGCGCAGTGGTTCTGGTAACCCATGATCCCCAGCTCCTGCTCGCTACCGCCTCCACGTGTTTGGTGATTGACGAGGAAGTCCAGGAATTCGATCCGGACCAGGGGGCCTCGATCATTGCCGGCTCCTGACATGCTCACGCTCGAACCGGCCGGTCAGAACAGGGAGCTCGCTGCTGACATTGTCCGGTTTACCCGCAGGTCCGCCCGACGCTACAAACGCAGTCGGATCACGTGGGGCGACAGGTTTGTCGATGCCTACAGTTGGGGCCTCGGCATCGGAGTGTCCCTGACCATCGCGGCCTCGTTCATTCTCGCACTGCGCAACGAACTCGCAGACCGTGCTTCCACCACCGGCAGCATCATTGGCGAGCAATGGCTGGTCCTGCCGGAACCTGTGCTGTGGACATCCGTGACCTTCGCGGTCCTTCTGGTCATCAGCAACCTGGCACGCAAGCTCGGACCCATGACAGTGAGTGGCGCGGAGAGCACTTGGTGGCTGACTCTTCCGGTGGATCGCCGTCCCATGGTCCTGCCGCCGTTCCTCCGCAAAGTCGCGCTCACAGCAGCCGGTTCGGCCATCATGTACCTTCCCTTCAGCATGGTGACCGCCATTGACCGCGTCCCCGTTGAACACGTTTTCGCGGCCCTCACTTTCGGCGGTGCGGGCGCCATTGCGGTGGTCCTGGGAGCCGTGCAACAGCTCGGCCTGCTGGGACCCCGTCTGGGTAAGGCGACCACCACGGCGGCGGTTCTGGGTTGCTCGCTCCTTCCCGCATTGTCGTGGTCTCCGTGGCCAACAGCGCTGGTGGGCCTCGCCGCCGTCGGACTCCTGGCTCTTGTTGTGCCGCGGTCCGGACGCGTGCGGGGTGAAGAGCTGGTTCGCGGCGGAGCTGTGGCGGGACATGCGGGGGCTTCGCTGTTCATGATGGACGCCAATGAGGTGCTGCGCGCCTTGAGCGGCGGCCGTCAAAGGGTCGACGGCGGCAGGGCGGCCCGCTTTTACGCCCGGCGCACGCACGGCCCCCTGAGGGCACTGATCCGTGCTGATGCAGTTGCCTTCCTCAGACTCAATCCCCCGTTGATGCCACCCATCCTGTGGCTTGCTGCCTGCATCGGGATGTTGCTGGTGGAAGGCGGGTTGCCGGAGTTCGTGCAGCTGGCGGTCATCGTGATCGCGGGGTGCGCCACGGCCTCCGGGTTGGGGACCGTGGCCCGTAAAACCGCCCTGGTTCCTGAACTCGACGCCGTACTGCCACTTCATCCGGCACTTGTCAGGACCAGCCGCACGCTCATGCCTTGCCTTGCCATGTGCGTGTGGATGGCGGTGCTCAGTGGACTGTTGGTTCTCCTCGGTGCCGCGGATCCGTGGTTGGTGTTGCTGGGTGCCCTGGCAGGCGTGGGCATGGGCGCGGGAACTCTCCGCGCGGCCGCCAGAACGCCGCCGGACTGGACCGCTCCGCCGGTTGAGACTCCGTTCGGACCTGTTCCCCGTGCGCAGGTGGGCTCCCTGCTGCGCGGGCTGGACGTGACCATTTTGGCGACCATCCCGCTGCTCGTGGCACTCTATCTGGCGTACGTTCCATCCATCGTCCTGATGGTGCAGGCCGTGTTCAGTGCGGGGATTTTCCTGGTGGTGGTCCTGTCAAGGCCCAAGCGCACGTGACAGCGGGGGCACTGCCTTAGAGCAGCACCGTTCCTTCGATGCACGTGGCCGACGCTCCACCCACCCAAATCGCGCCGTCCTCGGCTTTGACATGGACCCTGCCCGCCCTGCCCAATACGGTGCCTTGGGCTGCAATGTACTCCTCAGGCGCCCGGCCGCTGCCGATCAGCCATTGGGCCGCGCCGGCGTTGAAACTACCCGTGACCGGGTCTTCCACCATGGCGTCGCCCGGAATAAACGTACGGACTTCAAAGTCGACGCCCGCACCCGCCTGATGCGGTCCGATCACTCCGACCTTGAGGTTACCCATGGCAGCGAAATCCGGTTCGATGGCAAGGACTTGTTCCGCGGATCCGAGCAGCACGCCGATCCACGTGGGTCCGTTGACCAGCCATGAGGCGTCCAGCAGATCTTCCTCTGGAAGACGCAGGGCTGCAGCGAGCTGCGTCCTGATCCTGTCATCCACAGGACCAAAGCGCGTCAGCGGCGGGGCGGCGAAAGCCAAACGCCCGGCGTCGTGCTTCACCCTTACCAAACCGGCGCCGCACTCCTGAACCAGGACGCCGTCAGCCTTGGGCACTCCCCCGGCCTGAAGCCAGGTGTGCGCCGAACCCAGCGTCGGATGCCCCGCGAAGGGGAACTCCTCGCGGCCCGTGAAGATCCGCACCTTGTAATCCGCCAGGGGGTCCGTGGGAGGCAGGAGGAACGTGGTCTCGGAAAGGTTGGTCCAGTTGGCGAAGTGCTGCATGGTCCCCGTGCTGAGGCCTTCGGCATCGACCACCACGGCAAGCGGGTTGCCTCGGTAAGGCTGGTCGGAGAAGACGTCCACCTGGTGGAACGGGCGGCTGCGCAGGGCTTCTGAAGTCACCGCTGCAGGCTATCACCGGTTGCTGACCGGTTTTGCTGACGCACCCGCCCAGCGTCTGCGAAACTACCCCTATGGCAGAGAACAAGACCCAGCCCACGGACGTGTCCGTGGAAGAATTCCTGGCCGCCGTGGAGCACCCGACGCGGCGTGCGGACGGTTTCGAGCTGCTGGAGATGATGCGTGACATCACCGGCCAGGAAGCCGTCATGTGGGGGCCGTCGATCGTTGGCTTCGGCAGCTATCACTACAAATACGAGACCGGCCGCGAAGGCGACTCGGCCGCCGTCGGATTTTCACCACGCAAAGGCAATTTGGCTCTGTACGGGCTAACGTATGGTCCCGACGCAGACCGGCTTCTGCCCGAACTCGGCAAGCACAAGACCGGCGCCGCCTGCCTCTACGTCAACAAAATCGACGACGTGGACCGCGACGTCCTCGCGCAGATGATCCGCACGGGGTACCAGCACGTCATGGAGGAGCTCCACACCTCCTGATTCCCGCCACAAAAAGACCCCCACCACCGGAATCCGGTAGCGGGGGCCTTAGATGCAATCAGGGACTACTTTGCTGCAACGACCTCGAGGTCGATGACAGCGGAAACGTCCTCGTGCAGGCGAACGTTGGCCGTGTACGAACCGACAGACTTGATGTGGTTCGGCAGTTCAACGTTGCGCTTGTCGATGGCGCCGAGGCCAGCGGCCTCAACAGCAGCAGCGACATCAGCAGGCTTGACGGTGCCGAAGAGACGACCGGACTCGCCGGCCTTCACCTCGAGCTTGACCTTCTTGGAGGACAGAGCCTGGGCCTGTGCCTGTGCAGCCTCAACAGAAGCGTGCGCACGAGCGGCGCGGGCAGCCTTGATGGACTCAACCTGCTTCTCGCCACCCTTGGACCAGGTCAGAGCGAAGCCGCGGGGCAGCAGGAAGTTACGTGCGTAACCGTCCTTGACCTCGACGACATCGCCAGCAGCACCGAGACCGGTTACTTCGTGGGTCAGAATGAGCTTTGCCATGTTAGTTAATCCCTTCCCTTAGCCGCGGCCAGCGCCGGAGTAAGGCAGCAGAGCAACTTCGCGGGCGTTCTTGATTGCCTGGGCGATCTTGCGCTGTTCCTGAACGGTAACGCCAGTAACGCGACGAGCGCGGATCTTTCCGCGGTCGGAGATGAACTTGCGCAGCAGTGCTACGTCCTTGTAGTCGATGACGGTGATGTCAGCGGCCTTCAAGGGGTTGGACTTTGGTTTGGGCTTACGGAGTTCAGCCTTAGCCATCGTGGAGCTCCTTTTCTATGGAGCCCGTGGATATTGATCCACGGGATGGTGGTGTTCGACGGCGGTTGTCACCAAGGTGCCTCGCGGCAGTCCGGGTGAGCGTCCGGCGTCGGACGTTTATGTTTTGTTTAGAAGGGAGGTTCGGAATCCGGGCCGTTGCCCCAGCCGCCAGCATTGCTGACACCGGGCGTAGCCCAAGGGTCATCCTGCTGCTGTGCGGGCTGGTTGCCGCCCCAGGTTCCACCGGAGTTGCCGCCGCCCTGCTGGTTTCCACCAGGAGCGCCACCTCCAAAGCCACCGGAATTACCGGCGTTACCGCCACCGAAGCCGCCCTGCCCACCGCCGGAGCGCTGGGTACGGTTGACCTTGGCGTTTGCGTAACGCAGGCTGGGGCCGATTTCGTCGACCTCAAGCTCGATAACGGTGCGCTTTTCGCCTTCTTTTGTTTCGTAGGAACGGCTCTTCAAACGGCCGGAAACGATGACGCGCATGCCCTTTGTGAGGGACTCGGCCACGTTCTCGGCTGCTTCGCGCCATACAGATGCGCGGAGGAACAGGGTTTCCCCGTCCTTCCACTCATTGGACTGGCGGTCAAAGGTCCGGGGAGTAGAAGCGATGGTGAAGTTCGCTACTGCTGAGCCAGACGGGGTGAACCGCAGCTCGGGGTCATTGGTGAGATTACCGATGACCGTAATAGTGGTTTCGCCTGCCATCTACTGCCTCCTTGTTCGTTCCTGCGGGATAAAGATCTGGAAGGGGCTGATTACTCAGCAACGACCTTCTGGTCTTCAGGACGGATGATCTTGGTGCGCATGATCGTCTCGTTAAGAGACAGCTGGCGATCAAGTTCCTTGGCGGTAGCCGGTGCTGCGGTGAAGTTCACCACGGCGTAGATACCTTCGGACTTCTTCTTGATGTCGTACGCCAGACGGCGACGGCCCCAGATGTCTACCTTTTCGATGGTTCCACCATCGGTGGTGATGACATTGAGGAACTTCTGAAGCGACGACTCTACGGTACGCTCTTCGACCTCGGGGTCGATGATTACCATCAATTCGTAAGGACGCATATGTGAACCCACCTCCTTTGGGCTAAGCGGTTACGGTATTTCCGTAACAGGAGGTTCATTTGCGGTGCCGTGTACCCGCTCCCCCGCCGAAGACTCGGAAGGAGGGCGCAACACAGACTTCAATATCTTAGTGCATCTCCTGCACTCAAAGCTATTCGAGCGGATCCGCCGTCGGAACCGGGCACCTGGCGTATGTGGATAACCCGTGCAGCCAGCAGGGAATACTGGAGCAATGACCGTGCTGAAGTCCATCATTCTCTTCGTCCTGGCCGCCGTTGCCGAGATCGGCGGCGCCTGGCTGATCTGGCAGGCCGTCCGTGAGGGCAAAGCCTGGTGGTGGGCCGGCCTCGGCATCGTGGCACTGGGCATCTACGGCTTCTTCGCAGCGTTTCAGCCCGACGCGCACTTCGGCAGGGTCCTGGCCGCCTACGGGGGCGTATTCATCGCCGGCTCGCTGGCCTGGGGAATGCTGGTGGACGGCTTCCGCCCGGACCGCTGGGACGTGATGGGGGCTGCCATCTGCATTGTGGGCGTCGGCGTCATCATGTTCGCGCCCCGCCCGGGAGCGTAGGCCCGAACACGGCAAAACCCCCGGAAGGTTACCTTCCGGGGGTTTCTTTGTGCGCGGAGGGGGACTTGAACCCCCACCCCCTTTCGAGGACTAGCACCTCAAGCTAGCGCGTCTGCCATTCCGCCACCCGCGCAAGGTGATCAGGAGAAACAATGTTTCATTTTCTCCGTGACAGCGACAAAGACAATAACACGAACCGGGCCGATCCGTGGATTCCTGAGCCCTTCATGGAACCTCGCTAGGGTGGTGGCCATGGATGCCACACCCCTTAGCGCCCTGCTCCTGACTGTCGTCTTCGCAGCGATGGGACTCTATGCCCTGTACTTCGTGATCCGCTCAGGGGTGCGGGACGGCATCCTCCAGGCCGACAAGAAGCGCAGCGAGCAGGCGGAGCCGACACGCCCCACCGACTTTTGAGCTCCCCCACTGGTTAGGGTGGGCACATGGACAACGTCAGGGTGAGGCGGAGCCGGCTGCGCTTTGTGGTCATGGTCCTGGCCGGCGCAGTGGCCTTCGTCGCCACCGGAATGTCAGGCAGTTGGGTGGATGCGCCTGCGGTCGGCTGGGCCGCCGCCGCCCTGGTCTACGTTGCTTGGGTGTGGTTGGTGATCGCGCGGCTCGATCCTGCGGAAACACAGCACCATGCAACGTCCGAGGACCCGTCACGGGGAGTCACCGACCTGCTGATACTCGTGGCCAATTTGGCCAGCCTTGCTGCTGTGGCCGCCGTGATCGTCAATTCGCACACTGAAGGAACCGGTTCCCGCCTGTCCTCTGCGGCACTCGCCCTGGCGTGTGTGGGACTGTCCTGGATGCTGGTCCAAACTCTCTTCACGCTGCGGTACGCCGAGCTCTATTACAGCCGGGAAGCCCACGCCGGCGGTGAAGTGGGCGGCATCAGCTTCAACCAGGACCGGCCGCCGCAGTACACGGACTTCGCCTATCTGGCCACGAGCCTTGGCATGACGTATCAGGTATCTGACACCAACCTCGGCAACCACTCGATCCGGTTGGAAGCGCTGAAGCACAGCCTGCTGTCCTACCTGTTCGGAACCGTCATTCTTGCCGTTACCATCAACCTCGTCATCGGCCTGGCCCAGTAGCCAAGAGGCCTGCGGCGGTGACGTTAAAGCGAAACGGGGCAGCCGGCGTCGAACGTTGACGCTGGCTGCCCCGCTGCTGGTGAAAGACGCTTACGACGCCGGTCCCCCACCGACCGTCGCCTGCTCGGCTTCCGCTGTGGTCGCCTCAGGTGAAGCAGTGCCACGCTTGCGATAGCGCCAAACACCGATACCCACCACGATCGCGGCCAAAGCCAGCGACAGGAAGAGCGACTCACGGGTGGATTCGATCATCACCATCCCAATAATGAGGGCCACGATGGCGCCGATGGCGATCCACGTGAGGTACGGGAAGAACCACATCTTGAGGTCGAGCTCCTTGGCCGCAGCACCCATGCGCTTGCGCAGGATGAGTTGCGAGGCCGCAATGACCAGCCACACAAAGAGTGCAATGGCTCCGGAGGTGTTCACGAGGAACAGGAACACCGTGTCCGGGGCAATGTAGTTCAGCCCAACGGTGATGAACCCCACCACCGTGGAGGCCAGCACTGCTGCTGCCGGGACGCCACGCTTGGAGATCTTCATCCAGGCCTTGGGGGCATCGCCACGCTGTGAAAGGGAGAACAGCATGCGGCTGGCCGTGTAGAGGCCGGAGTTCAAGCAGGACAGGACCGAGGTGAGGACAACAATGTCCATGATGGTGCCCGCGCCCGGGATTCCGTAGAGCTCGATCACGGCAACGTACGGGCTCTTTGCAACAGAAGCGTCGTTCCACGGCAGAAGGGTGACAACAATGGCGATGGAGCCGATGTAGAAGATCAGGATGCGCCACACAGTGGACTTCACGGCCTTCTTGACGGCGTCTACGGGGTTCTCCGATTCACCGGCCGCGATGGTGGCGATTTCGGCGCCGAAGAACGAGAAGACCACCACGAGGATGCCCGCCAGGACTGCGCCCGGACCGTTGGGCATGAAGCCACCCTGGTCCAGGAGGTTGGCGACGCCCGGCGCAGAGACGCCCGGCATGAGGCCCAGGATGGCAACGATGCCTGCGAGCAGGAAGATGACGATTGCGGCCACCTTGATGGACGCGAACCAGAACTCGAACTCGCCGTAGGACTTCACGGAACCAAGGTTGGTCAGCGTCAGGAGCACCATCAAGATCAGCGCCCAGATCCACTGGTCCACGCCGGGAACCCAGCGGTGCATGATGGCGGCGCCCGCTGTTGCCTCGATGCCGAGGACAATGATCCAGAACCAGGCATAGAGCCAGCCAATGCTGAAGCCCGCCCAGCGGCCTAGGGCCTTGTCAGCGTAGGTGGAGAACGAGCCCGTCTCCGGGTTGGCAGCAGCCATCTCGCCCAGCATGCGCATGACCAGGATGACCACCAGGCCGGCAGCGAGGTAAGCCACAAGGATGCCGGGACCGGCTTGTTGGATGGCAGCTCCGGAGCCCACAAAGAGGCCTGCGCCAATAACGCCGGCGATGGCGATCATGGAGAGGTGCCGGGGCTTAAGGGACTTTGAAAGTTGTTGGTCAGCGTGCATGGATCTGCGCCGTCCTTTAGGTGTTCGCGGGGTGGCCGGCGTGGTGTGCCACGGGCCACATGACTCATTCACGCTAGCTTGCTGCACCAAGCCGCCGCCTGTGCAGCTGAACATTTTGACGCCCACGAAAAGGGATGTGTGCACAAAATGTACATCATGAGGCATCCAATGTTTCGTATTGAAAACTTTTGTAATGCCCCTGAAATGAGTGTTTGAGGCTTCCGTTAGACGAAGGTGCGGAAGAACAACTCAACAACAGTTGCCAGGTACCGCGGATCCTCAACGCCGCAGAGCTCGCGCGCGGAGTGCATGGACAACAAGGGAATGCCCACATCCACGGTCCGGATACCAAGGCGGGTAGCAGTCAGGGGCCCAATGGTGGATCCACACGGGAGATCGTTGTTGGACACGTATTCCTGGTAGGGAACGCCGGATTCGTCGCACAACCGGGCCCAGAACGCAGCACCTGTGGCATCCGTGGCGTAACGCTGGTTGGCGTTGATCTTCAGCAGCGGGCCACCGTTCAGCACTGGCTTGTTGGCGGGATCATGCTTTTCCGCGTAGTTCGGGTGTACAGCATGGCCGGCATCGGCGGAAACGCAGAACGACGCCGCCAGCGCCTGCCGCCGCTGGCTCACCGAGGCGCCGAGGCCGTCCGAGATGCGGACCAGGATGTCTTCGAGGATGGGGCCGCACGCTCCGGAGCGCGAGTTGGAGCCGATCTCCTCGTGATCGAATGCGGCCAGGACTGCGATCGGTCCCTTCACCGGAGTTGACGCCGCATGGCTGATCAGTGCCACCAACCCCGCGTGCGTGGAAGAAAGGTTATCCATGCGGCCTGACGCGAAGAACTCACTGTTGGCTCCGAAAACCGCAGGGGGCTGCGTGTCTGCCACTACGACGTCGTACCCGCCAATCGCGGCTGCGTCCACCGTGGCACCCTCAACGCGATCGGCGAGCAGCCCGAGAAGATCCTCCCCGGCGGGGTCGCCTTGGCCGAAGATCGGGTTCATGTGCTGCTGCTTGGACAGATGCAGTCCATTGTCGTTCACGCCGCGGTCCAGGTGGATCGCCAACTGGGGGAAGCGAAGGAGCGGGCCCGTGGCTGTCAGATGCTGCGTTCCGTCACGCATGACCAAACGGCCTGCCAGCTGCAGTTCCCGGTCCAGCCATGAATTCAGCAGGGGTCCGCCGTAGACCTCGACGCCGGCCTGCAGCCAGCCGAATTTGCCCGTAGTGGGCTTCGGCTTGAGTTTAAAGGACGGCGAATCGGTGTGTGCGCCGAGGATATTAAACCCCGTGGTGGGGCCGGCATTTTCGGGCATTACCCACGCGATCAGGGCGCCGTCGCGGATCACGTAGAACTTGCCCGCTCCGCCATCCCACGGCTTCAGTTCATCGAGTGCCGTGAATCCTGCGGCATCGAGTCTGCGGGCGGCCTCGTGGACTGCATGGAAGCTCGACGGTGACGCAGAAACGTAGGCGCCGAGATCCTGGATGTGGTCAACTGCTGCGGAAGCATTCGAAGGCATGACCCCGAGTCTAGCCGCGCTTTCGCCGCCGGCCGGGCTAAACGGTGACGTTCAGCGCGGCCGTATAACCGCCCGCAACCGAGCCGGATATAGTCGCGAGTTGGTATATACCCCCGTCGTCGCCAAAGACATTGTCCGAGGTGAGCGTGGTGTTGGGGAAGTTTCGGGCGCTGGACTCGTAGCCAGCGGTTGCGTAGACCGTCTTGCACGCCGCCTCCGTGAGGGCAATCTGGGAGACGGCCAGCACCTGCCCGGCAGCGGTGGTGTTGCTCATCGATTCGAATACTTCAAAGTGAATATGTGGCCATCGGCCGTTGTACGCGCCCGGGTAGATGGTGCTGAAGGTCAGTTGGCCGTTGGCGTCAGCCTCCTGCACACCCCTGAGATAGTTCTGGTCCTCCAGGCCCGAATCGTAGAGGGAGTACTTGCCGTTCTGGTCACAATGCCAGACGTACACAGCGGCTCCAGCCAGCGGCGAACAGCCATTGGCATTGTCCAGGAGCGTCAGTGTCACCGTGAGGGGAACGCCCTCAGCTGTTGTGGTGGACGTTCCGAAACTGGACCTGATGTCACGGCGGACCACCCCGGAGGCCTCCAGCACATTGGGACCATTGGAGCCGTCTCCAGGGTAGGGCCCGAGCGTCTCCTCAGGGATCTCGACGCCACATTCGGCAAATGCCCGGGTCACCGTGCTGGTGGCCGACGCTGAAGGTGACGCAGCCGCCGTCGAACTTTCCGTCGCAGCGGCCGTGGTGCCGGCAGCGCTCGACGGCGATGCGCCGCTGCCTTCCGTACCGGGCGTGCAGGCCGCGAGGGCGGCTGCAGTCCCGGCGCCGAAGAGAACGCCCAAAGTGCGTCGCCGGCTCAGGAGCGTGGAGAGATCGAACTCAAGTCCGCGATCGTGGTTGGGATGAGGAGTAGTCATGCCTCCATGAAACGCGGGCGCCCTGTGACTTGTACATGGGAAGGCTGTGGCCGGACTGTGAGGATGTAGCTGCATGTGCAATATAAACATTTCTATATGCTTGTAATGCCCGTCACATCATGGCACGATGTCTCAACGGACATAATGACGGAAGGTCTCTCGCCATGAACATTGAACTGAAACCAGTGCGCAAGCTACGCATCCACTGGCCCATTCCCGTGGAAACCATGAAGCAAATGGCCGCCGGCGACCTTGGCGCCCTTGAGTCCGATGAAGGCATCGCCTCCCTGCTGAACGAATTGCAGTCGGCACCCGAACTGGGCGGCTTCGGCAACTACCACCACGTCTTCGAGTCCTCCGCGGGTTTCGAGGGATTCACGGTAGCTGAGGGGGCCAAGCCCACTCTCGGCGCTGTAGGCCAGCGGACCATCTCTCCCACTTTTGTGTTCACCACCTATTTCGACGATTCCCTGGACCACCGGACAGTCCAGGAGCTGGTGCAACGGATAGTCGACATCCACCCGTGGGAAGTCCCTGTCATCGAGGTCTCGGGTCCACTCAGTGTCTCCAGCAGCTCCGTGGCCCACACCGAAGCGAGGTTGGCGTCATGAGCGCGCCCTTGTGGCAGGAGTTGGCACCACTTCTCCGCAACAGGACATTCACAGACCTGACGCACGCCTTCCATTCCGGCCAGCCGCATTTTCCGGCGTTTCCCGACGAAACCCGGGAGACCCTCTTCGATATGAAAAAGGGAGACGGGTTCACAGCCCACAGATACTCGATTGTGGGCCAGTGGGGCACCCACGTGGATCCGCCGTCGCATTTTGTCCTGGGCGGCCGGACACTCGACCAACTGCCCGTGGAGGAGATGATCCTGCCGCTGGTAGTCCTGGACATCAGCGAACGCGTCGCGGGTAATCCGGATGCCACCCCTACCCTGGATGACGTCCACGGCTGGGAAGACCGCAACGGTGACATTCCGGCGGGGTCGTTTGTAGCCCTCCGCACCGGGTGGAGCCACCGCTGGCCGGACAGTGCCGCCATGGCCAACGTTGACGAAGCCGGTGTCAGCCATACCCCGGGATGGTCGCGGGAAGTACTGGAGTACTTGATCGAAAAGCGCTCAGTTAGCGCGGTGGGGCACGAACAGACTGATACCGACCCCGGAAAGGCCACATCCCGGCAGGATTTCAGCCTGGAAACCTACGTCCTTGCCCAGGACAAGTGGCAGATAGAGCTTCTTGCCGCCCTGGACCACCTCCCGGAGGCCGGCGCCGCCTTGGTAGCCACGTGGGCAAAGCCGTTCGAGGGCAGTGGTTTCCCGGCCAGGGTCTTCTCCATCCACTGACTCCGGCCGTCGTGTAACGCCGGGCTGTGACGCCTGAGCAGGCCGGGGTAGCTAGAATCGATCCATGTCAAAGACCTCCAGCATGGGCCGCGGCATGATGGCCCTTCTTGCGGTGGGGGCGCGTCATGCGGAAGGTTTCGACGGCGGCACGGTGGCCGACGTCGCAGCCCGCCTCGGCAAAGACCGCAGCCAGGTGTCGCGAAGCCTCAAGGGTGCGCAGCAGGAAGGCTTCCTGACACGTTCGGACCAACGCGAGTACAGCCTGGACTGGTCCATCCTGACGGACGCCCAACTGGTCACAGAGCAACGGCTGAAGACCGACGGCCTCACGGCTTTGGAGGGGTTGGCCACCGAAACCAACGAGGCCTGCTTCCTGGGCGTACTGAGTGGAAACAGTACGGTCACTATCGGCGAGCAAGTTCCCGAGAGCGCAAACCTTGTGGGTTCCTGGCTCGGCCGCCCCTACCCTGCCTACTGCAGCGACGCCGGCCAGGCGCTCCTGTGGGATGCCCCGGAGGCGGAAATCCGGAAAATCTTCAGCACAGTGGAGTTCGTGAGGCATGGCCCCAACACCCCGGTTTCCGTTGATGATTTCCTGGAACGGCTGAACAAAGCCCGCGTCCGCGGATACTCGATTGTTGATGAAGAAGCCGAACCCGGACTCTACTCGCTGTCCGCGCCCATCAGGGACTTCAAGGGAGATGTTGCCGCGGCCCTGCAAATCGTTGGGCCGAAAACACGCGTGGAACCCCAGCGGGAGGCTTTCGCCGTGGCCCTCGGCTCTTGGCGGACGTGGCTCGAGTCCAGGGTTGGCGGAACTGCACGCCAGTTCGAAGCCTAAGCTTCCAGTGCGGGCCCGCCACTGAGCCGTTGGGCGCTGGAGTGGAGAACAGCAGCGATTTTCGGGGCATTGGCTTCGACGCCGGACCGGCTGCCCAGCACGCTCAGAGCAGCAATGATCCGGCCATCCTCAGCCCGGACGGGAACGGCCAGCTCCCAGACTCCGTGTTCAAATTCTTCAGCAGCGAGGACATAACCCCTTGGCCTGTCGCGCTCCATCAAATCGGCGACTTCGGGGGCAGTGTGCGCCGCGGCCGGTCCGCCTACGCCGATGAAGTTAACATCCCTAAGTAAGGAACCGAGGTCCTTGGGCGAGTGGTCCCACAGCAAGGCCCGCCCTGAACCCGTGCACCACACCGGCGTGACCATGCCAGGTTTGGCGAACCCGCCCAGGACTGAGTTGTTGGTTGACGAACGCAGTAGGAGAACGCGGACACCTTCCCGCACGGACAGCCGGGACCGCAGTCCGAACGCGGACACCAGTTCTTCAAGTTCCGCAGGTGACTTCTGAACCCACGTACTGTTCAGGGACGCTGCGAGGCTGAAGAAACGCGGTCCTGTGCGGAAAGGGCCACGGTCCACCCGTTCCAGCAGTCCAAGATCGCACAATTCCTGCGCCAATCGGGAGACCCGGCTTTGTTCCATGTCCAGTCCGGCAGCCAGCTGCGAGACGCCCAAAAGTTGGCGTCCCTGCTTTTCGCGGTCCGTGACCATACGGACAAGGCGAAGACCCTGGCCCAGGGATGACGCCTCCGGTGACACCTCCACGAATCCGCTCCTTCCACCAAGCGTTCACGCCATTCTCACATGGTGACGTCAGCTGCAAGGACACGTGCCCTGTTGGCCCACACAGTGTAGAGGTCAGCGAGTATCGCGGCATTCGCCACTTCAAGTTCACCTACCGTGATTTTTCCGCCGTCCTGACCACCGAAGAGGACCACCCGGAAATGGCGGGCACGGCCGGGCATGAAGCCCGGCCGTGACGCATGGCCAATCTCGAATCAGGCCGAACGCTTGGCCTTGGCCTTCGGGCCGTAGCGGAAGTGGAAGAACAGGTAGCAAGCTGCAACGAACGGAACACCAAAGTACAGGGCCGCGATCTGGGTGGGGTCGAAGGCTATGCCAATAAGGGATACCAGGCAAAGAGTAAAAGCCAGGATGGGCAGCACCGGGAAGAAGGGGGCTTTATAGGCCAGATCAGCCACCTTTCCGCCATTCCGGATGAATGCCCTCCGGTGGAAGAAATGTGAGGCAGTGATGGACATCCAGACTCCCACCACCGCGAATCCGGCAATGGACACCAGGGCCAGGTAGACGGTCTCCGGTGCAGCCACACTGCTGACCAGGGACGCCAGCCCGCCCACCATGCTGACGGAAAGGGCAACCAGGGGTATTCCGCGCCGGGTCAGCTTCTTGAGTGCCCGTGGGCCATGTCCTTCATCGGCCAGTGAATAGAGCATTCGTGCACAGGAGAACAAACCGCTGTTCCCGGCTGACAACAGCGCGGTGATGATCACAAAGTTCATGATGTCCGCCGCGAACGGGATGCCCACAGAGGAGAAAACCGTGACGAAGGGACTTTCATCCAATCCCACTTGGTCGTAAGGAACCGTTGCCGCGATGACTGCAATGGCGCCCACAAAGAAGATCAGTAGCCGGATGACGGTGCTGCGCATGGCCTTGGGGATGTTCTTTGCAGGGTCCTTGGTCTCCCCAGCCGCAACACCGATCAGTTCAGAGCCGGAGAAGGCATAGAAGACGGCCAGGGCGGTGACAAGGACACCTGTGAAACCGTTGGGGAAGAGGCCACCTGAGGTATTGAAGTTCTCAAAGAGGAATGGGTGGTTGCCGGACTCTGCAAGGGGATGGAATCCGAACAATGCAGCCCCGCCGAAGACGATCAACGCGATGATCGCCCCCACTTTGACGATGGAGAACCAGAACTCGGATTCCCCGAAGAACTTGGACGAGAAAGCATTGAAGCCGAAGAGGATGGCAGCGAAGACGAGGCACCACACCCAGACCTCAACATCGGGAAACCAGCGCTGCATGAGCAAGCCTGAGGCTGTGAACTCAGATCCGATGGCCACGGCCCAGCAAAGCCAGTAGAGCCAGGCCGTAGCGAAGCCGGTTGCCGGGCCGATCGAGCGGGATGCGTAGATGTGGAAGGCGCCGGAGACAGGGTAGGCGATGGCGAGTTCGCCAAGGCATGCCATCACCAGGTAGACCACGAACGCGCCAACCAGGTAGGCGATGACGGCCCCCAACGGGCCCGCTTGCGAGATGGTGTAGCCCGAACTCAGGAAGAGACCTGAACCGATCACACCTCCCATCGCAATCATGATCAGGTGCCGTGGTCCCATGGAGCGGCGCAAACCGGGTTCCGGCGGCGCCAAGGGGGTATCGGCTGGATGATCCAGTTTCAGGGGTGTAGAAGATTCCATGTCTTGTCTCCGTTAAGTGACAGGTGCGAACGGTACGCCGAGGACTTCCGGGGCGGGGAGCCATGGGGGCGCTTGTAGTGACGAAGGTAACACAGATCATGTGACTTTAGTCATTAAAAACATTTGTGAATGCGAATAACGCACACTTTGCATCGCAGGCATGACGATGTGACCGTTCACTGGTCAGAATGCCCCAGCAATGAGGCAGCGCCGGAAGCCCGCCGGGGCCGGGTGATCCTAGAGCGAAGCCCGTCGGATGACGTTGGACAAGGTCATTGCCGTCACGGTGTCGCTCACTCCGGGGAGGGCAGCGATCTGCTCCCAGATCTCCTGGACGCGGCCAAGGGATCGCGCTTCGACACGGACAATGAGGTCAAAGTCGCCGCTGAGGACGTCGCACAGGACCACTTCCGGAATGGATCGGAGTTCGTTCAGGACGTCGGCGCCCCGCATCCGGTCCTTGCGGTAAACCATCAGGAAGGCCGAAACCAGGGATTCGGCATCTACTCCAGCCACCACTGTGTAGCCCTGGATATAGCCCTGCCGCTCCATGCGATCGATCCGCTGCCGCACCGCATTTCTGGACAAAAGAACCTTGCCGGCAAGTTCGGCGTGGGGGACGCGGGCATTCTTGGTCAGTTCCGCGAGGATCCTTTGATCGATGCCGTCCAGACCAGCCCGCTCCATGCGTCCCTTTCCACCTACCCCTGCAGGGACACCAGCCCCTGCCTCGGCCGAAAGGCCCACGAAGGAAATGATACTTCCACAAGTCCCCGAGGCATTTCCCCGCGCTCAGTAATCAGGGTTGCTCGGCACTACAAGCCCGGTCTCGTAGGCGTAAACCACCACCTGCACCCGGTCCCGCAACTGGAGTTTGCTCAGGATCCGGCGGACGTGGGTCTTGACGGTCGCCTCGGAGAGGAAGAACTTGTGGGCGATCTCCGCGTTGGACAGGCCCTCGGCAATGGTGGTGAGGATCTCGGTTTCGCGTGGCGTGAGATCGTCCAGCAACGGGTCCCGGTGGGGAGTTGGTGACTGCCCGGGCAGCGCGCCTCCTCGAACATATGTTTCCAGGAGCCGTTGCGTCACCCGCGGAGCAACCACAGCATCGCCGCTGGCCACGAGGCGCACAGCGTGGACCAGTTCCGAGGGTGCAACGTCCTTGAGCAGGAAGGCGGAGGCGCCGGCCTGCAAACCGGTGAAGGCATACTCATCGAGGTCGAAGGTAGTAAGGATGATGACACGCGCCTCGGACCCGGAGTCCGAGATCCGACGCGTTGCCTCAATCCCGTCCATGGTGGGCATCCGCACGTCCATCAGGATCACATCCGGCGCGAGTGCTTCTACTTGGCGTACGGCTTCGATGCCATCGGACGCCTCACCCACTACGTGGAAGTCCTCCTCGCCTTCCAGAATGAGCCGGAAGCCCATCCGAAGCAGTGGCTGATCATCCACGAGCAGCACTTTGATGATGTCTTCTGTCATGATTCCCCCTTGTCGCCGGCCCAGCGGAGCTCGGCGTGAACTGCCCAGCCTCCCCTTTTACTGGGCCCGGCTGTAACGATTCCAGCATAAATTCCGGCGCGTTCATTCATCCCGGCGATGCCCTGCCCGGTGCCCAGGCTGCCCACTGGTTCGCTGCCGCCCTCCACGGTTCCGCGGCCGTCGTCGTGGACGTCAATGGTGACCAGATCGGCGTCCCGCGCCACTTGGACGTCAACGCGGCTCAGTGAGCGGCCGTACCGCAGGACGTTGGTCAGCGACTCCTGCACAATCCGGTAGACGGTGAGTTCAAAGGCGGGATCGGCCGGTAATCCAGGGCCTGTGTGCGCATAATGCAGCGGCAGACCCGCGGTCCGGAAGCCATCCAGGAGCTTCGAGAGGTTGTGCCCGGATTCCAAGGGCGTGAGCGGTGCCGGCCGCCCGGAGTCGTCGCGAAGGACGCCCAGCACGCGGCGCATATCGGCCAAGGCGGTCCTGCCGGTCCGGGACAATTCGCCCAGGACCTCCGCGGCGCGCTCCGGATTCTTCCTGACCACCACGGCAGCACCGTCCGACAGGCTGACCATCACCGTCAGGGAGTGCGCCACGACGTCGTGCATCTCGCGTGCGATCCTGTTCCGCTCGGTCACCTTGCCCAGATGGGTGGTGCGGGCCGCCCAGGCAGCGATCTCGGCCTCATGCTCCCGCCGCTGGCGCACGGAAATACCAATGCCGGTGGCCAGGAGGTTGGACAACATGATGGTCACCGCGGTGGCGATGTTGTTGATCAGGTGGAAATTCTCCGGTACCTCCTGCAGGGTGTCCATGCCGCTGGGAATCGTCCACATGAACAGATAAAGCAGGCTCAGGGGCAAACTGGCGGCAACAAACACCACCAAGGCGAGGCTGCGCTTCCTGATGGATGCCACCGCGTACAGCGCAAACCACAGGCCTGCTGAGACGTTGGATCCCCACGGGTTCAGGATGGCGGCCGCAACCTCCAGGAGGACGACGGCGGCCACCACCTGAAGTGGGTAGCGGCGCCTGAACATGAGCACAGCCGCGATCATCAGCAGCAAGGCCACCACCAGCCACTTGCCCTCGGAGATGGAGCTGATGATGGTGGGCAGGGCCAGGAGCACGTAACAGAGGATTACCACGGCATCCATGGCGCTGGGGCGCTCGTAGAAGTAGCGCCGGATGCGGCCCCTGCGGCGCTGGGTTATTTCAGCGAAGGACGCGTCCACCGTAGCGGTGGACGCGTCCTTCACCTGTGGAGCTTCAGTCATGGATTGAGCCTAGACGGCAACCCGTCCTAGACGTCCCGCTTCTTCAGCAGGAGCATGGCCAGCGCAACCGGTACAACAACCCAGGCACCCAGGACCAGCGCGGCCTGCCACGCTTCCAGCGTTTCAGGAACATGCTCGACGGCGGTCATCGGGGTGATGGTGCTGGTGGGGAGGTACTTGTTGGCTTCCTTGAAGAAATCGCCGGGAATGAGCTGGAAGGCGATCGGCGCAACGAACAGCAGCCCCACCAGGCTCATGATGCCGCCGGCCGAGTTCCGGACGATGGTTCCAAGGGCCATGCCGATGGCTGCTACTGCTGCCACGTAAAGGCTGTTGACCAGGAGGAGCTTGACGGACTGCGAGCTGCCAAGGTCCAGCTTGAGGTCGTAGTTATCCACGATCGGGAGGGACACCAGGCCGGCAATGTAGATGGACACGGCCGTCAGCAGGAAGGCGCTGACCATGACCACAATGAGCTTGGCCAGGAACGGTGAGAGCCGCTTGGGGACGGCGGCAAACGTGGAGCGTGCCATGCCGGTGGTGAATTCGGAGCTCATCAGCAGGACACCCAAGGAGCCGAGGATGAGCTGGGCGAACGAGATGCCCGAGGTGGGAATGCTGACGGCCAGGTCCCCGCCCTGGGCGGCCATGGCAGCCGCGGCTTCGGGATCGTTGGCAACCTGCTCAGCAAACTGCCCGGTTCCCCAGGCCGAGAGGGCGGCGAACCCCACCATCACCAAGGCTGTGGAGGCCAAAAGGATCAAAGTGGACATCAGCGTGCGGAACTTGATGAATTCCGAGTTCAGCACGCGGTGGAATGCCGGTCCAGGACCGACGGAGTTACGGATGGACTTACGGTCCATAGTGGTGGTGCTCATGTCTATTTCCCTCCGGCCTGGGCGGGAACCGAGGCCCCGGTGGTGATGTGCGAGTGGTATTCCACCTCGTCCTTGGTCAGTTCCATGTACGCCTCTTCCAGGCTTGCCTGGAGCGGAGTGAGCTCGTACACCATGACCTGGTTTTCCAAGGCGGTCCTGGCGATGCCCCGGGGGTCCAGTCCGGACACCTCCAGGAGTTCGCGCTCGTGGACCTCCACGGAAACGCCGGTTCCGGCCAGGAGCTGCATGAGGCGTTCCGGCTGGTCAGTGCGGACACGGGTCCTTGCGTGACCTTTGCCGGTAATGATTTCGGCGATGGGCGCATCGGCAATGATCTTGCCGCGGCCGATCACGATCAGGTGGTCTGCAGTCAATGCCATCTCGCTCATGAGGTGGCTGGAAAGGAAGACCGTGCGGCCCTCGGAGGCCAGGTACTTCACAAGGTTGCGGACCCACACCACACCTTCAGGGTCCAGGCCGTTGACGGGCTCATCCAGGATGATGGTCTGCGGATCGCCCAGCAGCGCAGCGGCAATGCCGAGGCGCTGACCCATTCCGAGCGAGAATCCCTTGACCTTCTTCTTTGCTACATCGCCCAGGCCGGTCATTTCAATGACTTCGCGGACCCTGCTCTTGGGGATACTGTGCGTCGCGGCCATGGCGAGCAGGTGGTTGTAAGCGGTGCGGCTCGTGTGGACTGCTTTGGCGTCCAGGAGGGCGCCGATCTCGCGGAGCGGTGCTTTGTGCTGGGCGAACGGTTCACCGTTCACCGTCACAGAGCCCGACGACGGAGCGTCCAGCCCCATGATCATGCGCATGGTGGTGGACTTGCCGGCACCGTTCGGGCCCAGGAAGCCGGTCACCCGTCCAGCCTGGACAGTGAAACTGACACCGCCGACGGCGGTCTTCTCGCCGTAGACCTTGGTCAGGCCTTTTGCTTCGATCATGGAAGCGTTCCCTCCTCGGAGCACATGAGTGTGCGGATGAGTTTTGAATGTACTCACCACGCTACCCATGGAGCGAACGTAAATCGCCGGTCTCAGGGATGATTCAGGGTTCAGTCAGGGTAGTCCTCGCGGATGACCCGCTCCTCTTCAGCCGACCGGGAGCGGCGAGTATACGCGCAGTTCGCGGGGTTTCACGGTGAAGGTGGCGCTGCGTACCCCGGGCTTAGGTTCACCGTCCACCGCCAGGACCAGGGGTTGCCCGATCGCCTCCACGGTGATGGTGGTGGCCTCGGTCAGGTGGGTGACTTTGGAGGCAGCAACCGTGCCGGTCACAACCGCCCACAGCAGCCGCGCACGGGCGAACGGCTCGTCCGCTGTGATCATCCGCAGATCGAAAACCCCGTCGTCCAGCACGGGCCGTCGAAGCGGTGCGTGGTCGCTGGGATAGAACCTTCCCCGTCCCATGTAGAGAATCCAGAGCCTGTGCTTGACCCCGTCCACGGTGAGCGTGGTGGGCGAGTTCACTCCGAAGGTGCGCAGCGACGCCACAACGCTGGCCAGCGGCTTACCCATAGCCGGCTGCAATCGTTCCCGGCGACGAACCAGGTTCGGGTACACGCCCACGCTGGCGGTGTTCAACATGGCCAGCTCCGTAGTTTCGGGCGTCTCGGGAAGGCCACGCTGCACCACTACATGCCCCAGGTCAACCGCGGCTGCCTGCCCCTTGGTTACCGCCTCAATGGCGTCGTCGATCGAGCTGGTGCCGAGGTCGCGGGCAAAGTGGTTGAGGGTTCCGCCGGGCAGCACAAGCAGCGGCAGTGAATGTTCGACGGCGGCCGCGGCGGCAGTGCCCACCGTTCCGTCTCCGCCCCACACGCCCAGCGCAACGGTGCCGGGCCGGGTGGCTGCGGCGTCGATTTCCGCGACGACGTCGTCCCCTTCCGCAATTTCACGTATATACGCCTTGGGGAATATAACTCTGAGAAGCTCGCCGGTTTCGGGGGAGTAGGACCCTCCAAGAACGTTGACCGCAATACTCAGCCCCTCGCCGTCGGCGATAGCGGGCGCTTCTGCAGGCGTTCGGCGCGGCGTTGGTTCTGCGGGCTTGGCGGGCCACCACCGGCGCGTCAGTAGCGCCGCGCCTGCTCCCAATGCCGAACCGAAGACCACATCGGAGGGCCAATGGGCTCCCGTATGAACGCGGGAATAGGCAACACCTGCGGCAAGGGGCGCCAGCACCGTGCCGAGTGCCGGTGAAACCATCCCGGCACCCACGGCGAAAGCTACCGCAGAGGCAGAATGCCCGGACGGCATCGATGAGCTGGTTGGCTGCGGGTTCACGAAGCGAAACAGCGGCAGGTGCTCAGGAAGCGGGCGCCGCCGGGGGAGTACCCGCTTGAAGATGACGTTGGTGACGCCTGAAGCAACGCCCAAGGCCAACACGCCATGAAGAGCCGCCCTGCGCGGTTTCCCCGGGAACGCGGACATGATTCCGGCAATCCCGAACCAGAGCTTTCCCTTGGTGGCCGCGGACGAAAGCCTCCTGAAGAAGACATCGTGGTCGCCCTGGGGCTGCCTGGAGACAGCCCGGACCAGAAAGTGGTCGAATCCTGCAACTCGTCTGGGGGCCTTGCCCACGATGCCTCGCATTACTTCACAGTATCGCCTGCACACCCCCGCAGAGGGGCTGCCCATGCCGTCCGCCGGCCGTGGCTACGATGAATGGATGATTCGTGTCCTGCTTCCACGTCGACAGCCCGGGTGGCAACTGGTTGTCCCGGCCGTGCTGCTTCTCCTTGCCTTCATGGTGCCGGGCATCATGATCCTGGCCGGACAGGGCGAGCCTGCTTTCAACGGCGTTGACACCACCTGGCAGGCCTTCACCTTTACTCTGCATTCGCCCTTCTGGGACGGCGTGAACGCGGTACTCAACTGGGCGGGCTACGCCGGGATCCTGGTATTCCACGTGGTGCTCGCCCTTGCGCTCCTGGTCTGGCAACGGCCCATGGGAGCAGTCTTTGCCGCGACCTCCGGCATCATCGCACTGGCCCTGACGCAGCTGGCCAAAGCCGTGGTGGGTCGGGACAGGCCCCAGGGCGCTCAGGTCCTCACAGATACCGGCTCATACCCCTCGGGGCATGTATCGGCCACCACTGCGTTCCTCATGGTGTTGGCCATCCTGCTGGGACGCTGGTGGATGACCTTGCTGGCTGCCGTAGGTGTCATAGCCATGATGGTCAGCCGCACCTATCTCTCGGCACATTGGCTCAGCGATGTCCTTGGCGGCGCCTGCCTTGCTGCCGGTGTCGTCCTGATCATGTGGTGGCGGTTCAGGGAAATATGCATCAAAGAGAATGAACTGGCGGATGGCCGGACTATTTGGGCGGCAAAGGCTTCGCGACGCCTGCAAGCAGGAGAGCGAGCAGAATAGGCGCTCCGATGGCCAGCAATGCCAAGTGGATTCCGGTGTGGTCGCCCAAGTAACCCAAGAGGGGTGGGCCCGCCAGGAAGGCGACGTAGCCGATGGTGGAAACAACGGAAACCCGTGCAGCGGCATGCTTGGGGTCGTCCGCAGCGGCTGACATGCCCATGGGGAAGGCCAGGGCAGCACCGATGCCCCACAATGCCGCACCAACGCCGGCCAGGATAACGTTGCCGGCGAAGACAAACAGTGCCAGGCCCACGGCGGCTGCCGCCATGCTGGCCCGCAGGACGCTCACGCGGCCAAACGTGTCGATCGCCTTGCCACCGAAGAACCGCATGATGGTCATCGCCAGGACGAAGAGCGCGAACAGCAGCGCACCCGTGGATTCCGAGGCGCCAAGCCCGTCCACGGCAGCCTTCGCGATCCAGTCGTTGCCCGCGCCTTCGGTCAGCGTGGCGCCCAGGACTACGACGCCGATCAGCAGCGTCCTGCCGTCCCGCCAAGCCGAAGGCCCCTTCGCAACCGGAGCGCCGTCGTCGTGAACTTCTGCGGCCTCATGCGGAAGGAAGTACTTGGGGACCGTCAGCGCCAAGGCAACGGCAATGGCTGCGATCACCAGCAAGTGTTGAGGGAGACCAACGCCAAGCTGTGAGAGACCTGCGCCAATCAGCGCGCCAAGGAAAGCACCGCCGGAGAAGGCAGCGTGGAACTGCGGCATGATGGTGCGCTTGAGCCGATGCTCAACGTCGGCACCCTCGATGTTCTGGGCTACGTCCCACAAACCAATGCCGATACCAAAGAAGAACAGGGCAATCGCCGTGGCCGGCACTGATGCGGCCATCAGGGAGAAGGCAATTCCTGCGCCCGCAGCTCCCGCCACGATGCCCGCCACACGAACCGTATTGGCCGTGCCGATCCTGCCCACCACCCAGCCGGCCGACGGCAGCGCCAGCAAGGACCCGACGGCGGTGCAGAGCAGCAGGGTGCCCATCTGGCCGGACGTCAGGCTGAGCGCATCCGTCACCGCCGGAATGCGTGCAGCCCAGCTGGCAAACACCAACCCGTTCATGCCGAAGATCAGGAACGTCGCCACCGCCGCGGCATTGACGTTGGTGGTGCTTCTGGTGTTGGTGGTCATGCAATCACAACTTCCACGGAGAGTTTATTGAGCCGGGCAAGATCTTCTGGGGATGGTTTTTGGTCGGTCACGATCACGTCCACGGCGTCCATGGCTGCGACCAACGCTACTGCGCTGGCATTCCATTTGCTGCCTGCGGAGGCCACAACCACGCGCGCTGCGGATTCAAGACCGGCGCGTTTCACGGCCGCGTCATCAAGGTCGTGGGCCAGGAGTCCGTCCTTGAGGTTGAGTGCACATGGGGTCACGACGGCGGTGTCGAACCTGAGCGAGCGGACGTTGGCTTCGGCCATGGGTCCCCGGAAGGACTGCTCGCCCGGGATGAGGCTGCCGCCGGGAAGGATGAGCTGCGGCGCCCGGCCGGAGTGAGGCACTGTCAAAGCCTCGACGCCGTGGAGGGACATGGGCATCACCGTCAGTTCCCGCTTACCCAACCGGCGCGCGATCTCCGTGGCGGTGGATCCGCTGTCCAGCCACACATGCTCGCGGTCGTTGATGAGTCCGTCAACAGCCTCGGCAATGCGCGTCTTGGCTTGGTGGTCTTCCAATTCACGTTGGCCGTAGCCGGGGTTGTCTCCGCGTGCCAGCAAGCTGCGGGCGCCGCCATGGACGCGTTTCAGCACTCCGTTGGCAGCAAGGATCTCCAGGTCGCGGCGAATCGTGGCGCCCGATGCGCCCGTGGCGTCCACGAGTTCATCCACAGTGGCTTGTTCGCGGGTGCGCAGCAGCTCGCCAATGAGCCGGTGGCGGTCAGCAGTTCCCATGACTCAACCGTAACAACGATTGAGCACTTAATCACCATCGATGATCATTTGCTCACAAACGCTCTCTCACATCCCATGGCTTAAAGCGAAACGCTCCTGCAGCAAGTGCAAGAGCGTCCGCGGGAAACCAATGGGATGCGAGAGAGCGTCAGCGGGCGCGCTCGACGCGCTTCTCATCCCAGACGGGTTCCTCGGATTCGTAGACCTTGCCGTCGGACCCGAAGATCATGAACCGGTCAAAGGACTTGGCGAACCAACGGTCGTGCGTGACCGCAAGGACGGTGCCTTCGAAAGAGTCGATGGCACGCTCCAGGGCCTCACCGGAGTGCAGGTCCAGGTTGTCGGTTGGCTCGTCCAGCAACAACAGGGTGGCGCCGGACAGTTGCAGAAGCAGGATCTGGAAGCGGGCCTGTTGGCCACCGGACAAGGACTCGTACTTCTGCTCGGACTGACCAGCCAAGCCGTACGAATCCAGGGCACCGGCCGCAGCTTCGCGGGCGAGTCCGGAACGGTGCTCATCACCGCGATGCAGGATCTCCAGCAGTGTCCTGCCCAGCAGATCAGGCCGGACATGGGTCTGCGCGAAGAACCCCGGCCGGATGCGGGCGCCCAGCTTCACGGTTCCTTCGTGCGGTACTTCAGCAATAACGACGTCGGACACCGGCAGGTGCTCACGCTCCGGATCGGTGCCGCCGGTGGCAAGGAGCCGCAGGAAGTGACTCTTACCGGAACCGTTGGAGCCGAGCACGCCCACGCGGTCACCGAACCAGATCTCCGTGGAGAACGGCTTCATGAGTCCGGTCAGTTCGAGTTTCTCAGCCACTACGGCACGCTTGGCCGTTCGCCCACCCTTGAGGCGCATCTTGACGTTCTGCTCGATCGGCAAGGCCTCGGGTGGCCCGGCTTCCAGGAACTTTGCGAGGCGGGTTTGCGCAGCTTGGTACCGGTTGGCCATGTCGGAGCGGAACGCGGCCTTGTTCTTGTACATGTTGACGAGTTCTTTGAGCTTCACGTGCTCCTCGTCCCAGCGCTTGCGGAGTTCCTCGAACCGGGCGTTACGGTCCGCACGTGCCTCCACGTAGGATCCGAACCCGCCGCCATGGATCCACGCCGAGGCGCCGTTGATACCCGGCTCGAGCGTCACGATGCGACCCGCCGCATTGTTCAGCAGCTCACGGTCGTGGCTGATGAACAGCACGGTCTTCTTGGACTCATTGAGCTTGCCCTCCAGCCAACGCTTGCCGGGCACATCCAGGTAGTTGTCCGGTTCGTCCAGGAGCAGCAGCTCATCCGGGCCGGCAAACAGCGCTTCCAGCACCAAACGCTTCTGCTCGCCACCGGACAGCGTCGAGGCACGGCGGAACTGCGCTTTATCGAAGGAAATCCCCAACGCAGCCATGCACACTTCGTCCCAGACGGTCTCGACGTCGTACCCGCCGGCATCTCCCCAGTCCACGATCGCCTGGGCATATTTCATCTGGGTGGGCTCGTCGTCGTGCTCCATCATGGCCAGCTCTGCGTCCTCAACCGCCTTGGCAGCAGCCGCGAGGCCGGCCTGTGCGGTGGAAACGAGGAGGTCGCGGACGGTTGATTCGTCACGGACCTGGCCAACAAACTGGCGCATGATTCCCATGTTCCCTGATCGGCCCACAACACCTTCGTCCGGCGTGAGGTCGCCGGAGATGATCTTGAACAGCGTGGTCTTGCCCGTTCCGTTCGGTCCGATCAGCGCAGTCTTGGTGCCGTCGGGGACCTTGAAGGTCACCCCGTTGAGCAGCTGGGTGCCGTCGGAGAGGAAGTAGTCGATGCCGGAAACGTCAATATGGGCCACGTTTCAATCCTCCCACGGCACGGTATTAACGCTCGACGGCGACAGTCGGCAACGCTCGACGACGGCAGTTGGGGGCGGAACCACCCGCCTAGGGCTTCCGCCGGGCAAACTCAGGCGCATGCTCGGGGCGCGGGCCGAAGGCGATCATTCGAGCGGGCAGCTTCCCGAACCCGGGGAAATTCCGCGCAACAAAGAGCAACGGCTTGGGAGGTTTCGGCTGCTTACCCGCCATGACCTGAGCGAACACCACACGATGCAGCACCCGCTGGAAGGCCTGGATCATGACCGTGGGAAGCCAACGCCGCTTCTGGACCGCGGCGAGGTGGCCGTCGTCGAGCGTTTCCGTCAGCAACGGCGAGGCGAGCACCCGCGCCGCTGCCACAGCGTCCTGCACTGCCAGGTTGATGCCCACCCCGCCGGCGGGTGACATCGCATGGGCGGCATCCCCAATCAGCAGCAACCCGGGCTTGTGCCACCGGGACAGCCTGTTGAGTTTCACATCAAGCAGGTGGAGGTCGTCCATGGAGGCAATGGTGTCCACACGGTCCGCAAGGTCCGGTCGCAAACTGGCTACCTTGGCGCGGAAAGCCTCCACACCTTCAGCCCTCAACTGAGGATCCGAACCCTTGGCCGCCAAGTACGCGATCTGGTGATAATCCTTCCGGGTCAGGCTCAGCAGGACGTCTGACTTGCCAAAGCGCGGCGCTATGGAAGCCACCGGCTGGTCCTCGCTTGCGGTACGCGGGAGCCGGAACCACCAAGTATCAAAAGGTACGGGAAATTCGCGCGGGACCAGTCCGGCCTTCGTCCGGAGGATCGAGCCGCGGCCATCACAGGCCACCGTCAAAGGAGCCCGTAGTTCGCCCCTCCCCACAACAGAACCAGTCCGCGGATCACGGGTTCCGTACGTCACTCCAACCACAGCACCCGAAGCGTCAGTCAGCAGGTCCGTCGCCTCCGTATTCATCAGCAACGTGAAGGTAGGTTCCTGCCGGGCCGCTTCCACCAGGAAGTTCAGCAAATCCCATTGCGGGACCATGGCCACGTAGTTGTAAGGGGCCTTGAGTCGTCCAAAATCCGCAAGGACCACGGAGTCACCCGATCCTGCGGGCAGCCGGAAATTGCCCAGTTTGCTCTGGGGAAGGGCACGAAAACCTTCACCGAGCCCCAGCTCGTCCAAGAGCCGGATCGTCGAGGCGTGCACAGTATCGCCCCTGAAATCACGCAGGAAATCGGCGTGTTTCTCCAGCACAGTCACCTTCACGCCGGCGCGGGCAAGCAGCAGTCCCAGAACGATTCCGGCCGGCCCTCCGCCCGCCACCACACACTGGGTATCTGCTGCCATGATCAGCCTCCGGTTCAGCCCGCCGCGGTCAGGAACGACTTCAACAACGGCCCGCTGGTGGTGGCACCCAGCCCGCCCTCTTCAACAAAAACTGCGACTGCCAGGTCCCCGTGAGTCGCCACGATCCAGGCGTGGGTCTTGGGTGGGTTGTCGTTGCCGAATTCCGCGGTTCCGGTCTTGGCTCCCACGGGCGCGCCGGGCACCTCTGCCAGGAACCCTGCGTGCCCGGACGTGACCACGGCGCGCATCATGTCGGCCAGGGACGCGGCCTCTTCCTTGGTGATCGGCTGGGTGGACGCCGGTGCAACGCTTGTCGTTGCGGAAGCGGACGACGACGGCGCGGAGCCGCTTTCCGTGGGGGCAGCAGTAGCGCCGGGGTCCTGCGCAGCGTCGGCGTTCAGCACGAGCTGCGGTGAAACCGGGGCCCCGTTGGCGACGGAAGCGGCCATAATGGCTGCCGAGAGCGGCGAGAAGAGGACCTTGCCCTGGCCGATCATGGAGGCAGCGTGCTCGGTTCCTTCTGCGGCCCCGGGGACCGAGCCAAGGAAAGCATCCGCGCCCAGCTTAGGGGCTTCAACAGCCACACCCAAAGCCTGGGCAGCCGACTCAAGTTGGTCCTGGCTGACGGTTTCACGGGCGTTGATGAATGCCGTGTTGCAGGAGTGCGCAAACGCGTCCCTCAAGGCGACGGAGCCCAGTGATGTTTCGGGGTAGCCTTCGGCGTTCTTGAAGGGGCGGCCGTCGACAGTCAGCGTTGAGGGGCACTCCACCTTGGAATCCGGGGTGGCACCATTGCGGAACATCGCCAGCGAATCAACCATCTTGAAAGTGGATCCGGGTGCGTACTGTCCCAGGAGCGCAGTGTTGTAGCCGTTGCTGCCCGGACCGGAGGCCGCGGCAAGAACGGCGCCTGTTGAGGGCCTGATGGCCACAATGGCGGAAGCCGGTTCGATTCCTGCCAACGTTGCTTCAGCCAACTGCTGAAGCTTCAAGTCCAGGGTGGTCTTGAGCGTGGTGCCCGGCGCAGGAAGGGACGAGAAGAACACCTTGGTGCCGGGGGTTTCGCCGTCGGTCTTTTCAGCCGGGGTGGCCACCACTTCCACGCCATCCTTGCCGCGCAACAGGGCGTCGTACTTTTGCTGCAGGCCGCCGGTCCCCGTGGTGTCACCGGCGCGCAGGGCGCCATTGGATTTCTCGATCTGCTCTGCGTTGGCCTGGCCTACGCTGCCCAAGAGGGCGCGGGCAAAGGTGCGTGTGGGTGCCAGCGCCATGGAGTCCAGGATGCTGACGCCGCCGGCAATCGCCTTGATCCTGGCCTCGGTGATCTCAGCTGTATAGGCGCGGAGGACGAGGCCCTCCACGAAAGCCTGTGGGCCGGAGGCGGCAACCTGCTTGGCATACTCTTCGGCATCCAGGCCGAGCAGAGCTGCCATGGCACGGGCAGAGGCGTCCGCTTGTTCAGCGGGAACCTTGGTCTTGTCGATGCCAACCCGGAAAACCGGGCGGTCCTCAACAATCGGAGCGTCCCCAGCGCCAAGGATCTGGCCGCGCTGGGCGGCAACGGTCTTGACCGACAACGTCTCGCCGTCGGAGAGTTGGGGCGCCAGCAGGGCCGGGCTCCACTGAACTGCCCATTTGTCGCCGGACTTCTTCAGCGTGGCGTCGGAGGTGTACTCCCATTTTGCCGAGCCAATGTTCCAACTGTAATTAAGGGGGAAAGTTGCGGTGTCGCCGTCGAGCTTGACGTCGCCGGAAGCAACCGAGGGCTTCGCTCCCAAGCCCTCAAAGACGGCGTTGAGTTCATCGTTGGCCGCGGCTGCGTCCTTGCCCTCTACGGCGAGCGATCCGACGTCGAGCGCTGCCAAGGAGGACGCGAGCTGCTTGGCGGCTCCCTCCGCACCGGCGCGGCCGTCGTCGCAGGCCGTCAATGAACCAGCCATCACGAGCGCTACGAGACCAAGGACAAAACCCTGCTGCATTTTCAGTTTCCCCATTTGGCACATTATGCCCCGTTCCCCTGACAGTTTCTTGTTGTGCCCGGGAAGCGGACAGCCGCCGCCTGCCAGCCCCGGGAAAGGGCGGCAAGCGACGGCTGCCTGGAACCGCAAACTACGGAGCGCAGGTGAACTTGGCATCACCCCAGACCCCGTGCGCGCCGTTGATGGAGCCGGACGGGTCCACCACCAGTTCCACGTACGCCACGCCTGTCAGGTCAACAGTTACCGATTCCGGAGCGAACCCGGGGGTGTAGGTGCGCGACTGGTACTTGTTCACGCCGTCGGCATTGACCTTGAAGATGATGTTGCCACCGAAGCCGCTCTCAAGCCCTACCTGGGAGGTAAACGAGGTGCATTTGCCGCCCAGGTAATACGTGATCTTCGAGGCAGCGTGGACCCCAAGACCCTTGGTGAATACGGGCTGCTGTCCTGTTGCAGGGTCCGTGTAATTGATGGCCAGCGGCTTGTCCGGGGACGATGCCGAGTCCTTGTTGGCCACGTTCTTGCCGATCACGCCGTAACCGTTCAAGGCCTGGACCCACGGAGTTTCGGAGGCGTAAACGGAGCCCACCGGAACATCCGGCAAGGGCTGTGAGGTCACCTTCCAGTCGAAGAACTTCACCCGGGTGTCTGCCGGCAACGTGACGGATGCCAGCTCCTTGGTGGGGTTCAACCGGACGGTGTTGGAGAACGCCTGATACTTGTATTGCGTGTACTCCGGTGATGGACCATTGGCGTTGTTCCGACCCTGTTCGGACACCGCCAGGACAGCCCCGTTAAGGACGGACGGCTGCAGCCAGTTGGGGAAGAAGATGGATTGTTTTTCTATGCTCCCATCGGCATATGTCAGGGTCAGGGTGGGGCTGGTGCCGTTGCCCACCGCGGCAGACCCGAGGACGGCCAAGTGGGTTCCCTTGCCCGTAACAGCGATTGTCTGGGCAGAGAGCGCAACGGAGTTTGGTACGTCCGGTCCTACGGAAGGCCAGGTGTAGTCCACCTGTGTCGGCTTTCCGGCATCCACCGTTACCGTGCTCCCCGGCCGGACGCCGCCCGCAGGAACCGTAGCGGCAGCCAGCTGCCCGGCAGCGAAGGTGGCCCCTCCGCCGTCGAAGTTTCCGAGGGCCTTGCCGGCCACGGTGGTCACCGAAACGGTGTTGTACGCGGCAGCCAGGGAACCGTAGGCGACGTAGATCTGGTTGCCGCCCGACACCGTTTGCGCGCTGGAGTCAGAAGCAGCGTACGACGCCGACACCCGCACGGTCTGTTGGCCCGCCTTGGCGCTGGACCCGGGTTTGATGATGAAGGTTGCCGTGGTTGTGGCACCGCCGTCGACCTTGGCTGCGGTTGCTCCGTTGGATGAGAGCACGGTCCAGCCTTCCGGCAGAACCGGTGTCAGGACCACGTTGCTCTTGGCCTTGGTTCCGGTGTTCACGAACGCCGCAGTGACAGAGGTTTCCTGATCCTGGAAGACCTGCCCGCCGGTGGTCACCCGAACTTCAGCGGCAGTGTCTTCCTGGCTCTTGCCGCCCAGCGGTCCGGCCTGCTGAAGCTGCACGGTGGCCGACTGGTTGGAGGCAAGTGAGCCCGTTTTCACCCAGATGGTGCCGTTGTTGGCTTCATCGAAGTACCAGCCCGTGGTTGCTGCAGCATAGGCGGCCTGGGTCGCGTGCTGGGCGAGCTTGGTGCCGCCGATCTTCACATCCTTGGGTGCTGCGCCTGCGTGAACCTTGAGCTCGTAGGGGCGGGCCGCTGCCTTGCCGGTGTAGTCGCCCTTCCGCTCTCCGATGGAGACCTTCACGCTGCTGTTGCCCGTGCCGGGAGCATCCACGGTGAAGACCTGGCTGGAAGATTTCCCGTCCTTGAATTCGCGGGTGACCTTATCGTCCTCGTAAAGGGTGAACGTGTCCTGGCCCTTGGCGTAGACATCCAACGTGATCATGGAATCTTCGGGAACCAAGGAAGCATTCCGGGCCACGATGCCTTGCGGGATCACCGCTCCTGCGCGAACGAAGACCGGAAGCTTATCCAACGGCGCGTTGTAGCCGTTGAGGATCTGGCCGCCCTGGTAGAGCTTGCCCGTCCAGTAATCCACCCACTGCCGGCCTTCGGGAAGGAAGATGCCGTTGCGGACATCGGTCTGGGTAAAGACCGGAGCCACCAGGAAATCGGAACCGAGCATGAACTGGTTGTTGGCCTCGGCACCGTAGGACCACTGCTGGTCAGGGAACTCAAGGGCCATGGAGCGCATCATCGAAACGCCCGTGGTGGAGGATTCCTGGGCCAGCGTGTAGATGAAGGGCATCAACTGCTGGCGGAGCTGCAGGTACTGGCGGTTGATGGCCGTGGCCTCGTCGCCGTAGAGCCACGGACGCTTGTCCGTAGCAGCCCAGCCGGACATGGAGTAGAGCGCAGGGGCAAAGGCCTTCCACTGAAGGTCACGCACATAGGACTCGGCGGATCCGCCGAAGATGCCATCAACGTCGCCCGTGGTGAACGCCAGCCCCGAGTTTCCGGCACCGGTGAGGGCGGAGACCTGCCAGCGGACGGCGTCGAGGTTTCCTGAATGGTCACCCGTCCACTGCATTCCGCAACGCTGGGAGCCGGCCCAGCCTTCAACCATCAGCGAGGTGCCGCGGGCGTTGGAGTATTGCTCGATTCCGCCGTGCGCAGCTTCGCACCCGGTGAGCGCTTGGCGGTAGCCCTGGCCCACCCAGGCGACGTCGAGCTTGCGGAGCCGAACCCCGGCTTCGCCCACTTCGTACTCCTGGTTGGTCAGGGAGCGCTGGGTCCACAGACCAACTTTGAGGTCGGTTTCGTCCTCGATGTTGCTGACGGTTTCCGGGAGTTGCTGGTACTCGCAGCCGTAGCCGTCGTTGACCAGCATCCAGCCTGCGGGCATGTCGTTCTCAACGAACTTCCGCGCGGTCTTGATGGCGTCCGGGGTGCGCTGCTTGGCGCCGTCGGGATCGCCGTAGCCGGAGGAGGAATAGCCCGGATTGGAGCGGTTGTAGCAGTCAGCATCTCCATATTCCAGAGCGTAGACCGGAGGCATCATCGGCTTGCCGGTCAGCGTGGTGTAGGCACCTAACGCCTGCTTGTAGTCGCCCACAAAGTAGTAGGCGTCAAAGCGCTTTTCCTCATGCGTGGTGGTGGGCTGGCCGCCGAAGTTGTAGGAGCCCCGGGCAAAGGTGTCGCGCAGGACGCCATAGCCGTTGGAGGACATGTAGTACGGCACGGCGTTGGGGTAGCCGTCGTCGTCCCAGTCAAAGTTCTTGGCGATGTTGATCAGGGCGCCGGTGTGCACGGAACGGCCGTTCTGCATGCCGCCGCCGATGAACTGCTCCCCCTCCTGCTGGGCGAGGTGCTGGGTGGCGGAGTTGGCGCCGAACGTGATGGGTGCGGATTCTTCAAGGACCAGTGAACCGTCAGAGCGGACGACGCGAAGTTGGGTAGTGGCCTTGTTGATCTCCACATTGATCTTCGCCGTCTTCAGGACCAGCCAGTCACCGTCTGTGACAGTAGGCGTGACGCCCGGGAACTTGTCCTTGCCCACCACGATGTTGGCGGTCCGGGCCGGGTCACCTTGGTCCGTGTTGGCGGGGTCCGAGAACTTTCCGCTGGGGTCAGCTTCCACACGGAAGTTGCCGTCGTCCAGGAACGTGAAGCGGATGGCGCCCTTTTCGGTGGAAAGGTCTACGACGTTGCCGGCCTGGGTAAAGCCCGTCACCGCGCCGAGAGGTACTCCGGCGGCGTCGACAGGTACTTCGGGGGTGACGGTTTTAATGGCCGCGGGATCGCCGGGAGCGGCATTCGCAGCAGCCGCGAAGGACAGTGCGGGAATGGCTCCCGCGAGGAGTAATGAGGCGAGGCCGAGTGAAGCGGCCTTCCTGGCTAACGAACCTTTTATGGTGCGTCCGGAGCTGTTGGGGACAGCTCCGGACAGACCCAAGGAGGGTGCGGACATGGGGGGCCAACTTTCGACGAGTGACTTTTTGTGATCTAACTCATAGCGAAACGTGCACTAATCGTCACCGCAAAAAGCTCAAAGGTCAACCGTTTCACCAAAATTGACCTCCCCAACCAGGTAGGGAGTCAGTGTCCGCGGATGATCCTGCGCTGCGTTGCCACGGCGATGGCTGCTGTGCGGTTATCCACTCCGAGCTTCGAGTAGATGTGCACCAGATGTGTCTTCACGGTGGCCTCGGAAATGAAGAGTTGCTTGGCCATGGCCCTGTTGCTCATCCCCGTGGCGAGCAGCTCCAGCAATTGGACTTCGCGGGCGCTCAACGCCGGGGCAGGATTCCGGATGCGGCCCATAAGACGTGCAGCAACCTCAGGTGCCAGCGCAGTCTGACCGGCGGCCGCAGACAGCACAGCATGCCGGATCTGCTCGGGCGGAGCGTCCTTGAGCATGTAGCCGCTTGCACCCGCTTCGACTGCCGCAAGGATGTCGGCATCGGTGTCGTACGTGGTCAGAATCAGCACTGGCGGCGGGGGAGTTCCGGCCTCACCCGCCTTGATTTTCCCGGTGGCCGTGACCCCGTCCATGCCACTGCCCATCTGCAGGTCCATCAGCACCAGGTCCACCGGCTCACCGAGTGCGTGGAGCTTGCCCAACTCAGCCAGCGCCGCATCGCCGTCGGACGCTTCAGCAACTACCGTGACGCCCGGAAAGTCCGCCAGCATGGCGCGGAGGCCCGCCCTCACGACGGGATGGTCGTCCACCAACAAGACGCGAATTTCGCTCATGACACACCATCATCCGCCGCCAGCGGCACACGAACGGCCACCACGGTTCCTTCGCCAGGCGCCGATTCAATCTCCAGGCTGCCTTCCAATGCGGCCAGCCGCTCACGCAAACTCTTGAGTCCGACGCCGGTGCCGTCATCACGCGCTGTACCGGCCGCCGTCGACGGCTCAAAACCGACGCCGTCGTCGAAAACGTCCAAAGTCACCTCAGTGCCCAGAAAGGACAGGGTCACGACGGCGGCACGTGCGTGGGCGTGCGCCCACACGTTCGCGAGGGAAGCCTGGGCGGCCCGGAGCAGGGTGGTCTGGTACGTATTCGGAAGCTCAACGGGCGTCCCCACCAGCTGGAACCGGCATCGCAGGGCGGTCCCCCTGGCAGCAGCTTCGGTCTCTGTCTTCACGCAGAGCCTGCGCAGGGTGTCCACCAGGCCGGACTGTTCCAGATCGGGCGACCGCAGGCCCCGGACAAAACTCCGTGCTTCCGCGAGATTGGTGGACGCCGTGTCCTGGACAATCCTCAACCGCTCCTTGGCCGCCTGCGGATCCCCCTCATCAAGGGCTTTCTCCGCAGACCTGCCCATCAGGATGATGCTGGAAAATCCCTGGGCCAGGGTGTCGTGTATCTCGCGGGCCAGCCGTTCACGCTCAGCCAGCATGCCGGCGTCGTGCTGGGTTTGCGCGAGTTCAGCGCGCGTCCGCCGGAGATCGTCGGCAACGGTTCGCTGGTTCTCAGCTTCCAGGAACAACGCCCGGTAGGCCAGCCCGGTGACCACCGCGAAGACGGCCCCGAACACCGGCCCCAGAACCATGGCCAGCTGCAATCCGCCGCCTGCCGATCCCCGGCTGTGGAACCACAAAGCACCCACCAGCAGCGCCGTGCTCAGCGCAATGGCAGGGAGGGCAAGCCGCCGGGGGAGCAGGTGAAGCAGCAGGAAGAACAGTGGGAAGGCCACCCAGGCAAAGTCCCCACTGACCAGCAGGAGCAGCAACCAGAGCAGCATCACCGCGGCCAACCACCACCGCGCATACGGCGTGGGGTTGAAGCGGGAGGCATCGCCGGCGTGGCGCTTCTCCAGGATTGTGCCGGCCAGATACACCAGGGCCAGCAAGGCAGATAACCCCAGCCCCGCCGCCACGGCCACTGGCGATGGCACCCCGGCCGTTCCAACTCCGGTCAGCAAGCGAACAACCGCCACCAGCAGCAGCACCGCGAAACCGACGTGCAGGCACACACGCAGCACGCGGAGGATGGTGGCGGTGCCGGTGGACTGCATGCCTCCCAGCGTAGCCCCGGCGACTCCCCGCAGGCCCCGGATTCGGCGTCCCTGCGGCTGAATCAACCATTCGGATGATCGTCGTGCCAACCCCACGGCGCCGTCCGATCCATCCGGCTCCCGATGTGCCGGGGAACCATCGTTGGAATCGTTGTAAGGGCCGGGATCAAGCCCGCAATCAAGCAAAGGATTCTGATGTTTCTCGCCATCCGCGACATCCGGTTTGCCAAGGGCCGCTTCGCGCTCATGGGCAGTGTGGTCGCCCTGATCACCTTGCTCCTCGTCATGCTGTCCGGGCTGACGGCAGGCCTGGGCAACCAGTCCACGTCGGCCATTGCGGCGCTGCCCGTGCAGCAGATCGTGTTTGGCGCTCCCTCCGGCGGTGAGCCGAAGGCGTCATACACCGAGTCGGAGGTCTCCACGACCCAGCTCGAGGCCTGGCGGGAACAGCCGGGCGTCACTTCGGCGCAAGCACTGGGAATCAGCCAAACCCGGTTCCAGTCCTTGGACAGTGCAGGCGCCCCTGGCGGCACTGCGAACGTTGCGGTCTTTGGGGGTGGGCCCGCACCGGCCACTGTGAAGGACGGGACCGTCATCATTGGCGGGTCCCTGGCCAAGGATCTGTCCCTGACCCCCGGCAGCCGTGTCAGCGTTGGCGGCACGGAGTTGGCCGTGGCCGACGTTGTGGAGGACCAGTGGTACTCGCACACCGGCGTCATCTGGACGACCCTTGAGTCCTGGCGGGCCATCGCGCATGCGGCACCCGGTACCGCTACGGTTCTCGCCGTAACGCACGACGCCGGGACCTCCTTGGACCTCGACGCCGCCAACGCGGCGGCCGGCACGGTGAGCACGGATCCCGTGGGTTCGTTCCAGGCACTTTCCTCGTATAAGAGCGAAAACGGCTCACTCATGCTGATGCAGGCATTTCTTTACGGCATCTCCGCGCTGGTCATCGTTGCCTTCCTGACGGTCTGGACCGTGCAGCGGACCCGCGATATCGCCGTGCTTAAGGCTTTGGGCGCGTCCTCGGGATACGTTTTGCGCGATGCCCTGGCCCAAGCCGCCATAGTGCTGCTGGCTGGCGCCGCCGTGGGCGGTGCCCTTGGCCTGACCGGGGGAGTCTTCGCCGCGCAGGCTGCTCCCTTCCTCATCACTCCCCTGACAACCCTGGTCCCCGTGGTGGGAATCGTGGTGCTGGGGTTGGCCGGCGCGGTTCTGGCGGTCCGGAAAGTCACCTCCGTTGATCCGCTCCTTGCCCTCGGTGGCAACTAATACATTTCCTGAAAGGCATACACAGTGAATACCGCATTGAATCTCGTCAACGTCTCGCTTGAATACCCGGATGGTGGTTCCGTCTTAAAGGCCCTCGACGGCGTCAACCTCACCGTTCGTCCGAGCGAATTCCTCTCCCTGGTGGGGCCTTCCGGATCGGGAAAATCGTCTTTGCTCGCCGTGGCGGCCACTCTGGTCAAACCCACCGCCGGGCTGGTAATGATCGATGGACAGGACGTCTCCGCCCTCAAGGAGGCTGAACGCACAGCGCTGCGCCGGGACAAGGTGGGGATCATCTTCCAGCAACCCAACCTGCTTCCCTCGCTGACCGCCGTCGAGCAGTTGCTGATCCGCGAGCACTTGCGGGGTAATCCGCTGAAGCAAGCCCGCCGCACGGCCGAAGGGCTGCTGGAGGTTGTGGGCCTGTCCGCAGCGGCGCACAAAAGGCCCCATCAGTTGTCAGGGGGACAGCGTCAGCGGGTGAACATTGCCCGGGCGCTCATGGGAAACCCCACCGTCCTGCTGGTGGACGAACCAACGGCGGCGCTGGACCATGAACGCAGCGAGTCAATCGTCCGGCTGCTGCGGCAGGTGACGGATGAATTCTCCACGGCCACTGTCATGGTCACGCACGACACCGAATTCCTGCCCCTCACGGATGCAGTCTCCACCATGCGCGACGGACGGATCAGCCCCGCGCTGATTCCCACCGCGCAGCCCAACTAGCTAGCAGTCAGTTGGGTGAACGGAGGAGGGCTTCGTCCTGGGCGTCGTCATAGGCGTCGCGGGCTTCGAGGATGGTGGGCACATGGCTCTCGGCCCAGTGGCGCAACATGGTCAGCGGCTGCAGCAGGGACTCGCCCAAGGCCGTCAGCTCGTACTCAACCCGTGGTGGTACCTGCGCGTAGACGGTCCGTGTAATCAGGCCGTCGCGCTCCAGGGCGCGCAGGGTTTGCGTCAGGACCTTCGGAGTTACGACGTTCACCATTTTGCGCAGTTCCGAAAAACGGACCGGCCCGTCGCCAAGTACCTGAATCACCAATGAGGCCCACTTGTCTCCGATGCGCTGGAAAACCACCCGCGACGGACAGTTGGGGTCCAGGACGTTGCCGGGAAGGTCATTAGTATCCACGAGGTAACTCAGTTCCTTTGAAGCTATCAGTATCCAATGGATACCGTTGTCTTATTGCAAGGATACCAACCCCAAGGAGAGCAATGAAAATCGCAGTCTACGGCGCAACGGGCATGGTCGGCAGCCAGATCGTCCATGAGTCCATCACCCGCGGCCATGAGGTTACAGCCATCTCCCGCAAGGGCGCAGAAGTACCCGGCGCTGCCGCCCAAGCAGCGGATCTGGCTGACGGCCAGGCGTTCGCCTCCATCGCGAAGGAGCACGACGTCGTTGTGCTGGCTACGGGCCCCAGCCGCACCGGCGGCGACCACGGCGAATGGCTCGATGCCATGGCTACCGCCTACAGCAACGCCGAAGGAACGCGCCTCATGATCGTCGGCGGTGCCGGCACCCTGGAAATCGATGGTGTCCGCCTGCTCGATTCCCCGGACTTCCCGGAGGCCTACAAAGCTGAAGCCACCACTGCAGCGAAGGCCCTCGACGCCGTCAAGCAGACCCCTGAATCGGTTGACTGGACCGTCCTCGCCCCCGCTCCGGTCATCCAGCCGGGCGAACGCACCGGGGAGTACACCGTGGCCAAGGATTCCCCTGCCGGCAGCAGCATCTCATCGCAGGACTACGCCGTAGCCATGCTGGACGAGATCGAAACCCCGGCACATCGACGCGCCCGTTTCACGGCCGCCAACTAGCCCGGGCTAAAGCCCCAGGCCCAGCCCGGGTACCCGCACACCAAAGATGTCCTTGAGGGCATGTTTCGCTGCGTGGTACCCGGGCATTCCTGTCACACCCGGCCCAGGCGGCGTGGACGATGAACACAAATAAACACCCGGCATCGGCGTCCTCCACGGCACGTTGGACACCACAGGCCGCTGCACCAGGCCGCGCAGATCCAGGAGCCCGGCGCTGAAGTCGCCCCCGACATAGTTCTCGTTATACGCAGCCAATTCTGCCGCCGTCGTAGTTTGTGAAGCGACCACGACGTCCCGGAAGCCTGGAGCGTACTGCTCAATCCGCGCCGTGACTGCCTCAGCCATGTCCACTGTGGAATGGGCAGGTACATGGCAATAGGACCAAAGGACCTGGCGGCCCTCCGGTGCCCGGGTGGCGTCCACCACTGATGGCTGGGACACCAGGACGTACGGCTCGGTGGGATGCTTGCCCATGTCCACCAGGTTCTCGGATTCGGCCATGGCAAGCCGCGAACCACCCACATGGACCGTTCCTGCCTTCGCCAGTCCAGAATCCAGCCACGGAACCGGTCCTGACAGGATGAAATCCACTTTGCATGCTGCATTCCCGAATCGGAATGCTTCAAGTGCACGCCGGTACCGGTCGGGCACTTCAGCTCCGCCGAGCCTCGCCAGGGTGGGCGGAGCGACGTCCAGCAGGATGGCCTTTGCGGGCCGGACCTGATCCAGCGAATCGACGCGTTCACCCACGTGGATGGTCCCGCCGTGGTCTGTCAGGTCCTCTGCCATGGCTTTCGCGATGGACATGGAACCCCCGACGGGAATGGCCCAGCCTTCCGCGTGGGCCAGCACGCTGAGGAGCAGGCCCGCGCCGGTGGAACTGAGGGAGGGCTGCGAGCCGAGGGCGTGCGACATGACTCCCGTCAACAGCGCCGGAGCCGCATCTTCCCGGAAACGGCGGCTCCACAGCGGCGTCCCCTGCTCAAGGGTGGCAAGGCCGAACAGGACGGCCGCCACGGGGTCTTTCGGTACACGCAACAGCTGGTTGGAGGTAAAGTCCACCACTCCGTTGACCCGCTCCACCAAAGGCCCCAGAAGGCGCCGGTACGCCTCACCGTCCACGCCCAGTTCCAGGACCGTCCGCTCCAGCGACTGATACGCCAGCGCCGCGCCGCCCGTGTCCAAGGGAGTGCCGTGCTGGACTTCGGGCACCCGCAGGTCTATCCGCCGGGAAAGCTCGAAGGCCCGGAAGAACGGTGATGCCAGAGCCATGGGATGGACAGCGGAGCAGACATCGTAGAGGTAGCCCGGTTCCAGGAGTTCGCTGGTACGCGAGCCGCCACCGATTGCGTCGGCGGCCTCGTACAAGCGGACGTCCAGGCCGGCGCGCGCCATGACCACTGCGGCGGCCAGACCATTGGGACCGGCTCCGACGACGGCGACATCACCCATTGCCGGTTACCTCCGCTCGCTGGACTGCTGGTGTTCGGCGGCTCGGTGGGCAGAGCTCCAGGGCAACAAAGACTGCGCGGGACGGAAGAGGTCTATCCTGAGCCAATCCGGGGCACCGTCAAAGGGTCCTCCGTGAGGATCGTCCTCGCCATGGACGCGCAAAGGGTCCTGTGCCGGAGCCCAGATATCCATGACCACTCGGGCCATGAGGTAGGCGGTCACCGCCATGTGCAGGCCGACTGCCAGCACGTAGTAGGACATGTCGATGTTGTGCTGGACGGAGCCGCCACTGGTTGCCTGGCCCAAGTACATCCAAATGGCAGCCCAGTGCAGCCCCTCGGCTGCCTGCCAGATAAGGAAGTCGCGCCAGCGCGGCCTGGCCAGAGCAAGGAGCGGGATGAGCCAGATGACAAATTGTGGTGAGTAGACCTTGTTGGTGAGGATGAACGCAGCAACTATGAGGAACACGAGTTGGGCGATCCGGGGCCGTCGCGGGGCACACAACGCCAGGGCCCCAATGAGTGCGCACGCCAGGATGAACAGGTACAGCGCCAGCGAGTTGATGGTGGCCGCATTCATTTGCGTCCACTGGACCCGGTCGGCCACCAGGTTGTAAGCAAACCACGGAGAGCTGTACCCAGCCGGGCGTTCCTGCGTGAATTCAAAGAAGTAGCGCCAGCCGGAGGGATTCATCGCGGCGATCGGCAGGTTCACTGCGAGCCACGCAACCAAGGCGGCCCCGGCGGTGACGAAGAACGTCCGCAGTTTCCCGCTGCGCAGCGCCAGGACCAGTACGGCGCCGAGGATGAGGACGGGGTAGAGCTTGGTGGCTGTGCCCAGGCCGATGAACACTCCGGCCAGCATCAGTTTGTCCCGTGAGAAGAAGTACATTCCCAAGGCCAGCAGACCGACGGCCCACATATCCCAGTTGATGAAGCCGGCAAGGATGATCCCGGGAGCGACGGCTACCATGGCGGCATCCCACGGACGACGTTTGTTGATTCGTGCCGTTAGCAGCACGGTGATCATCCAGACGGCCACGATCAACGTTGCGTTGATGTCGAAGTAGCCCAGGATGCGTTCACTGCCCACCCCTTGGCCAGGGACCATCAAGGCGGTGATACCGGCGATGATTCCCATGAGGACGGGGTACTCGAACAGGCTGCCTTGCGTGAAGAAAGGGAAGATGCCATCGCCGAGGCCGCGGTTCTTGAAGAGCTCGGGGAAGTCGGAGTAGCAGGTGGCGTAAAACTGCCCGGGCGTTTGCCACCCATTGACGCGGCAGTACTCCTTGGCGAGAACTGCAAGCAGCGCGGCCACCACGGTCAGGACGATGAGGACCCGTTCAACGGTGTACGGCCCGGAGGAGAGCTTTCCTGGAGACGAGTGCTTTCCCAAGGGCCCGCCAATGAGCTCCGTGAAGTTCCGAAGCAGGGAGTCGCTGCGGCTGGGAACCACAAAGCGGGCACGTTTTTGCTGCCGGTGCGGCTTCGTCTCCTGCATGGATCGAGCTTACAGTCACGCCTTGGCTGCAGCATCACGCGCGGCAAACCTCATCCCGCACCAACGCCGTTAAAAGGGGGGAGCCCACGCGTAGCCGCGTGGGCTCCTTGAGGTTCAGCATGAAGGTGTGGCACCTGAACTCCTTATGGACGGTTGAAGGACATCAGCGGATGAGTCCCATCTGGTGCAGGACAACGTAGACGTCTTCACGGCGCTGGTCCAACAGTTGGCCGTTGAACAGGGTGCGGTCCTTGGGAGCATTGGTGCTCTTGAAGAAGCGCATGTCTTCTGGGCGTTTTCGCATGGTTCACCTCCTTCCAAGGTAAATCATCGGAATTTAGGCACAGCAATTAGAGCCATATGAACTCAAAGAATTCATGGCGCAAAAGGGCATAAAAAGCCGAGGCTAATAAGGGGATAAAAGCGGACCGAATCAGGGAAACCCGAATCGTCGTGCACAATTGCGCGTGCTTCCGGCAGTCGACCCAACAAGAAGCTGGTTCCGAACTTTGGGGAAACTGCGCACCCGCGGCATGCTGCGTGGGTCCGCGCCTACAGCTGACTACTCAGAAGGCCAACCACAGAGTGGCCGACCATGAAACTCCGCCGGCATCAGGGCCGGTCCGGATGGTTCAGGAGTGGGTCAGAGAGCAAAAATGGCGTCGATCATCAGCAGAGGCCGGGGTAGCAGTGACGGTCAACTTCCGTCCGCTAGTCAAAGTAATCATTTTTCCCAACCTCCTTTTCCGGCCGTTACAGCCTGCTGTGGCATTCACCCGACTGACTGATCGGAGAATGCGCGCCTGGTTCCCGGCGGGTCGCTCTGGGAACAAGATATAAGCTACCCCATGAACTGGGGATTTGACCAGCACAAATGGCTAATTCGCCAAAAGTTTTCTAAATTCGTGTTCTAGAGACCCCAACGCACAATTGCGGGCGTCCGCTTATCCCACCCGAGAGTGCAGACTTTCGCCGTTCCGAGAATGAAGTGCCGGCCTTCCCGGGCATCCATTTCCAGCCATCGCGCGGTGAGGATCCTGGAGAAATGCCCGTGTGCCACCACCAGGACATTGTCCATTCCGGATTCCAGGACGCGTCCAATGATCTTGTCGGCCCGGGCAGCTACTTCGTCCAGGGTTTCACCGTTGGGCACACCATCGGTCCAGATGAGGTAGTCCGGGTTGTCCTTGCGGATGAGGTCCGAGCTGATGCCTTCGTAGTCGCCGTAGTTCCATTCGACCGCCAGCGGCTCATGCACGGCTTCCGGATAGCCGGCCAGTTCCGCGGTGCGGCGGGCACGGCGCAGCGGCGAGGTCAGGACGAGGTCGAAGTCGATGCCTTCCAGGACCTTGCGGGCCTCTACCGCCTGCTGCTCTCCCTCGACAGTGAGGGGAAGGTCCGTCAGGCCGGTGTACTGGCCGCTCTTGGACCATTCCGTCTCGCCATGGCGAAGGATCCAGAGTTGCGGACGTGGGGAAGTCGCAGCGTTCATGAAGGCTCCTCAGTTTCGGTCAAAGGCTCGACGACGGCGGACTCGGGTTGCGCTTCCCACCAAGCCAAAAGCTTCTGCTCGGCTTCCTCGGGGGACAGTGGTCCGTGTTCCATGCGTTCTTCGAGAAGGAACTTGTAGGCCCTGCCCACCACGGGACCGGGCTTGAGCCCCAGGAGTGCCATGATCTGCGCTCCGTCGAGGTCGGGCCGCACAGCCGCAAGCGACTCCTGCTCCAAGAGCGTCCTGATGCGTTGCTCAAGGTCATCGTAGGCGAAGGACAAGCGGTCGGCCTTGCGCTGGTTACGCGTGGTGACGTCGGACCGTGTGAGGCGGTGCAGGCGCTCCAGCAGGGGACCGGCGTCGGTCACGTAGCGGCGGACTGCCGAATCGCTCCAGCCCGAATCGCCGTAGCCGTAGAAGCGCATGTGGAGTTCCACCAGGCGGGACACTGCTTTGATCGACTCGTTGTCGAAACGCAGTGCCTTCATTCTCTTCGCCGTGAGCTTGGACCCCACAACATCGTGATGGCGGAAGCTAACCGCGCCGCCCGGCTCAAAACGACGCGTAGCCGGCTTGCCGACGTCGTGCATTAGCGCAGCGAACCTCAGCACGAAGTCCGGGCCGGGCACCGGACCGTCAGGTCCCGTTTCCAGGGCAGCGGCCTGCTCCAGTACCTGCAGCGAGTGCTGGTACACGTCCTTGTGGCGGTGGTGCTCATCGGCTTCGAGGCGCAGCGCCGAAACCTCGGGAAGCACAAACTCAGCGAGCCCCGTGTCCACCAGGAGGTCGATGCCCACGCGGGGGTGCGCTCCATTAATGAGCTTCACCAGCTCTTCCCGGACACGCTCTGCGGAGATGATCTTGATGCGGTCTGCCATTTGCGACATCGCGAGCCGGACGTCGTCGTGAACCGACACGCCCAGCTGGGACGCGAACCGGGCCGCACGCATCATGCGCAGGGGATCGTCGGAGAAGGACGACTCCGGCGCGCCGGGCGTGGCTAGCTCGGAGGCGTGGAGGTCGCGGACGCCGCCGAACGGATCCACGAGCTCCAGGCTGGGCAGCCGCAACGCCATGGCGTTGATGGTGAAGTCCCGGCGCAGCAGGTCGTCGGTCAGCGAGTTGCCGAAAGCCACCACCGGCTTGCGTGAATCGGGGTCGTAAGCCTCCGCGCGGTAGGTGGTGATTTCGATCTGGAAGCCGCTCTTCTTCATCCCGATGGTGCCGAAGGCGCGCCCGATTTCCCAAAAGTTGTCCGCCCACTTCTTGATGACGGCGATGGTCTGGTCCGGCGTGGCGTCGGTGGTGAAGTCGAGGTCCGGGGATGTCCTCCCCAGGAAGAGGTCGCGCACAGGTCCACCCACCAAGGACAGCTCAAAGCCGGCATCGACAAAGCGCTGCCCGAGATCGAGCACCACCGGATCGATGGTGAAGTTAACTGAAGAGCTGTCCAATACGTGCGCCATAGTTCCTTAAGCTTGGCAGATTTTTGCCCGGCATTGGGCCACTGTTCCATGCGAAATCAGGCATGTGTCCATGGAGCATCTCCCGCAGTCCATCTTGTGGCCATGTCCCGGTCATCACTCGAGGGCAAGAGTCGTTAGAGTGGACCTCATGGCCAACCCGATCCCGAGCGCTCCTGGCAGGAGGACAAACGCACCGTTGCCGTCGGCAATCGGCGCGCACGTCGCGCCTGCCCAGCAGCACCCGGTCCAGGCCTCGCTTCCCACTGTGGAGGAAGTGTCAGCGGGCGGCGTTGTCGTAGACACGTCCGACGGCGAACTCCGGGTTGCGATTATTGCCCGCCTTAATAGGGGTGGCCGGCTGGAGTGGTGCCTTCCCAAGGGCCACCCGGAAGGCCGCGAGAACAACGAGGAAGCTGCTGTCCGTGAGATTGCCGAGGAAACCGGCATCGAAGGCAGCATCCTGGCGCCCTTGGGCAGCATCGATTACTGGTTCACTGTGAGCGGCCACCGGGTTCACAAAACAGTGCACCATTTCCTGCTCCGGGCGACGGGTGGCGAACTGACCATCGAGAACGATCCCGATCAGGAAGCCGTGGACGCGGCGTGGGTTCCCATCCAGGAACTGGCACGCAAACTGTCCTTTCCGAACGAACGCCGCATCGCCGACCTGGCACGGGAAGTGCTGCCGGAACACCTCTGAGCCGGGTACGTGGGACGATAAAGGCGATGTCTGAAGCCAAAACCACCCAGTCCGTTCAGTCCGGAGAAGCCCGTTCCAGCGCCATCATGGCTGCAGGGACGCTGGTATCCCGGTTCCTTGGCTTCGCCAAAACCTGGATGCTGGGCGCAGCGCTCGGCCTGGGTTCCACGGTCAATGACACCTTTATCAACGCCAACAACCTGCCCAACCTGATCTTCCTGTTGGTTGCCGGCGGCGTCTTCAATGCCGTCCTGGTTCCGCAGATCATCAAAGCCAGCAAGGCACCGGACCGCGGCGCGGACTACATCAGCCGCCTCTTGACCCTGGCGGTGCTGGTCCTTTTGGCGTTGACGGCGTTGGTGACTCTGGCGGCGCCGCTGGTCATCGACCTCACCACCCAGGGCTACTCCGAGCAACAAAAGGCCCTCGCAGTAACGTTCGCGTTCTGGTGCCTGCCTCAAATCTTCTTCTACGGGCTCTACGCCCTCCTCACCCAGGTGCTGAACGCCCTTGGGGCATTCGGGCCTGCCATGTGGGCCCCGATCCTTAACAACCTGGTGGCCATTGCCGGTTTGGGCATGTTCATCTGGATCCTCGGTTCCAACCTCACCAACCCGCACACGTTGGACAATTGGGGCCCCACGCAGACGTTCCTGATCGCAGGGTTCTCCACCTTTGGCGTGATCGCCCAGACCGCCATTCTCCTCATTCCGGTCTTCCGGCTGCGCCTCGGCCTGCGTCCCCGCTTCGGTTGGCGCGGTGTTGGACTGGGCCAGGCAGCCAAGCTGAGCGTCTGGACCCTGGCGACTGCCGCCGTCGGGCAGTTGGCGTTCCTTTATGTCATGAGGATCGCCACCATTCCCGGCGCCGAGCGGCTCCGCCTGGACAACGCCGGAGACAAGGCCGCAGCGGCTGTCCTGCCCGGCAACGCGGTCCTGGAAGTCGCGAGCCAGCTGTACCTGCTGCCGCACTCGATCATCGCGTTGTCCTTGGCCACCGTCCTCTTTAACCGCATGACGCGAGCATCGCAGGACGGCAACAAGGCCGAACTTCGTGACGCCCTGTCCCACGGCCTGCGCACCATGGCCGTGGCCACCGTCTTCGGCGCCCTGGCCTTGTTCGCGTTGGCTGGTCCGTTGGGCATGTTCTTCTCCGGAGGCAAGCCACAGGACGGCGTCATGCTGGCCCAAACGCTCACCATCCTGGCCCTCAGCACCCCGTTCCTGAGTGCCAACTTCATGATGTCCCGCGTGTTCTACGCCAATGAGGACGCCCGCACCCCCCTGTACGTCCAGTTGTGGCTGGCCGTGATCTACGTGGTGGGCGCGTTCTTCATCCAGTTCCTCCCCGTCGGGCAGATCATTTACGCGATCGCCATCCTGTACACGTTGGGCAATATTCTCTCCGTGGTGATCAGCGTGATGTTCCTGCGCCGGATGCTGGGGCACCTCGACGGTCCGCGCATCGCCAATTCCTACATCCGCATGGGCTACGCCGGCCTCGGTTCCGCGCTTGCGGGTGCCGGCGCCCTCTGGCTGCTGGGCAGCTACCGGGCCGACGGTTTCGCGTGGAGCAGCCGCCCGGCCGCCCTGGTGACGGTGGCCGTCGTCGGGCCCGTCATGCTGCTCGCCTACCTGGTCCTGCTCCGCGTCTTCCATGTCACTGAACTCCGCGACCTCCTGCGGCCGCTCATGGGACGCTTCGGACGCGGCGCCCCCGCACCGGTTACCGGCGCCGTTGTGGAACCCACGACGGCGGCACGCGCCACGGTTTCGGACGATACCGGTTTGATTCCGCGCATCTCGGGCGAGTTCGACGCCGCGTCCTACCGTGCCGGCCCAGCGGTGGAACGCGTTGCTCCCCAGCCCACCCCTGACGTTCCGGACGCCCCAAAAACCTATCTCCCTGAAGAGGACGCCCCCGGCACGGCCCGGGGCAGCAGGTTCCGCCCGCAGGTCCCGTTGCCAGGCCGACGCACCTACCAGGGCGATGCCGGGCACAATCCTTACTTCCCAACCCGCGGAAACCGCCGGAAGTGAGCCGGTGGCGCCAACGTGGGCGCAGGGCATCAATCGGCTAGGCTAGAAAATGAATACAGGTAGTTGCAAAAGCGGTTGAACCGGCTCGCCGGGCCGGCCGCGTGCAGGGCCCGCAACTCCCGACAGCCTAGGAGGAACACGTGTCCCACCCGATCGACGTCGGATCAGTACTTGGCGGCCGCTACAAGGTCACAGCCAATGTGTTGACCTCGCATGACCAAGATCAGGTGCTCGACGGCGTGGACCAGGTCCTCAACCGTCCCGTGAGCATCCTTGTCGCTGGCCCCGGAAACGCTGAGCAGGTTGCCCAGAGCGCCCGCGAAGTCGCCACGGGGGAGCGCCCCGGCCATGTCCAGATCCTGGACCTCGGCGTCAGCGACAACACCACCTACCTCATTACCAACCACAGCAGCGCACCTGATTTGCTGGACCTGGTGGTAGCGACCAACCCGCCGTACATCGAGCCGTTCTTCACGGAGACACTCGGAAGCGAGATCTTCGGCCAGCCCCGGACCTATGAGCCGGAGACGTACGACGGCCTGTACGAAGACGACGAACACGACGCCGAGTACATCCAGTACGACGAAAACGGCTACCCCATTCCCAACGAGGGCGATGCCGATCCTGCCGCCGCCTCCCAGGACAGCAACGTGCCGCCGAAGCCTGCTTCCAGCCCGTCGTCGTCCAAGAGCGGCATCGCCGGCAAGCTCGCTGCTGCCGCCGCCGGCGCTGGTGCTGCCGGTTTGGCCGCGTGGAAGAACTCGGGAAACAAGAACCACGACGCCGGTGCTGCCGCCGGCAGTGGTGCCACTGGCACTGCCGCGGGTGCTGGCGCTGCTGGCGCCTCCGCTGCTGGTCCTTCGGGGGCGGGTGCATCGGCTCAGCCGCCAACGCAGGCCGTGACATCCCAGCCGGCACCTCCCCAGGCTCCGCCGGCAGCCCCGGCGCAGCCTCCAACACAGCCACCAACACAAGCCGTCAATGCTCAGCCGGCACCCACGCGCGAACCGGCCGAACCCAAGGTTTCGCTGTGGTCCGAAGAGGACTATGGCTTTGCCGGAGGTGCTGCTGGCGGCGCCTCGGCTGGCGCTGCCGGTGGTGCCGCAGCCGCTGCACGAGGTACCTCAGACTCCGGTTACGATCGCGCCCCCTCCAGCTTCCCGGCGTCGGCCGCTGTGCAGGAAGACTACGACGACGAGGAAGTGTACGAGGACGAGGCTCCGGAGAAGGAGCCACGTTCCCTCCGTTGGCTCGTCGGCGGATTGCTTGCTGCCGTATTGATCGTGGGACTTGTCCTCGCCGTCACCAACCTGGGAAGCCTCCTTCCCAGCGGTGCGCCTGCAGCCACACAGAGCACCCCAGCTCCCCAGACCAGCACCACGCAGTCTGAGGAGCCAACGCCTTCAGAGACGGCGCCGCCGGCCACACCGCCCGCCATCGAGGGAATTTCCCGCCTCGGCGATTTCCCCTTCGCGGCCACGTACGACAAAGACCTGGCAAGGGCCTTCGACGGCAACGCCGCAAGCTACTGGTCAGACATGGAATTTGCCACGGCCGATTGGGGCGGACTCGTCACCAACATGCCCCTGGTAATTGAGCTCAAGGAAAAGACCGAGGTCAAGTCCATCGTGCTGAACCAGTTGGGTGGATCCGGCGGCAACATCAGCGTTTACACCAACGACCGCCCTGCCATGGACGGAGCCAAGCTGGTGGGCACCAACAGCTTCACGTCCCCGGAACTGACCATGCCCCTGGCAGCGCCGACGCAGACCCAGTACGTCATTGTGGACATCAAGGCCCTGCCCAAGCTGGCTGCACCGAAGACCCGTTTCGGATTCGGCCTGCGCCTGGCAGAGGTCACCGTCCAGTAGCCCCCCCAACCTGGTAGAAGTAGAGGCCGTTGTGACTCGTCAGAACGGCCTTTACTTCTATCTCCAGTGGCGTCACCACTTATTCTCAGCATGCGTGCAGACGGTACCCTTAACAATGGTGGCTTTCAGGGTCCCCATCTCCAACGGAATATTTGGGGTGCAACCGGGGTTGAGTCAGGTGGCTGCCCCGAAAGCCGCAGCATCGACTAAGGAAGAGGTTCACGCCACGTGAGCATTGCAGAAAACAGCGCATCGCAGGTGCGTGACGTCATCATCGTAGGTTCAGGCCCCGCCGGCTACACAGCCGCTGTTTACACCGCCCGCGCCAACATGAAGCCTCTGCTCATTGCCGGTTCCGTCACCGCTGGTGGCGAACTCATGAACACCACAGACGTGGAAAACTACCCGGGCTTCCCCGACGGCATCATGGGCCCGGACCTCATGGAGAACTTCGAAAAGCAGGCCGCACGTTTCGGTACCGAAATCCAGTTCGAGGACGTCACCGAATTGGACCTCGACGGCGACATCAAGACTGTGACCATCGGTACGGGGGAGACCTTCCAGGCGAAGGCCATCATCCTGTCCACTGGTTCGGCCTACCGTGAGCTCGGCTTGGCGAACGAAAAGCGCCTCTCAGGCCACGGTGTCAGCTGGTGTGCAACCTGCGACGGTTTCTTCTTCAAGGATCAGGACATCGCCGTGATCGGTGGTGGCGACTCCGCCATGGAAGAAGCACTGTTCCTGACCAAGTTCGCAAAATCCGTCACAGTGGTTCACCGACGCGATACGCTCAAGGCTTCAAAGATCATGGGCGATCGCGCGCAGGCCCACGAGAAGATCAACTTCGTGTGGAACACCGCCGTTGAGGACGTTCTGGGTGAAGACAAGGTCACTGGCCTGAAACTGAAGAACCTCGTGGATGGCACCGAGTCCGAGCTCGCAGTCACCGGCGTCTTCGTCGCTATCGGCAACGATCCCCGCACGGAGCTCATCAAGGGCAAAGTTGATCTGACGCCCGAGGGAACCATCGCTGTGGAAGGCCGCAGCTCCCGGACCAACATCAAGGGTGTCTTCGCCGCTGGCGACGTCATCGACCCCACCTACCGCCAGGCCATCACGGCTTCGGGCTCCGGTTGTGTAGCGGCCCTCGATGTTGAACACTACCTCGCAGACTTGCACTCCTAAGCTGCATCCAAGCAACCATACGAAGGGAAAAAGTTATGAGCAACGCAAAAGACGTAACTGACGCAAGCTTCAGCACTGATGTCCTGGCTTCCGAGAAGCCGGTCATCGTGGACTTCTGGGCAGAGTGGTGTGGCCCTTGCCGCAAGCTCGGACCCATCCTTGACGAGATCTCCGTGGAGTACAGCGACAAAGTTGATGTTGTGAAGCTCAACGTCGACGACAACCCCTCCATCGCCGCCGAGTACGGCATCACGTCCATCCCGGCCGTGTACCTGTTCAGCGGGGGAGAAGTGAAGAGCACAGTCATCGGCGCCAAGCCGAAGCAGTTCTTCGAGAAGGAATTCGCGGACGTCCTGTCCTAGGGTCAATTCCTCACCCTGATTCAGCAAAAGCCGGCGGCTGCTGCTCCACGCGGAGCGGGAGCCGCCGGCTTTTTGTCGTTTTCCACGTAATGAACCGTTTAGGTTTACTTTTCTATCGATGGTTGCCGTAGCGGGCACGTAATCCGGTCTGATGGTGCATTTCAGTTCTCCCTACCTGGGGTAGGCCAAACGTAGACCCTCTCTCACCTCCCACCACCTTGAACCAATCCCTCTCTCACCTCCCACCCCCTTGAACCAATCCCTCTCTCATGTGTGCCTGCCAACCGGGGAAGTCGGGAACTGTGGTTACTGACCTCGGTGTCTGAACTGAAGTCCTGGGGGAGGACGTCCGTCCGTGCCTTGACCCCAAACGGAATAGGGCCGACGGACGCTCTAGAAATAGATGGCTTCAAAGAGAGTTAGCCGCAAGTCCATTTGGTGCCTTCCTCGGGCCGCCGATCGGCGTGTGAGCACTCCCGCCCGGAATGATGGATCGGCACGGTGATCGCGATGCCTGGGAGAACTTTAGTCCTTGGATAAACCAACTTGAGGTGGACCACTCTGTCCGGGGCCTCATGGTGCCTAGAACTGCTTGCAAGTACCACGACGCTGGGGAGTGCATCTGCTGGCAACAAGCGCGTCTTGTCAGGTACAGCGGTCAATGGCACCACAAGCGACGTGGGCGTGGGATCGTCTCCTTCCTGCATCAAGGTAACCGGAGCACAGATCGCCACCACATGATTTGTTGTGATGCCATCCGTTGGAGCTTCCCATGGGCGCCTATCGTTCACGGAGGTACTCAACGCAGACGGTACAAGTTTCTCCATCGGAATCCTGCTTGCCTACTTCCGGGTTCAATCGGAAGTAACTACAGAGCCCATTCCGGATCGTCGGCCGAGTGGCGTGACTCTGGCGAGCAGTGAAGCACTCGGTTCAGGCGAATGGTTGCCAGCTCTCTTCGCAAGTGGAGGAAGCCACTTGATCCCCGGAGTTTCACGTGAAACGTAACGCGACTTGTCGATCCTGGATAGGTAGCCGCTTGCCCCAACACCCGTTTCACGTGAAACATACCCGTTTGAAAGGCGTGGACAGTTGCCGTGTAACCGGAAATAGGTTTGTCCAGATACAAGAAACCTGGGTGGTGAACAGTGACGAAGTGTCGCCACAATGGAGGGCGCTCCACCGCAAGCAGCGATCGTAGGCTCTTCCACGAGCACTTCTGAACTTTTGCCGTCACCTGAAGGCCAGAGCCGTGGCACATGAGCCCATCTATCCGGGGGGAATGTGCCAGTAACTTCAGAGGCGCGCGGATCACCCATGATACATACCTTCTAGGATCACCAGGACGGCATTCTGCGTAAAGGAGTCGGCTCCACGCATATCGAACACCTGGGAACGACCCTATCGGGCACTCTATGCGCCTTACGGGGCCTCCAAAATCAGGACCAGGGACACTTGGCACCCGAGAGGATGCAACACCTCAGAAGCTTCAGACGCCTGCTTTGAACCAGTTGAGGCACGGATCCGCAACATTTATCAGGGGGTTAGGGCTTATGAAACTTGAAGCACAAGAGACAAATGAGCATCCAGAAAGCTACCAGTCTGCAGGGAGGACTAGATTCAACAGGACTTGGGGGGAGCGAAAGACATGGCCACGACGGAGCCGTAGTGCAGTAGCTCCCAACTATGAAAAGGGGCGCGTGCATGCTTAGACCACGTCCCGAAGAGACAAGCACGAGTCGCAAGGCGATCGGCAGATACACACCTTGTCGAAACAAACGCCTCTTCGAGGAAGCATCTTGTTGGAGCAAGGTGCTTCGATCCAGCATGTGTTTCACGTGAAACACATGCAGCCATCCCGTGAAAGGCGCTCCGGAGTGCGCTACAACGAGGCACCATTCTGAGCGCCTAGTTGACGTTGACCGGGTACGCGCGGATGTTCTCCTGTTCGGATACGTGCTGGGTATGCTGCAGAGTCCGAGAAGGGCGCCGACTCATGGATGATTCGGCGCCCGGGAATCGGGAAGTTCGTCAGTATCTCTCGTGCCGGCTATCCGGCAGGACCAGGAAATGGTTGCCTGTGTTCTGACGCAATTACACCGGCAAAGACCGGCGGGCCGGGGTTGTCCGTCAAGGCTGAAAGCAGTGCCACCTTGAGACTGAGCGACCACATCAGAACGCCCGATCGTCGGCCAATCTCCGGCCAATCACGGGAACCCCTCTAAGCAAATGCCGTCACAAATCGAAGGACAGTGTTTGCACGGTAATTCAGTCCTGTTCGCTTGACGACTCAGGATGAGTCCGATCAGACCTGCGGTGCCGACATCGATGCGACAAAAGGACGTGACATCATCTCGAGTCACACCAATCCCTGAAAGGATACTGAGTTGCACCACACAACAACTAGATCGACCCCCACGAGGAAAATGTTTCACGTGAAACGTGCAAAGACACAGGCCGGTTCCCACGTACCCTTCCTTGCAGGATGAAGACTATCCCCGTACTGCGGGAAGGAAGAAGCCGGCCCGCCTACTCGTTGGAGCAACCGGCTGTTGACCCTAGGCAATCTCCATAGCCCTTAGGACGACGTAGTCTCCATCGCCCCACTATAGTGTCTGCGCGCCATCAGGCTCCCGTTGCCCTCGATACGGCCCTGTACCCCTAGTCCCGCAAGGAGAGGCCTGCAGCGACATACCTTCGATTTGATGCCCCCTTTGGACGTAGCGCCGTACCAAGGTTATGGCGCTGGCATGACTCCAGAGGACGCGGACGGCTCGGTCCTGGACGCACGCCGCGGTCTCCGGACGGAAGCATGTTTACGGTCCACTGGAGCTTGGAACCTACAGCCCGGCCAGGAGCCGTGAGCCTGGAGTTCCGAAGGCAGGGCAGTCGACTCACCAAGCTGGTGGTAAGGACTCAAGAAGACCGGACTCAAAACATCGGATCAATCGTCCTTGTAGAAGGTCTCAGATGCCCGAGAGCACGGCCAGCTGCCTCAACTCTTCCCTTCTTGGGGTCAGGCGTCCAACCGGCGAATGGCAGTAGTAGATCCATGGATCCTCAATCCCAGCAGCCAAGACTTCCGTACAGCGTTCGTACTTACGAGAAGGAGTTCCAAGATTCTCCGCGACCCACATGCGGAGGACTGGAGGTCACATGAAAGGCATAGTTGTCCACCGGGAGAGGACGTTCAGTGGGCAAGTTGTGCACAGCCTTATCCACAGGCTTATCCACCGCCCATGACATTATTCACAGCGAAGCTTTTCGCTGTATCTGCCCAGGCGGAAACCGGCGGATAAGCGTCAAGGCTTCGCATCTTTGGCGACTATCTCAAAGCGCGTGTGCACCACGTGCACGCGAGCGGAAAATCAACGAATTGAGGCGTTAAACACAGGGAATCTCGTCTCTGGCCTCGATCGAGCAAACCCACAACGAATGGGAACCTCCGCAGGATTATGCACGAAGGAAAGACAAGCGACTCTTCAGCGGATTCGCCCGCTCTAGGTCTCCACGGAGACTGATAAGCGATTCAAGTTATCCCCAAAGTTATCCACAATGATATCCACCGCGATATGCACAAGTAGCTCTACTTTCAGGTCGTTTGTAGCCGCTGCGGAGTGCGGGCCGTTTCACGTAAAACACAACATTCCGGCGCGCTTTGGTAAGGGCCTGGCCTAGAGCGCCAGGGCTCTAGGACTGGACCCCTACGCCTCGCGCAGACCCGACCAGTTGTGGCCGCAGACCCTGGCCTGGTGAGGGCAAGGATCGAAGTTTAAGAACTGAGCACCGGTGCGCGCGTCATCTGACCATTGCTGATCAAACACGGTCCATCAGCGCGCACCGAGGGCTGGGGGATTGATCACCGCCGGCTTGGAGCTGCTTGACGTAGCCCCAATCCAACATGGAGATTCCACTCTGCAAGGCGCTGGTCGTAGGCATTGGACGGGGGAGTATTGCCGGCTCCTCGACAACTACATTCCGCGTTACCTCTGCAGCATTAACCGTGAGAGGAGCCATTGCTGGGACCGACTACGACGGGAACGCAAGATCCGTCGCCAAGGAATATGCTCCGCAGTAACTACAAGTCAGTTCCCCTTGAGAACCGATCAAGGACTCAACGGCTAAAGACGCGGCGTGAACCTGGCAACACCATGTGGGAATCGGCCACACGAGTCCTCGACGGGGAACCCGAGCTCCAAAGCCTTATGGAATCCAGGGACGCACGCCATACTGACACGCTTGGCTGTGGACTCACTCGCACCGAACTGGTGGGGGCCCATTCCACAGAAGGTAACTGAATGCTGCTTGCATCAGGACCGTTCCCATGTGGTGTCCCGCTGTCAGTCTCTGCATGACGCCTGAAAGCCAGCCAGCAACCCGCTAAGCTGAGTCGGACGGGACAGTTCGTGTCAGCTCCTCATCAAGACACAGCGTGCTCCAATACGAGCGCCATTGAACACCGTGGGCAGTAGTACAGAACAATGGCGGCAAGCTCCACGCAAAAGGACACTCTGGCTGCTGGCCCTACCAACCGGTGGACCTCGAGCGTCCACCGTAGGTAGAAGATGGTCTGCTAAGACGAAAGGCCATGCGCGTGGGCTGCACTGCTGAGTCTGAGTCGTCCGATGGTCGGAAACTGGAGCTGCTGAGCTGTATGCTGCCGCGTATTCCCGTATCGACCTCCGCGTTCATGGTCAACAAAAGAACCGCACTGTGGCAAAAAGGTGACCAGTCCAGTCATCCCATCCTTGAATTTTGGTAGCAGGGAAGCCCTTAGTCCACGTTCCTTGGTCATTCACGAATGAGTTAGTGGAAGCCTGGGACTATAGCTGTCCTTGACGCTTTGAGGTTTCATATTCGCTAACCCGATGAGCATGTTTCACGTGAAACCACGCGGCAGCCTCAGATTTCCCGAACCAGACACCTGCTCGTAGGCACGCCAAGCACTTGAGGCACTCCGCTACGAGGCGGTTCGCACAGAAGCTAGGCAACCCCTCCAGACGCGCGTAACCGTAGCGTCGATGCGTCGACCAGAGAAGCGGTCCTTAGCCGGAGACGGATGCCATACCCCGGAACTTCTGAGATCAGGTTTCACGTGAAACATGAAATTTCATCGTGATCAGGGTTACAGGTACAGATCAGGACTCCAGATGCAGATACAAATAGCCGCCCACTACTCTGGCGGCCATCGCTCAGAGTTTGAATGCCGCAATTACCAGGGGACAACATCTCGGGCAATGGCACCCATACTGCCGGAACTGTCGTTCATATGGGCCTAGCATCGGATAGGGCGCATTCGCCATTCACTTCTTTTAGCCACATTGAGCGCAACAAACCGCTGACGATTCGAACGCAGGGAATCACAGACGATTCCCGGAAGTAGGGCGGATCGGATGCTGTGAGCCGCCTCCTGTCCCATCCAGTCGCTACCCAAGGCGGTGAGCGCCCCACCAGGCTTCCGGCCGACTTCCGGCATTCGACTCAGCTCCTCAGGGACTCCATGACTCTCAGCTCCGTCGGTGCACATCTCCAGAAGTGCGGCGCAAGCATGTTTCACGTGAAACATGCTTGCGCCGCACTCCTTGCACCCGCGACTGAGAGGGATTTATGAGCCAATATCCGCATAACAACTTCAAACGACAAATTGGATTGCCCTATCCGTTGAGAACGCGCTACGAGGGAGTGAACCCCTGAATGCACACGTCGGCGGCCGCCCACAGCCTGTACGTATGCCTGCGGCCTACCCTCTTGAATGAGATCGTTGAGGGATATATGCCGCTTCCAAGCAAGAACGATGCGGAAGAATGTGGAGTTTCTATTCTTGCGACGACGCTGCCCTCACTAGAGTCCGTCAGAGGGATTTCCGTAGATGAGAAAGAAGAGTCATCCCGGGCACTCGGCAACCTAGTGACCTGCACTTCCTCATAGCCGCAGCCATACGCGATTGCTGGTTCCGTAATAGATCGGGGACTCACCGGGATCCCAGTCCAGTTTCACGTGAAACATCGAGATCAGCCGTGGATCCGAACGGTTTACGACACCCAATGTCACAGATTAGGCTGCTACCATCGCCAGAGACAGCGCACAGTGCGAATCTACGACAGTATCGCGGGTATCCAAAAAACAAAATGGAGCCTACTCTACGAGTAAGCCCCATTCAGTTGGTTCACTATAACTTAGTCTTCGGCGCCAGGGCCAAGCACATCCATAATCCGGTTGAGATCCTCAACGCTGGCGAACTCAATGCTGACACGGCCTTTCCGTGCACCCAAAGTAATCTTCACATTGGTGTCCAGGCGGTCAGAAAGCGACGACGCCAAGTAGTCCAAACGCTCGTGGCGCGCATTGGGCTTCGGGATGCTGCTCTTAGCGGGAGCAGTGGGGTCTTGATAAAGAGCCACGGCCTCTTCTGTTGCCCTCACGGACATACCCTCGGCAACAATCTTCTGAGCCAGGCGCTCCATTGCAGCAGCATCCGGCAGTGCCAAGAGAGCCCTCGCATGGCCGGCAGACAAAACGCTGGCTGCTACACGCCGCTGGACCAGGGGCGGGAGCTTGAGCAAACGGAGTGTGTTGGATACCTGCGGGCGCGAGCGTCCGATACGGTCAGCAAGCTGCTCGTGGGTGGTTCCAAAGTCTTCCAAAAGCTGCTGATAGGCGGCAGCCTCTTCCAAAGGGTTCAGCTGGCTTCGGTGGAGGTTTTCCAGCAATGCGTCGCGAAGGAGGTCGTCGTCAGTAGTGTCGCGGACGATTGCAGGGATGGTTTCGAGTCCTGCGGCCTGTACTGCACGCCACCGACGTTCGCCCATGACCAATTCATACGGCTCTCCACCCTTTTCGGTTGAAGTACGTACAACAATTGGCTGGAGGACGCCGATTTCACGGACAGAGTGGACCAGCTCGGCCATGTCATCTTCATCGAAGACCGAACGAGGCTGTTTACGGTTCGGATGGATGTCACCGACGGGGATCTCGGCAAAGCGGGCACCGGGAACTTCAACCAGCTCCACGTCCGCCGTCGAACGGGTGGAAGACTTGGTCGCGGCGTCCGCGGTCTCCAATTCATCCGTCTTCTCACCGGACGACACGGAGGCTCGCTTGGCGGCAGGCTTCGATGCGGAAGTCTTGGAGGTGGAGGACTTGGCTGGTGCTTTGGCGGCTGCGGCCTTGGGCGCTGCGGCCTTACCAGCTGATGGTGTCGCTGCCGACTCCTTTGACCCCTCCTCAACAGCTGAGTCCTGAATCGGAGCTTCTACAGCCGGTTCCTCGGACTTCCGGGCTTCCGGGAAGAACAGATCCACAGGACGGGACGGCGCTGCGCCGTTTCCCTGGGCCGCGGCCGAGCTAGGAATGAGAGCCCCAAGACCCCTACCGAGGCCCCTTCGCTTTTCGCTCATTGATTCATCCCTCCGATGAAATGGCCGAGCACGGAACTGCTCAGGCTGTTGCAGTGTTTCAAGAATTCTAGCGTTCAGCGATTTCGGCGGCGGCTTCCATGTAGGAGAGCGCGCCGCTCGACGAAGGATCGTAGGTCATGACCGTCTGCTGGTAGCTCGGTGCTTCTGAGATGCGAACCGAACGCGGAACCACAGCTCCCAGAACTTGATCGGGGAAGTGCTGGCGTACCTCGGATGCAACCTGCGCGGCGAGGTTGGTTCGGCCGTCGTACATGGTCAGGAGGATCGTGGAGACCTCCAGGTCAGCATTGAGATGCTTCTGGATCATTTCGATGTTCTTGAGGAGCTGGCTCAATCCTTCCAGTGCGTAGTACTCGCACTGGATGGGGATAAGGACTTCGCTTGCAGCACAGAACGCGTTGACCGTCAGCAACCCGAGGCTGGGCGGGCAGTCGATAAAGATGAAGTCCAAGCGGCTCTCGCCGCTTTTCTCCCGCTCCTTGGCGTAGACGTCAATGGCGCGTCGGAGCCTCTGTTCCCGGGCAACCAGCGAAACCAGCTCGATTTCAGCACCGGCAAGATGGATGGTGGCGGGTGCACAGATCAGGTTGGGAATATCCGGGCAAGGGGCCACAACGTCCTTCAGGGGAAGGTCGTTGATGAGGACGTCGTAGATACTGTCAACGTCGGCATGGTGCTCAATGCCCAGCGCCGTTGACGCGTTGCCTTGGGGATCAATATCAATCACCAGCACGTTGAGGCCGGCGGAGGCCAGGGCAGCAGCGATGTTCACTGTGGTGGTTGTCTTACCGACCCCACCTTTTTGATTGGAAACAGTGAAGATGCGGGTTTTGTCCGGCTTGGGCAGTTCCCTGCCGACCAGCCGTTCACGCCGACGGGTTTCGTGGGCCAGCTGACGGGCGATGGGACTCGAGTCATCAATGGAATCCATCACGTTATGCACTCCATCAGATACGGTTTCACGTGAAACGGCAGCATTATCAACCGAATTAGTGCGCACTATCGCAGACTGAAGAGACGCAGAGGGTGTAGCCATTGCCCGAGCGGACCCCAACGACATAAACGGGGGGATTCGCTGCGTGGAGGTTTCACTACTACCCACTGGTCACACTCTCACTCTCATTCGGCGCTTGCTGCCGTTCTCTAGCCTAACTGCTCAGCCGCCGACACGCGGGAAACCGAGCGGGTCTCAGGCCGTCTTTCCGGGCTTGTTGACGATAATCCTCACCACAGTGGTGGGTTCCTCCAAAAGCTCCTGTCCACAGACCACAACCGATGTTTCCACGCCGCCAAGTTTGCGGATGACCTTCCTGGCTTTCTCAATTTCCTCGGCAGCACTGCGACCCTTGATGGCCACAACTTCGCCGCGTCCGTTCAAGAGGGGAATCGTCAGTCCCGCCAGGTTGCTGAGGGCAGAAACAGCCCGCGCGGTCACAACATCGGCATCCACCATTCCGACGGCCAGCTCAGCACGCGTCCTCATGATGGTGACGTTGTCCAGGCCCAGGTCATCTACGACTTCCTGGAGCCAGATGACACGGCGCTCCAGCGGCTCAATCAAGGTCAGTTCAAGGTCCGGGCGGGCAATGGCCAGACAAAGACCCGGCAGGCCTGCACCGGATCCGACGTCAGCGACGTGGCTGTCCATGGCAATGGCGGATTCAATGACGGCACAGTTCAATACGTGGCGACTCCACAAACGCGGAATCTCACGCGGGCCAATCAGCCCACGCTCGGTTCCGGAGGTGGCGAGGTGCTCCACGTAGCGCTTGGCGAGATCCAGGCGCTCCCCAAAGATCTTCTCTGCCGCTTCAAGTTCAGCTGCGGTAATTTCAACCATGAGCTGCTAGTCAGCCGAAACGACGATGTGGCGGCCGGCGCCTTCGCCTTCAGACTCGGAAACGAATCCGAGGTCAGCTACGGCGTCGTGGACAATCTTTCGCTCGTAAGCGCTCATCGGCTCAAGGGCCACGGTGCCGCCGTCGGCCTTGACCTTGGCCACTGCTTCTTCGGCGATCTGCTGAAGCACGCCGGCGCGCTCCTTGCGGTAGCCGTTGATGTCCAACACCAGGCGTGAGCGGCTTTCAGTAGCGGAAAGAACCGAGAGCCGGGCCAGCTCCTGCAGAGCCTCCAGAACCTCGCCGTCACGTCCCACGAGGCTGTTTAAGGCTGCCGACTCTTCATCAGCTCCAATGGAGATGTATGTGCGTCCGTTGCGGACCTCGATGTCGATATCACCGTCGATATCGGCAATATCCAGAAGTTCCTCGAGGTAGTCGGCGGCAATGTCGCCTTCCTCTTCAAGACGGCTGGCCGTCTTGGACTGCGTCTCTTCCTGGGTCTCGTCCTGGTCTTCAGTCACAGCGGCGATAACTTCTTCAGTGCTCTCGGCAGACATTACTTCTTCTTCCTGTTCTTGCGTTGTGGCTGGACGCGCTGTGCACGGATCTCGGCTGCTGCCGCGGCAGCAGCTTCGGCTTCAGCGGCGGCGTCCGCAGCAGTGGTCTTCTTGCCACCCAGCAGCGGCGGCAGGCCCTTGGCGGCCCGGCGCTCCTCCAGTGCCTTGGCGGCAGGGGAACCCGGGGTGGGCATGCGGCGGATGACGAAGAACTGCTGGCCCATGGTCCACAGGTTGGTGGTAGTCCAGTAGATGAGGACACCGATGGGGAAGTTGATGCCACCGATACCGAACACGAGCGGCAGGATGTAGAGCATCATTTTCTGCTGGCGCATGAACGGGCTGGCCATGGCCTCTTCGGACATGTTCTTCGCCATGATCTGCTTCTGCGTGATGAACTGGGAGGCCGTCATGGCAATGATCATGATGATACTCAGAACCCAAACGGCCACGGCACTGTTGCCTCCGCTGGGGTCACCATGAAGCAGCGAAGCAGACAGCGGCGCACCAAAGATGCTGGACGAGTCGAACTGAACTACCTGCTCATGGCTCATCGCGCCAACGCCCTGGCCCTGCTTGGCGTTCGTCGAGATACCCGACAACACCTGGAACAGTGCGAAGAAGAACGGCATCTGGATCAGCATCGGCAAACAGGCCGAGAACGGGTTGGTGCCGTGCTTCTTGTAGAGCGCCATCTGTTCCTGCGCCATTGCCTGGCGGGACAGCTGATCGGTCTTGCCCTTGTACTTGGTCTGAAGCTTCTTCAGGTCCGGCTGCAGGAGCTGCATACCGCGCTGCGCCTTGATCTGCTTGACGAAGACAGGAATCAGGGCGGCACGGATCACCAACACGAGGCCGATGATGGACAAAGTCCAGGTCCAGCCGTTCGCGGCGGGCAGGCCAATGAAGCTCAGTCCCTCGTGGAAGCCAACCATGATGATTGACACCAGCCACTTGAACGGAAACATGATTGTTTCAAAGAAGTCCATACGATATCCCTATTCGTTAGGCCGCCGAGCGGCCTTCTTCATCAGCCTGAGCAGCCAGGAACTGGTCCGGATTGTTCAGTACAACAATTGTGGGCGTCCGGCCTTCAGGCCAATGACGATGGCCGGCGGGGACATGGTCCACTCCACCGGCGTTCCAAGGGTGGCATTTGGCGAGCCTTTTGGCTGCGAGCCAGCTGCCCTTCACGGCGCCATGCACCGTTACTGCTTCCAGCGCATACGCGGAGCAGGAGGGAAAGAAGCGGCAAACCTGGCCGTACAGGGGCGAGATGACCTTGCGGTACATCTTCAGCAAAAGAATGAGGATGTTGCGGGGCAGCTCCCAGAGGAAGGTGCCGACCGCCGCCGACAGATTCCTTGAGGGAACCTTGCCGGAGGGGTCGCTTAAGGAAGGAACGACGGCGGTGCTTATGTCATGCACGCGGTGTCCCTTCCGTTGTGGTGCCGTTGTGTTCAGTCGAAGCGCTGCGTGGAGCTGAGCCACTCAATCGCTTCGTCGTCACTGCCAGTGCGGCGTTGTAGTCCGAGAGCAGTTGCTCCCAGCTGGCAGATGCAGCTGCGGGCAATGCCCGGACCACCACCGCCAGACCCGTTCCATGCGTGTGCAAGGAAAGAGCGCCTGCTTCTCTCAGTCTCCTCTTAACGAGGTTCCTGGTCACGGCGTTCCCGACGGCTTTGGAGACAATGAAACCGATTCGACTCGGCTCCCCGGCCCCAATAGAGGCCGTATATAACACTAAGTTCCGGCGTCCATTGCGGACGCCGGAACGTACAGTTGTTGAAAAGTCGGTAGACGTCCGCAGACGGTTAGGGGTGGCTAGCACCGTCGAACCCGCAAAAAGACCCTGACCGACAAGTCAGTTATTTACGCCGACAGTTCGACGCGGCCCTTGCCGCGACGGGCAGCCAGGATGGCGCGGCCGGCACGGGTGCGCATACGAAGGCGGAAGCCGTGCTTCTTGGCCCGACGGCGGTTATTCGGCTGAAAAGTCCGCTTGCTCACGTTAGTTACTCCAGTGGATCAAAGGTGCGCCCACCCGATCAAAAAAGGGGAAGAACTGGCCGACGCTAAGTTTTGTATGTGCCTGCCGCCGTTGCCTTCCGCACGGTGTTCGTACGGAGTTACAACTGATCTCAAAAGCGGACACAAAGGACTTCACAACGTTAGGGCAAAAAGGCACCCACAGTCAAACCGGGAGCCTGCTGCAGAGCTATCCACAGCTGTGCCCAACCCCTGTTCCCAGCCTGTGGATGAAGTGGCTCACAGGACGCATTCCGGAACAACAACGGTGTAATTATCCACAGGCAACTTCCCAGCTATCTTCTAGCGTTTCCATCCCCTAGAGTGGCTCAGTAGCCCAATGTCCACCCGCTGTGTATAACTCTGTGGATTATCGCCCAGAACAGCGCCGCCGGAGACACTTCGGCTGCCAGCAACGCCGGCAAGCAAGTATTTAGGAACTGATTGATGACAGTAGACGAAGCCAACCACGCCAACACTGTCGGAAGTTCCTGGCGCAGGGTGCTGAGCCTCATGGAACAGGACGACCGGGTTTCACCCCGTCAGCGCGGTTTCGTCATCCTGGCCCAGGCACAGGGCCTCATTGGTTCCACACTCCTGGTGGCCGTTCCCAACGAACTCACCCGCGAAGTCCTGCAGACCCAGGTCAAGGATGCCCTGGACGATGCCCTTCGCAGCGTCTTCTCTGACGACATCCGCTGCGCCATCGACGTCGACACCGATCTGGTGCCGGTCCATGCAGAGCCGGAACCCGTCGTCGAGCTTTCTGCCGTATCCGACTTCGCCGAGCCGAAGCCACAGCCCACTCCGCCCAGTACCTCGCATGAGTTCGGCCGCCTGAACCCGAAGTACATCTTCGATACCTTCGTGATCGGTTCCTCGAACCGCTTCGCGCACGCGGCCGCCGTCGCCGTAGCCGAAGCGCCGGCCAAGGCGTACAACCCGCTGTTCATCTACGGCGACTCGGGCTTGGGCAAGACCCACCTGCTGCACGCCATCGGTCATTATGCCCGCCGGCTCTACAGCGGCATCCGGGTCCGCTACGTGAACTCCGAGGAATTCACCAACGACTTCATCAACTCCATCCGGGACGACGAGGGCACCAGCTTCAAGACCACGTACCGGAACGTGGATGTGCTGTTGATCGATGACATCCAGTTCCTGGCGGGCAAGGACCGGACGCAGGAGGAGTTCTTCCACACGTTCAACGCCCTGCACAATGCCAACAAGCAGGTTGTCATCACCTCCGACCAGCCGCCCAAGATGCTCGCCGGCTTCGAGGACCGCATGACGTCCCGCTTTGAGTGGGGCCTGCTGACCGACATCCAGCCGCCGGAACTCGAAACCCGCATCGCCATCCTCCGCAAGAAGGGCCTCAGCGAAGGCTTGTCAGCGCCGGACGATGCCCTGGAGTACATCGCGTCCAAAATCTCCAGCAACATCCGGGAACTCGAGGGTGCACTGATCCGCGTCACGGCGTTCGCCAGCCTCAACCGCCAGCCGGTGGATGTAGCCCTGGCTGAGATGGTGCTCAAGGACCTGATTACTGACGACGGCGCCCAGGAGATCACGGCGAAGCAGATTCTGGACCAGACAGCGGACTACTTCAAGCTCAGCATGGAAGAGCTCTGCAGCAAGTCCCGCACCCGTACGTTGGTGACCGCCCGCCAGATCGCCATGTACCTGTGCCGTGAACTGACGGATATGTCCCTGCCGAAGATCGGTCAGGAGCTCGGCGGCCGCGATCACACCACCGTCATCCATGCTGATCGCAAGATCCGCGAACTGATGGCTGAGCGTCGTGTGATTTACAACCAGGTCACTGAGCTCACCAACCGCATCAAACAGCAGCAACGCGACTCCTGAAATCCACACCGCGTCCGCCACTACATACCTTATTAACAGGCGCATGTGGATAAGCCTGTGGATACTTAAGGGGACAAGCTCGGTTAATGGGCTTAAAACCCTTAAGCCGTCTGTGGATCGTTAAAAACCGGCCTGGGAGTTGTCCCCATCCACACCCTGTTTAAAACCCAGTTAACGCACAATGAGTGAACAGGGCTTAACCGCTGAACGACGCGGCAGGATCGGGTTATCCACAGTTTCCACAGCAGTTATTAACACTACGAATCCCAAAAAATTGAAATCCCTCAAATAACAATCTCGTTCTGCCACCGTCCAGCCCTGCCAGGGGCAGACCACAGACGGACCCAACAGCCAGGCCAAAGCCGGCCTGCGGCTGTCCACATACGGAGGGTCCGCCCCGACGGGGATGGGTTAATCGCGGATCTTCCGGCTAAGCTGTCAGCAGCGCTCCCATCCTTGGGTCTGTTTGTAGTTCGCTGAGTGCGGACCATGCAGGTTCCGGTGCCGGATTGCAAAGATTTAGCGGTTTCCACGCAGGAATCCGCGGCTACTACTTGGCAGCAGCAATGAAAGGCGGCACCCCTCCGTGAAGTTCAGAGTCGACCGCGACGTCCTGGCAGAAGCCGTTACGTGGACCGCGCGGTCGTTGTCTCCGCGGCCGCCAGTACCCGTGCTTTCCGGCCTCCTCCTCAAAGCTGAGGCAGGAACGGTCAGCCTCTCGAGCTTCGACTACGAGACCTCGGCACGCCTGGAAATTCCGGCAGATATTGCTGTTGAGGGCACAATTTTGGTTTCGGGACGCTTGCTGGCAGACATCTGCCGTAGCCTTCCGTCGGCTCCCGTGGAAGTGGAGACCGATGGCAGCAAAGTAACGCTCACTTGCCGTCGAAGCAGCTTCCACCTGGCAACCATGCCCGAGGCTGAGTACCCGGCACTCCCGGCTTTGCCCACCATCAGTGGCACGTTGCCCGGCGATGCTTTCGCCCAGGCTGTTTCCCAGGTGATCATTGCTGCCAGCAAGGACGACACCCTCCCGATCCTCACCGGTGTGCGCATGGAAATCGAGGATGACCTCATCACCCTCCTTGCCACCGACCGTTACCGCCTTGCCATGCGCGAAGTCCCTTGGAAGCCGGTTACTCCCGGAATTTCCACCAGCGCCCTGGTCAAGTCCAAGACCTTGAACGAGGTAGCAAAGACCCTCGGCGGCAGTGGCGACATCAACCTCGCCCTTGCCGACGACGACAGCCGGCTCATCGGCTTCGAAAGCGGCGGACGCACCACCACCTCACTCCTGGTGGATGGCGACTACCCCAAGATCCGTTCACTGTTCCCCGACTCCACACCCATCCACGCCACGGTCCAGACCCAGGAACTGGTTGAGGCCGTTCGCCGTGTTTCCCTCGTGGCCGAGCGAAACACTCCGGTCCGCCTCGCCTTCACCCAAGGACTGCTGAACCTCGACGCCGGTACGGGTGAGGATGCCCAGGCGTCCGAAGAACTCGAAGCCCAGCTTTCCGGCGAAGACATCACCGTGGCCTTCAACCCGCACTACCTCGTTGAGGGTCTGAGCGTCATCGAGACCAAGTACGTTCGCTTCTCCTTCACCACAGCCCCCAAGCCGGCGATGATCACGGCCCAGGCTGAGGCGGATGGCGACGACCAGGACGACTACCGCTACCTCGTGATGCCGGTCCGCCTTCCCAACTAACCGGAACGTACCCGCCACCTTCGCAGAAAAGAGTCCCCACTGTGCACATCGGTCTGATCGGCCTCGGAAAAATGGGTTTCAACATGCGCCAGCGCATGCGGAACGGCGGCATCGAGGTCACTGGTTTCGACCGCAATCCGGACGTCACTGATGTTGCTTCCGTAGATGAACTCATCGCGGCACTTCCCAGCCCGCGACTGGTGTGGGTCATGGTGCCGTCAGGCGCGATCACCGATGCAGTGGTGACCGAACTGGGTGAGAAGCTCAGCCCAGGTGACTTGGTGATCGACGGCGGGAACTCACGTTTCACCGAAGACCAGAAGCACGCTGCGGCGCTTGCCGAAAAGGGCATCCGTTTTGCCGACTGTGGCGTATCCGGAGGTGTCTGGGGCCTTGAGAACGGTTACGGACTGATGGCGGGCGGCGCCGATGAGGACATCGAACTCGCCATGCCGGTGTTCGACGCCCTGCGCCCTGAAGGCGAACGCGCCGACAGCTTTGTCCACGTTGGAGGTGTTGGGGCCGGCCACTACGCGAAAATGGTCCACAACGGGATCGAATATGGTCTGATGCAGGCCTACGCCGAAGGCTACGAACTTCTGGCAGCCAAGGACATCGTGAAGGACCTTCCGGGGACGTTCCGGGCTTGGCAAAAGGGAACGGTGGTCCGCTCCTGGCTCCTGGACCTCATGGTCAAGGCGCTGGACGAAGATCCCGGCCTGGCCTCTATTGACGATTACGTGGAGGATTCCGGCGAGGGCCGCTGGACAGTGGAAGAAGCGATCGCCAACGCAGTGCCGGCACCAGCCATCACGGCTGCGCTTTTCGCCAGGTTTGCTTCCCGCGAGGACAATTCACCGGCCATGAAGATGGTTTCTGCCCTGCGTCACCAGTTCGGCGGACACGCCACCCGTCCGGCCAACTAGGCCGCAGGAGTCCTGCAAACGGCGTGTACCTCGAACATCTTTCGCTGACGGATTTCCGCAGCTACGCACAGGTTGACCTGAAACTGGGCCCGGGCGTGACTGTCCTTGTAGGGTCCAATGGAATCGGCAAGACCAACCTCATGGAAGCCATTGGATATCTGGCGACGTTGAGCTCCCACCGCGTCAGCACGGACGCGCCTTTGCTCCGTTTCGGTGCGGAACGCGCCATGATCCGAGCCAAGCTGGTCCGCGGGGAACAAGCCACCGTTATCGAACTGGAAATCAACGCCGGGCGAGCCAACAGGGGCCGCATCAACCGCGGAAACCCGGTGCGGGCCAGGGACATCCTGGGGATCTGCCATACGGTGTTGTTCGCGCCGGAGGACTTGGCGCTGGTCAAGGGCGATCCCTCGAACCGCCGCCGTTTCCTGGATGAGCTGCTGGTCAGCCTCGTGCCACGGCATGCTGCCACGCGGAGTGACTATGACCGCGTCTTGAAGCAGCGCAATGCCCTCCTGAAATCTGCCCGAGCGGGAAAATTCACCGCAGGTCATGAGGCCACCCTGGACGTGTGGGACCAGCATATGGCCCGGGCGGGCGCTGAGCTGCTCCACGCCCGGCTGGAACTGGTGGAACGTTTGCGGCCCCACCTGAACAGCGCTTATGCGCAGCTGACCGACGGATCCAAAGAGGCTGGGGCGGTCTACCGTTCAACCATCCAAGGCGTGCTGGACGACGACGGCGGTCCAGCCGACCACGGTACGGAACCTGCGGCGTCGGTTGATGACCTCCGGCTGCTGTCCGTTGATGACCTCACCGAACGCTACATCCAGGCTTTCGCAGCATCGCGGAAGAAGGAACTGGAACGTGGCATCTCCCTGGTGGGTCCGCACCGCGATGAACTGGAACTGGTGTTGGGCCAAGCTCCGGCCAAGGGCTATGCGTCCCATGGTGAAACCTGGTCCATGTGCCTGTCGTTGCGCCTTGCTTCCTACTACGTGATGTTGGATGACGCCCGTACGGGTGGAACCGCTCCGATCCTCATTCTTGACGACGTTTTCGCTGAACTGGACGTCCAGCGGCGGCGTAAACTGGCTGCAATTGTTGCCGGTGCCGAGCAAGTGCTGGTGACTGCCGCCGTCGATGCCGATATCCCCGAGGAGCTGGCCGGACGGCGCGTAACCGTTGTTCCGGGAGGCATCGATGGCGAAGGATAGCCGCGACGGACTTCAACCCGGCCGCGATCCGGATGAGATTGATGCTGCCCAGGCGGCGTTGAACCGCATGCGCGAGGCCGCAGCCGCGCGGGGCGAAGTACGGCAGCGTGCCCCCCGGCCAGGATCTGCCCCACAACGCAAGGGAATCCGGGATACCAGGGGTTTCGCGAAATTCCATGGCAGCGGCCGGGATCCTTTGGGCCTCGGCAATGTGGTGGGCCGTTTGGTGGCTGAGCGCGGATGGACATCCCCTGTGGCAGTCGGATCCGTCATGGCGGAGTGGGAAACCCTTGTTGGGACGGACATTTCCGCCCACTGCACGCCGGAGAGTTTCACGGACACAACGCTCCATGTCAGGTGCGATTCCACGGCGTGGGCGACGCAGCTCCGTCTGCTCAGCACGAGCCTCCTGGAGATGTTCCGCAACGAACTGGGCGAAGGAGTGGTGACCAGCATCCAGGTGCTGGGTCCATCTGCTCCAAGTTGGCGAAAAGGCGGGCGCAGCGTCAACGGTCGCGGGCCGCGCGATACCTACGGCTAAACGGCGTGCAGGGCGATTCAACGCCCCGGAGTCGTATAGGCCCCCATCGGGACCACCGTAGGGCCATTGCAGATAGGGCCAGCGCCCTCCTACGGCCATATTCAGCTCTCGGCTGCCCCCGTATTTGCAAGGATTTGCGGGTTTCCACGATAGAATTGGCGTAGATCACTGAGCGCCGGTGAAACGTCGTTGGGGTCCTGGATCCACTCTTGTGGCATTGCGACCCCCTTCGTCGGAGTAATCGGCGCAATCAGTCACGTGCCCGTTGACGGCTGCGGTTCGCCGCGGACACCACCGGGAACGGCCGACATCGAGTACAGAGGAGTCGAAAGCGCCTGTGGCTAACGACAATGCAGAGACCTTGGCAGTAGAGCCCGAAGAGGAGACTGTTCCCAAGCCTGATACGCCCGCAGAGGCGCCCAGGGAGTACGGTGCCAGCGATATCACCGTGCTGGAGGGCCTCGAAGCGGTGCGCAAACGCCCCGGTATGTATATCGGATCCACTGGTCCCCGCGGCCTGCACCACTTGGTCTATGAAGTGGTGGACAACTCTGTTGACGAGGCACTGGCTGGTTACTGCAGCCACATCGAGATCACCCTCCGTGCCGATGGCGGCGTCCGCGTTGTAGATGATGGGCGCGGTATCCCCGTGGACATTCACCCGACAGAGGGCAAGCCGACGGTTGAAGTGGTCATGACCATCCTTCACGCCGGCGGTAAGTTCGGAGGCGGCGGCTACGCTGTTTCCGGCGGCCTCCATGGTGTGGGTATCTCCGTGGTCAACGCTTTGTCCCGCCGCGTGGACACGGAAGTACGCCGTCAGGGCCACGTGTGGCGCATGACCTTCGCCGACGGCGGCAAGCCGCAGGGCGAACTCGTCAAGGGTGAGGCCACTGACGTGACCGGAACGTCCCAGACGTTCTACCCGGATGGCACGATCTTCGAGTCCACCGAGTTTGATTTTGAAACCCTCCGGGCCCGTTTCCAGCAGATGGCCTTCCTCAACAAGGGCCTGCGGATCACGCTGACCGATGAGCGTCCGGTTTCCCGCGACGGCGATGATGATCTCGATCTCGATGCCGTCGCCACCGAAGGCGAAGTTGCCGCAGAACACCGCACTGTGGTGTACCAGTACCCGGACGGCCTGCTGGACTACGTCAAGCACCTGAACTCGAACAAGAAGGTCGAGATTGTCCACGAGGACGTCATCGCTTTCGAAACCGAAGACACTGAGCGGCACATCGCCGTCGAGGTTGCCATGCAGTGGACCACCGCGTACTCCGAGAGCGTCCACACCTACGCGAACACCATTAACACCCATGAGGGTGGAACGCACGAAGAGGGTTTCCGCGCTGCGATGACCTCGCTCATCAACCGTTACGCGCGGGAGAAGAGCATCATCAAGGAGAAGGAAGACAACCTCACGGGTGATGACATCCGTGAAGGTCTGACGGCCGTTATTTCCGTCAAACTTTCCGAACCCCAGTTCGAAGGCCAGACCAAGACCAAGCTCGGCAACTCCGAGGTCAAGGGCTTTGTCCAGCGCGTCGTCACGGATCAGTTGGGTGACTGGCTTGAACGCAACCCCGGCCCCGCCCGCGACGTGATCCGCAAGGCCATCTCGGCTGCCCAGGCACGCATGGCTGCACGCAAAGCCCGCGATAACGCCCGCCGGAAGAGCCCGCTGGAATCGTTCGGCATGCCCGGAAAGCTTTCCGACTGCTCCTCCAAGGATCCTTCACGGTGCGAGGTTTACCTGGTTGAGGGTGACTCCGCAGGCGGTTCGGCCAAGCGCGGCCGCAACCCGGAAACCCAGGCCATCCTGCCCCTGCGCGGCAAGATCCTGAATGTTGAGCGTGCCCGCTTGGACAAGGCCCTCGGCAACGCCGAAGTCCAGTCCATGATCACCGCCTTCGGCACGGGCATCGGCGAGGACTTCGACATTTCCAAGCTTCGCTATCACAAGATTGTTTTGATGGCAGATGCTGACGTTGATGGCCAGCACATCACCACCCTGCTGATGACGCTGTTGTTCCGCTACATGCGCCCGCTGATCGAAAACGGATACGTTTACCTGGCCCAGCCGCCGCTGTACAGGATCAAGTGGTCCAACGCTGCACACGACTACGTTTACAGTGACCGCGAACGTGATGAAACCATCCGCAAGGGTGCTTCCATGAACAAGCGGCTCCCCAAGGACAACGGCATCCAGCGCTACAAGGGTCTCGGCGAGATGGACTACACCGAGCTGTGGGACACCACCATGGATCCGGATCGCCGCACGCTGCTGCAGGTCACCATGGATGACGCACTGGCTGCCGACCAGACCTTCTCCGTCCTGATGGGCGAGGACGTTGAATCGCGCCGTAACTTCATCCAGCAGAACGCCAAGGACGTCAGGTTCCTCGATATCTAGGGCTCCACAAGGGCATCTGAATATTCTCGAACTGACATATACCTGAAACGGAAACCTTAGATTATGAGTGACGAAACTCCCGAAGTCCCGGCGGAACCCACTGCCGACGACGTAGTTCTTGAGGGCGATGTGCTGACCGACCGCGTGGAGCAGGTGGACCTGCAGACAGAGATGCAGCGGTCTTACCTCGACTACGCCATGGCCGTTATTGTCGGCCGTGCCCTCCCGGACGTCCGCGATGGCCTGAAGCCGGTGCACCGCCGCGTTTTGTACGCAATGTTCGACGGCGGTTACCGCCCCGACCGCTCGTTCAACAAGTGCGCCCGCGTGGTGGGCGACGTCATGGGTACCTATCACCCGCACGGTGACATGGCGATTTACGATGCCCTGGTGCGTCTGATCCAGGACTGGACCATGCGGTACCCGCTGGCACTGGGCCAGGGCAACTTCGGCTCACCGGGCAACGACGGCGCCGCTGCACCGCGTTACACCGAAACCAAGATGGCACAGCTGGCCATGGAAATGGTCCGGGATATCGACGAGGAAACCGTCGACTTCCAGGACAACTACGACGGCAAGAACCAGGAACCCACCATCCTGCCGGCGCGTTTCCCCAACCTGCTGGTCAACGGCTCCTCCGGCATCGCCGTGGGTATGGCCACCAACATTCCGCCGCACAACCTGCGCGAGGTTGCCGAGGGCGTGCAGTGGGCACTCGAGAACCCCACGGCCACCCGGGAAGAGCTTCTTGAGGCGCTGTTGCTGCGCATCAAGGGTCCCGACTTCCCCACAGGTGCCACTATTTTGGGCCATAAGGGCATCGAAGACGCCTACCGTACCGGCCGCGGCTCCATCACGATGCGCGCCGTGGTCAACGTCGAGGAACTCCAGGGCCGCACATGCCTGGTGGTGACCGAACTGCCGTACCAGGCCAACCCGGACAACCTGGCCATCAAGATCGCCGAACTGGTCAAGGACGGCAAGATCTCAGGTATTGCGGACCTCCGCGATGAAACCTCCGGCCGTACCGGCCAGCGCCTGGTGATCGTGCTCAAGCGCGATGCTGTGGCCAAGGTGGTCCTGAACAACCTTTACAAGCACACGCAGTTGCAGGACAACTTCTCGGCGAACATGCTGGCAATTGTCGACGGCGTTCCGCGCACCTTGAGCCTTGACGCGTTCATCCGCCACTGGGTTGCGCACCAGATGGACGTCATTGCACGCCGCACCCGTTACCGCCTGCGCAAGGCCGAGGAAGAAGCGCACATCCTGCGCGCGCTCCTCAAAGCGCTGGACATGCTGGATGAGGTCATTGCCCTCATCCGCGCGTCCAACACCACAGAGGCTGCCCGTGAAGGCCTCATGGAGCTCTTGGAGATCGACGAACTCCAGGCCCGTGCCATCTTGGACATGCAGCTGCGGCGACTGGCCGCCCTGGAACGACAGAAGATCCAGGACCGCCACTCCGAGCTCGAGTCGATGATCGAGGAATACAACTCGATCCTCGCTTCCGAGGAGCGGCAGCGCCAGATCATCAGCGAAGAACTCGCGGAGATCGTGGCCAAGCATGGCGATGACCGTCGCACGCACATCCTGATGGGCTTCGACGGGGACATGTCCATGGAGGACTTGATCCCCGAAGAGGAAATGGTTGTCACCATTACCCGTGGCGGCTACGTCAAGCGCACCCGCAGCGACAACTACCGTTCCCAGCAGCGCGGCGGCAAGGGCATCAAGGGTGCACAACTGCGTGGCGACGACGTCGTGGAACACTTCTTCGTCACCACCACCCACCACTGGCTGCTGTTCTTCACCAACCTGGGCCGCGTCTACCGTGCCAAGGCCTACGAGCTTGCAGAAGCGGGACGTGACGCCAAGGGCCAGCACGTGGCCAACCTGCTGGCTTTCCAGCCTGATGAGCACATCGCCCAGGTCCTGGACCTCCGGGACTACCAGCAGGCCCCTTACCTGGTGCTCGCCACCAAGAACGGCCTGGTCAAGAAGACGAGGCTCGAGGACTACGACACCAACCGCACGGCCGGCGTCATCGCCATCAACCTGCGCGACGAGGACGAGTTGGTTTCCGCCCAACTGGTCAGCGAGACCGACGATCTCCTCCTGGTCTCACGCAAGGGCCAGTCCATCCGCTTCACGGCCACCGATGACGCACTGCGCCCCATGGGCCGTGCTACGTCCGGTGTGACCGGTATGAAGTTCCGTGAAGACGACGAATTGCTTGCTGCAGACGTGGTCCAGGACGGTTCCTTTGTCTTTATCGTGACCGAGGGCGGCTATGCCAAGCGGACCGCCGTGGACGAATACCGTCTGCAGGGCCGTGGTGGCCTGGGCATCAAGGTTGCCAAGCTTGCTGAAGACCGCGGCGACCTTGTGGGCGCCTTGATCGTGCAGGAAGAGGACGAAGTCCTGGTGGTCATGGAGGGCGGCAAGGTGGTCCGCTCGGCGGTCACCGGCGTGCCGGCCAAGGGCCGTGACACCATGGGCGTCATCTTTGCCAAGCCGGACAAGAATGACCGCATTATTGAGGTTGCGCGCAACAGCGAACGCGGCCTGGAAGTCGAAGAGTCAGAAGACGGACTCGACGATGACGTAACGTTGGCTGCAAACGACGGCGCCTCTGAGGCGACCGTGACGGCCGAAACGGAAAACGACGCAGACCCGGAAACCGAAACGGGCGCGGAGCTGAACGAAGACAACACCGGAGGTAACGAGTGAGTAATTCCGACTCATATCCCAAGCCGAGCACAGGTGTCCCCGGCGGACTCCGGCAGCCCTCGGGCAGCGCACAAGCAGGAACGCCTGCACGGCCCCAACAGCGTCCCGGAACCGGGGCAACCGGGTCCGGCGCAGCTGGAGCACGCCCGGCAACTGGCGCCAACTCCGCACAGCGGCCCTCCGGAGCTCCTGGACAGCGGCCCGCCCAGGCAGGACAGCGGCCTGCAGAGGCTACCGGACAACGCCCGGCTCAGCCCGGCCAACGTCCTGCCCAGTCAGGTCAGCGCCCCGCACAGGGTGCCCCCGGCTTGGTGAAGCCTGCGCCCAAGGCCAAGGTCCGCCGCGCACGTCTGCTGGTCAGCAAGGTGGATCCCTGGTCCGTCCTGAAGATGGCGTTCCTTTTGTCCGTTGCGTTGGGCATCGTCACGGTGGTGGCTGCCATCGTGCTGTGGACTGTGTTGGATCTCACAGGCATCTTCAACCAGGTGGATAGCCTTCTGGGGACCCTGGCGGGATCGGAAGGCAGTGGATTCGAACTGAAGAAGATCGCGTCCCTCGGCCAGGTGGCATCCTTCGCCACCATCATTGCCGTGGTGAACGTGGTCCTGTTGACCGCGCTCTCCATGCTTTCCGCAGTTCTGTATAACATTTCCGCAACGTTGGTTGGTGGCGTCGGCGTCACTTTGACCGACGACTAATAAAAACCCTGGGAAATACGCCGAAATTGGCGGAATTTCCTTACGGAAATGCCTCGATTTGAGATCGGGCCGGGATGTGCTGTACAGTCATATCTCGGCCCGATGAGGCATCGGGGCGTATAGCTCAGGCGGTTAGAGCGCTTCGCTGATAACGAAGAGGTCCCAGGTTCAAGTCCTGGTACGCCCACGGAACCGAAAGAGGTTCAGGTAAAACTGAACCGGAATGAGGTGCTTGTGAAGAAGTTGCTGGTAGTTTTAGCAGCGGCAGTCGCAGGTCTCCTGGTCTATAAAAAGGCGCAGGAATCCGAAGCCCGGAAGGACGTCTGGAGCAAGTCAACCGATACGGTCGACTAGCCGAGGAACCCGGTCTGAACTGGTAAATACCAGGGTGGACATGGGGTATGATTGACGGGTTGCTTCTTATGGGGGCATGGCGCAATTGGTAGCGCACCTGCTTTGCAAGCAGGGGGTTCGGGGTTCGAGTCCCCGTGCCTCCACCATAAGAAAAGTCCCGGTCAGAAATGGCCGGGACTTTTGCTTTTAACACCATTACCCGACTACGTCCGGAAACCCCCGGCGCAGGGTATGCCCTTGGAGGATCTCAGCCAGCCGGAACCTTCTGCAAAGCCCGCTCAAGGAACGATGCCAACTCGCTGTTCCCCAGGACGGGGGTCACCACACCCAGCTCCAGCGTTGGCTGTGTCTTGGCGCCGGCAGTCTTCAGGGCACCCTGCACTCTGGTCCGTGCTGCGGTTGCGGCTTCTGTATCGCCGCGTTTGGCCGCCTCCAGCATGGTGAGGGCCTCCTCGACGCCCCGTCCGTACTCAGCCGCCGCTGCGACCCACGTAGTGCCGTCCAGGGCGAAACCAGGCTCCGCCATCCGGGGCAGGAGCGCGGGAAGCCGCTGAAGCAGCCCAGCGCGGTTCCGCAGTGCCCCCGAGTGTTGCGTGCCGGCGTCGTACTCCGCCCAGAACTGGTCGATATCGCGCCGCAGCTCCGGTGCGGAAGGGGTGAGTTCGTCGTCCTGCCAGTCCTGGTTCAGGTCCACGAAGGCCCTTACGGAAGCTTGGACCTCACGATCGGGCCCGGCGAGCAAGGCCAACGCTGCGTTCATGGAATTGGAAGCGTTATAGGCGGGGCCATTCCAGGAGAGGTCTGCGTAGTTGAAAATGGCGGGTAGGGAGAGATAGGGCTGGATCATTGGGTTGGTGACAATGCCATGGATGGACCGGTGCAGATCTGCGTCCCTGCCAATGACGGGTGCCAGGAAGAGATGGTCCTGGGAGAAGTCGTTGACCGGATAGTTATCCCAGATGACGATGCTGCGGGAGGCATCGGGTGTCCCGTAGGTCTGGCCGGCTATCTCAGCTGACTTCCGGGTAATCCGGTGGGAGACGACGTCTTCACCCGTCCACTGCACCACAATTCCGGGGTTCAGTGCCTGACCGAGTTCGCGCTTGTATGGAGTGCTCGGTGAGCCGTTGTAGAAGGTGGGGACTGTTTCCAAGGGGAGGACGCCGTCCTTGGCCGAGATGAATTTTTCATTCACGTCGTTAAGGAAGGACGCTTGTGCCTTCGCCAGGTTTGCTTGCCCCGCGCCGAATTCCCGGAGGTCTTCCGCGCACTGGACTTTGGTGGCGATGTCATCCAGGGGAATCACGTAGGAACGCACTCCCAGCGCATACAGGGATTCAAGTTTCGCCACCGCGTCCTCAAGGTCGGCCTGGCGCGAATAACAAACGTCGATCCCGGGCGAGAGGGCGTAGCTGAAGCGGACGTGATTGGCGGCAGCAGCGTCGATCAGTTCCCGCAGCTCCTCGAGCTCCTGGTCGGTGTACAGCTCGCGCCACTTGTCGCGCAGCAAAGGATCGTCCTTGGGCGAGTAGATGTACGTGTTCATCTTCTGGCTGCCCGCAAATTCAATGACATCCAGACGGGCTTGGTGGGACCACGGCGTGCCATAGAAGCCCTCAATGACGCCCCGGGTTTGCATCAACGGCCAGTCACTGACCAGGACCGGGGCCACAGAGCCGGCCTGAAGCAACTGCCGGAGGGTCTGGACGGCGTGGAAGACGCCGTCGTTGTCGCGTCCGGCGAGGACCGCCGTCGGAATACCGTCAGGCTGTCCGGTAGCAATCGCATAGCCTTCAGCGCGTCCAAGGGCATCACGGACGGAGGAGTCGCCGTCCGCCCGCAGGGCCTTGAGCGCCGGGCGCATGGCGGACCCGGTGCCAAGATGGACGGCAGCTGCCCCGTCGCGGGGGTTGGCAAGCTGCGTCACAACTTCTGCGGTTCCTCCAGTGCCGGTCACGAGGTCCTGCACGGCGGCGATGGAGGCTTGATCGGTCCCGGGAGGTGCCACAACGTACACGTGACCGGTCAACGGAACAGCGGCGCCGGTTGCGGCCCGGGCATGCTGCGGTACCGGGAAAATGCTTGGAACGCCTGCCATGTTTCCCCCAGGACCGCCGGTTCCGCCAGGACGGTCACGGGAAACAACGAACCATCCAGCGACCACCAGAGCAGCGGCGAGCACCCCTGCAGCCACGAGCAGCAGGACAGATCGCCGACGCTTGGCGGGTGCTTCGCTCAATCAGGTAACCCCTTGGGTATGCCGTCACCGGCTCACGGGAATGCTGAGTCAAGACAACCACACTGTAGGGGCATCAGATAGGGCTGGAACGCTCCCCCACCCCACTAGTGTTGATCCGTGACCTTTCTCATTGCCGCCCTGGGTGTTCTGGGTGTTGCCTCCTCCGGACCGCTCATTGCGGGCACCCTCGGAGCTACCTCAGTGACGGCGCTGGCGATCGCTTTCTGGCGGAATGCGATCGGTGCGGTAGTGATGGCCGCTCCGGTGGCCATCCGCGAGCCGAAAGCGTTCGGCCGGATCACCCAGCGGGAATTCGGCTGGTCCACCGTTGCCGCCGTTGCTCTGGCGTTCCACTTCGCCTGCTTCATCACCGCCCTTCAACTGACGTCGGTGGCGGCCGCAACTGCCTTGGTGTGCCTGCAATCCGCGTGGATCGCGGTGTTCCAGCTGTTCCGGGGCACACGGCACCGCTGGCCGGTGCTGGTGGGCCTGGGGATCGCTTTCGGCGGCGTGGTCGCCATTACCGGGTTCGATCTGGGTTCCTCACCGGAGGCCCTGCTCGGAGATGTGCTGGCCATTGCCGGCGGCGCTCTGGCGGGTCTGTACACACTTGCGGGCGGGAAGGCCCGCCAATCCATGGGAACTGGCACCTACACCACGCTCTGCTACGGCATGTGCGCAGCGATCGTGGCGGTAATGGCCCTGTTCAGCGCCCAGCCACTGACAGGGTTCGACGCCGGCGGCTGGCTTGGCATTATTGCCATCACCGTTTGTGCGCAGTTGGTAGGGCACACGGCGTTCAACCACTTGCTGGCCACGATGAGTCCGCTGCTGGTGTCCATGATCATCCTGCTGGAGATTCCGGGCGCTGCCATCCTGGCTGCCGTCTTCCTGTCTGAGACCTTGCCTGCCGGGACTTACGCGGGCTTGGCACTGATCCTGGTTGGCCTGGCCGTGGTTGTTGCCGGGCAGCGGCGCGCACGCCCTGCAGCGGATCGACGCGAAGCTGAGCTGGGCACGGACTGAGGATCCGTCGCCGGGCGCTTGTAGTCGGTGCTGCGCGCCTAGACACCACCGCGGCGGGCGCCCTGTGCGGCGTTGGCCGTGTGGATGGCCCGGAGAATCTTGGCCGGGAAATACACCGAGAAGAACACCACCATGGGTGCTTTCAGGGCCATCTTCTTGACGTTGTGGGCCTTGTACGTCCGGTCGAAGCGCTGCACGTAGTAGCGGTAATCGCGGGGTGAATCCTCCAGCCGGCGCGCAGACATGCCGGACACCATCTGCGGCACGTACTGCACTTTGAGGTCGTGCTCGAAGAGATGCAGGGACAGATCGATGTCCTCGTGCATCTCATCCTTGGGATCCAGGCACGCTTCGTCGCGGATGGTCTCCCAAGCAGTGCGGCGAAGGGCCATGTTGGAGCCGAAGAGGAAATGGTATTGGTGTTTGGCCAGGCGCAACATGAGCTGTCGCATCTTGTCGTCCGCCTTGAGGCCGAAGCGGCGCATGGGCATGTCGTAATAGACCACGGGACCCGTTGCTGCAGCGATCGACGGGTCAGTGAACGCCTTTTGGACTTGTTCAACCCAGTCCGGTTCCAGCACGGAATCTGCATCGATGCGTCCCACGACCTCGCCCGTGGCACTGTTCAGGCCATGATTGCGGGTGGGGATCAGGCCCTGCGAGGCTTCCTGGCGCAGGAGAATGATGGGGCTTTCCGGGTATTCCTGCTGCATCTGGCGCACGATCCTGGCTGTGCGGTCCGTGGACAGGTTGTCCACCACAATGATTTCGTCAGCAGGTACGGACTGGTAGATGGCCGCGATAAGGCACTGGCGAATGACGCTTTCCTCGTTATACGCCGGGATGACGATGGACACGCCCGGGGGCACCGGACCATCCTGAAGGGCACCCGCAGAGGGTCTATCGGCTGACATCATTCCAAATCTAACACTCGAGGCTGTGCGTCGTACGGAGGCTTTGGTTACAAGCCGGCAAACACTGAAGGGATCCCGGCGATGACCGGGATCCCTTCAGTTGCTCGACGTGCCGGCCCCTGCTTGGGGCCATATGTCAGTGCTTAGTTCTGTACACCTTTGCCATCGGAGTCCGAGCCCTCAGTGTCCTTGTGCAAGCTGGCAGCGATGTTCTTGACTGCAGTCTTGGCGTCGGTTGCCACCTTCGCAGAGGAGTCCTCCACGTTCTGGAAAGCATCCTTGGTGGCCTGCTCTGCCTCAGCTGCGGCTTCCTCCGGCGTGATGTCCTTCGTGCCGGATTGAGTGACCGCGGCAGCAGTGGCTGATGCTGAGGCGTCAGCCGAAGCCGGGGCAGCCGGAACCGGAGCGGGCGTCGGAGTAACCGGGGAAGGTGTCTTCCACGGATCCTCCACCGGCTTGGAGGCCTTCCATGCCGCAACGCCGGCGGCAGCGGCCGCAGCGATGACAGTCACGATCAGCCAGCCGCGTTTCTTCGGCTTAGGCTGTTCCTTCACCAAAGCGGTGGAAACGGCCTTGGTGGCCTGATCGGTCACTGCCTTGATCTGCTTGCCGGTGGCCTGCGCCTGCTCCTGGACGCTGTGCACAACGCCGGAATCAACCAGCTTCTGCGCCACGGCGTCAACCTGGGCCGGGGCGTTCTCCAACGCGTGGTGAACTGCTACCGAAGCCTGGCCCAATTGCTCGGACAGCTTGGGCAGGTACTCATCCACCACTTTGTCCCGCGCATGGCCGAGAGCCGGAGTGGCTTTGTTGAGCGTCTCCTGGATCCTGGGCGTTGCGTCCTCCACTACGTCATGGATCTTCGGCGCGAGGTGCGCCAATCCATCCTGAATCCGCGGCGTAACAACAGCAACGCCGTCGGCGAGGTTGTGCGCAGCGGACTTCAGCCCCTCTTGAATCTTGGGGGAAGCGGTATCGATGCCGTGCTGGATACGCGGAACAGCCCAGTTGACGGCGGCTTCCACGCGGGGTGCTGCCCAGTCGCGGGCGTTGTCCACACCTGCCACAACTGATTGTTCGAGGTCGCGGGCAATACGGTCTGATTTCTTCACAACTACCTCCCGATACACATGCTCGTTTGTTGCTAGCCTACGTCGCTTGGGGAACACCGGCTATTCATCTGCCCGATTCGTCCCGGATTTCACCGAGCGCGGAACCGGCTTTACAACTGCAACGGCGTTGACCCTGCATGGAAGAATGGGGCCATGACCATCGCAACCGCAAAAGCAACGATCCACACGACCCTCGGCGACATCAAGGTTGACCTCTTCGGCAACCACGCGCCCAAGACGGTCGCCAACTTCATTGGCTTGGCCACGGGCGAAAAGTCCTGGAACCACCCCGAAACGGGCGAAGACAAGACCGGGACGCCGCTGTACGACGGCACCATCTTCCACCGCATCATCAAGGACTTCATGATCCAGGGTGGAGATCCCCTGGGCCGCGGCGTTGGCGGACCGGGCTACCAGTTCGACGACGAAATCCACCCGGAACTGACCTTCAACGCACCGTACAAGCTGGCCATGGCCAACGCGGGTATCCAGATGGGCAAGGGCACCAACGGGTCACAGTTCTTCATCACCACCGTGAACACCGACTGGCTGTTCGGCAAGCACAGCATCTTCGGCGAGGTCACGGATGAGGAATCCCGCAAGGTTGTGGATTCCATTGAGGCCGTCCGCACCGGCATGGGCGACCGCCCCGTTGAGGACGTCGTCATCAACAGCATCGACATCGAACAGCTCTAGTCAGACTCTGAACCTGAGCTCATGAGTTACGGAATCCCGTCGGCAGAGCCGTCCGCTGATATTCCGGTGTGCCCGAGGCACCCGGACAGGCCCTCCTATGTGCGGTGCCAGCGCTGCGGGCGCCCTGCGTGCCCCGAGTGCCAGCGGGCGGCCGCCGTCGGGTTCCAATGCGTTGACTGCGTCAACGAACAAAAACGTACGACGCCGGTCTACCGGTCGCCGTACGGCGGCGCCTTGGCTGTGGGCAAGCCCTTGGTGACGTACGTGATCATTGGCCTGTGCCTGTTGATCTTTGTCCTTCAGTGGATCGTGCCCCGGGATGCGGTCTTCCAGAACTTTGCTTTCGCGAATATCTTCGCCGACAGCCAACCGTGGCGCATGCTCACCGCGGCCTTCCTGCATTCGCAGGGTTTCCTGCTTCATATCGTCCTTAACATGTACACGCTGTGGATCTTCGGACAAGCCCTTGAGCCTTTGCTCGGGCGCATCCGGTTCCTCGCTTTGTACTTGATCTCTGCCGTCGGCGGATCAGTGGGCTACCTGGCCCTGACCCCGATGCTTCCGCCCGTTGCCGTGGTGGGTGCGTCCGGGGCCATCTTCGGCCTCTTTGGCGCCATGCTGGTGGTGCAACGTCACCGTGGCGGTGAAACCAAACAACTCTGGGTCCTGATCGCCATCAATGGAGCCATCGGTTTCTTCGTTCCCAGCATCGCGTGGCAAGCGCACCTGGGTGGCTTGATCACCGGCGGCCTGGCAGCTGCCGTTATCGCCTACGCGCCAAAGGGCAAGAATCAAGCCCTGCTGCAGGCCGGCGGGCTGATCCTGGTGGCTGGCCTGTTGGCCGTGGTCACGTGGTTCCGCGTCACTGCTGGATAGCCGCCCGTCAGCATAGTTTCCCTGTCCGCGGCCCGCTTGCCCTTCTTTAGCCTGGAACCTGCATCACCGGCTGCCGCAGGATGGTCTTGAGCTTCTCCGGTGCCGTGCGGCGCGGATCGCCGAGGTAGATTTCGTGGTGCTTGCCGGTCATAGCCAGTGATCGACCGGGAATGAAACTGTTGTGCATCTCCTCAAGCACGGGTGCCTCGTCATCGTAGGACCCAAGGTGGAGCGTCTGTACACTCATGCCTTCCTCCAACGGCTCCAATCGGAGTCCCTCCAAGGCCGGAGCCTCCCCCTTTTTGGCCACCATCTCGCGTGCTGCATCAAAATGCTCATGGGTGATCCACTCCGGGATCAGGTTCATCAGCGTCCAGTCCCACTGTGATTTATCCCTGGCGCTGGTGAAGGACTCCATGTCATCGGCCCACCAGAGGGCCTCCAAGGGCATTACACCGTAATCCTTGTCCAGCTGGTTCTTACTGAAGAACTTCAGCTTGTAGGCAACCGGATACAGAGTGGTCACAGCGTCCTTGTAGGCCTGGGCGCTGTTGGGGTCTCCGTGGCCGTCAATCATCAGGAACTGCAGCGGCGGGACTGTCACTACCGAAAACTCGCCGTGCTTGGCGCTGTAGGTGTGGATCAGTTTCTTGAAGTCGCTCTTCATGCCACCACGGTACGCCCCTGGGCAGACGGCATCGATGTACGCCTTCTCGCAGCGGCAATGGTGGTTATCCGAGGTGTTATCCACAGCTGTTATCCACACTGTGTGTAACTTACATGCGTGTAGTTAGACCCGCTTCCGGTCGTTGGGGCCGTCAGATCGGCAGATATCCCCCGAAAGGCATGAATTTCTCCACACCTGTGGATAACTTTGTCCCCGTTGGTCCCATATATGTGGACAAACGGGATGATTATGGGCCCCATGTGGACAACCCTGTTAATGACGTCCCACAGCTACGACTATCAACAGGCTTATCAACACTGTTAATAACTTACACTCGTGTAGTTCAGGGCATCCCACGTGCTCTGGGTCCCGGCATCGTGGGGATTTCCACCGAGAAACCCACAAGTTTTCCCCACCTGTGGATAACTTGTGCGTAGGAAGTTGTTATTAAGTGGGTAACCTCCTGGCCCCTTGGTGGCTGCCCTGTGGTCGACGGGGCAATGTGCCAGTGGAAGACCGGAGGGTGTCAGTGGAAAGGCCGGGGCCGAAGGACCGCCACTACGCCCTCGATGTAACCCAGGGCAAATCCGGCAATCCTACGAGGTTGAACATTCGGTGAAGCTTGGGGCACTATCCACAGCCCAGTACACAGTGGGTAAAACTGTCCATACCCGGTATGTGTAGCCAAAATTGGCGCCAGCCCAACGATCCGCGGCCAATTTACGTGGATGTCCACAGACTTTATCCACGGCTGTGGATAAAGTTGCACACTTCTGTGGACAAGGGCTGGGGATTGCCGCACCACGAGTTAACGCCAACGCTGAGCCGATGGCTCAGGCCCATACCCCCGACGACCCGCGGCGGTGGCTGTCCACCAGATGGGTGTCAATGATGCCGATTGCTTCCATGAGGGCATACATGGTGGTGGGCCCAACAAAAGCGAAGCCCTTCTTCCGGAGAGCCTTGGAGAGTGCGATTGACTCCGGAGATGTTGTGGGGATGTCCGCATAGGTGCGGGGTGCCGGGGTGGTCCGAGGCTGGAAGGACCACACAAAGTCCACCAGCCCACCTTCCCCGCGCAGGGCAATGGTGGCCTTGGCATTGGTGATGGCTGCACGGATCTTGAGGCGGTTTCGGACAATCCCCGCATCCTGCATCAGCCGTTTGACGTCCTCATCCGTGAAGGCTGCAACGCTCTCCGGATGGAAGTCCAGGAACGCACTCCGGAAGGCTTCCCTTTTCCGGAGAATGGTGGCCCATGACAGGCCCGCTTGGAAGGCTTCCAGACTGATGCGTTCGTACATGCCCTGCTCATCGCGGACAGGCATTCCCCACTCGTGATCGTAGTAAGCCTGCATGAGCGGGTCCGAAGCAGCCCACAGGGGGCGGGCAAGGCCGTCCTCACCGATGACGGTGCCGTCGTCCGGGCTCATGCATGCTCCTCCGCGGCCGGGGCTCCTGGAACCCGCGGCCAGTTGTTGTGGCGTCTGGGGATATTCTGCCGGGTGGCTCTGACATTCATAGCCTCAGGACATTCCAGTAACCCTCATGGTGATGTTGATCCGTCCGTGCGACAGACCGCAATCCTCGGGAGCCGTTCCGGGAAAGACCTTGGGAATGCCGTGATAGGCGAACCTGGACGGCCCACCGAAAACGAACAGGTCCCCGGAGCGGAGTTCCACATCCGTGTACGGCTTGGTCCGGGTCTTGGTATTGCCGAACCGGAAGAGGCAGGCCTCGCCGATGCTGAGGGACACTACCGGAGCCCCGGAGCGTTCGTCTTTGTCCTGATGCATGCCCATGGCAGCGCCGTCGTCGTAGAAGTTCACCAGCGCGGCGTCGGGCGTGTAGTCCGAGGCAAGATCGGCCAGCGACCCATCCGGGTCGGCTCCGGACGCATAGGCGTCCGCAACAGCCTTCCGGCCCAAACGAACCATCCAGTCCGGGAAATCGAGCACGGGACGGCCGTTGACGTCGGTGGCTTCCCGCGTGTACTTGTACGGTTGCCAGTGCCACCCAAGGCAAACGGTGCGTACCGACATCCGGCGGCCGCCCGGAAGTGTTGCCGCCCGCAAAGGCACCGGACCCTGGGTCCATTCACCAAAGCGCCCCACGATCCACCGCTGCTGTTCGGCGCTGAGCCAGCCGGGAACATGGACCGCACCCGGGGCAATCAGCCGGGGTCCGGCGTCGTGCGCTTCCGGCTGAACCAGCTCCAACGGGAACAAGGCGTCATCGCTCACGCCGCTGCCTCTAAAGTGAGCAGCGCGCGTTTTGCCTCCGGTCCCCCGAGGTAGCCGCCAAAGCTGCCATCCGATTTCACTACACGATGGCAAGGGATGATGACGGGGAGCGGATTGGTGGCACAGGCAGTTCCGACAGCCCGGACCGCATTGGGACTGCCCGCAGCCAATGCCACCTCCGCGTAGCTTTCCGTGCGACCATAGGCAATCCGGGGTAGGTGCTGCAGCACGTTCAGCCGGAACCCACGGGACAGGCGGAAGTCCACGGTGAGATCGAACTCTGTCCGGGTGCCGCCGAAATACTCCTCGAGTTGCCGCGCAGCACCGTCCAAGCGTGCCGGTGCCTGAAGAATGCGGGGGCTGATGGTGTCGGACAAGCGCTGCAGGACTTCGGCGTGGTTTTCCGCCTCAAAGGCCACCCGCACGATTCCCCTGTCAGTGGCAGCCAAGAGGAGCCTTCCCACGGGGGAATCCACCACTCTGTAAGCCACGTCCAGGGTGTGCGTCAGTTGGGCATCGCGGGCAAGCCGGGCACGCAGGCTCGCAAGCGCGGGTTCCAGGCCGGCGTCGAGGGGTTCCAGGAGCGCCAGGACGTCCGCGTGGTCAGGGCTTGATTCAAGGGTCATCGGATTTCTCCCTTCGGAAGTGAATGTGCCAGCACCGGAAGGTCAGCCAGTACGCTGCGGAGTGCTTTGACGCCGTCCGTCCCTGCGCGTCTCGCAGCCTCAGGAGTACCTCCCAGAAGTGCGGCTACGTCCTTATAGGGAAGTCCAGCCAGGTAGTGATACGCCACGGCCTGCCGTTGTTTGGGTGGAAGATGGGTCACCGCGTCCAGTAACTCTGAGTGGTCCTCACCGGGAATGCCCAGGCGCGAAGCGTGCTCAGGCGGGGAATCCACCGGAACGGCCCGACGGTTGCCGGCCCGCAGGTGGTCGACGCATTTTCGGTGCGCTATGGTGACCAGCCAGGCCTGCACGTTGGCGTCGTGCGGGAGGTCAGGATAAGCCTGGAGGGCCGCGAGGAAGGTATCGGACCAGGCATCATCAGCATCGTGCACGCCCAGGACCGCACGGCACACCCGAAGGACGGTGGCGCCCTGTTCCTGCACTACAGATTCGAAGGGTATTTTGCTGGTCGTTTGCCGAAGCTCCATCAGAAAAGCTTTCCTTCTTTCACAACCACCGGTTCTTCCAATTCAAGAAGGAAGCGTTTGTTCGGGAGGCCACCGGCGTACCCGGTCAGTTGACCTTTGCGTCCCACCACGCGGTGGCAGGGAATGATGATGCTGATGGGATTGCGACCGACCGCGGAGCCCACGGCCTGGGCCAGATGGGGATCGCCCAACTCAGCGGCCAACTCGCCGTAACTGACTGTTTCTCCGAAAGGGATATCCTGGAGCCGCGTCCAAACCTTCTCCTGGAAGGGGTTCCCGCGTGCCTCATGCGGGATGTCAAAAACGGTGCGGTGGCCACCCAAATACTCGTCCAGTTCCTGCCTGGTCCGGGCGAACACAGGATCCTCGAGCTCTACAGGAACCCCGAAGTAGTCGGGCGGAGGCATATGCCAGTGGCCCTCGTAGAAGATGCCCGTCAAAAATTCCCCGCGGGCAGTCAGCGTCAACTGCCCCAACGGGGAATCCATGGTGGTGTGCCGGATGCTCATATCTTGTAGACGTCCACGGGCACGGAAATGTGAGGTGCGGCTTTCCTAGGAGCGCCAGCGCGTGGTCATCAGGAAGCCCACAATGGCAATTCCGAAGCCGGCCACGATGTTCCATGAAGCCCAGTCGCGGACCGGGAATTGTCCCTCAGTGATGTAAAAGGTGATGATCCAGAGGAGGCCGAGGATCATCAGTCCGAACATGACGGCTTTGTACCAAACCGGGTTCGGCTTGTACTGCTGCGCTGCGGAAGCCTGCTGGTCCTGACGGGCAGGCCGCTTGCGGGGCTTGGACTCGGGCACGGATCCTCCTTGGCTGTACGTTGGTACCCGTTCCAGCCAGCCTTGATATCCTGCAGGAAGGAAAATTCCAGCGGTTAACGGCCACGCGGCGTTCCGGGTTGGTTCTAGCTGTCAAGTCTAGCCGCAACTCGGGGTCCGCCCGCCGCGCCCGCGCCCGATCCGAGGAGACGCTGTGGCGCATCAGCAGATGACGGCGGCTTCTGCCATGCCGTCCGGGCGCCGGGGGCAGGAACAAACTCCCCGCAAGCGCCTCCGCGCTCCGGACGTCATCCGAAAACTCAGCCAGATCCTGGGTGAACTCCTCATCACGGGCGGTGTTGTCCTGTTGCTGTTTGTGGGCTGGCAACTCTGGTGGACCAACGTTGAGGCAGACGCCAAACAGACGGAAGCCATACAGAACTTTGCCCAGCAACTCACAGGGCCCGTTACTCCTGCAGAGTCCGCGAACCCGGCGGACTACGGGGATCCAGTCGTGGGAACGGCCCCTGACAACGGGGAAACGATCGGGATCATGTACATCCCGCGCTTCGGTGCCGACTACACCCGTCCCATCATCGAAGGAACCGGCGCCGACGTCCTGGATACGCTGGGACTGGGCCACTATGGAAGTACCAGCATGCCCGGCGCAGTCGGGAACTTCGCGGTGGCCGGCCATCGGCAGACACACGGAGCGGTCCTGGACAGCATCCACACCCTGGTTCCCGGGGACAAGATCTACGTTCAGACTGCTGACGGGTACTACACCTACGTCTTCCGCAACAACCAGATCGTGCTTCCCAACCGCACTGATGTGTTGCTGGCCGTGCCCACCCAGCCGGGCGTCGCGCCGAAGGAGAGAATCCTGACCATGACCAGCTGCAACCCGCGCTTCGGCTCGCAGGAACGCATCATCGCCTACTCCGTCATGGAGGGCTGGCAACCGGCCTCAGCGGGACCGCCGTCGGACATTGCCGCCCAAGTAGCCCAGGCCCAAGGAAAGGGGTAGCGGATGTACGCGTGGATTTTCCGCAATCTACCGGGACCCGTCTGGGTGCGGATCCTGACCTGTTTGGTATTGGTGGCAGCAGCCCTGGTACTGATGGTCCAGTTCCTCTTCCCCTGGTTCTCCCAATTCACCACTTTGACTGACTCAACGATTGGTTTAGTGCAGCAGCCATGAGCACAACAAAAATTCTTGTAGTAGATAACTACGACAGCTTCGTCTACACCCTGGTGGGATACCTCCAGGAGCTCGGTGCGGAGACCACCGTGGTCCGCAACGACGACGTGACACTCGCCGAGGCCACTGAGCTCGCGGCAACGCGCGACGGCGTCCTCGTCTCACCGGGTCCCGGCACCCCGGCCGAAGCCGGCGTCTGCATCGAGCTCATCAAGTGGTGCGGCGACAACAGCAAACCGATGTTCGGCGTCTGCCTCGGCCACCAGGCCCTGGCCGAAGCGTACGGCGGCGTGGTGACCCATGCCCCTGAACTCATGCACGGCAAGACGTCCCCGGTGCAGCACGAAGGCAAGAGTGTTTTCGCCGGGCTCCCCTCGCCCGTCACGGCAACGCGCTACCACTCACTCGCTGCGGTTCGCGATTCCATCCCGGACGTCCTGGAGATCACCGCCGAAACCACCAACGGCGTAGTGATGGGCTTGCAGCACAAGACCGCACCCCTCTGCGGTGTCCAGTTCCACCCCGAATCGGTCCTCACGGAAGGCGGCTACCAGATGCTCGGCAACTGGTTGGAGTCATTGGGCATGACCGGAGCGGCTGAACGCGCCTCCAAACTGAGCCCGCTGATCAAACAGTAGGGAAACAGAAGACCCCACTGCCGCGGGCCGGTGACCGGAAGCGTGCGTCAAAGCGACGAAGGAGCAGCACGCGGAGGTTGGCGGACGCGGCTGGCGGTCATCCCGCTACTTCTTGGTGGGCGTCGGTTTGGGGGTCGGCTTGTCCGTCTCCGTGGGTGTTGGAGTGGGGGTCGGCGTCGGGGTGACGGGGGCTTTCGCCACCGTGATGGTGACGGTCTTACCCTGATCCACTTCGGTGTTGAACGTCTCGCTCTGGGCAGTTACCGTTCCTGCAGCGACCTCTGAGTTTTCCTGCTCAACCACCACCATGGGCAAGCCATTGGTCTTGAGCGAGGCTTCCGCTTCAGCCAGCGGCAGTCCGATCAGCTGGGGCATGAGTACCTTGCCCGAGGAAACCTGGAGCTCCACCTTGGAGCTGATGGCGATTGCTCCGCCAGGGGCCGGTCCGGTGTTGATCACCAGTCCCACGGGCACAGTGGCACTGTGCGTCCGGACAGTCACGATATCGCCGGTGATGCCCAGCCTGCGCAGGGCGTCACGGGCGTCTGGCTCCGTGCGGCCCACGATGTCGGCCGGAATGGTCACCGAGCTGGGTCCGCTGGAAATCTTGAGGACAACTTCGGTGTCCTGGTCGAGCATGGAACCAGCGGTGGGCGATGTTCCGATGGTCATGTCCTTGGCCACCGTGTCACTGGCTTCGCGCACCGTTTTAGGCACCAGCTTGGCTGAATAGAGTTCCTGGATGGCCTGGGACTCGGACATGTTGGCCACCACGGGTACGGCGATCTTGGCCGGGACCGGCGGTTGCGCGTTCATGAGGTTGTAAAGCCAGAAACCGCCGCCTGCCAGCACAATGACAGTGAAGATCACCAGGGTGGCAATCCAGGTACGACGCCGCTTGTTCTGAACCGCTGTCCGCTCGCGTTCCGGTGGGAGGCCCAGGGGAAGTGGTTCTTCCGGCTGCCGTTCCGCGGGTTCGTCCTTGTACTCTGCTTCCTTGAACTGGTCAGTGGCAAGAAAGCCCACAGCGGTGGAGCTCAGGAGCTGGGTGGCCGGGTCCTCTTGGTCCACGAGGTCGTTCGGATCTGTGGGCGCCTCGCTGGCCGGGACAGCCGGGACGGGAATGCCGTTGCTTGCCGCGCGCAGGGCACGGCGGAAGGAGGCAGCGTCCTGGAAACGGTCTGTCCGGCTCTTTTGCAGGGCCTTTGCAAGGACCGAGTCGAGGGCTTCGGAAACGTCGGGATTGTGGGCGCTGGGCATGTCCGGGATTTCGCGGACGTGCTGGTAAGCCACCGAGACCGGGCTGTCGCCGACAAACGGCGGCCGGCTGGTCAACAGTTCATAGAGGAGGCACCCGGCCGAGTAGAGGTCGCTGCGGGCGTCCACGGTTTCGCCGCGTGCCTGCTCCGGTGAAAGATACTGCGCCGTGCCTACGACCGCCTGCGTTTGGGTCATGGTGGCAGCGGAATCTGCCATGGCGCGTGCAATGCCAAAGTCCATGACTTTGACGTCTCCGGTGTCAGCGCAAACCATGACATTGGCCGGCTTGATGTCGCGGTGGACAATGCCCGCGCGGTGGCTGTACTCCAGGGCCGCAAGGACACCGAGGGTGAAGCCGATGGAACTCTCCACCCCCAGCTCGTTCGCCTTGATCATGTCCCGCAAGGTACGGCCGGCAACGTATTCCATCACGATGTATGGGACCCGGACGTCCTCGCCGGGACCTCCGGGGACCGAGTACTCGCCGGTATCGAAAATGGCCACGATGGACGGATGGTTCAACGCCGCAACGGCCTGGGCCTCACGTTTGAACCGGGCTTGGAACTGTGGATCGCGGGCCAGATCTGCACGCAGGATCTTGACCGCGATGGTCCGTCCCAGCAAAGTATCCGTTCCGCGGTATACGTCCGCCATACCACCACGACCGATCAGATCACCGAGTTCGTAGCGTTCATTGAGGATGCGCTGTGAAGACACAGGTGTGCTCTCCTCTCGATGCGCGGGACCTTGGCGTGGTGTGGACATGGGACTCAGTTAGTTGCCCGGGCTGCCGGTGCCGCTGGGGCTGGCGCTCGAGGAACCGGGGTTGGTGGGTACAACGGCCTTGGACAGGAAATAGGTCACTGTAGAACCCGCGGGAACCTCGGCTCCAGCGGCTGGCGACGACCTTACGAACGTGCCCGCCTGTTGGCCTACGGCTCCGTTGACGGGATCCCCTGCAACCCACCGCAATCCGGCACCTTCAATAGCTGCACGAACTTGTGCCTCGCTGGCTCCCACGCTGATGGTGGGGACGGCCACCGCCTCAGGCCCCTTGGAGTACTGGACAGTGATGGTTTGTCCCGGATCAACAGGTCCTGTGGGGTTGATGTCTACCACGGTCCCTGGAGCAGCCGGGTTGAAGACCTCCACACCGTTGACGCCGAGGCCCAGATCGCGGAGTGCCGCGCTGACGGTTTGGAACGGTTGACCCAGGTACTGCTCGGGGATCACGTTGATCTTCTGCGGCGTGGACTGTGTGGGCGACGGTGCTTCGGACGTAGGAGGAGGTGTCGTCGCCGTTGGCGTAGCCGAGGTCGACGTCGGGCTGGCACTCCGGCTGGCGCTGGCGGTGGTGGACTGGCTCGGGCTGGGGGTAGGCGAGAAGAACCCGGATTGGGTAATCAGGAAACCAACCAGCGCGAACAGCACCAGCAGGATCAAGGCAACCATCGGCCAGGTCCAGGGGCTGCGCTTCTTGCGTTCCGGCTCGACATCGTCGAAGTTCTCGTCGTCGGTGTAGACGACCTCCTCTTCGTCGTTCAGCTGACGCTCTGCCTCCAGGGCATTGGCGCGTGACAGCGGATTGTCGGATGAGGCCGCCGCCGCTCCCACAGCAGCTCCGGCTGCACCGGCGCCCAGCACCGGAAGTGCGGAGGTCGCCGTCGACGACTGCTCCTTACCGTAAGGCGAGGTGACGACGCCGGTGGGGGCCGTTGCGGTGTCTACCGGCGCCGTGATGGGTCCGGTGGTGGATTCGAACAGCAGCATGCCGGGTACAGCGGCATGGGCTGTGGCGATGTCGCCGTTGCGGATGGCGTCGGCGGCCTCGGCCAGCTTGATGGCGTTGGCAGGACGGTTCTTGGGGTCCTTGGCCAGCATGGACATCAGGAGGGCGCGGACGGGTGTCGGCAAAGTCTCCGGCAGGGGCGGCGGTGCGTCATTGACCTGTGCCAAGGCAATGGCGATCTGCGATTCGCCGGAGAACGGACGGTGTCCCGTGAGGCACTCGTAGCCGATAACGCCCAGCGAGTAGATGTCCGAGGAACCCGTGGCGGTCTGCCCGGTTGCCTGCTCAGGGGCCAAGTACTGGGCAGTGCCCATGACCTGGCCGGTCTGGGTCAGCGGTACCTGGTCTGCCAGGCGGGCGATGCCGAAGTCAGTGACCTTGACCCGGTTGTCCGGCGTGATCAGCAGGTTGCCAGGCTTGATGTCGCGGTGGACCAGGCCCTGCGCGTGTGCCACGGCGAGGGCGCGGGCTGTCTGGGCAATGATGGAGAGCGTCATGTCCGGGGACAGCACCTGCTCCCGCTCGAGGATTCCGCTCAAGGGGTGACCCGGAACGAGCTCCATGACCAAATAGGCCGAACCGGCTTCTTCGCCGTAATCGAAGACGTTGGCGATGCCCACGTGGTTGAGGAGGGCGGTGTGCCGTGCCTCGGCACGGAACCTCTGGAGGAACCCGGGGTCACCCGTGTATTCCTCTTTGAGCACCTTGATGGCAACGATCCGGCCGAGGATCTGGTCCTTGGCCTTCCAGACCTCGCCCATGCCGCCAATCGCAATGCGACTGGTCAGTTGGAACCTGCCGCCGAGTGTGATTCCCGAAGTAGGCCTCACTTATTCAACACCGCCTCAAAAATCTTCTTTGCGTTCGGACTGGTTAGCTGGGCACCGCTGAGCACATCCACACCTTCCATGACGATGGTGACGGCTACTTGCGGGTCGTTTGCCGGGGCGAACCCGGTAAACCATGAGTTGTTCAAACCTGAATCGCCGAGTTCCGCGGTACCGGTCTTGCCGGCCACCTTGACGCCGGACACTGCCGCGCCCCTGGCAATGCCGTTGTCCACCGCACTGGTCATCCACTCAGTGACCTGGGCCGCGATGGGCTGGGTGGTGCTGGTACGGAGAGCCTCGGGCCTCAGTTCGCTGATGACGCGGAGGTCAGGAGCGCGGACCGTCTTGATCAGGTTCGGCTTCATCTGCACACCGCCATTGGCGATCGCGGCAGTCATCATGTTGATCTGCAACGGGGTGGCCTTCACGTCGCGCTGGCCAACTGAAGACTGTGCGAGCTGGGCCTGATCCAGGTCCTCAGGGAAAATACTGGGCGCCTGCTGGAGCTTGAGCTGATCGCCGAAGGTCTCGCCGAAGCCAAACTTCTGTGCCTGTTCGCGGATGGCATCCTGGCCGAGGTCCAGCGCAATGCTCGCGAACGGAGTATTGCAGGACTGCTCCAGGGCAAAGGCGAACGACGCCGTCTCCCGGACGTTGCAGTTACCGCCGGCGTAGTTCGGCAGGCTGGCACTGGAACCGGGCAACGGCAGGCTGCTGGGGTTCGGCAGTTCGCTGTCCTTGTTGTACTTGCCTGAGTTCAGCGCAGCAGCTGTGTCGATGAGCTTGAAGACCGAACCCGGCGAAAGCAGGTTGCCCGTGGGGCCGCTGACGTTCTGGTTCAGGTTGATGCCAGGGACTTGGTTCAGCTCGGCGTAGCTGGCGGCTGCGGCTGCAGTGTCATGGGTGGCGATCAAATTGGGGTCGTAGGACGGCTTGGACACCATGGCCAGAACGGCACCTGTCCTGGGGTTGGTCACCACGATGGATCCGCGCTGGTCATCGGGAATGAGATCGAAGGCCAGCTTCTGGATCTCGGGATCCAAGGTCAGCTCCACCGAGGCACCCTTGGGCTCGTTGCCCAGGAACATCTGGCTGATGCGGTCAAGGAAGAGCTGGTCGGAGTTACCGGCCAGGGTGTCGCCCATGGACTGTTCAAGGCCCGTTGAGCCGAAGCCCTTGGAAAAGTATCCGGTAATACCGGCGTACAGCTCGGGTTCGGTGTACTTGCGCTGGAACGCGCAGGACTCAGTGCCGGTAACAGACTCGGCGACCGGCTTGCCGCCGACGATGATGGCGCCGCGGTCGTTGCAGAACGAGGCGAGGATGGCGCGCTGGTTCCAGGGATTGGCGTTGAGGTCGTCAGCGCCAATGACCTGGACGTAGCTGATGGCGCCGAAGATCAACGCAAACATGGCGACGGCGGCCATCCAGGAGCTGCGAATAGCCTGGTTCATTGGTGCTTCACCGCCTCTGTTGGTGCGCTGGGTGTCTGTCCTGTGGTCGGTTTACGTGCGGGCGCGCTGCTGCTCGCAGGGGGTTTGCCCACCATGGGAGTGGTGTCCACCGGCCCGCGGGCCGTGTTGGAGATCATGAGCAGCAAGCCGACGATGATCCAGTTGGCCAGGAGCGAGGAACCACCGGCTGCCAGGAACGGCGTGGTCAGGCCAGTCAACGGAATGAGCCGGGTGACACCGCCGATGACGACGAAGCACTGCAGGGCGATCGCGAAGGACAGGCCGCACGCCAGGAGCTTCCCGAAGGCATCGCGGGTGCCGAGTGCAGCGCGGAAGCCACGCGTAAAAAGCAGCAGGTAGAGCATGACGACGGCGAAGAGGCCGATGAGGCCGAGTTCCTCGCCGATGAGGGCAACAATCATGTCGCTGTTGGCGAACGGAACCAGGTCCGGGCGGCCTTGGCCAAGGCCGGTACCCACCAGACCGCCGTCGGCCATGCCGAACAAGCCCTGCACAATCTGTCCGCTGCCACCGGGCGACCTGCCGAAGACCTCCGGGGTGAAGGCGTTGATCCAGCTGTCGATGCGGAAAGCCACGTGCGAGAAGATCTGCGAGGCGATGAAGCCGCCACCAAGAATCAGCAGCAGGCCAATGACAACCCAGGAGATGCGGCTGGTGGCCACGTAGATCATCACGATGAACAGGCCGAAGAAGAGGATGGAGGAACCGAGGTCGCGCTGGAAGACCAAAACCCCGATACTGACCAGCCAGGCGGTGATCATGGGCCCGAGGTCCTTGAACCGCGGGAACTGCATGGGGCCGATCTTCCTGCCGGCCAGGAGGATGAGGTCCCGGTTGGAGGAAAGATACCCGGCAAAGAAGATGGCCAGCGTGATCTTGGCGATCTCACCTGGTTGGAACGTCATGGGGCCAACACGGATCCAGACGCGGGCACCGAGGATTTCACCGGCTGAAATGCCCGGTATCAAAGGGAGGACCAGCAGGAACGCACTGGCTGCCAGCGAGATGTACGTGAAGCGGCGCAGAATCCGGTGGTCCTTGAGGAACCAGATCACGGCAATCGATACAGCCATGGCAATCAGGGTCCAGCGGAGCTGGTTGTTGCCAGTATCGTCACCTGGACCGTCCATGCGGTGGATCAGGGCAAGCCCCAGACCGTTCAGGGCCACGACAATAGGAAGTATTACCGGATCGGCATACTTTGCGCGGAGCCTGAGGACCATATGGAAGGCAAAAGCCGCCACAGCCAGCAGGCTCGACTGGAACCAGAAGTCCCGGTCCAGGCCGACGTCGGAATTGATGCTCACCAAGGCACTCGCGCCTACGCCTACGGCAAGGGCCAGCACGAGGAGGACGAGCTCAACGTTCCGGCGTGGTTTGGGAGCAGTTTCAGTCTGTATCACTTGGCCGCCTCACAGGGAGTCGGGACGGGCGAAGGCGTCGCAACGGCCGCAGTACTCGGTACGGGCACGGTGCTGGTGGGCGACGGCGTGGCTGTTGCTGTCGCTGGAGCAGTGGTGGGGCAGTTGGCAGAGGCACTGCCGGTGTTCTTGAGGTTCTCCACAATGGCCTGTGCGTCGTCGAGGTCACCCGCGGGAACCGTTTGGCGTACGCTCTGCTGACCGTATTCCGGCAATGAATCCACCTTGATATCGGTTACGGCTTCGAGCCGGGAGAGCTGAATGGGGCCGAGCCGCTGCGAAATGCCATTAAAGATGGCGACGCGCTGATCGTATTCGCCCACGTAGTAACGGGTTTGGGTCCACGCGTAGCCGAGCCACAGGCCAACCACGACGCCCACTACAACAACCGCTGCGACGGCGGGCATGAGCCAGCGGACGCGGCGCCGTGCAGGTTCCTCGACGTCCAGTCGATCCTGTTCGGCCTTGTGGGTCAGGACGGTGGCAGCCCTGCGGGCAACCGTCCGGCCTGCGACAGTAGGGATGGAGCCGGTTTCCGCAGCTGTTGCCGCAGCACCAACCAGCTCATGGGGGCGGCTGGCCAACTCTTCGCGCAGGACCTCGGCAGACAGGTGCTCGCCCAGATGCGGATCCGTGGTGATGGGAGGTTCTTTGGACCCATCCTCGGATGTGGAAGCCTCAACGGATTCCTCGTCTGTGGCGCCGGGGTCGCCGGCGCTGAACGACGACCCGGTTTCGGCCTCCCTCGCGGCTTTTTCCTTGGGCTCGGCCGGCGCATCCTCGGCCGACTTTGTGGCGGAAGGACCCTCAGTGGGCTTGGCGGCGGTGACCGCTTCGGGCTCGTCCACCGCGGCAAGCGCCGCAGCCGGAACGACGTCGACGGCGGCCGTGTTGACGTCGTCGTCGGTCTCTTCCACGATCTCCAACATCACCACGGTGACGTTGTCCGGGGCGCCGGCTTCCAGCGTGAGGTCAACCAGGATCTCGGCGCATTCGCGAAGGTCTTTGGTCTCACGCACCATGCGCTCCACCACGTGCCCGGCCACATAGTTGAGGCCGTCGGAGCAGAGCAGCCAGCGTTCGCCGGGTTCGACGTCGAGAACGTCCAAGTCCAGTTCCGGGCTGGCATCGACGTCGCCAAGGACGCGCATCAGGACGTTCTTGTGGGGATGGGTTTCGGCTTCCTCAGGACGAAGGCGACCTTCGTCAATGAGCCGCTGCACGAACGTGTGATCGATGCTGATTTGCTCGAACTTCTTATTACGCAGGCGGTAGGCGCGGGAGTCACCGATGTGCGCGAAATGCAGCTTGCGGTCTTCCAGGAGGAGGGCAGTCACGGTAGTTCCCATGCCGGAAAGCTTGGGATTCTGGTGAACAAGCTCGGAAAGCAGAGAATTTGCCGTCTGGATTTCATCTGCGAGGACTGTCTCTGCGCCCTCGGGATAGTCGTCATGGTCCAGATGGATCATGTCCAGGACCGTTGACGCCGAAGCGACATCGCCGCCTGCATGGCCACCCATACCGTCGGCCACCACTGCCAGATGGCGACCCACGTAAGCGGAGTCGTCATTCTTGGAGCGGATCCGTCCGACGTCGGAGCGGGCCGCGTAGCGCATGATAAGTGGGCGCTCCGCGGGCGTTTCCTTGCCTTCGGGGGTCTCGGGGGAGGCCATGGACTATGGCCTCAATTCAATGACCGTCTTGCCGATTCTCACGGGGACGCCAAGCTCCACCGGCAGAGCACGGGTGAGCTGTTGATCGGCCAGGTAGGTGCCGTTGGTGGAACCGAGATCCTCAATGAACCAGCGGCTGCCCTGCGGGAACAGGCGCGCGTGACGGCCGGAAGCGTAGTCGTCTTCCAGGACCAAGGTGGCTTCCTGCGCGCGACCCAACAGGATGGGGCTGGCGGCCAACGGAACAGTGGTGCCCTTGAGCGGACCCTCAGTGACAACCAACGTGCGTGCATGCTGGATGGCCGGCGGCGGTGACGCTGCCAGTTCCGGATGCTTGCGGACTTCGCGGGCCGTGGGAACTCCGGTGACGGCTTTGCGGCCGATCTGGAAGTCGCGGCGCATGGTGGACACAATGCTGAAGATCAAGACCCACAGCAGGAGGAGGAACCCGAAGCGAAGAGCTGTGATGGTCAGTTCGCTGATGTCGTTCACGCGTTGCCACCCGGGGTTTGGGGGAGAAGGCGGAAAATGATCTTGGTACGTCCCATCGTGATGGTTGAGCCGTCTGTAAGTTCCACGCTGCCGTTTACTTTATGCCCGTTGACGTAGCTGCCGTTGGTGGAGCCAAGGTCAACGGCCCACGTGCTGCCGTTCTGTGTGCGGACCTCAAGGTGCTTCCGGGAGACGCCGGTGTCATCCACCAGGATGTCGGCTTCCGAGGAGCGTCCCAGCACCACGGACTGGGCATTGAGGGAGTACCGCTGGCCACCGATGTCCAGAACTGGCTGGAGGCGGGTGGGCTGACGTACCGGGGCTGCCGGAACGTTGGCCCGGGGCGCCTGGGGGCCGGGAGCGGCGTCACCGGAGGATTTCTCCGTCCGGGAAGTGATTTCAAAGTGCCCGGCACGTTCTTCGTCATTACGGCGGAACGAAATCCGGACTGCACCCTGAAGTGTGTAGCCCTGGCTGCGGACGTGCTGGATGACGACGTCGCACAGTTCCTCTGCCAAGGGAGTTCCCCATTCCTGGGCCCTGGCAAAGTCCTCGTCACTGAGGAGGACATCGAAAACATTGGGAGCGAGGGTGCGGCCGGCAGCGATGGTGATGGACTTGTTGTCCAACTCGCGCCTCAACTTGCTCGCAATCTCCACTGGCTCAACACGTGCACGCGACCCTGTGGAGAAGACGTTGCGAACGGCTTTTTCAATGCCGCGCTCGACTTTGTCCAGCAAACCCATGTCCTTCTCCTTTCCTTGCCGCGGCACCCGCTGTGCCTGGTCCGATAGTCCGTCTGCGCACACAACGAAGTACGCGCCTGACGGCCCTTCCACTTCCCGATACTACTGGGACTGACTGGGAATGGCCTTAATCCACAACGCCTTGCGACCCGGAAAAGTTCGCTCCCGGCCCTTGCTGGCGCGGGAGGCGGGCCTTGAAATTTTCGTGGAGTTCCGCCGCTGGTACGGGATTTTTTGGGGGCTTCGGGGTCTCGGAGAGGGGGTGCCACCTCCCGATTGGTGTTTTGCCGGGAATGTCCGTTATGCTTGATCTCGCTGCTTTTGAAGGAAACGAAGCTGGGAAACCCGCTGAAGTCCGGAAAAAGAAGTTGCGCGCGAGTGGCGGAACGGCAGACGCGCTGGCTTCAGGTGCCAGTATCCGAAAGGGTGTGGGGGTTCAAATCCCCCCTCGCGCACGCAATTGAAAGAGCCCCGGTCTTAGGACCGGGGCTCTTTTGTTTTGCCCGGGATCCCAACTGGGTGACAGATAACGTTCCGTTGGCGCTTCGTAGGAGCAGTTGCTGTTAATTAGTTGGGTGACGCGCGCGAAATCGTCAGCTGCGCGCAGAACCCGTGAACCGGCGTCGTGAGTTGCTCAGGTGCAGTCGCATGGCTGCCGCGGCGGCCACTTGGTCGCCCTCGGCGATTGCTGCGTATATAGAGGAGTGTTCGTGGACCACCTGAGCGAAGCGCTCGGGGGAGTCCCGGTCTTCGCTGGCAACGAGGCGCGGGCGGGGCATGGTGATCATGGTCTGGCCCAGGGCGGCGATGCAGTCCGAATAGAAGGGATTGCCCGTGGCCGCAGCAACGGCCCGGTGGAACTCGAAGTCCGCTTTCATGGAGTGCGCCGGGTGGCCTGAGCTCGCGGTGAATTGTTCCAACGCGCCGTGGACGGCCTTGAGTTGGTGTTCGGTGTGGTTTTTCGCTGCCAATGCGGCGGCTTCGGTCTCGACGCCGATGCGGAAATCGAGCATCTGAAGCCGGTCTTCCATGGTGGAAACGGGCCGTGTTCCCGGCGCTGCTGCGGGACCTTCCGCGGGCGGGGTCAGCGCGAAGCTGCCGCGCCCGCGTTCGGTTTCCACCAATCCCTCTGCTTGCAAGCGGGTCAGGGCGGAGCGGACGACGGTCCTGCTCACCCCGAACTCACTGATGAGGGTGTTTTCGCTGGGGAGCTTCTCACCTGGTTGGATGGCGCCGTCGACGATACGGTTGCGAAGGTCGGCGGCGAGATCCGCGGTCAGGTTTCGGCTCATGGGTTCAAGATTACGCGCCGAACTCTACGGATTCCGTGGTCCACGCGCGGGCTTGGTCGCTGAGTGTGACGCCCAAACCGGGGCGGTCGGGAACGATCATGCGGCCGTTCTTGGTCTCCAGGCGTTCCTCGAACAGGGGGTCCAGCCAGTCGAAGTGCTCAACCCACGGCTCGCGCGGGTAGGCGGCGGCCAAGTGGAGGTGGATCTCCATGGCGAAGTGCGGTGCCAGGCCAAGTCCGCGTTCATCTGCCAGTGTGGCGAGGCGCAGGAACTGGGTGATGCCGCCGACGCGGGGAGCGTCTGGCTGGATGATGTCGCAGCTGTTGGCGTTGATGAGGCCCTTGTGTTCAGCAACGGATGCGAGCATCTCGCCTGTGGCGATGGGGGTGTCCAGGACCTGGGCGAGGTGCGCGTGGCCCTCGAAGTCGTAGGCATCCAGCGGTTCTTCGATCCAGATGAGGTTGAATTCCTCCAGCTGACGGCCCATGCGCAGTGCTGTGGCACGATCCCATTGCTGGTTGGCGTCCACCATGAGCGGGACGTCCCAGCCGATGTGCTCGCGGACTCCGGCCACGCGGCGCAGGTCTTCCTTGGAATCGGGCAGGCCGACCTTGATCTTGATGCCGCCGATGCCCTCATCGATGGACCGGGTGGCGCGTTCCTTGACCTCGTCCAGCGTTGCGTTGAGGAAGCCGCCCGAGGTGTTGTAGGTCTGGACGGAGTCGCGGTAGGAGCCCAGCAGCTTGGCCAGCGGGAGTCCGGCGCGCTTTGCCTTGAGGTCATAGAGTGCGATGTCGATCGCGGCAAGTGCCTGCGTTGCCACACCCGAACGGCCCACGGATGCGCCGGCCCAGAGGAGCTTGGTGTAGATCTTGCCGATGTCGTTGGGGTCCTCGCCGATGATGCCTTCGGCGACTTCTTTTGCATGGGCGTACTGGGCGGGGCCGCCTGCACGCTTGGAGTAGCTGAAGCCGATGCCGCTGTGACCCTGCTCCGTAGTGATCTCCGCGAACAGGAACACCACTTCGGTCATCGGCTTTTGCCGGCCCGTGAAAACTTTGGCATCGCTGATGGGTACGGTGAGGGGCAAACGTGCCGTGGATAGCTTGACGTGGCGAATGAGATCTACGGTGCTCATGGTTCTCCTAGTGGGTGCGGCATCCTTGCCTGCCACTTAGGATACAAGTAATAAACTTGTACTACAAGAGTTGATTGAGTTCCATGGGGTGGTGCCCGACGGGGCGCCGGATCATCAGATCCAGCCCTGTTGCCAGGCTTTCTCGGCGGCATCGTGGCGCGAAACGGCCCCGAGTTTCATCATCGCCGAGGACAGGTAATTGCGCACGGTGCCCGGGGCGAGCCGCAGTCGCTCGGCAACCTGCGTCACGCTGGATGTCGATCGGCTGAACCTTAAGGCGTCAAGTTCGCGGTCGGTGAGGGGGCAGCGCTCGGCGGCCAGGGCGGTCGCTGCAATTTCAGGGTCGATATACCGCTTACCGCCGGCGACGTCACGGATAACGTGGGCCAGGTCTTCAGCCGGGGTGGATTTGGGGACGAAACCTGAAACCTTCGAGGCCAATGCCCTGCGCAACACCCCGGGCCGGGCATGACGCGTGACAATAATGACTCGTGTTTTGACGGTGGACAGGATGCGCGCTGCTGCCTCTACTCCGTCCATTTTGGGCATTTCCAAATCCAAGAGGCAGATGTCCGGCTGAAACTCCAGTGCCAACTCGGCGGCGGTGGCACCGTTGTCGGCACTGGCAACCACCTCGATATCAGGCTCCAGCCCTAGAAGGGCCTCCAAGGCGCCCCGGATGAGATGTTCGTCGTCGGCTATCAGCAAACGGATGCGCCGCGGGTCATCAAGATCGTTCACGAAGCAATTCCTTTGGAGGGGACCGACGCCTGAAGTTCAAAGCGTTCCGCGTCCAGGAGGGTTTCGAGCTGACCACCCAGCGCCGAGATCCGTTCGCGAAGGCCGGCAAGGCCATTGCCGGGTGACTGGCTGACGGGCGAATCGTTTGTCACCCCGTTGTTTCGAATAGTGAGGCTGCAGCCATCCGTGGAAGCTTCCAGCGTGATGGAAGCCAGTGTTGCGTTGCTGTGCCTGAGGATGTTGGTGGTGGCTTCGCGAACCGCCATGGCCAGCGCCTTATGAACGTCGGGGTTTCCAGGAATTGCATCAATCGTGAGTTCGCAATGCGCTCCAGCGGCCGACAGCACTTCGCGTGCGTTCTCGAGTTCGTTCTCGAGAACTGTTCCCCGGTACCCGGAGACCAAGGAGCGGGTTTCCTCAAGCGCCTGTTTTGCGATGAGCCGTGCATCGTGAATATGCCCGCGGGCAGCATCGAGATCGACAGTGAGCAGTCGTTCCGCAAGTTCGGATTTCAGGGCAATGACTTGGAGGTGGTGCCCCTGAATATCATGAAGGTCCGCCGCAAAGCGCAGCCGCTCCTGGGCAACCGCCAGTTCCCCCGCCATGAGCCGGTGCCTGTCCAGCTCCACAACAATCCGCCACCACCACAAGCTGCTGATCAAAACCACGGGCATCAATGCCGCATAGCTGAGGAGCATGCGCAGGCCGGGCTCTTCAGGGAATGTGTAGCCGTGGCCATGGAGCAGCGAATAGATGGTGGGATGCAGAAGCGTCGTCGCGAGGCCAGCGCCCAGTACGGCCAGCCGCTGCCGGGAAGGAAGCAAGCAAGCCACCAGGCAGGCAGCAAGCCACAGCGGCAGGCTCCACATCAGCGCATTGCTGGTAGAGAACAGGCCCAACACCCACACGGCGACGGAAGAAACAAGCAGCGCCAGCGTCCAAGGGGTGCTCGGCAGGCCCCCGTTCAGGCCTGCCCGCAGGAACCAGCAGTAGCGGATCTGGGCCGCCACCGCGCAGAAAAGAGCAAGAAGGAGAACCCCGGCAACTCCGTCGGTACGTGAGGAGAACGCTTCCAAGGCGAGAATGATCAACATGAAATCGAGCACCACGAGGATGAACACCATGGAACCGAGTGTGTAGGTCCACGTCGTGCGTACGCTGCGACCCGGGCGGGAGGTGGGCTGCGGACCCTCAAGGGTCGTGACTGCGGACATGACGCCAGTGTAGGGCAATGACATTTGTCATGGATTTAACTGCGAATCAGCTGATGAAGCAATGACAAGAGCGCACTACACGGACCGCTTCGCGCGCTGAAAGATTGGATTGTCACCGTCACCCACCCATGAAGAGAGCCCCTGATGATTGAGTCCCTGCAAGATTTCACGTCCTCGTTACCGCCCATGTTGACGTGGCTCGGGGTGGTGCTCATAGCGGCCATTCCGTTTGTTGATTCCTACTTCGGTGCTGTGGTGGGAGTGTTGACGGGTTTGCATCCTGCGGTGGCCATAGCCGCGGCTGTTGTGGGAAACGTCATCTCGTTGCTCATCTTTGTCTTTGCCGCCCATCGCGTCCGCACCACAGTGGCGGCAAACAGGCCGTCCAAGGGAGTCACCCCGCGCCGCGCCAAATTGCGCGCTGCCTTCGATAAGTTCGGCGTCGCCGGAGTAAGCCTGATCGGCCCAACAATCCTGCCCAGCCAGATCACATCCGTTGCCATGATCTCCTTCGGAGCCTCCAGGAACGCCGTCATCCTCTGGCAGATCATTTCAATAATCGTCTGGGGGACAGCATTCGGCGTCCTGGCCACACTGGGCGTTTCGCTTGTCCGTTAGAGAAAGGCGGACTGGGAAGGGAGCCCGGACTGCGACACGGCGGGTACTTCCGAATTTCTCGAGCAACTGCAACACACTTGGCTATGTGGCGGACAAGTACCGGGTATGAGCTACCTTTCGAGAGCCCCTGACCGGGAAGAGGCCTTTCGGGCGCTGTACGAATCCGCGTACGCCGACCTGCTGAAGTTCGTGCGGCGGCGCACGGATGCGGCGAATGCCGAGGACATCGTAGCTGAGGCATTTCTGATCGTGTGGCGGCGGTTTTCGGAAGCGCCACAGCATCAGGAGGACGCCCGGGCCTGGCTCTTTGGCATCACACGGAATCTCATGATGAATGCCCGCCGCGGAGAACAGCGGCGGCATGCCCTGGGCGTCCGATTGGCTGAGGCGACAGCCATATCCCACGTCGATTCCCACGCTGAACTGGTCAGCAGCCGAGTCGACTTAGGCAGGGCCTGGGCACTTCTCTCCGAAGTCCACCAAGAGGCCCTTGGGCTTGCAATCTTCGAGAACCTGGCTGCTCCCCAGGCAGCGCACGTGGTGGGCATCTCTCCGGTCGCGTTCCGGCTGCGGCTCACCCGCGCAAGGCGGGCCCTGCGATTGCTCCTTGACCACGTCCCCCAGAATGAGTCGCCGACGCCAGCGACGTTTCCCGAAAGGGCCTCAACACGATGAAAAACAGCCGGAACATCGACACGCTGCTGCGCTCCATGGACGCAGCCGGGCAGGGCGCAGTGCCCAACCAGGGCCGTTCGCAGAACGATCTGGAACAGATCCTCAGGTCCCGCCCGTCTTCTGCGGACGGAGGCATTGGACCCGTGGAGGACAAAACGTCGACGCCGCGCCCAAGCCGCCGTCGTCGTCGAACCTTCGCTTTGGGTGCCGCTGCTTTTGCCGCCACAGTGGGGTTCCTCGTGGTGCCGGCATTGTCCGGAGGCGACCCTGCCTTTGCGACATGGACCGCGGCGCCGGGTGCGCTGATAGGTGCCGAGCGTGACAGCGCGGTCTCCGACTGCCTTCGATCCAGCAAAGGTACTGGAGACGGCATGTTCGCCGGCGATGTGGACGCCGCGGAAGTTGCCATCGCCGAGAGGCGCGGAGCCTGGACCACGGTTGTCCTGAGCGGGGCCGGCGGTTTCGAAGCCACCTGCACCACCGACTCCACGGCCCCATGGTTCAAGAAGGGCTCTTTCGGTTCCGTGGGAAAGCCTGGAGACGGTCAGCCGCTCTCGTCCCGGGAAGTCAGGGCCACCCAGCTGGGAACCGGTGTCATTGCCGACAACCCGCTCTCGATGGCTTCAGGGCAGGTAGGCGCTGACGTTGCGGCTATCGCTTACACCGCAGCGGCTGGCGAACGGATCACAGCCACGGTCTCCAAAGGCCAGTTCGCCTTCTGGTTTCCCGGCACCGAACTGACAAACTCGTCCGACCAGCCCGTGGCGATTGAAGTCACCTACACCGACAACGCCACCGAAATCCGCTATCTCAGCCTCGACGGCGCGAATCGTTAGCCCGCGACTCCACAGCAAAGCAACACCTACCCCCGCAGCGCCCCGAACCCCGTAATCAACGCCTCAAGGCCCAGGCTGAAGGCAATGTCAGTGGGAAGCGCGTGCCTTTCCTTGGCCAACCGGTCCACCGCGGCGGTGAGGTTGGGGACCTGCTCAGCCAGGCTGCCGGCGTCGAAAATGTCCTCAGGCGCATTGACGTCGTAAGCGGCGCCGAACACAAACGCTTCCAAGGCGACGATCGCGGAGATGATCTTCTCCTCGGGGAACCCGGCGTCGCGGAAGCCGGCGGTCACGGCCTCGTACATCGCCAACGTCTTGGGGGCGTTGGCCACTGGCAGTACTGCAATAACAGGGATCAGCGGCGTATGCTCCGAGAAAACGTCGCGGTAGGACCAGGCCCAGCGGCGCACGGCAGCGTCCCACGGCTCCACCCCGAAAGCGGAGACGTCGACCATTGCCGCCAGGTGGTCCTCCACCAGCAGCAGTACGTCGTGCTTGGAGGCCACATGGTTGTACAACGCAGACGGCGCGACGCCGAGGGAACGGGCCAGTGCCGCCATAGTGAGTCCGTTGTAACCCTTGGTGCTGATCAACTCCAGTGCCGCCGTCGTGATCCCGTCTTGGTCCAGGATCGCCGCCGTCGGTCGACCGGCGCGGCGGCGCACAGAACCGGCAGGGCCGGCGGAAGGAGCGGGAGTTGGTGCGGGCATCGGTAGCCTTTCTGCTGCCTGTGTCCCCAGCATTATTCCACCGGGACTTCACAGCGGCTGACTCCAGCGCTACCATGGACATAAATGAATGGCATTCATTTACTGGTCAGCCACCACGGACGGCCACGGAGAGGACAACATGCAGAATCTTGATCGCGACGTTGTGATCGTCGGCGCCGGACCGTCGGGGTTGACGGCCGCACGCGAATTGAAAAAGGCCGGACTCAGCGTCGCAGTGCTCGAAGCACGCGACCGCGTGGGCGGCCGCACCTGGACCGACACCATCGACGGCGCCATGCTGGAAATCGGCGGCCAGTGGGTTTCCCCGGACCAGACGGTCCTGATGGAGCTGCTGGACGAGCTCGGACTGAAAATGTACTCACGCTACCGCGACGGCGAGTCCGTCTACATCGGCGCAGACGGCAAGCGCACGCAGTACACCGGTGACACTTTCCCGGTGAACGAAACCACCAAGGCCGAGATGGACAAACTCGTTGCCATCCTGGACGGCCTCGCCGCCGAGATCGGCCCCACCGAGCCCTGGGCACACCCCAAGGCACGCGAGCTGGACACCATCTCCTTCCACCACTGGCTCCGCCGGAACTCCAACGACGAGGAGGCCTGCAACAACATTGGCCTCTTCATCGCCGGCGGCATGCTCACCAAGCCTGCCCACGCATTCTCCGCTCTGCAGGCAGTGCTCATGGCCGCCTCCGCCGGGTCCTTCAGCCACCTGACCGATGAAGATTTCATCCTGGACAAGCGCGTCATCGGCGGTATGCAGCAGGTTTCCTTGCTGCAGGCAGGCGAGTTGGGTAACGACGTCGTCCTCAACAGCCCGGTCCGCACCATCAAGTGGGACGACAACAACGTGACTGTCGTCTCCGAGCAGGCAACCGTCAATGCGCGGTACGTGATCATGGCTGTGCCGCCGAACCTGTACTCCCGCGTCTCGTTCGAGCCCCCGCTGCCGCGCCGCCAGCACCAGATGCACCAGCACCAGTCCCTGGGCCTGGTCATCAAGGTCCACGCCGTGTACGACACCCCGTTCTGGCGCGAAGAAGGACTCTCCGGCACGGGGTTCAGCGCCGGCGCGTTGGTCCAGGAGGTTTACGACAACACCAACCACGGCGACACCCGCGGCACCCTGGTGGGCTTCGTGTCCGACGAAAAGGCCGACGCCGTGTTCGAGCTCAGCGCTGAAGACCGCAAGAAAGCGATCCTGGAATCAATCGCCGGCTTCCTGGGCGACAAGGCACTGACCCCTGAGGTCTACTACGAGTCCGATTGGGGCTCCGAAGAGTGGACCCGCGGCGCGTACGCCTCCAGCTACGACCTCGGTGGCCTGCACCGCTACGGCAAGGACCAGCACGCTAACGTTGGACCGATCTACTGGTCCTCGTCCGACCTTGCAGCCGAAGGCTACCAGCACGTTGATGGCGCAGTCCGCATGGGCCAGGCAACCGCCGCCCGCATTGTGGAAGCCAACAAGCTGGCTTCGGTCGCTGTCTAACCGCTGTGAAACCGCACCGGCAGGCCGGGGGAGCACCATTCCCCGGCCTGCCGGCTCCACTGTTTAAGCACTGAAAGGACCACCATGCGCTACGTAGTGGGCTACACCGCCAACGCGAGGGGGCACGACGCCGTTCACCTTGCCGTTGCGCTGGCCCGGAACCACGATGTCAGCCTGGATCTGGTCCTGGTGATCCCGGAAGATTCCCCGTTCAACGCCGTCTACCCGCCTGAGGCCGGCTACAACGACATCCTCAACGAGCAAGCGCAGCGCTGGTTGGACGAAGGCCTTGCGCTGGTTCCAGCCGACGTCACCGCCCGCGCGCACATCCGCCGCGGCGACTCCGAAGCGCAAACGCTGATCGATGCTGCCGTAGAGATGGACGCGGCCGCCTTGGTCATCGGCGCTACCAACGGTGGCCTGCTCAAGCGGTTCACCATCGGCTCGGTAGCCAGTTCGCTGCTCCATTCGTCGCCGGTTCCGGTGGCTCTGGCGCCTCACGGATACCGGCGCACGGAGCCCATCACGCGCCTGAGCTGCGGTTTCGGAACGCGCCCGGGCGCCGATGAACTGCTCGACGTCGCAGTGGAGTCCGCGCGGGACCGTGGCCTTCCATTGCGGCTCGTCTCCCTGTTGGCGCTCGACGGCGGTGACTCGCCTCAGCTGCTCGACGCGGCGTGGATGCATGCCGCCGACCGGATTGCCGCCGTCGACGGTTCCCCGGCAGGTTCGCAGCTGCCGGAGCCCGAGATCGTCGTCGCCCAAGGCCGCACCATCGAAGAAGCCGTGGACCGACTCGACTGGGAAGACGGCGAAATCCTGTTGATCGGTTCCAGCCGCCTGGCCCAGCAGCGGGCAACTTTCCTTGGCACCACCGCAAACCGGATACTGCGTGCCCTCCCTGTACCCATGATCGTGGTTCCCCGCGACTACTCGCGAAGAAGCGCCTAGACATCGCCTGAGAGGCAAAACCCATGTCAACTGCACCAAAGACGGTCCAGTCGAAAGAATCGCCAGCCCTGAGTGAAAAGGGGCTGAAGGCCGGATCGGTGGGCCTCATCGGCGCCGTCGTGATCGGTGTTTCCTGCATCGCGCCCGCCTATACGCTGACTGCGGCCCTGGGCCCCACCGTGTCTGAAGTGGGTGTGCACCTGCCCGCCATCTTCCTGGTGGGCTTTATCCCCATGTTGCTGGTGGCGCTGGGCTACCGGGAATTGAACAACGCAATGCCCGACGCCGGTACCTCCTTCACGTGGGCGACACGCGCCTTTGGTCCGTGGATCGGTTGGATGGGCGGCTGGGGGCTGATCGCAGCCACAATCATCGTGTTGTCGAACCTGGCGGCCGTCGCGGTGGACTTCTTCTACCTGATGCTCGCCCAGATCTTCAGCAATCCGGAACTGGGTGAGCTCAGCAAGATCCTTCCGCTGAACATCGCCACCACGCTGGTGTTCATCGCCTTGGCCTGTTGGATTTCGTACCGCGGCATGGAGACCACCAAGGGCGTTCAGTACGTGCTGGTGGCCTTCCAGCTGCTGGTCTTGGGCTGGTTCGCAGTCTCCGCATTCGCCCACGTAGCAAACGGCACGGCCTTCGACGCCACCGCTATTTCACCTGACTGGTTCAACCCATTCGCCGTGGACTCGTTCTCACAATTCGCCGCAGGTGTGTCGCTCTCGATCTTCATTTACTGGGGCTGGGACGTCACCCTCACCATGAACGAGGAAACGAAAAACCCGGAGAAAACCCCAGGCCGCGCCGCGACCATCACGGTGCTGGTCATCGTAATCATCTACATGACCGTTGCCCTGGCTACCCTCTCCTTCGCCGGCGTCGGCGAGACCGGATTGGGTGCCGGAAACCCGGAAAACCAGTCCAGCATCTTCGCCGTGCTTGCCGGTCCGGTGATGGGTCCCTTCGCGATCCTGATGTCACTGGCCATTCTGAGCAGCTCCGCGGCATCTTTGCAGTCGACGTTCGTTTCCCCGGCCCGCACCATGCTGGCGATGGGCCACTACCGCGCCATCTCGCCGAAGTTCGGCAAGATCAGCCCCACGTACAAGTCGCCCAGCTTCGCGACCATCGCCGCTGCGATCGCCGCCGCCGGTTTCTACGTGATCACCCGGACCGTGTCCGAGAATGCGCTGTGGGACACCATCACAGCTCTGGGCATGATGATCTGCTTCTACTACGGCATCACAGCGCTGGCCTGTGTCTGGTTCTTCCGGGCCGAGGCATTCCGCGGTGCGCGTTCGTTCTTCTTCAAGTTCCTGGCACCTCTTGTTGGCGGAGTGATCCTGCTGGTCATGTTCGTCAAGACGGCCATGGACTCGATGGATCCGGAGTACGGCTCGGGCTCATCCGTGGGCGGCGTTGGGCTGGTGTTCGTCCTGGGAATGGGCGTGATCCTGCTGGGCGTAGTGATCATGCTGGTGATGTACAGGGTGCGGCCCGGGTTCTTCAAGGGCAAGGTTCTGTAGGGCTGCGCCATCTCGGGGAGGTTAAGGCGGGGACACCCGCTGCCCGTTCGGCTGTTGCCAGGGCCTGGGCCAGACGCTCGACGGCGGCACGGTAGTCAGTCCCGGCTGTCACCTTGCAGTACTCGGCCTCCCGCATGGCCCGCGTCAGCGCCGCTGTTTCGGCAGCCCTCACGTCTGTCATGGCCGGGAAGTCGATGGTCCGCGCAGGATCCAGCTCGTATTGGCGCCACTGCTCCAGAATGCTTTCGTGGCGGGCTGCGTCGTCCGGGAAACCAGCACGACGGCGGGGCTCAGCTGCGTGGAGGCGCTTCACTCTGCGGATGCTCAGCAGGGTTCCGGCCGCAGTAGCGATGCCGACGAAAATCATGATCATCCCGGCCGGCGACCAATGCACGGCAGGGACGAGGATGGCGGGCGCTATGACCACCAGCCCTCCGAACACGTCCCAGAAGATGCCGTCCGGCTCCGGGCCGCGGCCTTGGGTCAGTTTCCTGTGCAGGACATATGTGGTTGCTGCGGTTGCAAGAACCAGAGCAACACCCCACAGGAGCATCATGGCGGGCATCGGACCACCTCCAGGCGAATTCGCTGCTTTGAATTCAGTATGCGGCAGTGGCTGCGTGGGCGCGAGGGGTCATGTTGCCCCCGGGCGTAGCCTAGGCAGCATGAGACTGAAAATGTGCAGCATCCACGTCAAAGACCCTGCAGCGGCCCATGTTTTCTATACCGAGACGCTGGGTTTCGAGACCTTGATGGCCATGCCCGAGTACAACCTCTTCATCATCAAGGATCCCGGCGCGGACAACGGCACTTCGCCCGGCCTGCTGCTGGAACCCAGCGACAACCCCATCGCCTCGAATTACATGAACGCTCTCCACGAGTCCGGCCTGGCCGCGATCACCTTCGGCGTGCCCGATGTGCAGGCTGAGTATGAGCGTTTGCTTGCCGCCGGTGTGACGTTCCAGGGTGAACCGTCGGAGGATCCTTCAGGCGTCAGCGCAGTCTTCGACGACGGGTGCGGCAACTTCATTCAGCTTCACCAGGACTGAACTTAAAACAGTTGTGGCCGGGACCACTGGTCCCGGCCACAACTTACACAGACTTAAGCGTGGTCGCGCTTGGAGGTCTTCGGGGCGTCGCGCTTTGCGGCAGCGTTGTCCCGCGCTTCCTTGGTGGCGGCCTTCTTGGTGGCTTCATCCTTGACCCGCTGGGCTTCGGTGCGCACAGCAGCGTGGGTGGCGCGCTCGGTGACCAGCCACTGCGGCGGAGCCTGCAGCAGCTCGGTGATTTCCGCCGTCGTGAGTGCATCTTCAATGCCGCCGCGGGCGAGGCCGCTGATGGAGACGTTCAGCTTCTGCGCGACAACCGGGCGGGGGTGCGGGCCGTTGCGGCGAAGTTCGGCGAGCCATTCCGGGGGATTGGCTTGGAGTTCGGCGAATTCGTCACGGGTAATGGACGAATCCTGGAACTCTTGGGGTGTAGCGGGCAGGTAGATGCCGAGTTTCTTGGCAACTGTTGCCGGCTTCATGGACTGGGAGTTCGAGGACGTCATGCTTCAAGGGTATCTGGCCGGTACTGTGAGTGTGTGCCAGACGCTGAAGAATCCGCCGAAACAACCGGGCCCCTTGCCGGCCTCCGCTTCGCCTATGTTGCGGGTGTGACCCCTGGGAAATGGATACGGCGGTGGGAAGAGCGCATGCCCAACTTTCCGTTGCACTCGTTCATGTCCGACGACGACGCCCAGGTTTCGGTGTTGCATGACGGTTCCGCCGACCTGAGCTTCGTTCGGTTGCCCGTGGACCGGGAGGGCCTGAACGTCATCCCCCTGTATGAAGAGCAGCCCGTGGTGGTTGCTCCAAAGGGGCACGAGATCTCCGTGTTCGAAGAGGTGGCCCTCGATGATCTTTCCGAGGAGAACTTCCTCGACATCGAGGAAATGGGCGGGCCGGACATGGCCCTCCAAGTTGTCGCGTCCGGTGCTGGGCTGGCGATCCTGCCGATGTCAGTTGCACGGCACTTGAACGCCAAAGACACCGTCATGCGCCGCTTGACCGGCGCTCCCGGGACGCAGATCGGCCTGGCGTGGCTGGTTGGAACCGACAGCCCCGTGATCGAGGAGTTCATTGGAATTGTGCGTGGGCGGACCGCGCAGAGTTCTCGGCAACCCTCGGCCCAGCAGGAGAAGCCCAAGAAGGAGCCCAAGCCTGATCGCCGTGGGGGAGGCCCCAAGAAGCCTGCGGTCGCGCAGCGATACGCCCCGAATCCCGACAAGGGCCGGGGTAAAGGTTCGCGCAAGAAGGGCAAGCGCTAGCTACGCGCCGTGAATTGCGGTCTGTTGCTGCTCTGAACGGTTGAGGTAGGCCAAAAGAAGGTCGCCGGCCCGTTCCAGCTCACCCGCCTCCAGCGCTGAACAGATGTGCTCGTTTTCCGTGAGCCAGTCGCTGTAGAAGTGCGCATTCAAAGTGGCCTTGTGGAAGTAGAGGCGCATCTCGGCCAGAATCTGGGCCATGATCGTGTTCAGTCGATTGCTCTCGGCGAGGGCAACAATCGCGCCGTGGAAGTGCTGGTTGGCGCTTCCCAAACCTTCGTTGTCCTTGGCTGCCGCGGCCCGCTTCCCCTCGTCGACGGCGGCCCTGACGGCAGCAATGCGTTCCGGTGAACCGCCCGCCCGGATGGAGCTGACCTCGATCGCGCGGCGAACCGTGTAAACGTCGTGAATGTCGCCTGCTTCAAGGGTGGCAACAAAAACGCCCTTATTGGGCTGGCGGAGGAGCAGCCGTTCACCGGCCAGCTCAGCAAATGCTTCGCGGACCGTGTTCCGGGAGACGCCCAGATCCTCAGCAATGGTGGCTTCGGTCAACTTGGCTCCCGGGACCAGGAAACCTTCGGCCAGTTGGTAGCGCAGTTCTTCGGCGACCCTCTCGGCAACGGACGGGACTCTCATCCGGACCCGGGCCCGCGCGCTATTGAGGCCAGCGGGTTCGTTTATTTCCTGATCTGCACTGGCCATGACACCAAAATTACACGATTGCCGAAAACTTGGATCGCTGGATTGTTGAACAATCCAGCAGATTGAGGCATCCTAGATGTAACGCACATCACGAGGCAGGGATCACATCATGGCAATCATCGATCTGAACAGCGACGTCGGAGAGTCTTTCGGGCGCTGGACACTCGGCAATGATGCAGCCATGTTCGAGTCGGTCTCCAGCGCAAACGTTGCCTGCGGATTCCATGCTGGCGACCCCAGCGTCATCCGCAACACCTGCGAAAAGGCGGCGAAGGCCGGCGTCGTTATTGGCGCCCATGTTGGCTACCGCGACCTCGCTGGATTCGGTCGCCGCTTCATGGACATCGACCCCAGGGAGCTGGCGGATGATGTGGTCTACCAGATTGGTGCCCTGCAGGCTCTGGCGGCCACCGCCGGTGCACGCGTCCAGTACGTGAAGCCCCATGGTGGCCTCTACAACGCGATCGTGAAGCACACTGCGCAGGCCCGTGCCGTCGTCGAAGCTGTGAAGTCGGTGGACCCCAACCTCCCGATTCTCGGCCTCCCGGGCTCCGAAGTACTGCGTCTCGCTGAAGCAGCAGGTCTTCGAGGCATTGCCGAGGCTTTTGCGGACCGTGCCTACAACCCGGATGGAACGCTGGTTTCCCGCTCACAGGCGGGCGCCGTTCTCCATGATCCGGCTGAAGTGGCAGAGCACGTCCTGCGCATGGCCACCGAACAATCCGTCAAGACCATTGATGGTTCCATCCTGAAAATCCGCGCAGAGAGCATTTGCGTGCATGGTGACTCACCGGGGGCCGTTGCAATGGCCACCGCAGTGAAGTCCGCTTTGGGCGAGGCCGGCGTCACCGTCGGCTCGTTCCTCTAACCCGTTCCATTCAGGCCCAGCACTACATCCCTCACCCCCGGAGGAAACCATGACCAGCACCAACAAGGCAGCCAAGGCCGTGACAAGGAAGCCACCGGCCGGCGCCATCAAGGCGTACGTCGCCAGCCTCACCGGCACCTCGCTTGAGTACTACGACTTCGCCATCTACTCGGTGGCTTCGGCCCTCGTGTTCCCCAAGATCTTCTTCCCCGGCAATGACGAATTTGTCGCGTTGCTGCTCTCCTTCTCGGCCTTCGCGGTTGGCTACTTGGCCCGTCCCATTGGCGGCGTCATCTTCGGCCGATTGGGCGACAAGATCGGCCGCAAGTACGTCCTGGTCTTCACGCTTGTCCTGATCGGTGTCGCCACCGTCCTGATCGGCGCTTTGCCCGACTACTCGGTGATCGGCGTTGCGGCTCCCACCATCCTCGTCTTGCTGCGCCTGGCGCAGGGCATCGGCGTTGGCGGCGAATGGGGCGGTGCAGTACTGCTGTCCAGCGAATTCGGCGATCCCAACAAGCGGGGTTTCTGGTCCTCCGCAGCACAGATCGGCCCGCCCGCCGGTAACCTCATGGCCAATGGTGTCCTTGCCATCCTGGCCGCCTCGCTGAGCGAAGAGGCCTTCCTCTCCTGGGGCTGGCGTGTAGCCTTCCTGGCCTCCGCGTTGCTGGTGGTGTTCGGCCTGGTCATCCGCCTCAAGTTGGAAGAAACCCCGGTGTTCAAGGCCATCCAAGCCCACGGTGATCGTCCCAAGGCTCCCATCAAGGAAGTCTTCACCACTCAGCCCAAGGCACTGGTCGCCGCAGCGCTGTCCCGGGTTTGCCCTGACATCCTTTACGCGCTGTTCACGGTGTTCGTCGCCGTTTACGCCACCAAGGAACTGGGCATGACAACGGGCAACGTCCTGTCCGCCATCCTGATCGGCTCCGCCTTCCAGCTCTTCCTGATCCCGTTGGCCGGTGCGTTGACGGACCGCTTCAACCGTCGCTGGGTCTACGGCATTGCTGCAGCTGCTACGGCCGCCTATATCCCGCTGTTCTTCCTGATGATCCAGGGCAAGTCCGTCGCCATGCTGACCGTCGGTACCGTCATCGGCCTGGCCCTGCACGCCTTTATGTACGGACCCCAGGCGGCCTTCATTACCGAACAGTTCCCGGCACGCCTCCGCTACGCCGGCAGCTCGCTGGCCTACACCTTGGCAGGTGTGATCGGTGGAGCAGTGGCACCCATCATCTTCACCGCTCTCTACGGCGCGGCAGGTGGCGGCTGGTACCTGATCGCTGTGTACATCCTCGTCGCTTCTGTTGTGACGATCGTGGGAATGCTCCTCGGTCGCGACCCCAAACCGGAAGAAGACGTCCGTTTGATGCAGGGGACGCACGCTCAGCCGGCGGCGTAGCGAAAAATGGAAACCGTGATGCACGCAGCCACCGCAAAAAGGGTTCGCTCTGTCAGGCCCGTCGGCACCCGTGCCGTGCTGGCTGAGCTGGACGGGTTGCAGGACGTCCTGGCCCTGCAGGACATGCTCAACAAGTCCCCGCTGCCGGGACAAGTGGACGTTCTTGCCGCCGCCGAAACTGTCATGGTGGTGGGCGAGTCCGCAGCCGCCACCCGCGCCATCGGCGCCCGGTTGCTCGAGCTGGAACTCATCGCTCCCGAAATCACCGACTCCGGGCTGGTGGTCATCGAGACCGTATACGACAGCGACGACCTCGCCGACGTCGCGGAGCTCACCGGCCTGAGCGTGGACGGCGTCATAGCCGCCCATACCAGCCAGATCTGGACCGTTGCCTTCGCGGGCTTCGCACCCGGCTTCGGCTACATGGTGGGCGAAAATGAGGTCCTCACGGTTCCGCGCCGCTCTTCCCCGCGGACAGCTGTTCCCGCTGGATCTGTTGCCCTCGGCGGCCAGTACTCGGCCGTTTATCCCCGCAGTTCACCAGGCGGTTGGCAGCTGATTGGCCGGACCGGGGCGCGGATGTGGGACCTTGACCGTGCCCAGCCTGCCTTGGTTCGGCCCGGCGACCGTGTGCATTACAAGGCCGTCCGCGAGGTTGTGTCGGCCGGCGCCCACTCGGCAGGGGAAACCTCAGCCGGAGACTCCCCGGCCGGGGACTCCGACAAGGAGCGTCACACCGGGTCCGGGCTTCGGGTCCTGAATCCGGGGGCGCAAAGCCTCATCCAGGACCTCGGCCGCCGGGGCTACGGTCCGCTGGGAGTGTCTGCTGCCGGTGCGTTGGACCGGGCATCGCTGCGCCGGGCCAACCGGCTGGTGGGGAACGCTTCTTCGGCTGCAGCCATCGAGAGCGTCAACGGCGGACTCACGGTGGAAGCAATCGGTGACCAAGTGATTGCTGTGGCGGGTGCGCCGACGACGCTGACCGTCGAGTCGCCGTCGTGGGTTGATTCTGAAGGATCCGACGACGACGGCTACGTCCAACCCGGCGCTCAGCGGACGGTCCCCATGGCCGCGCCCTTCGCGCTGCTCGACGGCGAAGTGCTCACCATCGGGGCTCCCGAATCGGGATTCCGGAACTATGTAGCGATCCGTGGCGGCGTTGATGCCCCGGAAGTTCTGGGAAGCCGGTCCGCCGATACGATGTCCGGGATTGGTCCCGCGCCTTTGGCAGTTGGCCAGGAGCTCCCGGCCGGTGAAGCCACCGCATCCACTGCAGTGGAAAGCCCCGAACTCCAACCGGATTTCCCCGGACTCCCCGGCCATGGCGTCACGGTACTTGACGTCGTTCCCGGACCACGTGCCGACTGGTTCGACCAGGAAGCGCTTGATTCCCTCTGCGGCCAGGACTGGCTGGTCACGCCGCAGTCCAACCGCGTGGGCATGCGCCTGGACGGAACCCCGTTGCGGCGCACCCGTGAGGGCGAGCTCCCCAGCGAGGGCACCATGGCCGGCGCCCTGCAGATTCCACCCGCGGGGCTGCCCGTCCTCTTCCTGGCGGACCACCCCATCACAGGCGGCTATCCGGTGATTGGCGTGGTGCGTGACGAACACCTCGACCTCGCTGCCCAGGTTCCCATCGGCGGACGGATCCGTTTCCGCCTCGTTCCGGATGCGCCGGACTTCACCACGACGTTTACCAAGACCCCAGAGAATTGAGTATGTGATGCGCAAGGTCCTGATCGCGAACCGCGGCGAAATCGCAGTCCGCGTCGCCCGAGCCTGCGACGACGCCGGCATCCAGTCAGTCGCCGTCTATGCAGACATCGACGCCGATGCCATGCACGTTGGTGCTGCCGACGAAGCCTACAGCCTGCGCGGCAACTCGCCGGCTGATACCTACCTGAACATTGGGAAGCTACTGCATGTTGCCGAGGAATCCGGCGCTGACGCCGTCCATCCCGGTTACGGTTTCCTGTCCGAGAACGCTGACTTTGCACAAGCAGTGCTCGACGCCGGACTCAAGTGGATCGGCCCCTCACCGGAGTCGATTCGCCAGTTGGGCAACAAGATCACGGCGCGCGATATCGCCGTCCGCGCCGGCGCACCTTTGGTGGCCGGCAGCGACGGTCCCGTGTCCTCTGCGGCGGAGGCCCGCGCTTTCGCCGAGGAACACGGCCTCCCCATTGCGATCAAGGCGGCCTTTGGTGGCGGTGGCCGCGGCTTGAAAGTGGTTCGTGAGCTCGCCGAAGTAGAGGAAGCCTTCGACTCCGCAGTGCGTGAAGCTGTGGCTGCGTTCGGCCGCGGCGAGTGCTTCGTGGAGCAGTACCTCGACCGGCCGCGGCATGTGGAGGCGCAGGTCATCGCGGACATCCACGGCAACGTGGTGGTGGTGGGAACCCGCGACTGCTCCCTGCAGCGCCGCCACCAAAAGCTCGTGGAAGAGGCTCCGGCGCCTTTCTTGAGCGACGAACAGCGGCAGCAAATCTACGAGGGTTCCAAGGCCATTGTCCGCGAAGCAGGCTATTACGGTGCCGGGACAGTGGAATTCCTGGTGTCAGCCGACGGTGCCGTGGCTTTCCTGGAGGTCAACACCCGGCTTCAGGTTGAGCACCCCATCACGGAGGAAACCGCGGGGATTGACCTTGTCCAGGAGCAATTCCGCATTGCTGCCGGTCTGCCGTTGAGCATCACCGAGGACCCCGCTGCACGTGGGCACTCCTTCGAGTTCCGCATCAACGCAGAGGATGTCGGCCGTGGATTCCTTCCCTCGCCCGGCACCGTTGCGTTGTTCGAAGCACCGACGGGACCCGGCATCCGATTGGATACCGGCGTCCGTTCCGGTTCCTTGGTGGCGCCCCAGTTCGACTCCCTGCTGGCCAAGTTGATCGTGAGCGGAGCTGACCGCCAGCAGGCACTCCGCCGCGCGCGCCGGGCCCTTGCCGAAATCAACATCACCGGCCTCCCCACCGTTCTGCCGTTCCACCGCGCGGTTCTGGAATCCGAAGACTTCACGTCCATTGCCGGAATGCGGGTCCACACCCGATGGATCGAAACCGACTTCGCGGACCAGATCCCGGTGGATCCCGAGTACAACGTGGCCGCCCCGGGAGGTGAGCGCAGAACCATCACAGTGGATGTGGACGGAAAACGCCTCGCCGTGGGACTTCCCGCTGACCTGCTGGACGGCTGGGCCCGATCAGGGCAAGGCCTTCCTGCGGCGTCAGACGTGAAGGGTTTGCCGGGTTCTGTCTCAGGCAGCGGCTCCCCAGCCGAATCCGCGCTCGTCTCCAGCATGGCCGGCACAGTAGTGAAGTGGCTGGTGGAACCCGGTGAAGAAGTCGCCGCGGGTGACCCCTTGGTGGTCCTTGAAGCCATGAAGATGGAAACCCAGGTTCCCGCCCACCGGGCAGGCACGCTTTCCGAAGTCCTGTCCGCACCGGGCGGAGTGGTCACCGCAGGCGCCGTGCTCGCCCACATCCACTAGCTCCGCTAGGCGTGTGCCGCCGCTGAAATACCCAGCACGCTGTCCAGCAAGCTGTTGCGGAACTTGCCTGTGGGGTCGTTTGCCTGAACCAAGGCGCGGAAATCCTCGAACCGCGGGTAGAGCGCGGCGAAGTCGTACTGCCCGGGCGTGAAGAGTTTGCCCCAGTGCGGGCGTGCCCCGAACGGACGCAGAGCTTCCTCAAGCTCCGGGAGCACTGCTTCCACATCGGACTGAAGGGGCTTCCACGTGAAGTGCAGCGCCACACTTTGCCGCTGATGGAACGGGCTGAGCCAGAACTCGTCAGCGGCAATGGTGCGGATTTCCGAGATGAACAACAGCGGGGCCAGCTTGCCTGCAAGCGCGCGGACTGCCTGCAAGGCAGCGGGCGCCTGGTCCAGCGGCAGAAGGAACTCGCTCTGCAGCTCCTCGCCGTTGCTCGGTGTGAATTCGTGGCGGAAGTGTGGCAGGCGGTCCAGCCATTTCCCGGCGACGTCCAGCTGCTCGGTGCAGTTCTCGGCCGACATGTCCGGCAGCGGGTGCATGGCCGTGGTCGCTGCGGTTGCTCCAAAGAGGTCCGGCAGGGGAGCCTCGGAGTCGAGTGCTTTGAACCAGACCTGCGGGATGGTGTCTCCGGTGTAATTCGTGAAGAAGCTGACGCTGTAGGCGCTGGAGGCGATGGAGTGGAAGTTCGCCAAGGCGCCCTCCCATGAAAGCCCGGTGAGCACCCGCTGCCGCACCTCGTAGCTCGGACGGACTGCCAGCTCAAGTCCCGTGACGATGCCAAGGGCTCCCACGCCCACCACACTGGCGAGGAATTCGTCGTCGTCCGCGGTCAGTGTCACCAGCTCGCCGGAGGCGCGCACCAGGTCAACACCCACGACGGCGGCAGCGAGGGAGGGGTTGTTGACCCCACTGCCGTGCGTGCCGGTTTGGATGGCGCCGGCAACCGAGATGTGGGGGAGCGACGCAAGATTGTGGACGGCGTAGCCCTGATCCTCGAGCGCGCGTCCCAAGGCACCGTAGCTGATGCCGCCGCTGACTTTGACTGTGCCCTTGGCGGTGTCCAACAGAACTTCCTGGGGAAGGGCGTCGAGGAGGATGTGGGTCCCGTCCGTGTCGGCCACTGTGTTGAAGGAGTGCCTGGAGCCGAGGGCCTTGATCTTGGTTGCGTTTGCCACGAGCTCCTGCAGTTCGGCCACCGAGGCGGGGCGGTGCACTTCTGCGGAGGAGTATTCGAGGTTTCCTGCCCAGTTCTTCATTGAATGATCTTCCCATCTGGCGTTTTACGGACTCCCAACAAATTGTGAGCGTTCACAAAGAGCCGGGTCAAGAGGTGTCCAATCCTTGCCGATAGAGTTCAAGAAACCCGCTGTCTACCAGGAGCTGCACGTGAGCCAGGGATCCAAGCCCACCATCCGGGACGTTGCGAAGGCGGCTGACGTATCGCTGACCACTGTGTCCTACGTGCTGTCCGGCCGCCACGGCGGGACCACGCGGATCAGCCAACCCACGCAGGACCGGGTGTTGGCGGCCGTTAAGGAGCTCGGCTACGTGCCCAACCAAGCGGCCCGTGGCATGCGTCGGGGTAAGACGGACGTGGTTGCCGTGGCTATCGGAAACCTCGATTGGCCTTGGGACCGCGCCCTCGCCACGGCGGCGACCCGGATCCTCCCGGAGCACGGATACCAGCCGGTGATCCTGCTGGGCGACGACTGGCGGAAGTTCATGATGTCCGGGGGTGCCGATGGCGTCATCATCGGCTACTTTCCCGAGGCCAAGTCAGACGACGAAACCGTCACCGAGCTGGCCCGCCGCGGCGTCGCCCAAGTGGTGATCTCCGGGACCATGGTGCCCGCCGGATTTGATGTCCTGGCTCCCGAAACCGATGAAGGGCTCGCGGAGTGCATGGAATTCCTGGCGACGTCCCACCGCAGAATCGCGTGCGTCCGCAGGGCAGACCCGGCCGGCCGGCCCAAGAGCCGCTTTGCCGCTTATGCTGCCGGGTTGGAGAAGGCGGGCATACCCCTGGATGAGTCCTTGGTCAGGACGTCGCAGCACCACCCTGCCACCGCGTACCAGTCGGCGTTGGAGTTGCTCCAACTGCCGGACCGGCCCACGGCCATCTTCTGCACGGACGACATGGAGGCGTTGCAAGCCATCCGTGCCGCGTACCGCCTGGGCCTGCGGGTCCCTGAGGATATCCAGATTGTCGGCGTAGGAAACTCCACCGAGGGCCAGGAGTATGACCCGGCCCTGACCACTGTTGGGCCGGACCCAATTTTTGAGCAGGTGGTCAGGATGCTGCTCGATCGCTTGGCGGGAATCACGCCGGCCGAGGGCATCCGGATTGCCTCGCCGTGGAAGTTGCACCACCGAGGCACCACGCAGCCCTAGGAGCTAGTCCTTCAGCGGGCGGCGCGCCAGCCAGGCAGCCACCACCGCGCCCGAGATGTTGTGCCACACCGAGAAAACGGCTGACGGCAGTGCGGCCAAGGGGCTGAAGTGCGCTGTAGCCAACGTGGCGGCCAGGCCGGAGTTCTGCATGCCAACCTCAAACGCGAGGGCGCGGCGTGCCTTGTCGTCCAGTCGGCCGAGCTTGCCCGCGAGGTAACCCAAGCCCAGACCGAAACCGTTGTGGAGAACGACGGCCAGGAAAACGATGGCGCCTGCCGCGACGATCTTGCCGGCACTTCCCGCAACGACGATAGCTACGATCAGCGAAATCACGACGGCAGATGCCCACGGCAGTGCGGGAAGAACCTTTGCGACGAGCTTCGAGAGGAAGAGGCGGGCCAACAGTCCTGCGATCACCGGCAGCAGCACTGTCTTCACGATGTCCATCACCATGGCGCCGGCTTCGATGTGCAGGAAAGAGCCGGCCAGGAAGAGTGTCAGGGCAGGGGTCACGAGGGGTGCGATCAGCGTGGAAACCGAGGCGACGGCCACGGACAGGGCCACATCGCCCTTGGCCAGGAATGCCATGACGTTCGAGGCGGTGCCCGAAGGTGCGCAACCCACCAGAATCAGTCCGACGGCCAGCTCCGGCGGCAACTGCAGGAGGACAGCGATGAGCCACCCGGCGCCGGGCATAATCACGTAGTGCGCCACAATGCCAAGGGCAACGGCCCAGGGGCGGCGCGCCACCGAGGCAAAGTCCGGCGGGGTGAGCGTGAGGCCCATGCAGAACATGATGACGCCCAGCAGGTAGGGAACCGCGACGCCCATCGGTTTGAAGAGATCCGGAATCAGGAAGCCGAGGACCCCCGCTAAAACCACCAGAAGTGGGAACACGGTAACGGCGATGCGCGCAATCCTTGTTTCGGCGGCAAGGGCGGCGTTGACGGGCGCAGCGGGTTCTTCGGTTTTCGACGGGGTATTGGTTGCCTCAAGCATTCATCCATGCTCACACCCACCCCGGCCGCCCCGCGAGTTCGTGACATTCACCGGATCGTATATGTCAGACAACCGCTGTTGGGTCAGGAATTGAGGTTCCCGGCCAGCCGCTCGCGCATGCGGATGCTGGCCTCGTTGAGCCCGATAAACTCCACCTCGCGCCCGTGATTCCGATATTTTTCGGTCACTGAATCCAGCACCGCCACCGTGGAGGCATCCCAGATGTGGGAGCCGTGCAGATCGATGATCACCCGATCTATTCCTTCTGAGGCATCTTTCGCATAATCGAACTGCGTGTACAGATCGTTGGACGAAGCAAAGAACAGCTCGCCGTCCACGGTGTACGTGGCCACATTCTCGCCGTTGAGCTCGAGCTCCCTCCGCTCCACCGTCGCAAAGTGGGCCACCCGCCGTGCGAACAGCACCATGGCAGTCAAAACGCCGACGCCGACACCCACCGCGAGGTTGTGCGTCGCCACTACAGCGGCCACAGTAATCAGCATGACGGCGGTCTCGGACTTGGGCAGCCGCTTGAGTGTAGAGGGCTGGATCGAGTGCCAGTCGAAGGTGATCAGCGAAACGAAGATCATCACGGCAACCAACGCAGCCATGGGGATCATGCCCACGACGTCGCCGAGGACCACTACCAGCACCAGCAGGAACACACCGGCCAGGAACGTCGAGAGCCGGCTCCGGGCGCCGGAGCCCTTGACGTTGATCATGGTCTGCCCAATGACGGCGCAACCACCCAGACCCCCGAGGAACCCGGTGACGATGTTCGCCGCACCTTGGCCCCAGGAGACGCGGGTCTTGTTGGACCGGGTGTCCGTGATGTCGTCCACCAGCTTGGCGGTCATCAGGGATTCCAGCAGGCCCACCAATGCCATGGACAGTGCGAAGGGTGCAATGATCTGGAACGTTTCCAGGTTCAGGGGAACGTTGGGGAGGAAGAATCCGGGCAGGCTGTCCGGGAGTTCGCCTTTGTCGCTGACTGTCGGAACATCGATGTTGCCCAGTACGGTGACTAAGGTGATGGCACCAATAGCCACCAGGGGGGCTGGAATGGCAGTGGTCAGGCGGGGCAGCCCGAACACAATGACCAGACCCACAATGACAATCGGGTAAACCATCCACGGCACGTTGAAGAGCTCAGGCATCTGGGACATAAACACCAGGATGGCCAGTGCGTTCACGAAGCCGATCATCACTGACCGTGGGATGAAACGCATGAGTTTGGTGACGCCGAGTACCGCCAGGATGATTTGGAAAACACCCGCCAGGATGATCGTCGCGATCAGGTAGTCGAGTCCGTGCTCCTTCATTACCGGGGCGATCACCAACGCAACAGCACCAGTGGCTGCGGAAATCATGGCAGGCCGGCCACCCACCAAAGCCGTCACTACGCCCATGGTGAAGGAAGCGAACAGCCCGATCCGCGGATCAACCCCCGCAATCACCGAGAACGCGATGGCCTCGGGGATCAAAGCCAGCGCCACCACGAGCCCCGCGAGGGATTCCGTCAGCAGGCGGCGGGGCGAGCGGAAGGTCGCCCGCAGTGACATGAGTTGCTCGGGAGTCATGGGTCCTTACAGTGCAGTTGTCCTAGAGCGCAGTCTGGCGGTAGCGCTCAATCTGCTTCAGACGCCGCAGGAGGCTGTCGCGCCGCGGATGCGGAACGACGTCGGGCGCCTCAGCGGTGAGATCGATGTGTTCGGTTCCGTACTGCCACAGCAGGAGGTCATCCAGGAGGCGGTCGGGGCCGGGGGAGTAGCGGTGGTCCAAGGCTTTCCGGACCTCGGTGATCCGGTTGGCGCTGAGCAGGCCCGCGAGCTCCACGGTCTTGGTGAGTCCGTGGGCGGCGAGCAATTCGGCAGCCCATCCCCAGTCGTCATCCACTTTACGGTCAACGTGCGGCAAGAGCGTACGCCAGACATCCCGGACCCGGTTGGGGGTCAGGGGTGAGCCGCCCTCGCCCTCAAGGTCCCAGTAACTGCGGACTTCCTCGTACCGCTCGTGAAGGTCAGCGAAGGCACTTTCAACGGTCTCCAGCATGGCTGCTGTTGCAGTGAACTGACGGTCGAAGTGGGGCGTCCATGCCCGGGGGTCTTCGGCCTTGAACCGGATGTCGTGCTCGATTTCGCTCCAGGCGTGGGCGAAGACGGTACGGATCTGGCACTCGAAGAAATAACTGCCGTTGGCTGGCATGTCCGGGTTGAAGACGTGCTGGTACTCCTTGACGGCCTCGTTCTGGATGGTGCGCAGGATGAGGTGCCGGCTGGAGTAGCCGTAGGTTCCGGACTCGATGGAGCCGATGTCCTTCTCGCGGTCGCCGCGGCAGTCAAAGAGCTGCCGCTGGCGCTTAATGATGTTGGCCACCGCAGCGTTCTCGGCGGGCAGCTTGGTGATGACACGGATGCCCACCATGTCGTTCAACGTGCGGAATGGGTCAGGGAACTTCAGGACACGCGGACCACCCGGCTCCAAGGGATCATCGGTGCGGGAAATCTTTTCGCGGAAGGACTCCACTGTTTTGGTCCGTCCGGTGACAAACAAAGGAGTGACCTCGGCGTCGTTCAGCATGTCCCTCAAGGTGAGGAGGACATCACGCGTGACCCGCTTCAGTGCAGGGCGGACACGCTCATAGAGCGCCACGTTCGCTTCTACTGCGTCGCGCTGGTCCTGGTCCAGGCTGTCCCAATTGCTTGCCATGCCCCCAGCTTACGGGGCGGGTCCGACACTGAACCGAGCCACTCGCCGTCGGGGTGCCTCTAGCCAAACTAGTGAACCGTCACGATAGGCTCAGTACAAAGGAGGGCGCAATGTTGCGGCACAAGTACAGCTACGGCGAACACCCCAGCCAATGGGGCGAACTCTTCATACCTGAACCGTCCAACGGAAACCATCGCGGCGCGTCTGCGCTGGCCGGTGGAATCGCCGTTGTGATCCATGGCGGTTACTGGCGGTCCCAGTACGGCGCGGAGCTTGGCGAGCCTCTTGCGCGGGACCTCGCAGCGCACGGCATCACCGCCTGGAACCTCGAGTATCGGCGGGCCGGCAACGGCGGTGGTTGGCCCCATACTTTCGAGGACATCCTGGCCGGCATCGACCACCTGTCCACCATCGCCGGTGATCACAATCTCCAACTCGGCAAAGTAGTGGCCTTGGGCCACTCAGCCGGCGGCCATTTGGCGGTTTGGGCTGCTGGACGTCAGCGGCTCTCGGACATCGGAACGCCCGACGCCGATCGCCAACTCCAGCGCAGCCCGGAGGACAACGCCGTGCACCTGACCGGCGTCGTCAGTCAGTCGGGCCTCCTGAACCTGGCCGCGGCGGAGAAGCTGAACCTCAGCAACGGCGCCGTCTGCAACCTCATGGGCGGGGATTCCCATAGATTCCCCAAACGGCATAAGTACGCTGACCCCATGAGCTCGCTGCCGCTGGACGTCCCCGTATATGCCGTCCACGCCACGGACGACGAGGACGTTCCCGCCAGCCAGTCCGAGGCCTACGTTGCTGCAGCCACGGCGGCCGGAAGCGCCGCCCAATTGCTCCGCGTCCCCGGGGACCACTTCGACCTGATCGACCCCAAAGCCGTCGCTTATAAGAAGTGCCGCGAACTGGTCCAGCGACTGCTCTCGTAAACAGTACCTCGCGGGGGCTTGCCTCTGGCAGAGTTGTCCCATGCTGACAGTCATTGGTGAAGCTCTTGTTGATGTGGTCCAACGCCCGTCCGGAATCGAGGCGCACGTTGGCGGCAGTCCGCTCAACGTTGCCGTCGGTCTGGCGCGCCTTGACCACCCGGTGCAGTTCATCGGGCGCTACGGCCGCGACGCCTATGGCGACTCCGTGGCGGCACACCTCCGCTCAAGCTCAGTGATGGTGCCGCTTCCGCCGGATGAGAAACCCACCAGCGTGGCCACGGCCACAATCGACGACGACGGCGCCGCCACCTACGTCTTTGACCTCGCCTGGGAATTGCCCGGACTCGCCGCGAGGTTGCCGCTGATGCTGCAGGGAGCCACCTTGCTGCACACAGGTTCCATAGCCACCGCACTGGAGCCCGGCGCCGCAGAGGTGCTTGCCGCCGTCGAACATGCCCACCCAAGCAGCACCATCAGCTTCGATCCCAACTGCCGTCCGAGCATCATTGCGGACGTTGACTATGCGCGGACGCAAGCCGAACGTTTCGTGGCGTTGTCCGACGTCGTCAAGGCCTCCGACGAGGACCTTGAGTGGCTGTATCCCGGCATTGATCCGGTGGAATCCGCGCGCCGTTGGCTGACGCTGGGCGGCGACGAAGGCCCGGCGCTGGTAGTGGTGACGCGTGGTTCACGTGGTCCCTGGGGCATCAACAAGGCAGGCGAGACCCAGATTCCGGCGCCATCCGTCAACGTGGTGGACACCGTAGGCGCAGGCGATTCGTTCATGGCGGGGTTGTTGTCCGCCATTGTGGACCATGGACTGGATGGTGCGCAGAACCGTGGGGCGTTAAGGGCAATGCCCGCTGAGACCCTGGCAGCCATCATGGATCACGCAACACGCGCGGCTGCCGTGACGGTGTCGCGGGCGGGCGCGAATCCGCCCACGCGGGCTGAGCTCAACCACGGAGTGGCGTAACCACGGGCCGAAAGCCCAAGGGCCTAGCCAGCCCCGTGCCCGGCGGCCACTTCCTCTCCGGCCTTTACTGGTCCTGGCGGGGTGCCCTCGCCGAACGGACTTCCGCCCAGGGATTCCCGTCCATGGGGAGTCAACCAGCCGGATAGGTCCGGTCCGGCAGGAACGATCTGCGTGGGATTAATGTCCTCGTGCACTATGTAGTAGTGCTGTTTGATCTGCACGAAGTCGGTGGTGTCTCCGAAGCCCGGAGTCTGGAACAAGTCCCGGGCGTAGCCCCACAGCGCCGGCATTTCGCTGAGTTTGTTGCGGTTGCACTTGAAGTGTCCGTGATAGACGGCGTCGAAGCGGGCCAGGGTGGTGAAGAGCCTGACGTCGGCCTCGGTGATGGAATCGCCCACGAGGTACCGCTGACCGGTCAGCCGTTCCTCAAGCCAGTCCAACGCGTTCCAGAGCCGCGTGTAGGCGGAATCGTAGGCTTCCTGGGACCCGGCGAAGCCGCACCTGTAGACGCCATTGTTGACCTCGGTGAAAACTCTCTTGTTGACGGTGTCGATTTCTTCGCGCAGGTGCTCCGGATACAGTTGGGGCGCACCTGGGCGATGGAACTCCGTCCATTCCGTGGAGAAGTCCAGCGTGATCTGGGGGAAGTTGTTGGTCACCACCTGGCCGCTGGGGACGTCCACCAAAGCCGGAACTGTGATGCCGCGGGGGTAGTCCGGGAAGCGTCGGAAGAAGGCTTGCTGCAGGCGTTCGATGCCGAGTACCGGGTCCTTGCCGTCGGGATCCAGATCGAAGGTCCAGGACCGGGCGTCGTGCGTGGGACCGGGCTGGCCAAGGCTGATGACGTCCTCAAGTCCCAAGAGCCGGCGCACAATGACGGCGCGGTTGGCCCACGGACAGGCCCGTGCCGCAATCAACCGGTAGCGTCCCGGCTCCACGGGCCAGCCGGGCTCGCCGTCCGGCCCAGGAGTGCCCTCGCGCGTGATGCGGTCCTCGATGTAGTTCGTGTCCCGGGTGAACTCACTGCCAGTGACGTACGCACCGCGGGTGCTGTGTTCTTCGACTTCGCTGGTCTTCTCACTCATGACTTCACCCTAAGCTCCAGGCTCGACCTTGTGCCACCGCGGTGCCACACCAAGCTTCTCTGGTGGCAGTCAGCAATGATAAAATATGTCTAAGACCATTTAGAGCATGTTTTAAGAAGGTTAAGTTGGCAAAACGCAGTGTTCCTTTACGGCCGCACATTCAGGATGCTCTTACTGTGTGGGGGCAGCTCATCAGGCAAGGGCGAATTGACCGGAAATGGACGGCGAAGGAGTTGGCTGCGCGCGCGAATGTCTCGGAGCAGACCGTTCTTGCGGCCGAGGCCGGCAGTCGTGGGGCGGCGGTCGGCACTATGGTGGACCTTGCAGACCTCGTGGGAGTTCCCCTCTTTGGTATTGAGGACCGAGCCGAACTTGCGATTCGTCGGCATCGAGGAGAGGAGATGCTGGCTCTTCTACCAAGCCGCGTGAGACGACCAAGGAGCGGCAATTCCGATGACAATTTCTAACGAGCTCTACGTCTGGACGTGGCTGCCGGGTGAAACTGAGCCAGTGGTAGCCGGCAGAGTGGAGCAGATCGGCCCGCTCGTCACTTTCATCTACGGACAGAATTACAGGTCCAGGCCGGACGCCATAAGTCTGTTCGCTCCGGAACTGCCACTGCTGCCTGGCGTCCAGGAGCCTGCAGCTGGACTGAACATCGCTGGCGTCCTCAGGGACGGAAGTCCCGACAGGTGGGGTCGTGGTGTCATCGAAAGACGGCAGAACGTTCCACCCAATTCCCTCAGTGAAGTCGAATACATGCTGACCTCCAGCTCAAACCGATTCGGTGCCTTGGATTTTCAACCTGACCGTGAAAGATACGTGCCTCGGGATGAGTCCGCGACACTTGAGGAGTTACAACGGGCGGCAATGATCCTCGATGTTGGCGGGGAGCTTTCACCAAGTCTGGATGCGGCCATTATGCATGGCACCAGCCTGGGAGGTGCCCGCCCCAAAGCGACGCTGACTGACGAAGACGGGGGTGAGTGGCTGGCAAAGTTCTCGTCCTCCGATGACCGGATCTTCTCCGTGGTGAACGCCGAGGGCGCCATGCTCGAGCTTGCTCGCTTGGCTGGCATGAACGTGCCGGAGAGCAAGGTTGTCTCTTCTCTGGGCAAGGAAGTTCTCCTTGTCAGGCGCTTCGACCGCGATGGGGCCGGAGGGCGGCGTCATGCGGTGTCCGGACTTACCATGGCTCAGACCGACGAAATGTATGCCAGGTATGTGTCCTACCCCCAGATCCTAGATGTGCTGCGTGAGTACGCAGTTGACGCGACACAGCCCGGGCCGGAACTCTTCCGGCGCATCGCCCTGAACATTGCCATCAGCAACAACGACGACCATGCCCGGAACCACGCAGCTTTTTGGGACGGTGAGCATTTGGAACTGACGCCGGTTTACGATCTTGCTCCGGGGCAAAGGTCCGGCGACACCTTTGAGCAGGCAATGCGATACGGGCGTGGTGATAGCGGTGCGAAGGTCTCCAACTTCAAGGCATTGGTAGATGAGTCCGAAATATACGGGCTTCGCGCTGCAGAAGGGCGGGACATCATCGACCACCTTGTATCGAGTATCCGCGAGAACTGGGATACAGCTGCCGAGGTGGCGCGCCTGAGCCAAGCGGACAAACACAAGCTCTACGGAAAGCAGGTGCTTCCAAGAGCAGCCTTCTTTGACTATGAACCAGAGCAGCTGTAGCGAGGCGCCGAGGCCTGTTCGTACCCACGTAGACTGGCATGATGCGGCTCGTAGCAAGCGATATTGACGGCACCATCCTCGGTCACGACGGCAAAATCAGTGGCCGGACCATCCAGGCATTCCAGGCGTGCCGCGACGCAGGAGTGGAACTCGTCTTCGTCACGGGTCGCCCGCCGCGCTGGTTGTACCCGCTGCAGGAGCAGTTGGGACACAGCGGGATCGTGATTTGTTCCAACGGCGCCGTGGTGTGGGATCTCGAAACCGAGAAAGCACTATCCTCGACTGCCCTGGACGCGGAATCTGTGTTCGAGGCACGCCGCATCATCAAGTCACTCCGGCCCGACGCCCTCTTCGCCGTTGAGACCCTCACGGGTTTCCAGCTTGAGCCGGGCTTCATCGAGAACGAAACCAGCGAGCTTCTCGCCGAATTCACCCCAAAACCGCTGGCTGAGACGCTCACGGCGGATGACGCCGTCGTGAAGTTCCTGGCGATCACCCGCAAAGGTACGCCGGACGAATTCCTCGCCGAAGTTCAGCCGGCCGTCGCGCATCTGGTGAGCACCACGCACTCAGCACCCCGGACGGCGATGTTGGAAATGTCCGTTCCGGGCATCAACAAGGCCGTCACGCTGGCCAAGTACGCCGAGTCCTTGGGAATCGAAGCCGCTGATGTGGTGGCGTTCGGGGACATGCCCAATGACATCGAGATGCTTCGCTGGGCCGGCCACGGCTACGCGATGGCCAGTGGTCACCCGGAAGCCATCCTGGCGGCCGGTCAGCAGGCGCCGCACTTCGACGACGACGGCGTGGCCCAAGTTCTCGAGGCAAAGCTCACGGAGCTGCGGGTCTAGTTTGGTCCTGCGCTGGTGATGTCCGATTCCTGCCAGCCAGAGTTCGCGCCGGCTGGTGGAATGTAGTCATGAACATCGAACACCACCAGACTGCTGCTCATTTCAAATCTCTCCACACCAGCACGAAACCACTTGCGCTCAGCAACGCCTGGGACGTCGCCAGTGCCGTCATTACTGAAGCAGCGGGTGCGCCTGCGGTGGCAACAACCAGCGCGGGAGTCGCTTGGTCGCTGGGCATTCCCGACGGAGACCAATTGGACCGGGATCGCGCTATAGCGGTAGTTGCCAACATCGTGAAAGCCGTCAAGGTTCCCGTAACAGCGGATATTGAGGGCGGTTTCTCCACCACGCTGGAAGGCGTCGGGAGAACTGTCCACGACATACTTGAGGCCGGAGCGGTGGGCATCAACATGGAAGATGGGGCCCGGGACCCGGCGGAATTCGCAGAGAGGCTTTCCGCCGCGCGCAAAGCAGCCCACGAGGCGGACCGGGAATTGTTCATCAACGCCCGGACCGACGTATTTCTGGCGGGCGTCGGAACACTGGAGCAGCAGGTTGCCGAAGTACTCGCAAGGGCACAGACGTACGTGGAAGCAGGGGCCGACGGCATCTTTGTGCCTGGAGCAGCGGACGCGGAAACTGTTGCCGCACTGACCGCCGGGATATCTGTTCCCGTTAACGTCATGGTGGGCGCGGGATCGCTGAGCGTTGGTGAGCTCGGAAGGCTTGGCGTCTCCCGTGTCAGCCTCGGGTCCAGCACCGCCCAAGCCGCCTACGCCGTCGCTCAGCGGGCAGCCGAAGAGTTAAACACGACGGGCACCTACACGGCGGTAGCGGAGGCCGTGGACTACGGATTCCTCAATGGGCTGTTGGACTCGTCGAAAAGGAACTGAGGGTGGAGGGGCCTCCCGTTGCTTCGAGGGAGGTCCTTTCACCAGTGCGGAATCCAGCAGCGCACTGAGCCACGGTATTGCTGGAACTCGGCTCCAAACCGGCGTTCCAGATCAGCTTCTTCATGTGGTCGAACAGCGTAATTCCACAGGAGCGAGCCGATGACGGCGTAGGCGATCACCAGCCACGAACCCAGCAAAAGGCCCACAGCAGCGCCTTGGGAAATTCCTGCCACGGCCATGGGATTCCGAACCCACCTATATGGACCGGCGATGACCAGGCGGTTGGGCATGGAAGAAGGCAGAGGAGTGCCACCTCCGGTTGAGGACATAGTCACCGCGGAAGCGATACCTAGGGAACTGGCCAATAACAGCACCACGAAGCCGACGGGTGCGGCCGCCGAGGGGAACAGCAGGGAGACGCCCCACCGCTGCTCTAACCACCACATGACGGACGGCAGCACCACCAGGAAGAAACCCCAGAAGAGAATCAACTGACCCATGGTTGACCCCACGTTGGTTGCATTGCCGCGCAGCGTGGATGCCGGACGGAACGCGAACGGTCCCCGCACGATCAACTCCGTGGGCACCCGTCCCTGCGCCACAAAGAACAGCGCAACCACTGAGCATGCGACGGCGGCGAACATGATCAGGACGCCCCACCCCGCCTCGGTAGTGATGGTTGCGTAGACAGCCAAGGCAACTGCAACGATTCCAGTCCAACCAGTGGCCACCACTGCTGCTGCCCTGACGCCGAAGGCCGCGACACCCGAGGCGATGACGAACAAGGGAATGTCGAAGGCGGCTACAGAGACGGGATCCAGGCGGCCAAGAGTGGCTGCGCGTATGGCCGGTGACAGGAAAACTCCAACCCACCACGCGAGCCCAGCCACAGCTTGGACAGCGAAGTAGATCCGGCCCCACCCGTGTGCCCGCGAAGGGGCAGGGCCCTCCGAGCTCACGGGTGCCGTACGCCCTCGCCGGCCAGCAGTGCGCGGTAGCCCTCTTTGTACGTGGGGAAGGTGAATTCAAAACCTGTGGCCCGGAGCCGTGCGTTGCTGCAGCGCTTGTCGCCGGGGCCGGCGCCGGACGCGTCCCCGGGTGCCGCCGTCGTGGGTTCCGGGCACCCAAGTTCTGCGGCGAGGAACCGCAGGACGTCGCCCATCTCCGCAGCGACGTCATCGACGCCAACGTAGACGGAATCGGGAGCGGCTTCCATGGTGGTGAGGTGGACGATCATCGCGGCGGCGTCGTCCCTGTGGACACGGTTGGTGTGCCGCGGTTGGGCAGGAATGACGGCCTTGCCGCTGCGGACTTGATCGATCAACCGGGTGCGACCCGGCCCGTAAATGCCGCCGAGCCGCAGCGAAACGGGCTGAGTGGTGGTCCCGTGTGTCCGGGCGAACAGCAGTTTTTCTGCCTCCACCAGGACTTTGCCGCTGAACCGCGTGGGCTCCGTCGGGGTGGACTCGTCCACCACAGCCCCGCCGGAATCTTTGTACACGGCCGTGGAAGAGACGAACAGAACGCGCCGCGGTTGAAGGGACTGCCGTTCCAACGCGTCAAGGACGTTCCTGACACCATCCAGGTAGGCCGCGCGATAAGCCTCCTCGGTGGACGCGTCGGCAGCGATGGCCACCACCACAATGTCCACGTCCGGCGGCAGGTCAGGCAGCTCAGTGGAGAGGTCCGCGTACACGCCGCGGATTTCGGCAGGCAACTTCCCGGGGGACCGGCGCAAGCCCACCACGTCATGGCCCGCAGCGGCGAAGCGGAGTCCGGCTTCGGTCCCAAGGTCGCCGCATCCGGCAATCAACACAGTCATGCCCCCAGTTTGCCAGTCCCGCGGTGTCACCCAGTTCCCAGCTTCCATACAACCGGCGTTCAACTTGGCTCCGTAGGCTTCCAGCCAAGGACCCGTTCGCACGGTGAAATTCGCACGGTGAAATCGTCTCGTTGAATGTGTAGGGGGAATTATGGCCAAGCGTCGGATCAACAACGTCAACACTGCGCCTTTGCGGCGGATCGAACCGGACCATCACTGGCGGTCGCTGCGCCAGGGCGATCGGGTCAGCGTCACCTTGACGCCGGGTTACGAATCGTCCGGGATTGTGGACGCCGTCACCGGCGATGCCACCGCGGTGTGGGTGGAGCTCGACGGCGGTCGCGGCCGGACGCTGGTGCACGTCAGCGACGGCGTGGCGATCGTTCCGCAAAGGACGGCGGCGGCACTCCCGCAGGAGTCCTAGCCGCACCTTGGCGATGGGCTACGCTACGGGTGTGACGCTGCCCTATTTCCTCCGCAAGGATGGTTCAGCAGGCCCTCTTGCCCTCGCCCACCGGGGATTCTCCTTGGACGGCCTGGAGAATTCCATGGCAGCCTTCAGGGCCGCGGTGGATCTGGGTACGGTGCACCTCGAGACGGACGTCCACACGACGTCCGACGGCGTACTGCTGGTTTTCCACGACTCTTCCTTGGATCGCGTGACGGATTCCGTGGGCAAAGTGTCCGAGCTGACGGCGGCGGAAGTAGCTCTGGCGAGGATCGGGGGCGTGGAACCGGTGCCAACCTTTGATGAACTCGTCTCGTCGTTGCCCTGCGCCCGGCTGAACCTGGACGTCAAGGACTGGAACTCCGTGGGTCCGATGGCTGCTGCCATTGAGAAGCACCGCATCCATGACCGCGTCCTGGTCACCAGCTTCTCTGACAGGCGGCGCCGCGCAGTCCTTTCCAAGCTCTCCCGCCGGGCGGCGTCCTCGGCAGGCAGCTCCCTGACCGCGCTCTTCGTTCTTCTTGGCCCCGTGCTGCCGGCTCCTTTGGCACGCAAGCTGCTCTCCGGCGTCGACGTCTTCCAGGTTCCTGTCCGCTATGGGCGCTTGCCGGTGGTGACGCCGGGATTCATCCGCCGCGCGCATCGGCTTGGCAGGCAGGTGCATGTGTGGACCATCAACGATCCCGTCGAGATGGAGCGGCTGCTGGACCTTGGCGTGGACGGGATCGTGTCCGACCGGCTCGACCTCCTCAAGGAAGTTCTGGTGCGCAGGGGCGAGTGGGTCTAAAACCGTCGCCTACTCCTGGGTTTCGATCGCTGCAGGCCGGATTTGGCTTGCGCGGATCCTTGCCAGGTCAAACTTGTTGCTGCGGTCGAAGGTGAAGATGCCGTTTTTCTCCTGGAAGACGTCCGTCAGTTGGGTGTAGCAGTACCCGAACATGTCCGGGTTCTCCAGCAGGACCGAGCAGAGTCCGTCGAACCGGGCGTAGAACTCTTCCTCGCTCCTGACGCGCTGGCCATAGCCCCATGACGAGGCGACGTCGCTTCCGTCCACAGCTTGGCGGGCCTCCACCTCGTTCCACCAGATTCCACCGAACTCGGAAACGAAGTAGGGCTGGCCGGCATACGGCACCGAGTATTCCTCGCCGTCGCCCTTGCGGTTGATGTATGGCTTCCCCTCTGCCAGACCCTGCTGCTCTATGCGGAAGCGGTCCGGGTCCTGCTCGTAGGAGTGGGAATCGTAGATGTCCGTATCGCGGATCCGGTGCGCGTAGCCGGAGGCGTCGATGACCGGACGTGTTGGATCAGCCAGTTTGGTGGCTTGGAACATGGCCTCTGTGACGTCGTCCAAAACTGTCAGCCGATCGTGGAGAACCTGGTGCGTCTCGTTGAGCGGGCACCAGCCGATGATGGACGGGTGGTTGTAGTCCCTCTTCAAAACTTCCAGCCACTGGGCGACGAAACTCGCGGTGGGCTGCTGGTTGTGTCCTATGGTGCCGCCGCCCGAGACGCCCCAATCGCCGAACTCGCCCCACACCAGGTACCCGAGCCGGTCGGCATGGTAGAGGAAACGCTCCTCGAAGACCTTTTGGTGCAGGCGGGCGCCATTGAAGCCTGCGGCCATGGACAGTTCGATGTCCATGATCAGCGCTGCCTCGTCCGGCGACGTCATGAGGGAGTCCGGCCAATAGCCCTGGTCCAGGACCAGCCGCTGGAAAACGGGCTTGCCGTTGAGGCGGACCACCTTTCCGTCCAGGGCAACTGAGCGGACGGCCGCGTAGCTGCTGATGTGGTCAACGGTATTGCCGGCGGAGTCCATCACGCTGACCTCAAGGTCATACAAGAAGGGATCTTCAATGGACCATGGGTGCAGGGACTCGCTGGGGATTTCCAGCCTAAGGGAGGGAGTAAGGTCCAGATCGGCTTTGACCGTAGCTTCAACCCGCATGTCACCCTTGTCGCTGAGGACCGCGGTGATGGTGTGCCCGCTCCGGTTCTGGCTGACAGGCACCTCAAGTGTGATGCTGGAGTCGGCCAGGTTGGGGGTCATCCGGAGCCGTTTGATGTGCACTTCGGGGACAGCTTCCATCCACACTGTCTGCCAAATGCCAGTGGTTCGCGTGTACTGGCAGTGGGTGTTGTTGTACCAAGTGGCCTGCTTTCCGCGGGCCTGCATTTCGTGCCGCGAATCCCTGGCCCGCACCACAATCACTGCATCCGTGCCGGGCTCCGCGACACCCCCGAGATTTGCCGTGAAGGGTGTGAAACCGCCCCGGTGCCGGGCAACTTCCACACCGTTCACCCACACGGTGGCATCGTGATCCACGGCGCCAAAATGAAGCAGGACGGTCTGGCCAGCCCACCCACTGGGAATGGTCACGGTTCGCCGGTACCACACGGCTTCCATGAAGTCCACGTGTTCAATCCCGGATAGTGCAGATTCCGGTGCGAACGGCACCACGATCCGGCTGTTGAGTTCGCGGGTGGTGAGTCCGCGTTCCAAACCGGAGTCACCGGCGTCGATCTCAAAACCCCAGGGTCCGTTGAGGTTCATCCACTTCCGGCGGACCAGTTGTGGGCGGGGGTGCTCGGGCTTGGGCATGGCGGAGGTCACATTTTGGCTCACACTCAAAAACCTAACGCGAGATGGGGTTGAGTACCACCGGCCACCACGCGAGGATAAGGAACGTGACCCGATTCCGTTTAGCCATCCTTGACGATTACCAGCAGGTCTCCGGCGATTACGCCCCGTGGGACTCACTGCTCGACGACGGCGTTAAAGTGAGCGTTTTCAGCGCACCTTTTGTGTCGGAAGAGCAGGCCGTGGCCGCCTTGGCGCCGTTCGACATCATTGTGGCGATGCGCGAACGCACCCGTTTTCCCCAGGATGTCCTTGAATCCCTGCCCAACCTGAAGCTGTTGGTGACCACTGGCATGGCGAACGCAGCCATTGATCTGGGAGCAGCGGCAGAGCGGGGCATTGTGGTGTGCGGAACGGGTGGCTCACCTGCCGCGGCGCCCGAGCTGACGTGGGCTTTGCTCATGGCCTTTGCCCGGAATCTGACCGTGGAGGAGAACTCCTTGCGCGCGGGCGACTGGCAGACCGGCGTCGGGTTTGAACTTGAAGGCAAGACGCTGGGAATCGTTGGCCTGGGCAAGATCGGCAAGCGAATGGCTGGCTACGCCAAAGCGTTTGGTATGGACGTCCTGGCGTGGAGCCAAAATCTGACGGCCGACGCCGCAGAGGCTGCCGGTGCCCGGAAGGTCAGCAAAGAGGAGCTGTTCCGTGAGTCCGACGTCGTGACGCTGCACCTTCGGCTGTCAGAGCGGACAGAAGGGATTGTCGGTTCCAGGGAACTGCGCCTTCTCGGTCCGGAAGGTGTGCTGGTCAACACCGCGCGGGGGCCCTTGGTGGATGAGGCTGCACTGATCCAGGCACTGGAGGAGGGGTGGATCCGCGGCGCCGCATTGGACGTGTTCGACGAGGAACCCCTTCCGTCCGGGCACGCACTGCTCCACTCTTCGCGGACAGTGCTCTCACCGCATATCGGCTACGTGACCCACGAGAGCTACCGGCAGTTCTATGGCGGGGCTTTCGAGGACGTCAAGGGGTGGCTCAGCGGGACTCCTGTTCGGGTGATCAACGCGTAACTCACCGCTAGGTTACGCTCGGGCAAGCGCTTTCCGAGTGGAGCTGGCAAGATGGACCCATGCGTATCCTCATCGCCCCGGACAAGTTCAAGGGATCACTGACCGCCGCAGAAGCCGCGTCAGCCATGGCCGAAGGCGCCCTCCGTGTTTACCCGGATGCCGTGACCACCCAGTTCCCTGTGGCCGATGGCGGCGAAGGCACACTGGATGCCGCCATCGCCGCCGGCTACGAAGAGCGAAACAACGCCGTAGTCGGCCCCATCCTCAAGCCCGTGGGAGCCTCTTGGGCGATCCGGAAAGACGCTTTCGGCGGGGCCAGTGTTGTTATCGAAACCGCGATGGCTTCCGGCCTGGCCCACATGGAGCCGACGCCGGAGAATTCGCTGCGAGCCCACAGCTACGGCTGCGGCCAGTTGATCGCCGCTGCCCTCGACGCCGGTGCCACCGAGATCGTGCTCGGCCTGGGTGGTTCGGCAATGTCCGACGCCGGCAGCGGCGCCCTGCGTGCCTTGGGGCTCAAGCCGCTCGATACGGCCGGGAATGTAGTGCCGCTCGGTGGAGGTTCCCTGGCCGACGTCGTCGCCGTCGATGTCTCCGAGCTGGATCCGCGGCTGTCCACCGTGAAGTTCCGCATCGCCGTCGACGTCCAAAACCCGCTGTACGGGCCGGAAGGTGCCGCTCACGTTTTCGGTCCGCAGAAGGGTGCCGATGAGGACGCCGTTGAAAGGCTCGACGCCGGCCTCCGCAACTGGGCGTCGCTCCTTCGGGAAGCTACGGGCCGCGACGTGAACGTTCCGGGAGCTGGAGCGGCTGGCGGGTTCCCGGCGTCGTTCCTGGCTTTCACCGATGCTGCGCTGGAAGGCGGCTTCGCGCTGGTCGCCGGTCTCACAGGCCTCGCGCAGCATTTGGGCGAGGCCGATCTGGTGATCACCGGCGAGGGTTCCATGGATGAGCAGTCGCTCACAGGCAAGGCGCCGATCGCCCTGGCTGATGCCGCGAGCGTGCACGGAATTCCCGTCATCGCCGTCGCGGGGCGCATTACGGTCACGCCCGAGGACCTGGCGAAGCACGGCATTGTGGCCGCAGCCCAGTTGCTGGACGTAGCGCAGCGCAAAGATGGCGTTCCCGACGTCGCCGACGCCGTGGCCAATGCAGCCAAATACCTCGCGTGGGCTACCAGCCAGGTGCTCGAGGGAGCCTGATTACTGCCGGTAGCCTTCGACTTCGCTGACGGGCCGCGGTTCGGCGTCGTCGGGGTTCGCGCCTGCGTCCTTCTTGGCGCGGCGTTGGCGCAGCAGGTCCCAACATTGGTCCAACTGGGCCTCCAGTTGGGCCAAGCGGGCGGTGTCGTTTTCCGATCCTTCGGAGTCACGCAAGCGGTGCTCCTCTTCGACCAGCGACTGGATGCGTTCCAGCAGGTCCTGGTTGTCCATGTCTAAGACTCCTCGATGTGGTTCGCGCGGTTACCTAGAAACTAGTCCTGTAGGTGCGGTGCGTCTACCAATGGCCCACGGCATACTTGGGACATGAAATTCACAACCACCATCGTTGGCGATGGCAACAAGGCCGGCATCGAAGTTCCCGACGAGATCGTTGACGGGCTTGGCGCCGGCAAACGGCCCCCGGTGGTGGTGACCATCAACGGGCAGAGCTACCGCAGCAGCATCGCGGTGATGGGCGGGAAGTTCATGGTGGGGGTCAGCTCGGCGAACCGTGAACTGACGGGCGCGTCGGCTGGAGATACGGTTGAGGTGGGCCTTGAAGTGGACACCAAACCGAGGGTTGTCGAGGTGCCCGAGGACTTGGCCGCGGCGCTGGATGCCGAGCCTGAGGCAAAGGCCTTCTACGGGACCCTGAACTACAGCAGCCAGCGACGCTATGTTGAGCCGATCGGCGATGCCAAGACCGAGGAAACCCGTGCGCGGCGGATCGCGAAGGTGGTCTCGGATTTGAAGGCGGGAAAGAAGTAGGTCGGTTGACCGTAGGCTGGCTTTTTCGACCTTGGAGGGGGACTGACTGTGGTCTACGACCGGGAACGTGAGCGGCGCGACGACGCTGCGTATGCGGAACATAAGGAAGCTGTCGCACGGGGCGAAAAGCGTGTCCTTCGACGGACCAGTACAGGCGAGTTGCACAGCTATCCCAAAGAGGAGATCGGGTTTACGCCGGGGCGGGGGCAGGCGCAGGTCAGTACGTGGTGGGGCATGGCAATATTGGCTGCTTTCGGGGTGGTGGGATTCGTTGCCACGGTGGTGCTGTTCATCATGCCTGTGTTCCAAGGAGGCGGGCCCTCTTGGGGTGCCCTGTGGCCCATGGGCATAGCGGGCTTCTTGGCCTGGTATGGATTCGGCTTGTCCAAGGACGAATATCGGGCTACACAATTGCGCAAAGAACGGGGATCTCCGAAGCCTGGCACGGGAAACGTCGACGTGAATCTGCTGGAGCTGGGTAGCCGTCAGTAGCCCGGTTCGAGGACGCTACCGAAGGGCCCTTACCCTCGGCATGGACTTGCGCTATCTTATTCCCACCTGCGTCGGGCTGGCTGGGGAGCGCGCGCCACGTCACAACAAAGCGAGGTAAAACAATGCGAATCAAAATTCTCTCCGCTGCCCTCTGTGTAGGTGCGCTGACGGCGTTGTCGGCGACGCCGGCTTTCGCCGCAGGGCAAGTGGAAAAGGGCCCGGAGAATTCCAACTCCATCTGCTCGTACTCGGGCCTGAATGACCACCCTGATGCGGCATACCCAGAAGGTGGCCGGGTTCAGTCCTACGGTCAGGCCGTGAGGCAGGGGCTCAAGGCCGAATTGGCTGAGCAGGGCGAATCGCCCAGCCTTCTCTGCAACGGACACCGGCTTCCCTGGCAGGAAGTTACCGGAAGTCACTGACTTTCCGCCCGATAAGCGACAGCTGCCTCCCACAGGCCAAATTCGGCGGGAGGCGGCTGTTCTCAGGCCACCCCCTCAGGTGAGTGCCGCCGTCGTCGACGCCTTCCGCGCTATCAGCGCGATTCCCACGGCCGAGGCAAGGAAAATGGCACCCAGGATGGCCCAACCCAGCGTGCCATGTTCGACGACGGTGGCGGTCACCACGAGCGGTGCGAGCATGGCCCCCAGGGCAGATCCCATGCCGAACATCCCTTGGTAAGCGCCTGCTTGGAGGGGGTTGGCGAGTTCGAAGCTGAGTCCCCAGGCTCCCGCTTGCGAGAGGATTTCCGCGAACGAGTGAAGAAGTGCTGCGCCGCAGAGGAGCGTGATGGCGGCGATGACCGGCACCCCGCCCGCCGCGGCGTAGAGCGCGCAAGCCATCGCCATGAGCACACCACCAATCAGCACTATCTTCCCTGCGCGCCGGGGGTGCTCGGTGCCGCGGGAGAGCGGCACTTGCAGCAGAACGACACACAGAGTGTTGATGACAAGGATTGCCGATATCAAGACATCCGGGGCACTGGTGTCCTGCGAAATCCACAACGGGACGCCCATCTCGGCGAGCCCGAACTGCATGCCGAAGATGCCGGACAGCACGGTCAGCAGTACGTAGCGGCGGTCCTTGAAGGGGGAGATACCCCGCGTCGGGGCAGGTTTGACGGGATCGTGGCGGGGTGCGTCTACCCTGGCGGGGAGGCGGCGGAGGGCCATCGCGCTCAGGATGTAGGCCACGCCGGCGCCGATCATCATCCCCCTGAACGCGCCCGCGGTACCGGCCAGCAACGCGAGCCCGGCGATCATGCCTCCCACGGCGATGCCCAGGTTGGTGATGGTGCGGAGGACTGCGCGCGCATTCACGCGGTTCGGACCGTCGAAGGCCCGGGCAATGATGGCGGATCGCGTGGCATTCGCGCCCCGGTCCACGCCTACTGCTATGCAGGCGATCACGACGGCGGTGCTGAAGTTCCCGGCGAACGTGTAGCTTGCGATCGCGAGCCCCTGGACGGCGACCATGCCCACAAGGAGTCGACGTGCGGAAAAGCGGTCGGCGAGTCGGCCGCCGATATAGGAGGTGGCGACGCCGACCCCGCTCGAAACCGTGAGTATCACGGCGATTTCGAGGGCGCTCAGCCCGACGAAGCGGCTGAAGTACAGGACCGTCAGGGTGAGGAAGATTCCGCGGCCCACTGTGGACACCAGGATGGCGGAGGCGAGGATCTTGAGGGCGGGATCAGAGAGCGCGACGCGGAGGGTGTGCTGCGGAGCGGGGGCGGTATTGGCCAGGGATTTAGTCACACCCCTAGTTCTGTCACCCACTGGCGGCGGGCGGTATTGATGTAGCGTAGTGCTTCATGTTGAAGTACGAGTTGTCAGAGGCAGATCTGGGCGGCGTGCGCTTTGGCATCTCGCCCCTCTGCGAACTGGGACTCTCCCTCAGGGCTGTTCGCGATCCCAGCCAGTATCCACTCCAGCTGCCTTGGTTGCGGCGAACAGAAGAAGCCCGCTCACGCTTGGACCTCGATGGATTGCTGTCCTTGGTGGATGACCGGCTGTGGACACCGGACTTCCTGAACCCCCGGCCCCAGTCGCCACTCACCAGGATCGATGACGAGTTCGCAGCATTGGAGCAGCTTTCGGCCGAGCGGTTTCACGGAGACCTGGTCAGGGTGCACGGCGCTGTCCCGAATGTTTTTTCCGGTCCGGTTGGGCCGGCGATCCGGCGCATGGTTCGTATCCTCCGGGACTTCTGGGAAACCTGCTTCGAGCCGCACTGGCTGCGCATGCGAACCATCCTGGAAGCGGACATTGTCTATCGAGGCCGGCAGATTGCGCAGGGCGGCCTGTTCACGATGCTGAACGATTTGTCCGGTGCTGTGGAATTCGATGGCCGCGTCATCTCCGTGCGGCTGAAGAATCCGGCGTCGCGGACCGAGAAGACGGACGGTCTGGGGCTGACGCTTGTTCCCACCATGTTCACCCGCAGGGCTTCTGCTCCCGTGAACCACGGCGATCCGCCGATGCTGATGTACCCGGCCAGGGGCCAGGGCGCCATGTGGGAAACGGAACGGATCACCAACCCGGCCGCGATTGTGGCCGTGTTGGGTGAGGTCCGGACCAGCCTGCTCACCGCCTTGGCAGCCCCGGCCTCGTCCACAGAGTTGGGCCTGCGCTTTGGCGTCACGACGTCGGCCGTGAACCAGCACCTCAGGGCACTCCGGGACGCAGGACTCGTGACGTCAACCCGCTACGGCCGCAGTGTGCTCTACTTCCGGAGCGAACTGGGCGCGGCGTTGCTGCTGGGGTGACTTCACAGGCGGGCTGACGGCGACAGGTGAGTGTCGTCGTCGTACGTTTTAGTCTTTGCGGAGGCTGTACGTGCTGACCACGTTGCCCCTGCTGGTGGCGTACTGGTCCTCCAACACGAGCCGGTGCAACGGGTCGCCGTCCTCAAAGAGCCGCCGCCCGCTGCCGGCCACCACGGGATGCGTCATGAGGGTCAGTTCGTCCAGGATGCCCGCGAAAAAGAGTTGGCGAACCAGTGAAATGCTGCCGCAGACGGCAATTTCGCCTCCGTCGCGGCTCTTCAGGTCGGTGACAAACTGCTGCACGTCGCCTTCGATCAGGTGCGAGTTTTCCCACTCCAACGGTTCTGTAAGGGTGCGCGACGCGACGAACTTCTCCACGGGATTGATGAAGGCGGCAAAATCATCATCCTGCGAAGCGTTGGGCCAATATCCGGCCCACTCCTGGTAACTGACCCGCCCCAGGACCACGGTGTCCACCGTGGTGATCATCTTGGTCAGTCCTTTGCCGAGTTCGTCGTCGAAGCTGTCGAATTGGAACTTGAATGGGTCCTGAACCACGCCATCAACGGAGTGGAACAGGCCGGCGGTGACTTTGCGCAATTGTTTCTCCTGGTAGGCGGTGGTTTGGAGCGACGCTGCTAGGCGGCGCGGCTGGTGGTTTGGGGGCTGCGGGACGGAAGGGCGGTCACATTGTTGTGGTCCGGGTTGAGGCGCACGGGCACTTCGTGGAGTTCGGCGTAGACCTGCAGCTGTTTCAGTGCATCCTCATCAATGGTCGCTTGGGACAGGTCCATCTCCACTCCGAGACCGCCGCCAAGGCCCTTGGTGCGTTGGACCACTGGGTAGAGACCCTGAAGGCTCAGAGCGGTCACGCGACCGGTCGCTTCGATCTGGATCTGTTCGCCGTCTACGTCGACGCGAACAACAACGGAGAGCTTGTCGCTGGCCAATGCACTGCCTTTCATCCTTGCTGCCACGCTGCAGCGCCCCCAGCGTATGTGCCATGTGTGACCTGCGCAACATTACGACGGCGGTGGCCGGCATTTCAGTTGCGGCTGAAGATCGTCGGCGTCAGGCAGGCCGCTGTGTACCCACGCATGGATATGGGCTCCCGAGTCACAAACCCAACTGTCCCGGAAGTTGTCTTTGTAACAGCTGGTTGCAGGGGATGTCTTGGGACAACATACGGGACTGAAATGTTACGTCGAGGCTGATTCGGCATTCCACCAGTGCTCAAAAGTGCCTTGATGAATGGCCTAAAGCCGTTTGCAAGATGCCCCGGGATGTATGCCCTTTAGTCCGTTTTGCGGCACGGCGCGGTGTCGGGGTGCCGTCGCGGCCTAAATCGGCCCAATGGGACCGTCCCAACGAGAGTGTTCCAGTACTAAGGAAGTGGGGCACCCTTCTTCACGCTTGAACAGGGGCTTCGCGGCGGTCTCACTTATCGGGCCCGGGCGGGGCGACCCGGGGGGATGCTCAGTCTATTTGGCGGCGGCTACGAGTGCGGTGAAGACCCGTTCGGGTGCTTCTGCAATGCGGTTCAAGACGTATAACCACCATTGGTCCCCGAAGATCGAGTATTCACGGGTGGTATAGCCGTCCTTGTGCAATCGGTCCAAGGTGGAGGTGCCCAGCCCGAGCAGCATTTCGAATTCCACTTCAGGCCGGCTGACTAGATCCGGGTGTTCTGAGATGAGGTCCTCGATCAGTGTTGCGTCGTGCGTGGCGATGGACAGCGGGTGTCCGGTCTCCAGGATGCGTCCCGCTAGACGGAGGTATGTCTCCCGAAGTTCGCCGCTGCCGCGAGGGAAGGCCGTGTCGGCCGGTTCGAGGAACGCTCCCTTGACCAAACGGATTACGCCCGGGCGTTCCAGCACCCGTTCCAGGTCGGCTGCGCTGCGGTGTAGGCGTGCCTGGACGGTGATCCCCACGGGTAGTCCCTCAGCGCTCAGCTTGTCGTAGGTGTCCAGGACCAGGTCCGTGCGGTCTGAACCTTCCGCGGAGATCATGAGCGAAGTACCCAGCGGCGCTAGGGCTTTGGCCATCGCGCGGACGTTCTCTGCTGCGAGTCCGGGGTCTACGAGGAGTCCAACGTGAGAGAGGTCGAAGGAAACGGTGCTGGCAATCCTTGCCGCCCGGAGTGCGGTGATCAGCTCCAAAAAGACATTCGCTTCCTTACGCGCCAGCTCAGCATCGCGGACGCTTTCTCCTGCGTATTCAATGCTCACCAGGTGCCCGCGCGCCATGGTGCGCTGGGCTGCCGTCAAAGCATCATCGACCGTGTCACCTGCCGAATACTGCCGGGCGATCCTCCTTGCCACGGGTGCCAACGAGGGGGAGGACATCACCTTTTCTTTGAGGATTTCATCCAGCGCCCAAGCTCGCAGCACATCCGCTGCCGCCTCACGATCAGTCATGCTCACAACTCTCCATTTTCGCATTTATTCCGTAGTCACCACTACCGTATTGTGCGCTACGATATCTTATTGCTTATCGAATGGGAAGTGGCATGCCGAGAACACGTGACGTAGAGAAACAAAAACGCGCCCTGACAGAGGCCACATGGGCTGTGCTCACTCGCGCCGGACTGACGGGGCTGACGGCCAGCGCCGTAGCGAAGGAAGCCGGATGCACCACCGGACTTGTGTTCCATACATTCCCTACGAAGCGTGACCTCCTGGTGCACGCGCGCAGGACGTTGACCGAACGCGCTGTTGCCCGTCTCGAAGAGGTGGAGGCCAAAGCATCGGACCCGCTCAGTGCGCTCCAGGATGTCGTTCGTGCGCTGCCGGTATATCGTCGCGGGGCAACCGACGAAGCGCGGGTCTGGGTCAGTTTCCTCGCTGCAGCCGTTGCTGATGAAGACATCGCGGAACATCACCGTCAAGGTAACCGAATGCTGCTGCGCCGCATTGAACGGCTGGCCGCGGCAGCACGACCGGACTGGACTCACGAGGACGTCACATCTTTTGCAGTGGACGTCTCGGCGTTGAGTGAGGGACTCAACGCAGTGTCGCTGCTCGACACCCAAAGCTATTCCGCGGAACAACAGGAAAGGTCCATCGACCGACTCTTGGAACGCACTACATAGGGTCTCCTAGGTGTCCCAATCCCAAGGAAGTGGGACAGCTAACTGTGTGTAGCGTTTAGGGCACCTTCACCGGGCAGTTTTGCGGGCGGGTCTTACGGGAACGCCGTGTCCCTGAAACCGCGGGGTCGGCGATATACGTTTAGATGTGGCCGTCGGGGGACCGGCTAACGGGCGCTGTCCCGGAAAGGCAGCGACGCGTTGAGACCGCTTATCGTGGGGTGGTAATTGGATTGATCGCCCCGCAGAGAAGGAGAACTGTGCCTGTCACCGACACTTGGAAAAAGGTCCGAACGACCACCGCCTACAAGGGCTTCGTGACGATCAACCGTGAAAGCTACGAAGAACCAAATGGAGTGGTGACCGACTGGGATGTCATTGCCGGCCGTGACTCTGCGGCAACCCTTGCCTTCACGCCTGCAGCAAGTCACGTCGTCCTATTTGAACAGTTCCGCGTGGGGCCCGAGAAGGCATTACTGGAACTCCCCGGCGGATACCTCAATGCTGACGAGCAACCCTCGGATGCAGCCCTTCGAGAGCTACGAGAAGAAACCGGCTACCACTCAGAATCAACTTTCTACGCTGGCTCGGAGTGGTGGGCCGCGAACTCGTCCCGACGCAAGCATCTTGTCATTGCGGCCAACGCATCGGAAAGATTTGACGCGGCCTGGGACGAGTCTGAATCCGGCGAGGTCCGATTTCTTCCCATCTCGGAACTCATGGATTTTCTGGTCAGCGGTGAACTCACCGACGCTGGCCTTGCCTGCCGCGGCCTGGCAGCTCTCGCCCGCAGTAATCCCGAGACCAAACCTCTCACAGATCTACGAAACTGCATCCGCAAACTCCTAGTGACCCATTAGCGACTGCCCTAGCCAAGTTCTGGTCAGCTTCGGCTCTAGAGGAGCCGGACCACACGGTTGTCCGGTGGAGGATCCTCAACCGGGCGACCCTATCGCGTGATGCGCTCGAATCATCCGGTACGTATGCAAGGCTGGTCAAATGGAGCTTCAGCCGACCCCTACCCAGGCCATGGCCCTGTTGACCTCCGGGCTGTTGGACGTCAGTGAATTCCCTGACATTGCTGCCCAGTGGCTGGCAGATGGCATGGATTCGGCGAACCTTCGCATGCTTGCCGGCGCCGACAACGAGGATCCAAACGACATCCGCGACCTATGGACGGCAACCCTGAAGGACCTAGAGATCCAGGCCATTCCACTCGAAAACCGGTGGCCACTGATCTGGACATACGAATTAGCCACATGGAAAGCTGGCAGCGAACCAGGGGGCAAGTCCTCCGAGACGCCGTTCAATACCTTCGAGCAGTCGACTATGCCGACCGAGACGCCGAGGAAGCGTATGCCCTATGGCAGCTTTGGGACGAGCTCACCAGCAACTACATCCCTCCAAGGACCGAAGCTGAAATCTGGGCGGACGTAGACAGGTACCTCCACAACTTCGATTGACTTACTTGCGCAACCTCTGCGCTTCGAACAAAAGCCGTACAAGACAGCCGGTATGGAACGGTATGGCGCCCGGATAGGGATCCTCATTCGGACGTGGTTGGCCACCTGAATATGTTTCTGTTTGAGCAAGGAGCTTGGACAGCTCGGCCTGGAGTCACGGCACCACTGAAAAGACGGGGAACTGGTGCCGATAGTCTGTTTTCATGGAAGTGTCACAGCCTGAGCCTCGAGATGCGGATTTAGTCGATCTCTTGAATGCTCGTGACGGCATCGCAACCCTGGTGGATGTACGGGACGGGCCTACTTTCACAGTTTTCAACATTGCCTGGGGATACGACCTCGGCGATGAATACGCGCATATGACAACTAATGCGAGCCCGTTCGTGGCTGGTCTACCGATCGATTTCTTCTTCACGGACCGCGTCATCCAGGTCCGGGATGCCTCGACGGGGAGGGTCCTATACTCACGTCGTTGAAAGATTCACACCGGGCATGGCGGGCGGTGCAATACCCTGTCGGGCAGGTGCCCGGCTGGGTATCCCCTTACGGGCACCTGCGCGGCATCGAAGGACAGCAAGAAAGCCGCCAGCCAACAATCAAATCCACGATGGGGGAGTGTGTCCCGCCACTGAGGATCCCAATTCCAAGGAAGTGGAACATCCGACCGCACCGCCAATATCGGGTGACGTGCCTGTCTTGTAACTAACGATGATCACCGATCTCGAAACACCTAGTTGCGAGGCATAGTTGCATCCCAAGGGTTACGAGACGTGAGCTACCGCCAGGTCTCATTGGCTGGTTAGACTCGGGCGGTGAAAGCTGCCGCAATTTTGGCGTTTCCTCGCCGCTGCTTCTGGGCGCTCCTGTCATTGCGGGGGTTGCATGAGTCGAAACTCATTTCCATCCAACTCTCATTGTCACGGGTTCTCTACCGGAGGAGACTGGGGCGACGGCATCCCATCTCGGACCGCCTGCGAGGCCACCCGGCTGCGGGGCCTCACAGTAGCTTGTAGTGGCCTGGTGGATCAATGAGTTCCATGACACCCATCGAAAAGGCCGCTCAGCGGTCACGCCATCTCTTGCCCTTGCTGACTATCGCACTGATTGGAAGTCTCGGCGGGTGCGAGTATGAGTCCGACGACGCATCCCTGCCGTCTGCCAGTTCTCCGATGACGGAGGCTCGCACGGTCCCACCGCTGCCTGAGAGTCGCGACCCTCGCACGGTCCCGCCGCTGCCGAAGAGTGGCGATATCGACGCCGGCACATATCTAGTCCCCGTCGACGGCTACAAGGAGCCTTTCGAGATCACCGTTCCAGGCGGCTGGTCTGCTCTCGACGGCAATAGCCTGGGCAAGGATGACCCGGATCACCCGGCTGAATGGGCCGTCCACCTGACCCTTGGGTCCGCGTTCTATGTGTCGATGGACCCATGCAACTGGAGGGGTGCCCTTGCCGATGTCGGTCCTGCGGACTGGGCCTTCACTAGGGCGATGGCGGCGCAGTCAACAACGGCAAGCACTCCTCCTGTCAAGATCATGGTGGGCGATTACCCCGGCTTCGAGTTCGACCACTCCGTCGAGGGCGACGTGGACATCCCGGCCTGCGACAGCGGCAAGTTCTGCATCCACTCAGAAATGATGTACCACTGCACACACTGGTACTCGACTCAGAATGAACACGAGACCTACCGGGTGGTCGACGTGGAGGGCCGGCGGGCTGTCGTTGCGGTGGGCTATATCGACGAATCGATCAATCCGGAGCTGATGAGAGAGGCGCGCGCCGTTTTCGACTCGATCGTGTTCAGGTCCTTCAAGTGACCAGCTGATCCGATAGGCGATCCCGCCCGCGGTCTCCGCTGCCCAGGGGAAGAAATCCTGGGAGCAAGAGTCGACTTCTGGGCAGATGAAGCACGCATATGCGCCAGTGAGGGGCAATCCTTTGAGCTTTGGTATGGAAGGCACATCGGGCACGGTGTCGTCCAGCAGATCCTTTAGAGATGTGTGTTTCGGCCGTAAATAGCGGTCTTTCGCAGCGCTATTTGGTGCACGACTCAGCCACGTAAGGGGATCCCCTTACGGGCACCCGCGCGGCATCGAACGGTAGCAGAGAATTCTTGGTTGACAATCAAATCCGAGGTGGGGGAGTGTGCCTGCCAATGAGGTCCCATTTCCAAGGAAGTGGAACACCGAAACCGCGGCAGAGCAGCGAGGTCTGCGTAGCATGATTCCTAGCGAGCAGGAAGGCGCGAGTACATGTACATGTCCTTGCGCTGGCCGCCAATCTCTAGCCAGCTCCTCAATGTCCCTTCCCGTACGAACCCGCTGCGCTCGGCTGCGCGCCAGGAGCCCTCATTCCAAGGCTCGACGTAGAGTTCCAATCGATGAATCCCGGGTTGCGCAAGACCCCAGGCGGCGAGGGCACCTAAAGCAGAGGAGGCAGCTCCCTTCCCTCGATGGGCTGGTGCCACCCAGTAGCCAATGCTCGCTCGGCCTTGGCTGAGGTTCTTTAGCCACAGTCCGATTTGGCCCACCGCCTGATCAGAGGAGGAATCAGCAATAGCGAAGGAGTACCCGGTGCCAATAACTAAGCGTTGGTGCTGTCTTTCGATGAAGGCCAGAGCTGCCTGGCGCGAACCGCTGGCGGGAACCGTCGTGATGGCAGGAATTAGTGGATCGCTCGAGGCTTCCTGGACCACAGGAACATCAGCTGCCGTAAATGGGCGGAGCCTGTAAGGGGGCGCAACGAGTACAGGCTGCTCCAGAGGACTCATTCTCAGACTCTACGCGGAGCCCCGGGCAGCGGGGGAGATACCGAAACTGCCACCGTCCCACTTCCAAAGAAATGAGACGGCTAGGCGTGTAGCGTTTAGGGCACCCCGGATTCTGTTGATCGAAGCAACACCCAGTCCAGGGAGTTCCTTCGATGTATCAACAGTCCGATTCGCCCAAGGGCAGCACGAATCAACGAAGATGGGGGCATGAGGATTGGAGAACTATCCACTAACACTGGCGTTAGCGTCAGGTCGTTACGCTACTACGAGCAGCAGGACCTGCTTCAGCCGCAGCGCACGTCGGCAGGTCATCGTTTCTACTCGCCCCAGGATGAACTTCTAGTACGTCAAATCCAGGACCTGCTTGAAGCTGGCTTTTGCAGCTCCGTAATACGAACATTGCTTCCTGCTCTAAGCAATCCCGTAGAAAATCGCGAAATGCTCCAGGCGGCCTTGACTGCTGCACAGGCGCGGCTCGAGAGCGAGAAGGAATCCATCGCAGCTGAACTTAGGAAACTGAAACGGCTTGGCGATCAGTACGGGCTTGTACCTGACACCCATGTCACCCTCCAAAATGATGGACATGACTCCTCCACAACAGCCCAAGCAATTGCGTTTGATCATCGAAACAGACGACTTCGATAGCGCCCTGCGTTTCTACCGTGATGTCCTGGGTCTTGAAGAACAGCCCGCTTTCGCAACTGAGGGTGAGGATCGAGTGTCAATACTGAACATTGGGACGGCGACAATTGAACTTGCCACGCACACACACGTTCGCAACATCGACGCGATCGAAAATGCACCATCTGCCGAAGGTCCCACGCTTCGCATCGCCCTAGAGGTGGACAACACCGAAGCTGCGATGACCTGCGCTGAAGAGGCTGGGCTGACGGTGCTCGCGCCACCAATCAGAACCCCATTCGAGACCATCAACGGAAGAGTCCAAGGTCCTGACGGCTGGCAATTGACCTTCTTCCAAGAACTCGAAACTTTGCAAGAACGCACCAGGAGGAAGGGCTTCACCACCGACGCCCATCGAGGCCGCTAAAGGATCCCCTTGAGGGCTGCACAGGCGCCAAAATGGCGCCGTGGAAAGCCGAGACTTATCGCCGATCACATCGAAACCCACCACGAGAAGTCGCAGTCGCTGCCGCGACCACCTGACGAACATCTACGTCCTCAAATCTAAAGCGAGGTCGCCGGAAGGAACCTATGTCCCGTCACTACTTCAGCCGCCAGCTCTACCAGTCTGCAGCGCCATTTTCCCATTACGTTGAACACGGAAACATCGGGTACACCGCCGGCATCATTGGCCAACGCCCCAGTACAGGGGAGCTGGTTTCCGACGATGTCTCCCAGCAGTGCGATGCAATGCTGAGCAATTTGCAGATCCTGCTTCACGAACAGGGCCTGACCTTGAGGGACTTGCTGCGTACCACTGTTTACCTGACTGACTACCGGGACTTCGCAGCCATCAATGACGTATTCGCGGAGCGCCTGTATGAACCGTATCCGGCCCGCACTACCGTTCAGGTGGCGTCACTGCCGCTGGGCGCCAAAGGCAGATTGAATCAATAGTGGCTGTTCCTGAGCAATCTAGATTCGTTCCCCCCCGCGAGCTCGGGCAGCCCAGCCCACTGAGTTAGGCCCTCAGCAGCTACCGACGGCGGCCCCGCCCGTCCGTCATCCGCACCGGGTTGTCCCAGCCGGATGTCCCCCTTCCAAGGAAGTGGGACGCGCAGGTCGTTGGAACATTTTCGATTGGCTCATGCACTGACGAAGCAACCAGTGTGCTTCTCTATGGTGATGGGACTCTTCCGAGAACGGACAACTGTGCCTGGTATGTCGGCGGGATCGGACCGGCTTACTTTCAGAAAGCCGAACGAGGCCAAAGTCGGCTGGATGGTGGGGAGCCGGCGGGCTGCTATCGGTTACGCCGTACTTACCCCCGTTTTGGTCATGCTGCTTTCCGGCGGCGGAGGTTCACCCGTGGGGTTCCTGCTTGCTTTGGGTTTCGTCCCCGCGCTGACAATGATGCTCACGTCCTTGGCTGGGCTGCCCGTGCGCCGCATCCCTAGGATCCGGCGTTGGTGGATACGTCATGGCGAGATCGCCATGGTCGGTGTAGTCCTCAGTCTCGGACTGACCGCCTACGGCCATGCCACCGGGCACGATGTAACCGTTTTGGATCCAGAGCTTTCCATTCCCATCACTCTGTACCAACCCGCGTGGGCCTACTCTCTGCCCGGCTGGTTCATGCTCTCATTCTTCGCAACGCACATGTGGATCCCTCCGCGGTGGAAGAAGCAAACAGTGACGCCATAATCCGCAGCTCCGCCCACATCTCGGGCCATCCCAGTTCCAAGGAAGTTGGATAAGCGATCGGATCAGTGACTTGCAGCGCTGCTTGTCATTGCTGGCTCTTGTGCGTTTGTGTTTCTTCCCGCGAAGGCCAGCATGATGGCGGCGAAGCCGAGGAGGCATGCGCCGATGAGTGCGGGTGTCTGGATCGAGACTCCCACGAGTGTTGCTCCGCCTGCGGATCCTGCTGCGATTCCTGCGTTGAACGCGACTACTGCCGCCCCGGAGGCTATGGTCTGGTTTCCGAGGGATCGGTCGAGGATTTCTGTTTGCATGAGGGTAGGTAGCAGGCCGAAGCAGGTTCCTGCCAGCGCTGCAGTTGCGAACACTACTAAGGGTCCTGCGAGCAGGGCGGCGCCAGCGAGGATGACAGCTTCGGCAATTAAGACGATAAGCGCACGTTGCAGGCGTCTTTTGCCGGCCAGACGTCCGGAGAGTGCTGTGGCGATGATGACGGCTCCTCCGTAAACCGCCAAGACAATGGACGGCTGGGTTCCTGCGTGGGTGGCCAGGGGTGCGAGGAACGTGTAGTAGGAAAAGTGTCCGGCCAGGCTCACGGCAAGGATGAGGGCTATGGGCACGAAACTTCCGCTGGAACCGGCCGTGGTTGTCATCTCAGTGAGTGTGGTCCGTGCTTGCGGTTGCGGTGCGCAGATCATGGCTGCGAGGACGCCGCAGGATGCCAGGGCAAGGGGGATCCGCCAGTCGAGGGAGCTTAGCGCTTCGGCCGCGGGTACGCCGAGGGCGAGGGCGCAGCCGTTCCCCAGGAGAACCCTGGCTGTTGCTTTGCCGGTGTTGTTGGGCGCGGCCGCGGCCGCCAGAGCCAGGACCAGGGGGAAGAACGCGCCGTGGGCGGCTCCTTGGATTGTTCGAAGGATCAGATAGGTCGACATGTCCGGGGCAGCGCTGGTGGCGAGGCCGAGAACTGTGAAGATGCCGGCGGTGAGGATGGCTGTTTTTCGGAGATTGAATCGTTGGGCCAGGGCTGAAAGCGGAAGCGCAAGTACCGCTGTGCTGAGTGCGTAGAGGCTGGAACCGGCGGCGGCGGTTCCAATGTCTGAACCGAAGGCCTTGGCGATGTGTTCCAGCGCACCGGTGGGGGCCATCTCGACTGTGACGGCGAAAAAGAGGGCGAAGGGCAGGGCCCAGGCTGTGAGCTGCCCTGCCCTTCGCGTTTCAGATGGCACGTTCACTTTCGGGCAGCTCGGGGACCCTGGGCGGGAGGTTGCTGGTGACCGTCTCAGGGTACGTCCTGACGCTTAGCAGGATGGTTTCCGTCTCGGCCCGCAGGGTTCCCTGGTCTTGGGCTGGTGCCAACAGCACGGAGCCCGCTGACAGCTTCCGGCCTTCGATGTAGACCTCACCGGAAAGAATGATGAACGCTTCGTGCACGCCTTGGTCGCCGAGGGCCATACTTTGCTGAGGTGCCAGCCTCCAGTGCTCGATGGCTTCTGTTTCGCTGTGCAGCATTCCGCGGCGGATCAGGCAGCTCCAGTAATCTGCCGGGTCCGGTGTGTTGATGATCATGAGCCGGGGGTCCTGAGCTCTACGGCAAACAATTCCACATCGGAGGTTGCTGCCAGCGCGGCAGGAGACCCGTTGGGCACCAGGAATGAAGTGGGCGCATCGATGGTGGCGGTGGTGTCGGCAAATGAAAGGGTAGCGCTGCCGGTGTTGAGGAAACCTGCGATTTCCGCGCCGGGCTTCCCGAGGTTCAGGCTATTTCCTGCGGCGAGGGTGTGCCGTTCGATGGCGGCCAGTGGCCCGTCAAAGGTCCCTTGTGTCTCGACTCGGGGGGTTGCGTGGAGATCATGGATCCGGGCAGGCATGGGCGGCCTTTCTGTGTGAACGGTGCCTTCGAGGTGGCTCTGGGTGTGTGGTGTGAGGGTCTCAATGACCCACCAGTTCAGCGTCGTCGAGCCGGTGTTACGCAGGCCGTGAGTGTTCCCTGGTGTCGTCAAAGCGAGGGTCCCTGGGCTGACCTGGTGCGCTGTTCCGTTGAGGAAGAACTCCCCCGCTCCATCCAGGATCAGGTAGATTTCCTCGGTGCGGGTGTGGCGGTGTTCACCGCTGACACCCCCTGGCGGGAGGGTCGCCCATTCCACGGCTTCTGTCGCGGATTCGAGCTCCCGCCGAGTGTAGAACGCCTTCCAGCCGGTGGTGCCTGCTGCTCCGTGGACGCCCAGGACGGTGGCGTGTCCGGTGGGGGTGCGGGGCCGGGGTGGCACTTTGGTGAGGATGTTCATGCGGCAGACCTTTCCAGTTCCCGGTTCACGGCGCCGGTGAGGATGTTCAGTGCTGCTTCGATGTCACCGGGTGTGAGGTCGTTGATGAAGGTTGCCGCGCCGATTCCGGTGGGCAGAGGCAGGCGCTGGAGTCCATTGCGGTGGCGGGTGGTGTCGATGAGTGCCGTAACCAGGACATCGACGTTCATGGAGGGGTGGGTGACAGGCAAACCCAGTGCACGCATGACGCTAAAGATCCGGGAGGCTTCGTCTACGGTTACCAGGCCCCGGTGGACGCTGATGGCGGTGGTGAGCGCCATGTCCAGGCAGACGGCTTCGCCGTGGAGCAGTTCAGGTAAGGCGGTCATTTCCACGGTGGGGGAGAAGGTGTGGCCGTAGTCGACCAAACGTTCCAGGGTCTGTTCCCAGAGGTTGGGTTCCAGCTCTTCGAGCATCCCGGTGATGGCTTTGTCGATGATCTGTTGTTCGGCCTCGGTGTGCTGTTGGAAACGTCCGGACAGTGCAGCCGCGCCGTGCTCTTCGAGCAGGGCGAACAGTTCTTCGTCCTTGACTAGAGCGATTTTGAGAATCTCCGCGAGTCCGTTGGAGACATGGCGTGGGTCCAGGGAGCTGAGGAAGGAGGTGTCGAGGAGGTTGCGGGATGCGGCGAAGTAGGTGCCGATTTTGTTTTTGCCGGTCTGGAAGTTCACTCCGGTCTTGACTCCGACGCTCGCGTCAACGATTCCGATCAGGGTGGTGGGAACTCTGACGAAGGGTGTGTTGCGGCGGTAGATGCTGCAGGCGAAACCAACGATGTCTGTGAGGACTCCGCCGCCGATGGCGATCACGGGTTCACGCCGACGGTCGAGTTTGAAGGTTTCGATGGCTTCGAGGACAGTTTCCACGGCCGTCCAGCGTTTATTCGTTTCGCCGTGGGGCAATACCAGGATCTTGTATTCGGAGAGGTTCGCTGCGGCGTAGGCGCGGATTTTCTCGCCGTAGAGGTCGTTGACGGTGGTGTCGGTGACGATGAGTCGTCGTGCGCCGTGTTCTCCATCGACCAATGTCGGGTTGGCTGGGTCAAGGATGTCAAAGGTGGTTTCGACGCTGTATTGCACATCCTGCTGGGCGGAGACGGTCCATGCGCGGTTGATGGTAGTCATTTCAGGCCTCTCGGGAGATGGTGGGTCGTGCGGGGAAGGGGTTGCGGGAACGCAGTGCGTTGTTGGAGGGGACTTCGACCAGCCGCCAGAGCAGGTAGGCGCAGCCGAGGCTGAGCACGAAGGCGGCCAGAATGGTGATGGCTGCGGGCAAGGGCTGCAGCGTGGCCTGTCCGACGATGGTGCGGGTCAGGGTCAGGATGATGTCGTGGACCATGTAGAACGCGAAGGACAGTTCGCCCAGGCGGACCGCTGTGTGGGAGGCGAAGATTCCCGGCGGGGAAGTATCTTGCGCTGCGGCGATGACAAGCAGCAGCACGGGGATGACGTAGGCGGCGTCCATTTGCCAGGTGATGGGGAGAAAGAGGGACCCTCCGTAGCCGAGGGCCGCGAGCAGGAGGGCCGGGCCGAGCGGGATGGTCGGCAGGGTTCTCTCACGCACCGCCCGGGCTGCGAGCATGCCCAGGGCGAACTCGAGGAGCCTGACCGGGGGGAGTGCGTAGACTGCCCAGATTTGCGGGATGGAGGCGCCGAACAGCGGTGATTGGGCGTGGTTGGGGCCGAAGAGTTCCCCGGCGGGGAGCAACCCGGCGGCCAACGGTGCCAGAGTGATCAGTCCGATCAGTGCAGCGCCGATGAGAAGTAGCCGGTGGCGTGGGATGCGGTTCACCAGTGGCAGCACGAACGGGAACGCGAGGTAGAAGAAGAGTTCGGCTGAGAGCGACCAGCTGGGGTGGTTGATGCTGAAGAAAGCGGTGTCGGCCGGTATCCAGGCGTGGATCAGTAACAGGTTGGCGACCGCTTCACCGATTGTGGAGGCCCCGATCCCGCCGATGGCCAGGGCGATGAAAAAGGTCACGGCATGGTTGGGGACGATTTTGGCGATTCGTCGCCAGATGAATCTTCCGGGGGTGTCACCGGCGCGGGCTGACCACATGAGGACGAATCCGGAGAGGATGAAGAAGAACGTGACGCCGAACCATCCGCCATTTTTGAGGATGAACTGCAGGGGTTCAACTAGGCCCGAATCGCCGAGGTAGAAACGGCTCAGGCTGATGTGGAAAGCGAAAACAAGCAGCGCAGCGTAGAAGCGGAGCCCCGTCAGGGCGTCAAGGCGGCGGGCAGTTACCGGAAGTGTGCCGGTCGGTTCAGGCAAGAGGGATGCTTTGGGCATGGGAGAACACTCCCTTCGGGTCGTAGGTGGCACGTGCGCGTTTGAGGCGGGGCAGGTTGCCCTTGTAGTAGAGGTCGAACGATGTGAGTCCGGAGGTGTTCCAGGTGCCGTCGTCAAGGTCCGTGTCTGCGTAGTTGACGAAAGCGCCATCTGCCGTTGAGTTCAGCGGAGGGACGCCGCCGGTGGAGGCGAACATGCCCTGGTAGGTGCTGCGGGTCCAGGCGACGTTGGTTTGGTCATCTTCGGAGTTGTCCCAGATGGAGACCACTTGGAATTTGATGATGGAGTCCCGTTGGGGGACGGCTGTCGCGTCCGGGGCGACGGAGTTCACAGCACCTCCGTAGGAGGCGATCATCAGCAGTGCTCCGGGGTTGGTGATCGTTGGATCGTTCAGGCCGCGGTACGCAGCGGCGACCGCCTCGGGTGTGTACGTACGACGCAGGTACGCTGACTTGCCTTTGAACCGGCGGGTGGAATCGGGCCCGGTGAACCCGGTCCATTGCGTGGCCTGCATCCACGGCACGGTCCGGCGCTGGGTTACCTTGCCCGCAGGAACTCCCTCCGAGATGGCCGCCAGGTAGCGGTCCAGGACGCCTTCAGCATCAGGGGTCGCTGCGTCAACGATGGTGTCCATGGTGATGAAACCGTTGGAGCGGTGCCAGGTTTTGAGCTGGGCAAAAAGGTTCGCTTCCGGGGTCCCGGGGGCGGCGTGGGTTTCGTGCCACTGACCGTGGTTGTTCAACAGGCGAGTAAATGATGCTTCATCGATGTCATCCCAGGACCAGGAGACGGTGCTGAGCCAGACGTGACGTGGCGGTGAGGGCAAGGCCTTTTCTGGCCGGTTTTCCGTGGCTGAGGGGCTGCGGAGCCAGTAGCGGGTCGCGATGCCAAAATTTCCGCCCCCGCCGCCGGTGTAGGCCCACCACAGATCGTGGTGCCGGTCCTGCGGGTCACGGGTGCCGCGGCTGGTGGTGACCGAACCGTCCTGGCGGACGTGGACGGCTTCGACGGCGAGGAGGTGGTCGACGACGAGGCCGTCGCGGCGGTTCATTGATCCGTAGCCGCCGCCGGCGATGTGGCCGCCGGCAGCTACGGTGGGGCAGTTCCCGGCGGGGACATAGACGCCCCATTGCTTGTAGAGCAGTTGGTAGACCAGCCCGAGCTGCGCGCCGGCGCCTACCTCAAAGGCATTCATCTCGGGGTCCCAGCGGACTTGGTCAATGGCGGAGAGGTCGATGATGGATTTTACGGCGGGGTTGGCGACGAATCCTTCGTAGCAGTGCCCTCCGCTGCGGGCAGATGGTTTCAGTCCCAATCGCAGGACGGTGCGAAGTTCCTCGGCGACCTCGGCTGCTGTGCGGGGGAATGCGATGCGCTTGGCCTCACCTTTCCACCGCAGGTTCGTGCCTTGTTGCAGGTCATCGAACTGTTCGGAGAGTGAGGTGATGACTTGATAGCCTCCGGTTCGGGCTGGGGTCTTCTCGGTCGCTTGGGCGCGGGCGGGCGCACTGGTCAGGGCGATGGCGCCCAGCAGTGCACCACTGGCGCTGAGCATTGACCGGCGCGAGGCGGTGAGGCTCAAGAGAACGCTCCGATCGCGATGGGGGTTCGGAGCGCAGCGGCGTCCTTTTCGTAGGGCAGGGTACCGTCGGGCATGTTGATGATCTCGAGCTGGAGCCCGAATGGTGAGTTGACGTACACCCACCTGTCCCCGGCGATGGGTCCATCTGTGATGGTCTCGGGTTCACCCAAGGTGGTGTAGCCGTTGATGGTCCGGAAGGAGCCGACCGTCTGGTCCACGTCGTCGGCGTGGAACGCGACGTGATGGCCGCCCAGGTCGCTGTTGGCTGGCCGGGGTGAGGGGGAGCTCCCATGGAGTACTGCTACCGGAAGTCCTTGGTCACTGCTGAAGAGGTAGCCAGTGGCCCCGAATGCTGTGATGGCCTCTTGTTGGCTGAAGCCGAGCGTGGATGTCAGTTGCTGTTGGGCGGTTGCGAAGTCGTATCTGCTCAGCGCAACTGCTCCGAGGAGACGCTGCACTGGTCTGTGCTGGATTGCCAGATTGATCCCGGAAGGCAGTGCTACCTCATACCCGTTGATCGGGTGTTCGATGGGGCGGACTGTCGCGTTTTCGTTGTAAAGCCTGGCGATCACGCGGTCAGGGTCCGGGGTCTGGAAGATGAGGAAGAAACTGCCCGCCGCTCCCGGGGGAGTGTCCCAGGAGCGGCGTTCGGCGCCGTCGTATTCGAAAAGTTCGAGGTTGATACCGCGAACGTTCATTGCGGTCACCGTCAATGAGCAGGTTCCCCGAGCCCCCAGTTTCGCCGCCATCCATCCGGGTTCCCGATCAGTGATCGGTCCTTCTACGTAGCAGACCTCAGCGCCAAGGGCGTTCTTAAGGTCGTGGGTCGCTTGGCGAAGTGATCTGATAGTGAGACCGAAATGGTCAATGCCACGAATTCGGGCACGGTTCATGATTCCCCCTGGATGTGATGCGAGTCAGGCCTAGGTTGGGCCCTGTGCGGATGTGACGCGTTAGAACGCGGACGCGTTAGAACGCGGACGCGGTACGCGTCCAGATGGTGCTGGTGGGTTAGAGGTTGGTGCCGCCGGTGGCGTCGATCTTCTGCCCGGTGATCCAGCGCGCTTCGTCGGAGGCAAGGAAACCTACGATGCTTGCGATATCGTCGGGCTGGCCAACGCGACCCAGGGCGCTGCTGGCAGCTACCCCGGCTTGGGCTTCTTCGTTTCCGCGGAGCCAGCCAGCGTTGATGTCGGTGTCCACGACGCCTGGGGCGACCGAGTTTACGGTGATTTCCCTGGGCCCAAGGTGTTTGGCGAGAGTCAGGGTAAAGGCCTCAATCGCGCCCTTGGTGAGGGCGTAGCCGATGATTTCCGGGAATGCTATGCGGGTGACGCCGGAGGAGATGTTGATGATGCGGCCCCCGTTAGCGATTCGGGTCAGCCCTTCCTTGACGATGAAGTAGGGTGCGTTGACGTTGATAGCCTGCTGGGTTAGGAAATCTTCCCGGCTGAAGTCTTCAATGGCCCCCCGCAGGGTGACCCCGGCATTGTTCACGAGGACGTGAATTGGCTGGTTCAAGACTCCGGCTTCGGCAGCGGCTTTGTCGTAGGCGGCCCAAAAATCCTGTGCTGCGGTATCGGCTCCAAGGTCTGCCTGGAAAGGGAAAGCCTTTCCTCCCGCAGCTTCGATTGAGGCCACCACCTCGGCGGCCGCCTTCCCGTCGTGTCCGTAGTGGACAGCAACAGTCAAGCCTGCGGTGGCAAGTTGGGAGGAGATTGCCGCGCCGATCCCTCGGCTGGCTCCAGTCACAACGGCGATGTGGTCTTTGTGTGTTTCGCTCATGAATGAGATACTTACATACGTTTAGCGATCACTACAAGAAAGATGTCGAAACTTAAATGTGGCGCTGGCCACAGCATGAAAAACCACTCTCGTGGAGGCAGCCGGAATAGATGCCGGCTGCTGGGGGCTCTTCTTGAGAGGAACGACGAGAGGACGACGATGTCAGGAAAAGCAGGCCAAGGCCGGAAATTTAATATCGACGACGCCCTGGAAGCAGCCACTTTGGTCTTTTGGGACAGCGGATACGAGGGCACCTCCTTGGCGGAGCTCACAAAAGCCATGGGCATCAATCCGCCCAGCCTGTATAAGGCCTTCGGTTCCAAGGAGGACCTCTTCTTCTCCGTTGTGGACCACTACAACGCAACCCACGGAAGCTTCATGTCCGTCGCCTTCACAGAAGAAGAATCCGGACTGAAACTCATGCGTCGGCTGCTGATAGAAGCCGCCGACCACTACCCGTCAACAACGTTCCCGGGAGGCTGTCTGGTGATCAGCTCCGCCGTCGCGGTCACCTCCGCGAACCGCCACGTCGCAGAACGGCTGTCCAAAATGCGCAACGACAACATCCTGGCCATGGCAGAAGCACTGACTCGGGATCGCGAAGCAGGCCGGATCTCCAAATCCACCGACACCCATGCAATGGCAGCCTTCGTCGGAGCGACGCTACAAGGTATGAGCCAGCAGGCCCGCGACGGCGCAAGCAAAGAGGACCTCCTCCGCATCGCCCACTACGCCATCACCGCCATCGGGGCCTAACAAGCGACACGGCCAGACGCCGCGCGGCCAGTCCAGACCGCCGGGGTGCAGCAAGGCCGTGAAGCCAGCCCGCCACCACTCTGAAGAACTCCGGTAACCCGTGAATGTGCCGGCTTCCCCAGGATCGTCCCAGCCACGGTTCCACTTCCAAGGAAGTGGAACGCCTGCTCAGACGGTTGAAAGTGCGTGGACTGCGCCTGCCTCAATAACCGAAGCGCCGGCACCGGCATCTGCGGTTGCTCAGGCTGCGCCGGGTCGCTGCTGCTCAGGCGGCGGGCGACTTGCTCAGTGGGTTTTCGGGCGAGGGTTCTCGAGGGCCTGAAGGAACACGGAACAAGGGCATGAGCCACTGGATCAACGGTCCGATCAGAAACGCTTCGGCCACGGTACCGATCCCCAGGGTCCCGCCCAGCAACCAGCCGGCTGCGGCAACTGTTACCTCGATCAATGTGCGGCAAGTGCGGATTGACCAGCCGGTCCGCTGCGCCAGGCCGGTCATCAGCCCGTCCCGTGCACCTGGGCCGAAGGAGGCCCCAAGGTAGCAGGCGCTGGCGACGGCCAGGAGCACCAGCCCCCCGGCAAGGTAGGCGACTTGCCAGAGTAGTCCGTTGGCTTGAGGAATCAAAGGTATCGACAAGTCGACGAAGGCGCCGATCAGCACGGCGTTCGCCAGAGTGCCCCAACCCGGGCGCATCCTCAGGGGGATCCATAGGAGGAGCACGAGAAAGCTGATCGCGATGATGACCATTCCGGTGCTGATTCCCGTCAGCCGGCCCAGGCCTTGATGAAAGATATCCCAAGGTGAGATTCCAAGCCCAGCCTTGATGAGGACGGCGATGGAAAAGCCGAAGAGCGAAAGGCCTGCGAGCAATTGAATGATTCTGCGTACCAACATCACATCAGCCTCCCGCAAACTGGCTCTGAAATATGTAGCCAGTTTGGACCACTGGCTACCTTTAGGTGCACGCCCCAGTTGTGGATCTCATACGGCCCCGGGAGCCGTGTTCGCGTGGGACATCCCCTTGATCAGGCCCATCAGGGCGTCGCCATGCGTCAGTTGAGGATGGTGCCCGGCACCCGTCACCATGATCAGCTCAACATTTGGAAGTGACTCGAGCTGCTCAACCGCTTCTGGGGTGATGGGGTCCTCGCTTCCCACGATGATGCGGATCGGGCCGCTGAAACGCCCCAGCGCTTCCCGCAGTTCAGCACGCCATTGCTGGGAGCCCGCAAGGGCGAGATGCTTGGCCACTCTCTTGGCGCTGCTTCGCTTGAGGTCACTGAGGCTGGATGTGAGAGCAGCGGCGCTGGCTTCTGATCCGGTCAGCTGGCGTGACAGCCGTGCGGCGTTAATGTGTCGCAAGTAGGTGGATGCCACCGGCCATAGTTTGGCCGAAACACCCATCGGGGCTTGGAGGAAGAACGGTGCGATCAGCGTGAGCGACTTGACCTGCGCCGGGCGTTGGTCAGCCGCCATTACTGCTGCAGCCGCACCAATGGAGTGGCCGATGAGGTCAGCGGGTTCGCCGTCCAGTAGGGCTGGCAGCCACTGTTCCCAGTCCTGAACGCCTGTTCCACTGCTGAGGCCGAGTCCGGGAAGGTCGACGACGCGCGCTCCGATGCCCGACGCCACGTCGGCCCACGTGTCTGCGTTGACCGGCAAACCGGGAAGGACAATATGGCCGGATCCGGGTACGCCGAGCTCGAATGTGCGCAGACCGCCGACGTCGACGAATCGACGACCGTCAGACATGTCGGCGCCAAACCGATGTGCGGCCAGATGGTCGGCCCACCGCTCCACGGACACCAGAACATCCGGCATCTGAATCCCGTGTTTGTGGGCGAACTCGACGGCGGACTCTGTCGGATAGCGGTCGGCTGACATGAAGGTGAGCGTCTCGGGATCCGCTTTGGTGATCCGCTGCGGGAGCCGCTTGATGATCCCGATCGGCATCCTTAGCCGTGGGACGTTGACGCCGAGGTGCCGGCCGACATGGGTCAGGAGGTCTGCCAGCGGCGGGGTGGCGTCGTCGAGAATCCAATACGCCTTGCCGGCAGCAGCAGGATCGACCGCTGCTGCCGTCATGAAGGCTGCCAGATAGTCGACCGTGACCACCGGGAGGAACGTCGAGCCGTTTCCGGGCAGTGCGGCTACGGTGCCGTTCCAAATCTGCTCGATGGTGGTGGCCAGCCCGATGAGCTGGTCGGACTCCCCGGTCGCGCTGTCGCCGATCAGGCTGGAGGGATTGACGATGGTCCAGGGGACTCCTCGCTTCAGGGCCCGGGACTGGAAGATGGCGTCGGATTCCACCTTTGAGGCTTCGTAGGCACCAAGTTCCTTGTAGACCGCGGCGCGGTGGTCCTCTGGCCATGGAACGGTTTTGGGGTCCTGTCCGCCGACGCGGTAGCCCGACACATGGACGACGCGCTGCAGGTTGGGGAGGTCCTCGGCGAAGTCGATCAGCTTCTCGACGATGCCGACATTCGCGCTGCGTGCCTCTTGGGCGGTCATTCCGAATCGGTAGGACCCGGCGCAGTTGTGGATCTCGGTGATGGACGGGAATGCCGAGGGCCCGCCCGCGATGATCCCGGGTGCATCGAAGTCGACGATGGTCGTTCTGATGCTCCGTTTTAGTCCATGCTCCCTGACCCATTGCTCTACGCTCGCTCCCGACTCGGCGGTCCGAACTGCCGCTGTGACGTTCGCGCCAGCTTTGGCAAGGGACAGAATGAGGTGTCGGCCGACCATTCCTGAAGCCCCGAAGACAAGGGCGTGACGGGAGTCTTCGTGCGGCGTCATCGCGTCCCCCCAACGGTCTTGCAGCGCTGGTTGATGAGCTCAGCCACGACGTCAGCGGCCGATTGCAGGGGTTGGGTGCTCTGCATGGCGCGGGAGACGATCACCGCCCCCTCAATCGTCGATACAACAACGGTTGCCAGGGACCGGGCTTCCTTGGCTTCAACGCCGCTGGCCTCGAGGAGCGCGGACGTCGGGGCGATCCACGCCTCGAAGGCAGCGGCACACGCCTGTCTGAGCCGCTCACTCTCTGCGCCCATCTCCAGGGTGACTACGGAAACCGGACAACCCAGCCGGAAGTTGCTCTCGCTGACGATGGTGGCCAAGGCCTCAATCGCAACCCGGGCAGCCTCAGCCGCACTGCCCGCGGAAGTTGCCGCCTCCGCAATGAGCGTTTCGAACTGCTTCGCGGCGAGCTCGACGGCTGCAATGCCCAGGCCCTCCTTCCCGTCGGGGAAGTGGAAATAGATCGATCCCTTGGGAGCTGCGGCGTGTTCGATCACAGCATTCAGCCCCGTGCCGCTGTAACCGCTGGTCTGGATGAGCTGGAGCATGGACTCTGCCAGCCGTGCTTTTGTCAGGTTTCCTTTTAAGGCCATGAAAAAATAATAGACTGGTCTACATATTTTGCAAACTCTCAAGAAGCCAGTTTTCGTGAAACGCCAAGTGCCGCCGTCGTACTTCTTGTGAAAGTACGACGGCGGCACTTGCCGTATGCGGGTCGGTGACCGCTAAGCGGTCTGCCCGGCGTGCTGGCCCTCGGAGATCTCCTCGACCACCTTGGCGTTGAAGGCGGGGAGGTCATCCGGGGTGCGGCTGGTGACCAGGCCCTGGTCCACCACCACTTCCTCGTCGGTCCAGTTGGCACCCGCGTTCTTCAGGTCCGTCTGGAGGGTGTGGTACGACGTGACGTTGCGGCCGTTGATCACGCCGGAGTCGATGAGGATCCACGGTCCGTGGCAGATGGAGGCAACCGGCTTGTGCTGCTCAAAGAAGGCTCGAGTGAAGTTCTGCGCATCTTTGTCGACGCGGAGATGATCGGCGTTCACGACGCCGCCGGGGAGAACCAGCGCGTCGAAATCGGATGCGTTGGCATCCGCCACTGCGAGGTCGACGTCGAAGGTGTCACCCTTCTCCACGCCGTTGAAACCCTGGAGCTTTCCCTTGGAGGGAGCCACAAGAGTTGGCTCTCCACCGGCATCCCTAACCGCCTGCCACGGGCTGGTGAGTTCCACCTGCTCCACGCCGTCCGTCAGCAGGAATGCGACCTTCTTGCCTGCAATGTTGTGTTCTGACATTGTTCCTCCTCCATTGCGCGGCGGAGTGCTTTTTTGAGCGTAAGCCGCCACTGTGAGAGTTGTTTGTCTGACCTGCTCAAGCCTAGGGAATGCCGCTTTACTAAGCAAGCTGACTAATTCTGCCACTGAGTCCGCTGCTTGCTTAAGTATCGAATATCGATAGAATCAGGTTGTTGTTCGATAAAGGAGATTCCATGGGAAAGCTGACGATCCTCGCACTGCGGATAGTGATCGCGATGGTGCTGGCGGGTTCACTGTTCGTGCAGTTGTGGATGGTGCCGCTGCTCTCAACTGACCTGGTTGAAGCCGGGGCGCCCGACGGTCCCCGCATTGCGTTGCTGGTGATCGTGGTCCTGGGGATCCTCTGTGTGCAGGTTGTTGCTGTCTGTGTGTGGCGGCTGCTGACGATGGTGCGGCGGGGGACTGTCTTTTCCCATGGAGCGTTCCGTTTTGTGGACGTGATTTTCGGTGCCATCGCTGCCGCGGCAGTACTGATGTTCGGCATTGCAGTGATCCTGGCGCCCGGCGATATCGCGCCGGGAGTCGTCATGCTGATCTGTGGCGCAGCGTTGATGATCGGGGGAGTGGCGCTGTTGGTGCTGGTGCTGCGGACCCTGCTTGCCCAAGCCGTAGCCCGGGACGTCGAAGCCGCCGGCCTGCGGGCTGAGCTGGATGAGGTGATCTGATGGCGATCATCGTGGATATCGACGTCATGCTTGCCAAGCGCAAAATGCCCGTGGGGGTGCTCGCCGAACGCGTGGGAATTACGCCGGCCAACCTGGCCGTGCTCAAGAACGGTCGTGCGAAAGCCGTGCGGTTTAGTACGCTCGAAGCGCTGTGCGAGGTGCTGGAGTGTCAGCCGGGGGATTTGCTGCGGTGGGAGTCTGATCATCGCTCGCATACCGCAGACCCATCTGCCGACGAGCCTCATCCAGCAGCTCCATCATCCCAACCGACTCCTCAGGGGTCATGAACGGGCTCTCGGTCAGCCCGGCCTGCAGGCAACGCGTCACCTCGCGCAGCTCGTAGCTGAACCCATGCCCGAGCACCTCAAATTTCTCCGTCCGAGGCGTGCCGCTGCGTGGCTGGATGATGAGCTCGGTCGGGTTGAAAAGGGGAGCAGAGGAACGCAGCCAACCCTCGGAGCCACCGACCGTCACTACGCTGGGGCACTCCGCGCCGATTGAGGTGATGAGCTGGGCATATGCCCCGCTGGGGTAGCTCAGGGCCAGCGAATTCTGCAGGTCCACGCCCTCGGGAGTCAGGACCCCACTGGCAAGCATGCTGCCTGGCTCGCCGAAGACTCCATCCGCCCATGTCAGCGGATACACGGCGAGGTCCAGCAATGCCCCTCCGCCAGCGGCCGGGTCCCAGATACGAGCTGAGGGGTCATAGGCGGGCACGAAACCCAGGTCGGCCTGAAGCCAGCGCGGCTCCCCGATCTCCCCTGACCGCAAAATCTCAACGGCGCGGCAGAAGCTGGGCAGGAATCGGGTCCACACGGCTTCCATCAGGAAAAGCCCCTTCTCCCGGGCGAGACCCGCCAACTCCCGTGCTTGTGCGGCATCCATGGCGATGGGCTTTTCGCAGAGGACATGCTTTCCCGCAGTCAGCGCGGCCAGTGCGACGGCGTGATGCTGCGCGTGCGGCGTGGCGATGTAGACGACGTCGACGGCGGGGTCGGCCAGCAGCCGCTCGTAGCCCGGCGTCGCTCCAACATCCGAATAGGACGCAGCAAAGCCGAACTTTCCGGCAAAAGCCCGCGCCGATGCTTCCGTGCGGGAGCTGACGGCCTGCAGGACGCAATCCTCAAGGAGCGCAAGGTCCGCCACCACGCGCAAGGCAATGGAGCCAGTGGCCACTACTCCCCAACGGATCGGGCGGCCGGTTGCGATGGAAGGCGCGACAGTGCTGACAGGGGCAGGAAGCATGGACGGGCCTTTCAAGGCATGGGGCTAAACGGAATCGCGGATCACGATCGAGGTAGGCATTCTGTTGACGCGTTCCGCCGGCTTACCCTCGATCAGGTTCACCAAGGTCTCGGCCATTTTCTTGCCGAGTTCAACAATCGGGTGATGCACGGTGGTGAGGGCGGGGGTGACGGAGGTGGCAAAGGAATCGTCATCAAAACCCACGACGGCGATGTCCTCCGGAATGCGCAAACCCCGCCCTTGAATAGCGGTGTAGGCGCCGGCAGCCATCTGGTCATTCGCTGCAAAAACGGCGTCAACGGGAACACCGCGATCCAGCAAACGGTGCATCGCTTTGGCTCCGGAGGCCAAGGTGAAGTCACCCTCCTCCATCAAGCCGTCCCCAAGACCGGCCTCCCGCACGGCGGTCCTCCACCCGGCCAGGCGATCCAGGCCCGGGGGCATATCTTGCGGACCGGCAATGGTTGCCACGTTCTTTCGGCCGCTCTGGGTCAATAGCCTGGTGACCTCGTAGGCCGCTTGTTCATTGGCCACATCCACGTAGTAGCTCTCCTTGCCACCTACCAAGGGGCGTCCTGCGAACACCATGGGAAGGGACCCCGAGAGGTGTGTCCAGGAGTTGTCGCCGCTGTGGTGCGACACCACCAGGACGCCGTCCACGTTGCCTCCGAGCAGGAAGCTGCGGGTCTTCTCCGGCTTCGACTCCGAGGAGATCACCATGTTCAGGGTGTACTCCGTGTCGGTGAGATACAAGGCGATGCCCTGCACCACCGAGGCGAAGAACGGATCCGCGAAGACCTTGGATGTCGACTCCGGAACGATGAGCGTGACCGCGTTTGCCCTCCGTTTGGCCAAGGAACGGGCAGCACGGTTGGGCGTGTAGTCGAGTGCGAGGATGGCTTTCCTCACGGACTGCGCCATTTCCGGGTCCACACTGGGGCTGTCGTTGACCACGCGGGACACGGTGGCCCGCGACACCCCGGCCAAGGCAGCCACCATTTCAAGGGTGGGTACCGGCCGGGGGCCGCTGGTGTCCTGCGTCATGGTCATCTCCGGAACGTAAGAAAAAGTATGCCTCTGAAGGCTACTTTAGGCGTTCACTGTGGCCGTGGCAGAAGCCTTGGCTGAGGCGATGACCCGGGAATAAGCCAGTCCGCTGTCCTTCACCGTGCGCTCAAAGGTGTCGTAATCCACGCGAACCACACCGAAGCGCTTGCCGTAACCCCAGGACCACTCAAAGTTGTCCAGGAGTGACCACACAAAGTAGCCGCGCACATCGGCGCCCTGGTCCAGTGCCTCGCCCACGGCCGTGATGTGATCCAGCACGAACTGGGTCCGCTCGGCATCATGGACCGCCCCGTCAGGACTGACGACGTCGTCGTAAGCGGCACCGTTTTCGGTGATGTACAGCGGGGGCAGCGTGGGGTATTCCTCGCCAAGACGCACCAGGAGCTTCCGAAGCCCGTCCGGGTTGACCTCCCAGTTCATGGCAGTGCGCGGCAGGCCGCGGCTGGGGAATGCGATGTCCTCCGAACCGATCCAGCACGACGACGTGGGGCGGGTTGCGCCGCCCGAGTGGCCGTCGCCGTGTTCATCAGTGGGGTGACCACTGATGAGGTCATCGTGGTAGTGGTTGACGCCCAGGAAATCGATGGGAGCGCCGATGATCTCCAGGTCGCCGGGCTTGATGACGTCCCGGATGCCGAACTGCTCAAGGTCGTTGAGCGTGTCCTCCGGGTAAACGCCACGGAGGATCGGATCGAGGAAGATCCTGTTCTGCAGCGAATCGAACCGGCGCGCGGCATCGAGGTCTACGGGATCGGAAGGATCCCGTGGGATGGAGTTGCTGAGGTTGAGCGTGATCCCCAGCTGCTGGGCGCCGCGGCTCCGCAGCTCGTTGACCGCCAGGCCGTGGGCGAGGTGCTGGTGGTGGATCGCTGCGACGGCTGCTTCCGGCTCTTGACGGCCGGGAGCGTGCACGCCGGCCGCATAGCCCAGGAGTGAGGAGCAGAACGGTTCGTTGAACGTAGTCCAGTGCTGAACACGGTCACCCAGTGCTGAATAGACATCGTTCGCATAGTCGACGAAGCGGTAGGCGGTGTCGCGGTTGGCCCAGCCGCCCTTCTCCTCCAGCGCCTGCGGGAGGTCCCAGTGGTAAAGGGTCAACCAAGGGAGGATGCCGGCGTCGAGCAGCTCATCCACCAAGCGGGAGTAAAAGTCCAGGCCGACGGCGTTCGCGGTACGGCCGCCAGGCCGGACACGGGACCAGCTGGTGGAGAACCGGTAGGAATCCAGGCCCAGCTCCTTCATGATCCTGACGTCTTGGGGCATGCGGTGGTAGTGCTGCACCGCGTCCTTCAGCGTCTCGCCGTTGGCAATGGCACCCGGAATACGGGCGAAAGCATCCCACACGGAATCTTCCTTGCCGCCCTCGTGGCTGGCGCCTTCCACTTGAGCTGCGGCGGTGGCCGAGCCCCAGAGGAAGCCCTTGGGCCACTCCCTGTTAAAGGGGGTGACCGCTGGGTGGTTTGTTGCTTCGAATGGCATTAGCCCTTCACTGCTCCTTGCATGATTCCGGAAATAAGTTGACGGCCCGCCAGGACGAAGAGTGCCAGCAGCGGAAGTGTTGCCATGACGGCGCCGGCCAGGACGATCGAATAGTCCACGTACCGGGCCGACTGCAGTTGGCTGAGCGCCGTCTGCAAGGTGGGGTTGCCGGCGTCGAGCACCAGCAGGGGCCAGAGGAAATCAGTCCATGCCGTCATGAACGTGAAGAGGCCCAGGATTGCCATGGCCGGACGCGCGGCCGGCAGTGCAACATGCCAAAAGGTGGAGATCATGGACGCACCATCCATACGTGCCGACTCGATGAGCTCGTCCGGGATCACGTCCACCAAGTACTGCCGCATGAAGAAGACACCGAACGCTGTGACCAGGGTAGGGATCACGACGGCGCCGATCTCACCTGTCCAGCCCAGCGTGCGCATCAGCATGAACAGCGGGATGATGCCGAGCTGCGTAGGGATGGCCATGGTGGCGATCACCGCAACCATCAGCCAGTTCCGGCCGCGGAAGCGCAGCTTGGCGAACGCGTATCCGGCAAGGGTTGAGAAGCCCACCACCGAGACGGTGATGATGCCCGAGATCAGGACGCTGTTGCCGAGCGCGAGCCAGAATGGGACGGTGTCGAAGACCTCCCCAACGTTGGTCCAGAAGTTGCCACCAGGGAACAGCGGCGGCCAGGTCTCCCCGAGGGCTTCGTTGGAGCGGCTGCCGATGATCACGGACCACCACAGCGGGTAGGCCGAGGCCAGGAAGAACGCCAGCAGCAACCCATAGGTGAGGAAGCCGGGCCGCCGGCCGTTGCCAAAGAGTGCTTTCCGGGTGGCCAGGGCTCGGGACGTTCGCTGAGGGGCCGGTGCTTGTGGCCGGTTTTGCGTGAGGGTCATTTCCCGCTCCTCGGGGTCGAGTCTGGTGCCGCTGCCGGTGCGGTTACCGCCTGGGCGGCGAGGCCGGCGTCGTCCGCTTTTGTTTTCGCAGCGGAAGAACGCTGACGACGGCGGCGGCTGGCTGCACCGCGATCGTCGCCGTTAGTGGCGATACGGCGTGAGATCAGCCAGTTCACGATGCCGAAAAGCAGGATGATCAGGAACAGGAGCCAGGCGATTGTAGAGGCCTTGCCGAAGTTCTGGCGCTGGAACGCCATCTCCCACAGGTACAACACGGTGGTCTGGAACTGGCGTGCCGTTCCGCCGGCTGCCACGGGATCGAAGAGCCTTGGCTCGGTGAAGATCTGCAGCCCGCCGATGGTGGCCGTGACAATAACGAACACCATGGTGGGCCGGATGCTCGGCAGCGTGATGCTGAAGAAGCGGCGGACGGAGCCGGCGCCGTCGATTGCTGCGGACTCGTAGATATCGCGCGGCACCGACTGCATGGCGGCCAGGAGGATGAGCGCGTTGTAGCCGGTCCAGCGCCAGTTCACCATGGTGGCGATGGCGATGTGGCTGGGAAGGGTGTCGTTCTTCCACATGATGGGATCGATGCCGAAGCTGGACAGGATGTTGTTGATGAGCCCGTACTGCTCCCCGAACATGTTGGTGAAGATCATGGCGACAGCCACGGGAGTCACGACGTAGGGGAGCAGGATGCTCATGCGCCAGAAGGTCTTGGCGCGGAGGTTCTGGTCCAGCACCGCGGCGATGATGGTGGCCATGATCAGCTGCGGGATGGTGGAAATCAGGAAGATGCTGACGGTGTTGAACAGGGAATTCCAGAAGAACCTGTCCTGAAGAACCTCAGCGAAGTTCTGGAATCCAACAAACTCTCCCTGGCCTTTGAGCAGGTGCCAGTCGAAGAGGGAGACGAAGAAGGTGTAGCCCAGGGGAAAGAGGCCCACCAAGGCGAACAGGATGAAGAACGGGGCGATGTAGAAGTACGGGGACGCCTTCATGTCGAAGACGTTGAGGCGTTGGCGGAACGTCGGTTTCGGTTTGGTGGCAGCCGTTCTACCGGCCGCTGGGCGGTTCAATGTGGTGGTCATGGTCGGGTCTCAGACTCTGTGAGGGGGCCTCCGGTTTCCCGGAGGCCCCACGGCCGGGTGCTGCTAGTTGTTGACCACGAGGTCGTTGAGGAGCTTGACGGCTTCATTCCAGGCTTCATCGGCGGTGCCCTTGCCCGAGTCGAGCATCTTGAGGGCCGGCCCGAAGACGTTCTCCTGAATCACAGAGTCATCCGGACCCTTGAACTGGGCGATGACACCCTCGGCGCGGGATTCAAAGATGGCGCCGTAGGGAGCGTTGTTGAACAGTTCGTTCGGCTTTGCTGCTTCCACGATCTTTGCCTGTGCTTCGAGGGTGCTCGGGAAGTTGTTGGCAGCAGCGGACTGCTTGATCTGCTGCTCAGGTGCAGTCAGCCATGCTGCCAGCTTTGCTGCTTCAGCGGGGTGCTTGGAGCTCTTGGGAACCGAGAGGAATGCGCCGCCCCAATTGGAAGCACCGCCGGGGAAGACGTCGGCTACGTCCCAGCCACTTGCTGCTCCGCCGCCTGCTGACTCGAGCTGGCCCTTGATGGTGCCGAGCATCCACGCCGGGCAAACGTGCGTGGCGAAGGAGCCGTCCACGAATGCCTTGCCGTTACCCCAGTCGAACTGGGTCTGGTTGGAGGACAGGCCATCGGCAGTGCCGGCAGCGAGCATGTCGAATTTTGCCCGCATTTCCTTATTGCCCTCGACGTTCAGCTTGCCGTCCTTGGTGTAGTAACCCTCGTCCATTTGGTTGACCATGGAGTTCCATACGAAGCCGGACTGGTCATACCAGGCCTTGCCCGTAGCCTCTTTGTACTGGCGCCCGAGCTTGAAGTACGTGTCCCAGCTTGCGTCTTTACCGCCGAACAATTCCGCGACTTTCTCACGATCGCTCGGCAGGCCGGCTGCCTCGAAGAGCTTGCCGTTAAAGCACAGGGCCTGCGGTCCGATGTCCGTGCCGTAACCGATCACGCGGCCATTGGGATCGGTACCCTGCTTGAACTTCCAGTCCACCCAGTTGCCCTTGATGTCCTCGGCGCCGTGCTCCTTGAGGTCCACGAACTGGTCCGAGACCTCCATGATGGAGCCGAGCCAGCCTTCCTCGATAGCCGTCACGTCGCTGAGTCCGGAACCGGCGGCCAGTTTGGTGAACGCGTCAGTCCTGGCATTGGAACCACGGTCAATGTTGGTGGCCTCGATGGTGACGCCGGGGTTCTGCTTCTCATATTCGGCATACAGGTCGTCGTATCCGAAAGTGCCGAAGGTGGTCACGGTCAGCGTGACGGGGTTGTCTGCGCTCGCCGCTTTGTCGCCTCCGCCGCTGCAGCCGGCCGCCACGAGGGCAAGAGAGGCTACGCCCGCCAGGGCAGTGAATTTCCTTAGTCGCGAAAACTCCACGATCACTCCTTTGTGTGTTCGAGCGACCGTACGCCTATGGCGAGAGAGCGCTCTCTGGGATGTGGGACCAATGTATGTGCTGCAAGTCACGTACGTCAAGAGAGCGCTCTCTGGAGTCGGTTCTGTGTCTTCGTGCGTCGGTTCCGCCGAGGGGTGAGCTCTCATGCTGCCGAGGGGTGAGCTCTCGGGGTTATGGAGGGTTCTTATTACCGAAAGCTCACCCCTCGGTGAGTACGTTCCTCTCCGCCGGTGAGGGGTTGGCTCTCATGTTGATGAGGGGTTAGCTCTCAAGTTGGTGAGGGGTTAGTTTTCGGGGGTATGGAGGGCTCATTCTGCCGAGAACCCGCCCCTCGGTGGGCCTCTCACTCACCTGCCGTTGTTACTGCCCAGAGTCCTCGACTCGTCACGTTCGACCCGCGATCACATGCCGCCGGTGTTAGCGTTCGAGGGTGCATTCTGTTGACTGCGGGGCGGGGACCCCAATCCTGATCATCCACGGATTCTGTGTCGATCATCGCCTACTGCTAGGGCTCGACCCCTTGTTCGAAGCTCACGGTCAGTGGCGGCGGGTCTACGTGGACTTGCCGGGCATGGGTCAATCCGCGGCAGGACCTGAGATCGATAGCGCGGATGCCGTAGCCGAAACAGTGGTCTCCTTTGCCCGGCAGGCCTTCGGTGCCGAAAAGTTCGCAGTCCTCGGAAACTCCTTCGGCGGCATGATCGCCCGTCACATGGTCGCCGAATTCGGGGAGCAGGTTCTTGGCCTGGCGCTCCTTTGCCCAGTGGTCGTTGCGGATCACGGGTCCCGAACCCTGCCTGCCAAGACAGTGCTCCAAACAGACCCGACCCTATTAGCGGCCTTGGAACCCGCGGATGCGGCCGACTATGAGGCCATGGCCGTGGTCCAATCCCCCGAGAATTGGCTTCGTTTCCGAGACGCGGCTCTGCCGGGGTTTCGAGTCTTTGATCAGGCAGCAGTCCAGCGGATTTCCAGCAGCTACGCACTCCGTACCGAGCCGGAAAATCGCTTCGCCAACTTTCAGGGACCCACGCTGATTCTCGCCGGGCGCCAGGACCATGTGGTGGGGTTTGAGGATCAGACTGCGCTGGCGCGCAGCTACGCACAGTCCACCACCGCCGTCTTGGATCGGGCCGGGCATAACGCGCATCTGGACCAGCCGGAGCTAACGGCTGCCCTCCTTGGGGAGTGGTTGGAGCGGGTCAGGGACTGGAAAGATCGCGGCGTCGCCGCACGTTCTATCGAGTAGCACGACGGCGGTCCCCGCCCGAGCCTTCGGTGAGGACCGCCGTCGTGGTTCAGCTAGCCCCGGACGTCACGCGTGCTGAACCTGAACCCTGCAAAGGCCACGAGGCCGGCTGTCCAGGTGAAAGTTACTATCGCGGCGGTGAGAGAACCCAGATCTGCATCCGGATAGGACCCTGTAACCAGGCCTGGGTCGAACAGCAGGACCCCGGCCACAGTGGGTAGATAGGCAAAAGCTGGAGTCAGCAGCAGCAACATCAACGACAATTGCGACACCACAATGAGCGTAAACAGCGGTATCAGCGTCTGTTTGAGCAGGATGCCCAGTGCGAACCCAATGAGGGCTATGGCATCCCAGAAAGCTATCGCACCAACCCAGCGGAGAAGGAGGCCTGCCGGAACGGTCCCGTTGATGACGGAAAGTTCGCCGAGACCAGACTGGGATAGCAAGCTCAACAGCGGAATGGTCACGAGCCCCAGCAGTGTGACGAACACTGTCAACGCAGCACATTTCGCCAAATACAGGCGCTCGCGGTTCGGTGCGGCCACCAGGCTGCTCCGCAGTTGGCCCGACACGTATTCACTCGATGCGGCTATGACGCCGATAACAATGATTCCGATCAGTCCCAGCGCAACCCAGTCAAAACCCACCGTCTCCGGGCTCGCTCCTGGTGCAAGCCCGGGGTCGTTGGTTCGGAGTGCGTCTCCCACTGGAGCCGCCTGGGACCACCCGATGAGAACAACGATGAGCCACGTCAGGGCTGCAGTGATCCATACGGACCTCAACGTGATGAGTTTGGTGAGTTCGGCGCGGACTAGGCTGGACTTCCGGGTAGTGTCCACCAGCGGAGTCATACGGCGTTTCCTTTAGCCGCACTGCCGGTCCAATCGAAGTAGGCGGCTTCCAGGTCATGGTGACCGGATACCAGATCATCGACGTTTCCGGACTGAACAATGCGGCCACCGGAAATGACCACGATGTGGTCAGCGACGTGCTGGACCTCATTAATGAGATGACTGGAAATAAGAACAGTCTTGCCGTTGGATGCGAGGGTCCCCAGGAGTCCCCGGATCCAGCGAATGCCTTCGGGATCCAAGCCGTTGGTCGGCTCATCGAGAACAACAATGCGTGGATCGCCGAGGAGGGCCGCAGCGATCCCTAGTCGCTGACCCATACCCAGTGAGTACGCTCCCACGCGCTTCCGAGCGGCGTCTGAAAGCCCAACGACTTCCAGAACTTCACCGATCCTGGATCGCGGAATGCCGTTGGATTGCGCCAGCCAGGTGAGATGAGCCTTTGCCGTGCGGCCCTTGTGGGCTCCTGAGCCATCGAATTGGGCTCCCACAGTCCACATGGGAGCGGTGAGGTCCTGGTAAGGCTTTCCTTCAATGAGAGCGGACCCGCTGTCCGCCCGATCGAGCCCTAGAAGCAGCCGAAAAGTTGTGGACTTGCCGGCGCCGTTCGGACCGAGGAAGGCGGTGACTTTCCCGGGCTCGGCCGTCAGCGAGACGTCGATGATTCCGTCCGACTGCCCGTATTTCTTGCTCAAATTCTTGATCTCGATCATTGTCTGGTCTCCTTGGGTAGTCGATGTCACTTAGCGGCGGACCGGCTGGCGGCGAAACAGAAGATGCGCGGTGATCAGCGCTGCGGCCACCCAAACCGCGAGGACCACCCCACCCGTCGCAGGCCCTAAGTCGCCCGGCGTAGGAGGCGGAAGCTGGTAGAGCTGGGCTCCCGCCTGATCCGGCAGAAACTTGGCAAGGGGTGTGATGTTCACCAGGTAGGTGGAGACAATGAGGGCCATCGCCAAGACCGTGCCCATGGCCGCCAGCCCACTGCGCAGGACCACCGACAAGGCGTAGGTGAACAGGGCGATGAGTATCCAGTAAAGGACCACGCCCCAGAGGATGCCTGATGCCGCTTGTGGAGTCGCTGCTATCTGGCTGCTTCCGGCGGTGCAGTCGATGACCACGCAACGAATCCCTGCCGACCCAAACACGCTCAGAACAGCCGTGATGAAAACGGCAACGACAATCACGATCGCTTTGGCCGCCAACACAAAACTGCGCTGCGGGAGGCTGATCAAGGTGCTCCGAAGAGAGCCATTGTCCGATTCCTGGTGCATCGACCATGCCGCAAGAAGGATGACCCCTATTTGTCCATAGTGGAGGATGATCAAAAAGGCTGTGCCGCCCTCAAGGCCAGCTGCCTCCTCCGGTCTCCCTGCTTGGTGGGCAGCGTCGATCAGACTGGTCAGTATCCAGGAGAGAAGTGCTGTGAGCAGCACCGTTCCTGCCATGGTGTTAAGGCAAAGACGCAGTGTCAGAAGTTTGGTGGTTTCGGCCCTGACAGCGCGGATCATGGTGGTTCGCGATCCCGTCCGCACGTCGAAGATCGCGCTGGAAGATGGTGGCATGACTCAAGTCAATCCGGCCCGGCACCTCTTGTCTGTCTGCAGGTGTCGACAGTCGTGGCACCCACTTAGACGGTCGAAGGGCCCACCAGGCCGGCTTCGTAGGCGATGACAACGAGTTGGGCTCTGTCCCGTGCGCCCAGTTTGGTCAGGATTCGGCTCACGTAAGTCCGCACAGTGGTTCGCGTGAGAAACAGGGCGGCTGCTATCTCGTTATTGGAGGCACCTTGTCCGATGAGGGTCAAGGTTTCGCGTTCGCGGACTGTCAGCTCGCTGATGCGGTCGTGTGCGGCCGGATGCAGGGTGAAGCGGTCAATGAGTCGACGGGTGATTTCCGGAGCCAGGAGGGCGTTACCTTCATATGCGGTACGGATTGCCTTGAGGATGTCAGGCAGCGGCGCGTTCTTAAGGAGAAAGCCGGAGGCGCCCTGGCGGAGTGCCTGGTAGACGTAGTCGTCCATATCGAACGTGGTCAGCATGACCAGCCGGGTGCGGGACTTTCGTGATGCCAGAATCCCCGCAGCTTCAAGGCCGGTCATCCGGGGCATTCGAACATCCATCAGGGCCACGTCCGGTTGATGCTTCATGGTGGCTTCCACGGCCTCTGCTCCGTCCACAACCACGGCAGCCACTCTCATGCCCGGCTCATCCTCGATCAAAAGACGCAGTGACGTCCTGATGTGAGCATCGTCGTCTGCGATGAGGACGCTGATCTCATTCATCGGGTTTCCACCCTCGCTGCAGTTCCCGGTAATGAAACAGCCACGCGGTATCCACTGGCATCCCGTCCTGCTTCAAAGGTTCCGCCCATTAGTTGGGCCCGTTCACGCATTCCTGTGAGTCCGTGACCGTTCTTGGAAGCCAATGCTGCCCCCGGACCGTCGTCGAGGACGCTGATTCGCAGGTCGTCGCCTTCGGTCCTGATGGTGATCCGGCAGGTTTTTGCTCCGGAATGACGGATCACGTTTGTCAGGGCCTCCTGAATGATTCGATACGCGGTGGTTCGCTGCGCGGCCGGAAGGTGGTTGGGGCTTTCATCGGCGTCGATCACAACAGATATCCCGGCTCGTATGGCCGGCTGCGACAGCTCCTGCACCAGTTCCGGAAGAGTTCCCGGAGGAGCGTCATCATCCACTTCACTGCGTTCCTGGCGCATCAAGACTTGGAGTTGGCCCAACGCATCACGGGCATCGGACTCGATGCCCTGCAGCGCAGATCGTAGATCGTCGGCGGTGGACGACTTTACATGGGCGACGACGCCTGCCCGCACTCCGATCCCTCCCAACGTATGTGAGAGGACATCGTGAACGTCCCGGGCCAGGCGAAGCCGTTCCTGCGCCCGGGCATTGCGCTCGGTTTCGTACCGCATGCGCTGGGTGCGGATTCCCAGGACCCATGCTGCCCCGATGATGACGGCGCCCAGGATAATTCCCCGAACGCGCGCCTCAGCGCCCTCGGCGGACACCAGAAGCAACGACGCGAACAAAAGGGCTTCCATCGCGATCAACCATGCAGGAAACAGCCGGGTACCGAATCGCTCAGCGGCGACGTAGAGACAGAGCCCTGTCGCCAGGAAGGGGTCCTCCGTCAGTCCCAAGCTCCAGCCCGCGGCCGTCACAACGCCGGTCCACGCGGCAGCTAGCCACGGAAACCGGGACCGAAGGCAGAGGCCCATAACAACCAGCGCTCCGAGCGCCAGCTGGAACAGCCGTCCTGGTGATTCCGGCGGAGGCACGGTGATCCAAAGCCCGGCCACCACTATGAGGCCGACCAGACCGTTCAGCAGCAGAGGAGCGATTGTCTGGCGGAAAGTGGGACTGCGAAAGCGATGACTGTCAGCGCCTTGTGTCTTGCTCCCATGTCGCATGCCTCAGCCTCGCACGAATCCCGGCCGGTCCGTTCGAAGCGGCAACTCATGCGCGATTTATAGCTAACCCCTACTTCCCCTTCTTCCCCGTCCGCTTAGCCGCCGCATTCATCGCAGACTTCACCGCAGGCGGCAGCCCCGCCGTCTCGGTCTCCGGCTCGGCCACAGTCCCGCGCCAACGAGCCAGACCCTTCATGCCGTGGTAGATCACCAGTGCAGCAGCCGAGCCCAGGGCAATGCCCGTGAACTTCAGTTCGCCAATCGTCCATGTGTAGTCGGCGATGCCAATAATCAAAGCCACAGCTGCGGTCGTCAGGTTGATCGGGTTGGAGAAGTTGACCTTGTTTTGCACCCAGATCTTCACGCCGAGCACGCCGATCATGCCGTACAGCATGGTCGCAGCACCGCCCAGCACACCAGCCGGCACGGTCGCGATCAGTTCGCCGAATTTCGGGGAGAAGCTCAGCAGGATGGCGAAGACACCGGCCACCCAGTACGCCGCCGTCGAATAGACCTTCGTGGCGGCCATGACGCCGATGTTCTCCGCATACGTCGTGGTACCGGAACCGCCGCCGAACCCGGCAAGTACCGTCGCGGCGCCGTCGGCCATCAGCGCGCGGCCGGAGACGCCGTCGAGGTTCTGGCCGGTCATCGCGGCCACCGACTTCACGTGCCCCACGTTCTCAGCCACGAGCACCAGCACCACCGGCACGAACAGACCCACCACACCGATGTGGAACTCGGGCGTCTGGAACAGAGGAAGGCCAATCCACGCAGCGGCGTCCATCTTTTCGTAGTTGACCTCGCCGCGCATCATCGCCACGAGATACCCCACCACGACGCCCACCAGGATGCTCAGCCGCCCCAGAATTCCGCGGAATAGAACGGAAACCAGGATGATCGTGACAAGCGTGATGAGGGCGGTAACCGGCGCGAGGTCGAAGTTCGCCTTTGCAGCCGGCGCCAGGTTGAGGCCGATCAGCGCCACAATGGCACCGGTGACGATCGGCGGCATCAGCCGGTTGATCCATTCGGCGCCAAACTTCTGGACCACCGCACCAATAAGCGCCAGTACGACGCCGGCCAGCACCACGCCGCCCAAGGCGCCACTGACTCCGTACTGCTGCTGGGACGCCATGATCGGGGCGATGAACGCGAAGCTCGAGCCCAGGTAGCTGGGCACACGGCCCTTGGTGATCACCAGGAACAACAGGGTGCCGATGCCCGAGAAGAGCAGGGTGGTGGCAGGCGGCATGCCGGTGATGATGGGCACCAGGAACGTTGCACCGAACATGGCCACCACGTGCTGCATGCCGATGCCGATGGTCAGGGGCCAGGCCAGTCGCTCGTCGGGCGCCACCACGTGGCCGGGACGGATGGACTTGCCGTTGCCGTGGAGCTTCCATTTGATGCCGAGCATGCTCATGGCGGGCCTTCCTCAGAAGAGTGTTGGGATTCGGTGCAACATTACCGCCATTGCGGGGCCCGCTCTACGCGCCTCGCGCGCCGAATGAGGCGCAAAGCGGGCCTCACAACGCAAGGAAACGACACGCGGAGTCACGCTGTGTGCCCAACGTCACGGACCGTCATGGGAAGAGGACAACGGAACTTGAAGTTGCAACCATGGAAAGCAGAAGTGCCCGGCCGGCTCAGGGTCAGGCCCAGCGAAAGGTTCACCAAATGACGATCGCCCACGAAGAAGCAGTCATTGACGCCGCAGCAGTCGACGCCATTTTTGCCGAAGCCCGTACCGCCAACAGCTTCGCCGGTGAGGTCACCGACGAGCAGGCCCGTGCCATCTACGAGCTCACCAAGTTCGGCCCCACCGCCTTCAACTCCCAGCCACTTCGCGTGACTTATGTCCGCTCGGACGAGGCCCGCGCCAAGCTGGTGGACACCCTTTCCAACGGCAACAAGGCCAAGACCGCCTCCGCCCCGCTGGTCGCCATCCTCTCTTACGACACCGACTGGCAGGGCCAGTGGGACAAGTTCCTGCCCGCCTACGGCGCACCCAAGGCAATGTACGACGCCGATCCCGCTTTCGCCGCTGCTACGGGCAACAACAACGCTCATTTGCAGGCCGGCTACTTCATCCTGGCTGTGCGCTCCCTCGGTTTCGCCGCCGGTCCCATGACCGGTGCCGACTTCTCCGCCATCGACGCCGAATTCTTCCCGGCCGGCGACCAGAAGAGCTTCCTCGTCGTCAACATCGGCCAGCCCGGCCCGGACGCCTGGGGCGAAGCCAAGCCGAAGTTCGCTTATGACGACGTTGTCCGCACCGTCTAGTCTTCACACCAGAAACGCCCGCTCACTTTCGTGGGCGGGCGTTTTGCGTTGCGGGCGCCTTGAACGCCGATCCTTCTCTCACATCCCTCGGGTTTGAGCCCAGCGCTCGCTCAGGTCCCTCGGGTTTGAGCCCAGCGCTCGCTCAGGTCCCTCGGGTTTGAGCCCAGCGCTCGCTCAGGTCCCTCGGGTTTGAGCCCGACGCTCGCTCAGGTCCCTCGGGTTTGAGCCCAGCGCTCGCTCAGGTCCCTCGGGTTTGAGCCCAGCGCTCTCTCAGTCCCGCTCGGGTCGATTGCCCCGATCGCGGTGATCTGCCGCTCGGGTGACCCAGCGGACGAGCAGGGTCACCGCCACGATCACCACGGCGGCCGCTACCAGCAGTATGAGTAAAACCACTACGTGCCAGGCCTCGAGCCTCATCGTTCCGCCTCCGGGTTGCATGTACTTCCCTCGACTCTAGGGCAGGTGAGAGTGCCCCTATGTTTTTCGTCAAGCGGTTGCGGGTGTTGGGGGTTGGTAGAGGGTGCCGTCGCGGAGCATGGCGTAGAGGGTGTCGCAGC